>NZ_JBPULF010000002.1:0-714948 GCF_051550675.1 Paeniglutamicibacter selenitireducens | reverse complement strand
AGGCGGCGACGCCTAGCCCGGTAGGGTTTGGGCGGCCGCCGCAGGTGGCTGGCAGGCAGCGGCTGTAAGCCAGACGCTCGGCAGGGATGTCCCTGCCGAGCGTCTTGCGTTAACGTGGATGCAGTTTTCCCGTGGAAGGGACCATTTGAAGTTGGCCGGAGGTTTCCCGGCGGGTGGGACCTTTCCCCCTGGGGGTAGATGCTGAGCCCTGAAGTTCCTACCGGGTAGGGCATTGGCCAAAAAACGAACCAGGCATTGGATTTCCGACCGTGCGGATGGATTCGACCCATCATCAAGATCACCATGAGTAAACAGTTGTTGCCTAGGGGTAATCTTATGATATACATCTATGTGCGTCACTTCACAGTGTCCGGGTCCGGATGCTCAGCCCACGGAGATTCCCCATGAATACAGTTACCCCGCTCGAGCACGAGGTCCTCGCGGCCGCAGCCAGGATCGTCGATGCGTTCACCGCGACCGACACCGAGCGATACTTCGGGGCCTTTGCTCCGGATGCGTCGTTCATTTTCCATACGGAACCCAACAGGCTGGAAGACCGTGCCAGCTACGAGGTGCTGTGGGCCGGCTGGATCGCCGATGGATGGCGCGTCACGAGCTGCATCTCGAGCAACCAGCAGGTCAACCTCTTTCCTGGGGGCGCAGTCTTTGCCCACGACGTCTCCACGAGCATCGAAGTGGGAACCGAACCCGGCGAGATCACCACGGATTCATACATGGAGCGGGAAACCATAGTCTTCAGCAGGGCTGCGGACGGCACCCTGGTAGCGGTTCACGAACACCTGTCGCCAGCACCGGCAGCTGTAGCGAGCGCCCAGTGAACGTCTATCGGAGGCTTGAGCAGCGGCTTGAGGGCGATTCAGAAGGTTTCGGCGCCATCAAGGGCACCCTTGGCGCCCGCCGGATCGGCATGATCTGGCTTGCGGCAAACCTCGTCGTGACGACGATGCTGACCGGCACATTTTTCATCCCGGGTCTGTCGTTCGGCCCCGTGCTGGGGCTGATTCTGGCCGGCACGATCCTGGGCTCCGTGGTCCTGGTCCTGATTGGCAACATCGGCACGCGCACCGGACTGCCAACCATGGCCATCACCCGAGGCGCATTCGGCATTCGAGGGAGCCTGTTGCCGGTGGCGGCGAACGTCGTCGTGCTGATGGGCTGGAGCTGGGTGCAGGCCATGCTGGCCGGCGTCACGGTCAACTACCTCGTCGAATCGCTCACGGGATTCTCGAATCCGATCCTCTTCGCAGTGCTCTGCCAGACGCTGGTGGTCGCACTCGCCATGTTCGGACATTCCGGGATCGCCCGCGTGGAGCCGTGGCTGGCTGTGCTCATCCTGGGCATCATGGCCTACGTCTTCTTCGTGGCTTTCGGGGCCTACAGCCCTGCCGAATTCAACGCGATTCCAGTTGACGCTTCGCTCGGGTACACGCCAATCACCGTTCTGGATATCGTGATCTCCACGGCCATTTCCTGGACCGTTCTGTCTGCGGATTTCAACCGCCTGGCCCGCGACGGTCGTTCCGGAATGCTGGGTTCAGGCATTGGGTACACGATTTCCACAGTGTTGTCGATGGCCCTCGGCGCCACCGCCATCGGCTACGTGATTCTCACCGGGGGAGAAGCAGCTGAGTTCGATCCCACCGTTGTTGTCGCCGCGTTCGGGGCTCCACTGGCGATCGTGATCTTCCTGTCGGTCATGGCCACGAACTCGATGGTCGTCTATGGCATGGTCACCTCGGTCGTCAACGCCCAGTCGCGGCGGAAACTGCCGTTCCTGGGAACGGCGCTTGTCGTGGGGGCGGTGTCGATCATCGGTGCCACGTGGCTGGCACTCCTGGACCAGTTCACCGACTTCCTGGTCCTGATCGGCGCCTTCTTTGTCCCGGTCTTCGCGATCATGATCGTCGACTACTACCTGCTCAAGCGCCGCAACTACACGAGCGACATCCTTCGGCAAGACGGCGGATCGTACTGGTACGTCGCCGGTGTCAACTGGCTGGCCGTGGCCGTGTGGGTTGTCGGGGCGGGAGTCTCCTATGCGCTGACGTACCTGGTCCCAAGCCCGCTCGGGGCAACGATCCCGGCGTTTGCTGCGAGTTTCCTTTTGTACCTCGGGCTGTCGTGGAGGCAGCGGGGACGGATTGCGGCTGCCCCGCAAATCCACCTGGCGGACGCACAGTCCTGACCCCAACACCCCGCCCGCCCAGCGCACCTGCCGCTGGGCGGGTTTTTGGCATCCACGAACCATGCGTGGTCATGGGCGTGGTACTGCGGCGGATAGCCGTTGGCACAGGTGCCGAGCGCAGGCGGGCCGGCCATCCGCTGGACCTTAAGATGCCCGGGATCGCCCCGGGGCCATTGGATGTGACGGAGGCTCGTGCCGGAAGCGGCCGGTCGTTGGATCCAGGAGGGCGCTTTCCGGCGGTTTCCCACCGTCGCCCGGCGGCAAACCGCCCTTCGACTGTCGATTGCCGATCACGAAGCGCCACTGCCAGGGCCATCATGGAGCATCTGCCACCCGGGCGAGCAGCGCTGTTTTCGGGCAGCAAAACGAGGGGATGTCATGGCGCCTCCAATGACATCCCCTCGTGGTCTTGTGGGGCGGTGGTGCTGGCCAACCGCTTGAGGGCCCTAGCTGCGTGCCTTGTTCCGGTGCAACCACGACCACCATGGCCCGGGTTCCCGGGGCGTTGTCTTTCGTGGGCCGAAATCGGGGTCCAAGCCCTGGATGGGGTCGAACATGCCCGTGCAGGGGGCGGCGGGCGATTTCGTGTCCAGTGGCACGCCATGCCCCTTGGGTGATTCGGCTGCCGAGCGAACGGTGTTCATGCTACCCCCTTCGGGTCTAAGTTTTCATATTGCGGAATCTAACTTTTGTAGTACGGAATAATTATCATCACACTCGAGTCCCGTCCGCAAGGGTTTCGGCGAAACTCCTCGGGTGCACGAGGCGTGCTTTCGGGCATCTGCGACGCAATGAAACTTTTTTGGTTCAACCCTTGACGCGGACACTGTGATGCCGCTTACATTGAACGAAAGAAAGTTTCCACGATTCAAAAACATCGAGTCGAAGCCGGCCCCGCCGGTGGTAAGGGTGTTCAGCGTTTGGGCGTGGCAAGAATGATTCGAAAGAGCTGATCACCCATGGATTTGTCGATTTTCAACACCCTCGACGCACCGGCCGCGGCCGGCGTCCTGCGACCGTGCCTGGACGTTGAGCGATGGATCGATTCCATCGTCGAAAACAGGCCGTTCAGCTCCGTTGAAGACCTCGCAACCCATGCGGAAAACGCCGCGTTTCCATTCGCGGAAACCGAAATCGCGTCGGCCCTGGCGCACCATCCTCGCATCGGAGAACGCGCCGAAGGCGGGTCCACTGAGGCAACGCTGAGCCGTGGCGAACAAGCGGCGCTCAACCTCGACGACGACATCAAGTCGGCGCTGCTCGCGGGAAACCAAGCCTACGAACGGCGTTTTGACCGGGTGTTCCTGATCCGCGCCGCGGGCCGGAGCAGCGAAGAAATCCTGGCCGAGCTGAACCGCCGCATGTCGAACGATGCCGGCACCGAAGTCCGCGAGGTGGGCCAGCAGCTGCGCGAGATCGCCTTGCTTCGCCTGGAAGCCCTTTTCGAACCAGTACACGCGCGCTAGGCGCATCCACCACATTCCTTCTCGAGGAGCTCTGAGAGCACAGCTATGACCACTCGTAGCCACATCACAACCCACGTTCTCGACACCGGGACCGGGAGGCCTTCCTCCGGTGTCAAGGCCACGCTGGAAGCCAAGACGGCATCCGGTTGGCAAGAAATCGGATCCGGGGTGACCGACAGTGATGGTCGGATCGCAAACCTTGGACCGGTGCAGGTTGAGGCAGGTGAATACCGCGTTTCGTTTGAGACCGGTGCCTACTTCGGGTCGAAGGGTACGGAAACCTTCTTCCCCGGGGTGACGATCAATTTCCTGGTGAGCAACACCGCTGATCATTACCACGTACCCCTTCTTATCAGCCCGTTTGCATTTTCCACGTACCGAGGGAGCTAATACAATGACTGCCACAACTACCGATACCGCGGTTTCGACCAAGATCGTTCTGGGCAAGAACCAGTACGGCAAGGCCGAAGTCCGACTGGTGAAGATCACCCGCGACACCGACCGCCACGAGATCGAAGACCTCAACGTGACGTCCCAGTTGCACGGCGACTTCACCAAGGCCCACATCGATGGCGACAACGGCCTGGTGGTCCCGACCGATACGCAGAAGAACACCGTTTACGGCCTGGCGCGTGATGGCGTCGGTGCTGTCGAGGATTTCCTGGTTCGGCTCGGAAGCCACTTCACCGGCGAGTTCGACTGGATCACCGGCGGGCGCTGGGCTGCCGAGCAGTACTTCTGGGACCGCATCAACGACCACGACCACGCGTTCTCCCGCAACAAGTCCGAGGTTCGTACCGCGGTCCTGGAGATCGTCAACGGTGAAAAGAACCTGCTGGCCGGGATCCAGGACCTGACGGTCCTGAAGTCCACGGGCAGCGAGTTCAACGGTTTCCCGGTTGACCGTTTCACCACCCTGCAGGAAACCTCGGACCGCATCCTGGCGACCGACGTGACTGCCCGCTGGCGCTACAACACGGCGGCTGTCAACGCCGGCGGCCTCGACTTCGACGCCATCTACGCCTCGGTTCGTTCGCACCTTCTGTCGGAGTTCGCAAACAACCACTCGTACGCACTGCAGCAGACCATGTTTGAAATGGGCCGCGCGGTACTCGAAGCGCATCCCGAGATCGACGAGATCAAGATGTCGCTGCCAAACAAGCACCACTTCCTGGTCGACCTCACTCCGTTCGGCCAAGACAACCCGAATGAAGTCTTCTTCGCGGCCGACCGCCCGTACGGACTCATTGAAGCAACCATCACGCGTGAGGGAGTCCCCTCCACGCATTCGATCTGGGAAAACACGCCCGGCTTTTGCTAAGCGATGAATAACAAGGGTGTGCCGGTGTAGTAGCACCGGCACACCCTCCATCGCAGCAACCGACTAGGAGGTCAGTTGTGAACGCTACGCAAGTCAAAAATACCAAACTTCGGCCGGAGGACGAGCGTCTTCCGTTGGGGCGGACCGTCGCCTACGGCCTGCAGCACGTGCTGACCATGTACGGCGGCATCATTGCGCCGCCGTTGATCATCGGCGGTGCCGCGGGCCTGTCTTCCGAGGAGGTCGGCGTGCTGATTGCCAGCTGCCTCTTCGTCGGCGGCCTGGCCACCATCCTGCAAACCGTCGGCATTCCGTTCTTCGGGTGCCAGCTCCCGCTGGTGCAGGGCACCTCGTTCGCCTCAGTGGCCACCATGGTGGCGATCGTTAACGGCGGCGGAGGGATCCAGGCGGTCTTCGGGGCCGTGCTTGCGGCCTCGGTCATCGGATTCCTGATAGCTCCCTTCTTTGCCCGCATCGTGCGGTTCTTCCCGCCGGTGGTCACCGGCGTGGTCATCACCATGATCGGCATTTCGCTCACGCCCGTTGCGGCGAACTGGGCCATGGGCGGCAACGCCAAGGCCGAAAACTACGGAAGCCTGCAGAACATCGGACTTGCCGGCGCCACGCTCCTGATTGCGTTGCTGCTCTCCAAGCTGGGGAATGCCGCAATCTCACGACTTTCCATCCTCCTGGCGATGGTGCTGGGTACCGTGCTGGCCGTGCTGTTGGGCATGGCAGACTTCTCCAAGGTGGGCCAAGGTGCGATCTTCGCCTTCCCGCAGCCGTTGGCCTTCGGCTGGCCGGTCTTCGAACTGGGCGGCATCATCTCCATGGTGATCGTGGTCCTGGTGATCCTCACCGAAACCACCGCAGACATCCTGGCCGTGGGCGAAATCGCGGGCACGAAGGTCGACTCGCGGCGCATCGCCGACGGCCTGCGCGCCGACATGGCCTCCAGCATCGTAGCTCCGTTCCTTAACACCTTCACCCAGAGCGCCTTCGCGCAGAACGTCGGGCTGGTCGCGATCACGGGCGTCAAGAGCCGCTTCGTGGTGACCGCCGGCGGCGCAATCCTGGTGATCCTCGGCCTGTTGCCGGTCCTCGGCCGCGTCGTGGCAGCGGTTCCCACCGCGGTTTTGGGCGGCGCCGGGATCGTCCTGTTCGGCACCGTCGCCGCATCGGGCATCCGGACACTGAGCAAGGTGAAGTACGAAGGCAACCTCAACCTGGTCATTGTTGCCACCTCGATCGCCTTCGGCTGCCTCCCGATCGTCAAGCCGGACTTCTACGACGCGTTCCCGACGTGGTTCGGCACGATCTTCCACTCGGGCATCAGCTCCTCGGCCGTCATGGCAATCCTGCTCAACCTGCTGTTCAACGAGCTGAAGTTCGGCACCCCGAAGAAGAACGCGTCGGTGTTTGTTGCGGCCCCGCCGCGCATGGTACGCGAGGAAGAAATCCGCGGCCTGCTGGACGGCGACCACTACGAGGCAGGCAAGCTCATCGACGCCGACGGCGAGGAAGTGCCGGTGGTGAGCGAGGAGGAATACAAGCAGGTGATCGAGCAACACCACCAAGAACTTGCGAAGCCCGGGGCGAAGCTGCCCGGGGAGTCCATCGGCCGGCGAACAAAGGGGAGCGAATTCAAACACGCATAAAGTGATGGGATAGGACTGCTGTCCGCCGTTTGCGGCGGGCCGGCGGGTGATCGGTGTGATGGGCACTGAGATCACCCGCCTTTCCCTGTTTGAGCGGCAAACGAGTGCCGCTGCCTGGGTTGCGTCGGGTGGGGCGGTGGACACGCGTCGCCCGGTTCCGCACGGGGCACCTTAAAAACCCGGGCGCCGGGATCCATGCGGAGTGCAAGGATCCCGGCGCCCGTTTCTGGGGGTGCGCGTTCTTCCCTAGTCCACGCGCACCGCAAGCGAATCAGAGAGCTGCTGGGCCGCGCTGCGCAGCTGCGGGACGGCACGCTCGGCGAACTCGTCGGTCACCCGGGTGACGGGCCCGGAAATGGAGATGGCCATCGGGGTGGGGGCCCCGGGAACGGCCATGGCCAGGCAGCGCACACCGAGCTCCTGCTCCTCTTCGTCGATCGCGTAGCCGCGGCCGCGAATGAGTTCCAGCTCGGAGAACAGGCGGCTCATGGTGACGATGGTGTTGGGGGTGGCCACGGCCATGCCGGCCTGGTCGACCAGCCTGCGCACGCGGTCGTCGTCCAGGACGGAGAGGATGGCCTTGCCAACGCCCGTGCCGTGAAGGGTCGACCGGCGCCCCACTTCGGTGATCATGCGCATCGAGTGCGGCGACTGCGCCTGGGCGATGTAGGTGACCATGTCGCCGTCGAGCACCGCGATGTTCGCCGATTCGCCAAGGCTGTTCACCAGGGACTTGAGGACCGGGGTGGCCAGCGCGCCAAGCTGGCGGTTTGCGACTTCGCCGAGGCGAATCAGGCGCGGGCCCAGGGAATAGCGGCGGTTCGAGAGCTGACGCACGTATCCGATGCCGACCAGGGTGCGCAGCAGCCGGTGGATCGTGGGCAGGGGCAGGGGAGTGTCTGCCGCAAGTTCGCTGAGCGCCGCCTCGCCGCCGGCGCGAGCTATGACTTCCAGCAGCTCAAAGGCGCGCTCAACGGATTGGACGCCGGATGACGCTTTGGGCTCGGGCATGGCGAGGCTCCTTGTAGTGGGGGCAGCGATGAATCGTTCTGCTACATAACTTACCGGAGCGTGCCGGAATTTTTCCGCGATCCGGAACCCGCGACCGGGATTCTATGAGCCAGGCCACAAAATAGGCTTGTATTTTCATCCTGTAGATAATAGTATCCACTATACGGAAAACTTTTCTCGAGGAGGAACTCATGGCTGTCCCTAGCCCCGGTTATTCATTGACCCTGCGGGTCGAAACCCCAGCAACGATTACTGCAACGAGTGAACTCGCCGTTGCCGTGGGTAATGCCGGCGGTTCCATCACCGCTCTGGACGTCGCCGAATCCGGCCACGAAACCGTCGTCGTCGACGTCAGCTGCAACACCACCGACGCGGCCCACGGCCAGCTCATCCGCGAAGCGCTCGAGGCCCTCGAAGGCGTCAGCGTGCGCAACGTTTCGGACCGCACCTTCCTCATGCACCTCGGCGGCAAGCTCGAGGTAGTGCCCAAGGTGGCGCTGCGCAACCGCGACGACCTCTCCCGCGCCTACACCCCGGGCGTCGCCCGTGTCTGCATGGCGATCGCCGAGAACCCGGCGGACGCACGCAACCTCACCATCAAGCGCAACACCATCGCCGTGGTCACCGACGGTTCGGCCGTCCTGGGCCTGGGCAACATCGGCCCGGCCGCCGCACTTCCCGTCATGGAAGGCAAGGCCGCGCTGTTCAAGCAGTTCGCCAACGTCGACGCGTGGCCGGTCTGCCTGGACACCCAGGACACCGAGGAAATCATCAAGATCGTCAAGGCCCTCGCCCCGGTCTACGGTGGCGTCAACCTCGAAGACATCGCGGCTCCGCGTTGCTTCGAGATCGAGGCCCGCCTGCGCGAGGAACTCGACATCCCCGTCTTCCACGACGACCAGCACGGCACGGCAATCGTGACCCTGGCCGCCCTCACCAACGCGCTGCTGGTGGTCGGCAAGCAGATCGACGACGTGAAGATCGTCATCTCCGGCGTCGGCGCTGCCGGCAACGCCATCATCCAGCTGCTTGCCGCACGCGGGGCCAAGAACATCATTGCCTGCGGACGCAACGGCGCCATCAGCAGTGCCGATGTCTCCAGCGACCCGCACCGCAACTGGCTGGCGGAGAACACCAACCCGGAGAACTTCACCGGCACCCTCCACGAGGCGATCGCCGGCGCCGACGTCTTCATCGGCGTCTCGGCACCGAACATCCTGGCCGAGGATCACATCGCCTCCATGAACAAGGACGCCATCGTCTTCGCCATGGCGAACCCGGACCCGGAGGTGGACCCGGTGGCTGCCGGCCGCCACGCGGCAATCGTCGCCACGGGCCGCTCCGACTTCCCCAACCAGATCAACAACGTGCTGGCCTTCCCCGGGTTCTTCCGCGGCCTGCTCGACGCCCGCGTCTCGGACATCACCGATGCCATGCTGCTTGCCGCAGCCGACGCCATCTCGGCCCGCGTCAGCCAGGACGAGCTGAACCCCGGATTCATCATCCCCTCGGTCTTCGACCCGCACGTGGCCGGCGACGTCGCCGAGGCCGTCGCCAACGCGGCCACCAAGAACAAGTAGCAAGAAGGAACACGCCGATCATGACCATCACCGTGACCCACTACCCGGCCGTCGCACAGGCCGAAACCATCCTGTCCGCCGAGGCGCTGGAATTCGTGCGGAAGCTGCACGCGAACTTCGCGGCGACCCGCAACACGTTGCTCGAGGCGCGCACCGTTGCGCGCGCGCAGGCTGCCAAGACCGGGCGCCTGGAATTCGACCCGGCCACCGAAGGGATCCGCAACGGCGACTGGACCGTCGCACCGGCCCCGGCGGCACTGCAGGACCGCCGCGTGGAAATCACCGGCCCCGCCACCCCGGCGAAAATGGCCATCAACGCCCTGAACTCCGGCGCCAAGGTCTGGCTCGCCGACCTCGAGGACGCCTCCACCCCCACCTGGCACAACGTCATCGATGCGCTGGCCAACCTCGGCGCCGCGGCACGCGGCACCCTGAAGTTCGTCTCGCCCGAGGGCAAGGCCTACAAGCTGCGCACCGACGCACCGCTGGCCACCGTGGTGGTCCGCCCGCGCGGCTGGCACCTCCCGGAGGCCAACGTGCTGATCGACGGGGAGTCCGCCGTGGGCGCGCTCGTCGACTTCGGCCTGCACTTCTTCCACAACGCCAAGGTGCTCAGCGAATCCGGACAGGGCCCGTTTTACTACCTGCCCAAGATGGAGTCCCACCTCGAGTCGCGCCTGTGGAACGAGGTCTTCTCGTTCGCCGAGGCCGAACTGGGGATCGAGCACGGCACGATCCGCGCCACCATGCTCATCGAGACCATCCCGGCCGCCTTCCAGATGGACGAGATGCTCTACGAGCTGCGCGACTACGCCTCCGGGCTGAACGCGGGACGCTGGGACTACCTCTTCTCCATCATCAAGTACTTCCGCGAGGCCGGGGACAAGTTCATCATGCCGGACCGCGCCGACGTGGCGATGACCGCCCCGATGATGCGCGCCTACACCGAGCTGCTGGTGCAGACCTGCCACAAGCGCGGGGCCTTCGCGATGGGCGGCATGGCTGCTGTCATCCCGAACCGCCGCGAACCCGAGGTCACCGCCGCGGCCTTCGAGAAGGTCCGCAACGACAAGACCCGCGAGGCCAACGACGGATTCGACGGCTCCTGGGTGGCACACCCGGACCTCGTCGCAGTCTGCCGCCAGGTCTTCGACACGGTGCTCGGCCAGAAGCCCAACCAGCTCGACCGCCAGCGCCCCGAGGTCGCCGTCACCGCGGACCAGCTGCTCGACGTGGCCTCCGCGCCCGGCTCCGTCACCGAGGCCGGCGTCAACGCCAACCTCTACGTCGCCGTCGCCTACACCGCGGTGTGGCTCTCCGGCTCCGGCGCCGTGGCGATCCACAACCTCATGGAGGACGCCGCCACCGCGGAGATCTCCCGCTCACAGATCTGGCAGCAGATCAACAACAAGGTGGTGGCCGCCGACTCGGGCAACACCATCACCGCCGAGCTTGTCGCCGCCGCCCTGGAAACCCAGGTGGAGAAGCTGCGCGGCGAGATCAACGACGAGGCGCTCTTCGAGGCCTACTACGTCCCGGCCGCGGAACTCATCGGCCGCCTGGTGTCCGGCCGCGAGGAGGACTTCGAGGACTTCCTCACGCTCCCGGCCTACCGCTTGCTGAGCACCGAGCTGGTGGCCCAGTGAGTGCCTTCCCGGCGCTCGGGCCGGTGGCCCTGGCCGCCATCGACGCGCAGCTTGCCGGCACCGACGCGCTGCTGGCCAACGGGTACCCGGGCGACGACGGACGACGCCAGCCGGTCCACACCGCCTACGTGGCGGCGGACAGGTTCACCACCACCCTTGCAGCAAGCTGGGGCGCCGAGGCGCTCGAGGCAGCCGGCGGGGTGGCCGGGCTGGCGACCCTTGCCGGGTCGCTCGGGCTGCAGGATCCCGGCGCGCTGGCCGAGCTGGTGGCGGCGAAGCTGCGCACCGAACCCATCGAGGACCTCCGGCTGGACTTCGAGGACGGGTTCGGGGACCGAGGCGACGACGAGGAGGACGCGGCGGTGCTCGTCGCAGCGCGGCGCGTCCAGGCTGCGGTTGCCGACGGCACGGCACCTCCGTTCATCGGCATCCGCTTCAAGTGCTTCGAGGCGCCCACCCGCGCCCGGGCCCTGCGCACCCTCGACCTGTTCATCGCCGAGCTGCTGGAGCACGGGCCGCTGCCCGAGGGCCTGGTGCTGACCCTCCCGAAGGTCACCACCATCGACCAGGTGAAGGCCATGGTCTCGGTGTGCGAGAAGCTCGAGGAGGCGCATTCGCTGCCCGCCGGGCGGCTGCGCTTCGAGGTCCAGATGGAGACCCCGCAGCTGATCCTCTCCCACGAGGGCACTGTCCCCTCCGCCGGGCTGATCCACGCGGGCCGCGGCAGGGTTTCCTCCCTGCACTACGGCACCTACGACTACTCGGCCTCGCTGGGGATCGCCGCCGCCTACCAGTCGATGGAGCACCCGGCCGCCGACTACGCGAAGAACGTCATGCAGGTGGCCGTCGCCGGCACCGGCGTGCACCTCTCCGACGGCTCGACGAACATCCTGCCGCTGGGCGATCCCGAGGCAAGGCACGCGGCCTGGGCGCTGCACGCGCGGCTGGTGCGCCGGCACCTGGAACGCGGCATCTACCAGGGCTGGGACCTGCACCAGAACCAGCTCGCGACCCGCTACCTGGCCACCTACGCGTTCTACCGCGAGGGCTTCGACGCGGCGGCCGCGCGCCTGCGAAACTATGTGCACCGGATCGAGTCCTCGATCATGGACGAGCCGGCCACCGCCAAGGCGCTGGCCAACTTCATCCGCCGCGGCCTGGTCTGCGGCGCGATCACCCCGGCCGAGGTCACCGCCGCCGCGGAGATCTCCCTGAACACCCTTGAATCGATCGCCCTGGCGCGAGCAAACCAGACGGAGGAATCACATGCCTGACATCCGGACCCGTGCCGATGCCAACTACTACGCCAACTACGGCGGGCACCCGCCGCAGACCGACCTGCTGACGGACCGCGCCATCGTCACCGAGGCCTACACCGTGATCCCGCGCGGCGTGCTGCGCGACATTGTGACCTCGGTGTTCCCGGAGTGGAGCGGAACCCGCGCCTGGGTGCTGAACCGCCCGGTGGCCGGCGGTTCCACCACCTTCGCCCAGTCGATCGTCGAGGTAGCCCCCGGCGGCGGCTCGCAGCACCCCGAGCCGCAGGCGGAGGTGCAGTCCTTCATCTTCGTCGTCTCCGGCGTGCTGAGCCTGAACATCAACGCGACGGCCCACACCCTGGAGGAGGGCGGGTTCGCCTACGTCCCGGCCGGCGCGGACTGGTCGGCGCTGAACAACGGCGTGGACACCGCGACGTTCCACTGGATCCGCAAGCGCTACGAGCCGCTGGCCGGGGTCGCGGCCCCGGAGCCGGTGGTCGGCAACGAGAAGGACATCGTCCCGGGCGCCATGCCGGACACCGAGGGCAAGTGGCGCACCACGCGCATGCTTGACCCGGAGGACGTGGCATTCGACTTCGGCGTGAACATCGTGACGTTCGAACCCGGCGCCTCGATCCCGTTCGCCGAGACTCACGTGATGGAGCACGGCCTGTACGTGCTCGAGGGCAAGGCCGTCTACCGGCTGAACGCCGACTGGGTCGAGGTGGAGGCCGGCGACTACATGTCGCTGCGCGCCTTCTGCCCGCAGGCCTGCTACGCCGGCGGACCGTCGAACTTCCGCTACCTGCTGTACAAGGACCAGAACCGCCAGATCGCCTTGTAGGCACCCCGAGCCAAGCCGGGTGTGCGCGGACCCAATCTTCCTGGGTCAGCGCACACCCGGCTTTTTGCGTCGCGACCGATCACTGCCGTCGGGTGCCGTCGCCGAGCACCCACTCGCCGCCTTCCCCGGCCGCCGGGGCCATGCCCGGGTCGCCCGTGGCTCGCATGATGCGCACCGCAGCCACCACGGCGTTGAGCGGCGACTCCTGGCCGGTCTCCGTGGCGGCCAGGTCGATGGGCTGGGCCGGCGCGCGGTCGGTGGAGGTGGGCTGCCGATGACGCAGACACGGCTCCGTCCCGCGCGCAGGGACGGAGACCGCTCCCCACGTTGTCAGGCAGGCACGGCTTCGGACCCGAGCGCCGGAGTCCCGTTCACGGTGGGCAACGTGGGGCCCAGGGTTCCCCGGGGGTTCAGATGGACGCCGGCGATCATGCACCGGACCGAGCCGCCGGCGAGTTCAATCGTCGGCACGTCGACGGGAAGCAGCGTGCAGCTGCGTTGCATGATCTCCTTCTGGGCGTGGGTAAGGCTCCGGTATGCCCGTTGGGACAGCGCCAGCACGAGACCGCGACTGCCTCGCAACTCCATCGCATTCCCCGCAAATTCCCGGATCTGGGACGGGGCCAGGTCGATGACGGTGCGTCCCGATGAAACCAGACGTTGCACCACCTCCCGGCGGCGGGCCTGTGACCTGATCAGATCCAGCCCCACCAGCGCAAACTCGGTCGCCACGCACATCATGACATTCGTGTGGTAGATGGCAGTACCGTCCGAGTCGGTCGCGTCGAACAGCATGGGTTCGTAACCGAAGTTCGTGCAAAACCGTTCCAGGGCCACCGGGTCCGCCCGGTGGGACCTGGCGACGTAAGCCACTCGCTCCTGGTGGTCCAGGACCATGGCGCCGGTGCCTTCCAGGAACAGGCCGTCCGGCTCCAGCCCCGAATAGTCGATGACGTCCTGCACCCGATAGCGGCTTTTCAGGAGTTCGATGATGTCCGACCGGCGCTCGTGCCGACGGTTCGGGGTGTACATCGGGAAGAGTGCGACGTGGCCGCCGGAATGCGTGGACAGCCAGTTGTTCGGGAACACACTGTCCGGGCGGGTGTGGTCGGGATCGTCGAACAGGTGCACCGTGACGCCGGCGGCCTCAAGTGCCTGGGCCAAACGGGTTACCTCTTCATATGCGGCAGTTGCAAGCCTGCCGGTGTCCAAGTGCTCACCGGAGGCCTGGAAGGCATTGTCTGCTCCGGTGTCCGGGTTGGGCGTAAACCTGTGGGGCCGGACGAGGATCGCGGCGGAAGGGGCCTGGACCGACAATGCGGGCCTAGGATTCGACCGGAGAGAGCGAACCCACAAGACCGAAGAGGTTCTTCGGGTCCTCCGGGTTTGCGACGAGGTCGATCTCAACAAAGAAGTCGGAATCTTCCACGGCATCACGGACGTAGCGAAGGGCGGAGAAGTCCTCGATGGCGAAGCCAACGGAGTCGAAGATGGTGACCTGCTCGGACGTGGTGCGCCCCGGCATCCGGTTGTCCAAGACCTGCCAAAACTCGGTCACCGAGAAATCTGCCGGCATCTGCTGGATCTCACCTTCGATCCGTGTCTGCGGGGTGTACTCCACGAAAACATCGCCCAGTTCCAGGATGGCGGCGTCAAGTTCGGTCTTCCCGGGGCAATCCCCGCCGATGGCGTTGATGTGTACGCCGGGGGCGATGAGGTCCGCCGTGAGGATCGTGGCATTGGTCTTGTCCGCGGTGCATGTGGTGATGACATCCGCGCCGCGGACGGCGTCGGCCGCCGAGGTCGCAACGGTGATGTCAAAGCCCAGCTGCGCGATGTTGCGTACAAACTTCTCCATCGCGGCCGGGTCGGTGTCCCAGACCCGGAGCGTGGTGATCCCGAGGGCCGCTTTGAACGCCAGTGCCTGGAACTCAGACTGGCTACCCGTTCCAATCATGGCCATCACGGCGGAATCGGGCCGGGCAAGCTTCTTCGCGACCATCCCGGAGGTCGCCGCAGTCCGTAGGGCTGTCAGCAAGGTCATCTCGCTCAGGAATGTTGGGTATCCATTGTGGACATTGGCCAGAACGCCGAACGCAGTCACCGTCTGGAAACCACGGGCGGGGTTCGACGGATGCCCATTGACGTACTTGAATCCGTAGGTCTCTTGATCGCTGGTGGGCATCAGTTCGATGACACCGAACGGGGTGTGGCTGGCCACCCGGGGCGTTTTATCGAAGAGTTCCCAGCGGCGGAAGTCATCCTCCAGGTAGGCCATCATCCGGGAGATGATGGATTCGGCTCCCTGGCGGCCGACCCATCGCACCATGTTCTGAACATCGACAAAACGCGTCATTGGCGTCTCTCTTTCCATCTAAGAAGGTTGATGTCCCCAAGGTATGTCGCCCCGATATTCGTGCACAATGAACGAAGAGATTACTTTTTGACGAGAATCTGATCAAAATGATGCGCCCGCCTTAGCATTTCGCTATATCGGCCTCCCCAAGCGCTGCAGGCGGATCCCGGCAATTACCTCAGTACCGAGCTGAGCAGGAGGCTCGTTTCGCTGTTGACGACGCCTTCCACGGATCGGATCCTGCCCAGCACATTGTCGAAGCCGCTGAGGTTTTCGGTGGCCAGTTCGGCCACGAGGTCCCAGCCGCCGTTGGTGGTGTGGAGTGCCCGGATTTCAGGAAAGCCCCTGAGCTCCCGAATTACCTTGTTGGCCGATCTGCCCTCAACTCCGATGAGGGTGATGGCTCGAATGGCCAGCGGATCCACCTCGTCACGGACCCTGACCGTGAAGCCCACGATGGTTCCGGATGCGAGAAGGCGGTCGAGCCGGCTGTTCACTGTTGCCCGGGCAACACCTAGTTTGCGCGCAAGACTGGCCACTGAGGCGCGGCCATCCTCGCGGAGGGCCGAGAGGAGCTGACGGTCAAGATCTGTGAGGTCGGTCATGTGCATAATGTACAACTTGCTTCGGTGATCTGTGCATTCTTTGAAGAAGAAGCGAGCGTTTTGACAGTTGAGCTGGCAGATCACTCACCCGCTCCGTGAATACACCAGTGGCGGCCAACGGCAATCCGGCGGCGCGAGTACGTGCGGCCGCCACTGTTGCACCTCTGCCTCAAGGACCGGTGCCGCGCCCCCGGGCGAGACCACGGGTCTTCGCCCTTCAACCATCGCGATCTACGTGCCGCAGTTGCGTGCATTGGATGGGTTCACGGTCCAGGTCGAGGAGTTCGTCGGGCATATGAAAAATACCTAGCTCGGGGCCGGGACAGAAACCATTTCGCGTCCCTGGAGAAGAAGCATCGCTGCGGACAAGTACCCCGCGGACCGTCCCATCTCGGAGAACCCGGCACCAAGGGAAGCACCGGCACGAATTGCGGCCAAGCCGAAGCCGGACATGCCGACAGGCGCATCGTAGGCCGGAGGCGCGGTACGGCAGGGGCCCGTCCACACGAAACCGTAGGACTCCGACGAAAGGGCAGGGGGTGGTCGCCGGCTTTCAAACCGGCAACCACCCCCTGCCCTCTAGTGGAATTGCACGTTGTCGCCCGCGTCAGCCGGCGTTGACCGAAGCCTTGGTGATCGGCCAGCCGGTCACGACCTTGGGGCGCGGCGTCGCATAGGTGCGCACCTTGGAGGTTTTCAGGCCCATGCGGACCAGGGACTCTGCGATCGTGACGGCGGCGCGTACCCCGTCCACGATGGGCACGCCGGTGGCCGCGGCGACCTTCGACTCGAGTTCGGCCATGCCGCCGCAGCCGAGCACTATGACCTCGGCCTTGTCGTGTTCCACGGCCTGGCGGGACTGCTCGACGATGGCGGCGACGGCACGCCCGGGGTCCGACTCGAGCTCGAGCACCCCCAGGCCGCTGGCGCGCACCGAGGCGCAGCGGTCGGTGAGCCCGGCCAGTTTCAGCCGGTCCTCGATCAGCGGGACGGCGCGGTCCAGCGTTGTCACCACGGAGTACTTGTGGCCCAGGAACTGGGCCGTGGAGGCCGCTGCCTCGGTGATGTCCACGACCGGCACGTCGAGCAGTTCCTGCAGCCCCTCGCGGCCGTGCTCGCCGTACCCGGCCTGGATGACGGCGTCGAAGGGCTCGGGGTAGTTCACTACCTTGTCCATCACGGCGATGGCGGCCAGGTAGCTCTCGAAGTTCCCCTCGCAGGAATCGGCGCCGAAGTTCGGCGTGAGCTCGATGATCTCGGTGCCGGGGGAGGCCACCGAGCGGGCCGAGTCGCCGATGGCACGGGTCATGGAGGCGGTGGTGTTGACGTTGAGGACCAGAATGCGCATGGTCGTTCTCCTGGGGTTGGGGGCGTTAGTGGGTCGGGGCGACGGCGATGTCCTCGCCGCTGACGTCCGCGTAACCGGTTCCGCGCTTGGCGACGGCCAGGTAGACGACGGCGCCGAGGCCGGAGCCGATGAACCATGCGAACGACGAGAGGTGCGCAAAGGCCGGCGAGAAGGCAAGGAACAGGGCCGCGACGGAGGACACGGCAAGTGCCGTGACGGCGCGCAGGTTCACGCCGCGGGTGAAGAAGTAGGTGCCGTTCGGATCGATGCGGTACAGGTCCGGCACGTTCACCTTTGAGCGGCGCAGGATCCAGTAGTCGGCCATGATGATGCCGAAGAGCGGGCCCAGCAGGGCGCCCAGGCCGCCGAGGAAGTAGGTGATCACGGCGGGGGAGTTGTAGAGGTTCCAGGGCAGGATCAGCAGGCCTATCACCCCGGAGATCAGCCCGGCGCTGCGGAAGTTCAGGCGCTTCGGGAACAGGTTGGTCAGTGCGTAGATCGGTGCCACGAAGTTGGCCATGAGGTTCACCGCGATCGTGAGCACCAGCAGCGCCAGCGAGGCCATGATCAGCAGGAAGGTGTTGGGGATCGCCTCGACGACGTCGGAGGGGCTCTGGATGACTGTCCCGTCGATCTTGAACTGCGCGCCTGTCATCACCACGACGATGACGCCGAAGAGCAGCATGTTCAGGGGGATGCCGTAGAAGTTGCCGCGCACGATGGCCCGCTTGGACACGGCGCTGCGGGTGAAGTCGCAGAAGTTCAGGACGAAGGTGCCGTAGATGGAGACCCACAACGCGCCGCCGCCGAGGATTCCCAGCCACATGTCAATGCCGGTCTTCGTCTCGCCCGTCGACCAGGCGATGGACCCGCCGGCCTGGATGAACATCCACAGCGCGAGTGCGCCCATGGTGAAGAGGATGACGGGGCCGGCGAAGGCCTCGTACTTGCGGATCATTTCCATGCCGTAGCTGACGATGACCAGCTGGATGGCCCAGAGGGACACGAAGCAGATCCAGCCCAGGGTGGAGAGCCCCAGGATGTCGTTCCCGTTGATGGCCGCGGCCGACGGCACCAGGGCCAGGACCATGACCACCAGGACCACGGAGGCCAGGTAGGTCTGGATGCCGAACCAGGCGATGGCCACGGCGCCGCGCAGCAGTGCGGGGATCTGGGCGCCGCGGATGCCGAAGGCGATGCGGCTCATGACGGGGAACGGGACACCTGTCTTTTCGCCCATGAACCCAGAGAAGTTCAGGAGCGCGAAGAGCAGGACGGCGCCGAAGCCGAGGGCAAGCAGGATCTGCCAGCCACCGAGGCCGAGGGCGAACAGGCCGATCGCGAAGGCGTAGTTGCCCAGGGAGTGTACGTCGTTGGCCCACAGGGTGAAGATGCTGTAGCTGGACCAGGTCCGGCCCTTCTTGGTGGTGGGAGCCAGGTCGTTGTTGTAGAGCGTGGGGCTCAGGCCATGGGGGTTCAGGTCGGCGGCGGAGTGGCCCGCCGGTGTCATGGATTGTTGCGTGCTCACGTCGGGAGAGGTCATGGGAGTGCGCCTTTCGGCCAAGCGGTGTGATGGGGGTTACAGCTGCTGGAAATGATGATGGCATGATTCCACAAAAAAGAAAAGCATTATCGTATCGTGGAAAACTGATGAAAATCGGTGATGCTCGAAGTGCGCGCCGAGCCCTTGGTGGCCGCAGTATCGGCTGGCGCAATTGCCCGCCCCGCCGCCGTGCCGGGTGGCGCGTAAGGCTCTTGACAGTGACCGAAGCCACTCACTAGAGTTCTCGTAAAGCAAAAATCATATTTCGCTCTGCGGAAATTATCCTGTGAGGGAGTCGAAGATGTCCTACACCGTTAACTGCTCGATCCTGCTGACCGAACTTCCCGTGCTCGAGCGTGCGGAAGCCGCCAAGGCCGCAGGGTTCGACAGCGTCGAATTCTGGTGGCCGTTCGCCACCGCCGTGCCCGCGGACTCCGAGGTCGACGCCTTCGTCGCCTCCATCAAGAACGCCGGCGTGCAGCTCGCGGGACTGAACTTCTTCGCCGGTGACATGCCCGCCGGCGACCGCGGCCTCGTCTCCTGGAAGGGCCGCTGCTCAGAGTTCAAGGACAACGTGGCCGTCGTGGCCGCCATCGGCGAGGCAACCGGCTGCAAGGCCTTCAACGCGCTCTACGGAAACCGCCAGGAGGAATTCACCCCGGAGGAGCAGGACGAACTGGCCCTCAAGAACCTGCTGGCGGCAACCGCCGGCGTGGCGTCCATCGGCGGCACGGTGCTCATCGAACCCGTCTCCGGCACCCCCGCCTACCCCCTGAAGACCGCCGCGGACGCGCTGGGCGTCGTCAACAAGGTCAAGGCCGCCGGGGGATCGAACATCGCCCTGCTGGCCGACTTCTACCACCTGGCGGTCAACGGCGAGGACGTCGCGGCGGTCATCGAGCAGCACGCCCACGAGTTCGGCCACGTGCAGATCGCCGACGCACCGGGCCGCGGCGCACCGGGCACCGGCGAGCTTCCGCTGGGCGAATGGATCACCCGCTCGCGGGAGCTCGGCTACACCGGCGGCATCGCCCTGGAATACAAGCAGGAACGCGAAACCGCATTCAACTGGCTCATCCGCCAGAACGCCTAAGCCGCACCGCCCCACATCCCACGAACTCCCCAGGAGCACACCATGCCTAACAACCACAAGATCGCCTTCATCGGACTGGGCATCATGGGCCTTCCCATGGCCATCAACCTCACCAAGGCCGGCTTCGATGTCACAGGCTACAACCGCAGCCCCGAAAAGGTCGCGGCACTCGTCGCCGCCGGAGGCACCGGAGCGGCAAACATCGCCGAGGCCGTGACGGGCGCCGACGTCATCATCACCATGGTTCCGGACTCCGCCGACGTCGAGGGCGTCGTCACCGGCGAACAGGGTGCCTTCAAGCACGCCACCCCGGGTGCCCTCTGGATCGATGCCTCCTCCATCCGCCCCGACGTCGCAGCACGCCTGGCCGTCGAGGCCCGTGCCGCAGGCGTCCGCCCGCTGGATGCCCCGGTCTCCGGCGGTGAGGCCGGCGCCATCGACGCGGTGCTCTCCATCATGGTCGGCGGCGACAGCGCAGACTTCGCCGACGCCGAAGCAGTGCTCGGCGCGGTGGGCAAGACCATCGTGCACGTGGGTCCCTCGGGCTCGGGCCAGACCGTCAAGGCCGCCAACCAGCTGATCGTCGCCGCAAACATCCAGGCACTCAGCGAGGCAGTGGTCTTCCTTGAGGCCTACGGCGTGGACACCGACGCGGCGCTGAAGGTACTCGGCGGCGGCCTGGCCGGTTCCAAGGTGCTGGACCAGAAGGGCCAGAAGATCCTGGACCGCAACTTCGACCCCGGCTTCCGCCTGGCCCTGCACCACAAGGACATGGGCATCGTCACCTCGGCGGCCCGCGAGGCCGGCGTGATCCTCCCGCTGGGCGCCGTCGTGGCCCAGCTGGTGGCCTCCACCGTCGCCAGCGGCGACGGATCGCTCGACCACTCAGGCCTCTTCCGCGGCGTCGAGCGCCTCTCGGGCAAGGCCGAGGTCGCGGCACTCGCGGCCTCCTAAAGACTCGGGTCCCCGCGCGCCCTCGCCAACCTCCTGGAGAAGAACGCGGGGACCCGGCACGAATCGGTCGCCGGCATGCGTTCCCTGACGTCCACCGGCGACCGTACACACTTCCACCCCCGTCTCCCGCACGGATGACACACCAAGAACGAGGACCACCATGCCAAAGATGCGCGCAGTAGACGCCATTGCCCTGATCCTGGAGAAGGAAGGCGCCACCGAAGCCTTCGGCCTCCCGGGTGCCGCCATCAACCCGCTGTACTCGGCCATGAAGGCCCACGGCGGAATCCGCCACACGCTGGCCCGCCACGTCGAAGGCGCAAGCCACATGGCCGACGGGTACTCCCGCGCCACAGGCAAGATCGGCCTGTGCCTGGGCACCTCCGGCCCCGCCGGCACCGACATGATCACCGGGCTGTACGCGGCCATCGCCGACTCCATCCCGATGCTGTGCATCACCGGCCAGGCGCCCACGGACAAGCTGCACAAGGAAGACTTCCAGGCAGTGGACATCGAGTCCATCGCCAAGCCCGTCACCAAGTTCGCCTCGACGATCCTGGAGCCGGGACTGGTCCCGGGCACCTTCGCCAAGGCCTTCCAGGTCATGCGCTCCGCACGCCCGGGCCCGGTCCTGCTGGATTTGCCGATCAACGTGCAGCTGGCCGAGATCGAATTCGACATCGACGCCTACGAGCCGCTAACCCCGGACAAGCCCGCGGCAACCCGCGGCCAGGCCGAGAAGGCCCTGGACCTGCTTGTCGCGTCCGAGCGCCCGATCATCATCTCCGGCGGCGGCGTCATCAACGCCAACGCCTCCGCACAGCTGGTGGAACTCGCCGAGCTGCTGAACATCCCGGTCTCCCCGACCCTGATGGGCTGGGGCTCGATCCCGGACGACCACCGCCTGCAGTCGGGCATGGTCGGCATCCAGACCCACACCCGCTACGGCAACGTCTCCTTCCTGGCCTCCGACTTCGTGCTGGGCATCGGCAACCGCTGGGCCAACCGCCACACCGGCGGCCTGGACACCTACCGCAAGGGCCGCACGTTCGTGCACATCGACATCGAGGGCACCCAGATCGGCCGCGTCTTCTCGCCGGACTTGGGCATCATCTCCGATGCCGGGGCAGCGCTGGAGCAGCTGCTGGCCGTCGCTCGCGAGCGCAAGGCCGCCGGCACCCTGCCGGACTACTCGGCCTGGGCCGACGAGTGCACCGCCCGCAAGGGCACGCTGCACCGCAAGACCAACTTCGAGAACGTGCCGATCAAGCCGCAGCGCGTCTACCAGGAGATGAACGAGGCCTTCGGCCGCGACACCACCTACGTCTCCACCATCGGCCTCTCGCAGATCGCCGGCGCGCAGATGCTGCACGTCTACGGCCCGCGCCAGTGGATCAACGCCGGCCAGGCAGGACCGCTGGGCTGGACCGGCCCGGCTGCCCTGGGCGTGGCCCGCGCCAAGCCCGGGTCGACTGTCGTTGCGCTCTCCGGCGACTACGACTTCCAGTTCATGATCGAGGAACTGGCCGTCGGCGCGCAGTTCAAGCTGCCCTACATCCACGTCGTGGTGAACAACTCCTACCTGGGCCTGATCCGCCAGTCGCAGCGCCCGTTCGAGATGGACTACCACGTGTCGCTGGGCTTCGACAACATCAACTCCCCGGAGACCAACGGCTACGGCGTGGACCACGTCAAGGTTGCCGAGGGCCTGGGTTGCAAGGCAGTTCGCGTGGAGGACCCGGCCAAGCTGGCCGAGGGCTTCGCCGAGGCCGGGCGCCTTGCCGCGGAGTTCCAGGTGCCGGTCGTCGTCGAGGTTATCCTTGAAAAGGTGACGAACATCGCCATGGGCGCCGAGCTGGACGCCGTCAACGAGTTCGAGGACCTGGCCGAAGCCGCCGAGGACGCCCCGAGCGCGCTGGTGCCGCTGGGTGCCGCAGTGGCCGTCGGCGCCTCCGCCTAAAGGAAAGCCATCATGCTGGTAGTCATCGCCTCAGACAAATTCAAGGGTTCCCTGACCGGGGCCGAGGTGGCCCGCGCCGTGGCCACCGGCCTGGGACGGCACATCCCCGAGCTGCTCACCCGCGTGGTGCCGGTCGCCGACGGGGGAGAGGGCACGCTCAACGCGGCCCTGGAGGCCGGGTTCCGTGCCCGCGAGGTGGAGGTCTCCGGCCCCACAGGGGCGCGGGTGCGCGGCTCGATCGGGTTGCGCGGGGACACCGCGGTTGTCGAGTTGGCGACCTCCTCGGGCCTTGACCTGCTGCCCGGGGGCCTGAAGGACCCGCTGGGGGCTACCAGCCTTGGCACCGGTGAACTCATCGGTGCGGCACTCGACGCCGGGGCACGCGAGATCGTGCTGGGTGTCGGTGGAAGTGCCTGCACCGATGGCGGAGCAGGAATGCTCCAGGCTCTGGGGGCCCGCTTCCTGGATGCGGCGGGCCACGAGCTGCCACTCGGCGGCGGGGCACTCGAGCGGTTGGCCGGCGTGGATTTGAACGGGCTTGATCCACGCCTGGCCGGCTGCACGGTGGTCCTCGCCGCCGATGTGGACAACCCGCTGACCGGTCCCAACGGCGCCGCAGCGGTGTTCGGGCCGCAGAAAGGCGCCACCGCGGCACAGGTCGAACACCTCGACGCGGCCCTGGGCACCTTCGCCCGGGTGCTCGGCGACGCGCTCGACGCGGATGCCGTTGCGGCCCAGGCCGTGGCACCGGGCGCCGGAGCCGCGGGCGGGGTGGGTTTCGCGGCCCTCGCCGTGCTCGGCGCGACCCGCCGCCGCGGCATCGACGTGGTGCTTGAACTCACCGGCCTGGCCGACGCGCTGGTCGGAGCGGACGCCGTTGTCACAGGGGAGGGAAGCCTCGATTCGCAATCCCTCGAGGGCAAGACCCCGATCGGCGTGGCGGAGCTGGCCCGGGCCCACGGGGTGCCGGTGTTTGCCGTCTGCGGGCGCACCTTGCTGGATGCGCAGACGCTCAGGACCGCTGGCTTCGAGAAAGTCGTGGCACTGCAGGACCTCGAACCCGACGCCAACCGCAGCATGAAGAACGCCGCGGCCCTGGTACAGCAGGCGGCAGAATCCCTGGCGCCGCTGCTGCTGGGGGTCGCCGGAACGGGCGTACCGTCCCCCGTCGCCTAGCGGCCGCCACGGCCGCCACAGCCCCCTCATTCTCTTTCCCCCATCACAACGTTAGGAACGAATCCCATGAGCAACACCGAGCTCGCCGAGGCAACGACGCCTCGCGAAGAATCCCACCCGGCCGCGGGAAGCGACTACGACCTGGTCATCCGCGGTGCGCAGGTCCTCACCACCGCGGGCACCGTCGCCCGCGAGGTGGGCGTGCGCAACGGCAAGATCGTGGCGATCGAACCGCTGGGCAACAACCTCTCCGGCGCCCAGGTGATCGAGCTCGACGAGTCCGAGGTGCTGATTCCGGGCCTCGTGGACACCCACGTGCACGTGAACGAGCCGGGGCGCACCGAATGGGAGGGCTTCGAGTCCGCCACCAAGGCCGCCGCGGCCGGCGGCGTGACAACCATCGTCGACATGCCGCTGAACTCCATCCCGCCCACCGTGAACCTCGAGGCGCTGGAGATCAAGCAGGACGCCGCGCGCCGCAAGGCCTTCGTGGACGTCGGTTTCTGGGGCGGAGCCGTGCCGGGCAACAAGGCCGACCTGCGCACCCTGCACGATGCCGGCGTGTTCGGCTTCAAGTGTTTCCTGCTGCACTCGGGCGTCGAGGAATTCCCGTACCTGGAGCCGGACGAGATGGAGGAGGACATGGCCGAGCTGGCCTCGTTCGACTCGCTGATGCTGGTCCACGCGGAGGACTCGCGAGCCATCGACCGCGCCCCGAACGCCGAGGGCGACCACTACGACCGCTTCCTGGCCTCCCGCCCGCGCGGCGCCGAAAACGTCGCCGTCGCCGAGGTCATCGAGCGCGCCCGCTGGACCGGGGCCCGCGCGCACATCCTGCACCTGTCCTCCTCCGACGCGCTGGCCATGATCGCCAGCGCCAAGCGCGACGGGGTGAAGCTGACTGTCGAGACGTGCCCGCACTACCTCACGCTGCTCGCCGAGGAGATCCCCAACGGCGCCACCGCCTACAAGTGCTGCCCGCCGATCCGCGAGGCCTCGAACCGCGAACTGCTCTGGAAGGGGCTCGAGGACGGCGTCATCGACTGCATCGTCTCGGACCACTCACCGTCGACGCTGGACCTGAAGGACCTGGAGAACGGGGACTTCGGCGTGGCCTGGGGCGGTGTCGCCTCCCTGCAGCTGGGGCTTTCGCTGGTTTGGACCGAGGCCCAGCGCCGCGGCATCAAGCTCGAGACGGTGCTGAACTGGATGTCCAAGCGTCCGGCGGAGATCGCCGGGCTGCACCACAAGGGCGCCATCGCGCTGGGCAACGACGCCGACTTCGCGTTCTTCGCCCCGGGCGACAGCTACGTGGTCGATGTGAACAAGCTGCACCACAAGAACCCGATCTCCCCGTACCAGGGCAAGGCGCTGGCCGGCCGGGTCCGCCGCACCTTCGTGCGCGGCACCGAGGTCGACTTCCAGACCCCGAAGGGCCAGCTGATCCGCCGCGGCGAAATCTAGGCCCGCGGCACCCCGGAAAAACAACTTCCCCCGAGACGGCGCCAACCTCTCATTCCAGTAATCACCGGCGCCGGCTCGGGGGTTTTCCCATGCCCGGGGAATGCCGCGGCGAACCGGTTGCCGGAAATTTGGTATACCTATCGACCATCGACGGGCGGCTGCGGCCTGGCGGGCTGCGTGGCTCGCGGGATGCGCAAAATTCCGTTCTTCGTCGTCGAATCGAAGGTCTTGCGGGGGCGGAAAAGGCTTCACGTGCTCCGCTTGGGTGGCGAGTCCTATTGCTTTTGGGATACCAAAGTAGAATACTCGGAGGAAAGCAGCCATCTGATACCGGAAAGAAGCCGAACATGACGATCATCTTGAATGCCTCCAGCCTGGAGAATGTCCTGGACATGCCCTCAACCGTTGAAGCGGTCGAAGGCATCTTCCGGGAAGCCGGACTGGGCACCGCGGTGCAGCCCAGCCCGATCGCCATGGGCGTTGAACCCGCCGATTCCAGCTTCATCATCATGCCGGGCGTATCCTCCGGCACGGCGTTGGCTTCCGTCAAGCTGCTGGCGGACATCCCCTCCAACGCCGGGCGCAGCCTGCCGACGCAGCGGTCGCTGATCCTGCTCTCCGACCAGGTCACCGGCGAACCCCTGGCCATCCTCGACGGCAGGGTGCCCACCCGGATCCGCACGGCGGCGGCCAGCGCGGTGGCCAGCCGCCACCTGGCCCGCCCGGAATCCTCCACCCTGGGGCTGGTGGGGGCCGGGGCCCTTGCCGTCGCGCACGTCCACGCCCTGCTCTGTGTGCTGCCTATCAAGCGCGTGGTGGTGTGGTCGCGGACCGCGAAGCGCACCGACGCGTTCCTGGAAGCCGTCGCGGATCTCGGGTTGCAGGTCGAGGTGGCCGGCAGCATCGAGGAGGTATTCGCCGAAAGCGACGTCGTATGCACCTTGACCCCGTCGGTCGAGCCGCTGGTGCGGGGCGAGTGGTTCCGCCCCGGACAGCACATCAATGCCGTCGGGTCCAGGCCGCGCCCGGGCGAGCGGGAAATCGACTCCGCCGGGATGGCGCGGGCCACCCTCGTCGTGGATCACCGGGGCACGGCCGAGGCGAAGTCCGGCGAGTACCTCCTGGCCCTTGCGGAGGGCGCGATCACGCCGGAAGACATCGCCGCGGAACTCGGCGAGGTTGTTGCCGGACGCGTTCCGGGCCGAGTATCGGCCGAGGACATCACGCTCTTCAATTCCGTGGGCGTGGGCCTGCAGGACCTGGCCATCGGGCGCCTGGCCTACGACCGTGCGGTGGCACAAGGCCAGGGCCAGCGGGTCGACCTGGCGTTGTAGCCCGGGCAAGCGCATAGAATCAAAGCGCAAAACAAAACTTCATGAGGCACGACGGGAAGGCCTGACAGGTGTCAGAAAAGCCAGGGTTCGAACCGGAATCGGTTCGCGTAACCGACCAGCTCCGCGATCAGATCATCGACGGCGTCCGCCTGCCGGGCAGCAAGCTGGTCGAACGTGACCTCGCGGAGGAGCTGGGTGTCAGCCGCCTGCCCATCCGGGACGCGCTCAAGACGCTGGTGACCGAGGGAATGGTGACGCCCCGTCCGCGCACCTGGGCGGTGGTTCGCGAATTCACCGCATCGGACATCGCGGACCTGAGCGAGGTGCGTGCTTCCCTGGAGTTGCTGACGTTCAAGCTTGCCGCGCAGCGAAACACTCGTGAAGGGCTGGCCGAGCTGCGCCGGGTGCTGGACGAGGAGCATGCCGGGGCGGCTGCGGGGGACGCCGTCGGCGCCCGCCGTGCCGGGGCACGCTTCCACGAAACCGTCACCAAGCTCGCCGGAAACGACCTGCTGGTCGAGCTGCAGGGCACGCTTTCATCGAGGATGCGCTGGCTGCTGTCCCAGCACGACGACCTCGAGGCCATGGCCGCCGAACACGAGCTCTTGTTCGACGCGATCGCCCGGCGCGACGTGGAAAGCATGGACGAACTCGTGCTGGGCCACCTCGAAACCAGCAAGCTCCGCGCCGCAGCCAAGGCCGGCCAGGAGTCCGACCTGTAGCAGGCTGCCGTGTCGGTGCGGCGGGCGTCCCGGCCTGGTCCGGGAATGCCCTATTCGTCCCCGAGGTGGGCCGTGTAGGAGGGCACCATGTCGACCTCGATCAGCTTCGGGTCGAGGCCCGCCTCGCTGATCAGCTTCTCGAGGTCTCCGGTTTCCGGCAGCGGCATCGGCCCGGTGACCCGAACCACCACCTCTCCCTGGACCGTGTCGACTTCCAGCAGGTCCCACCCGGACTTCTTCGCCCAGGCTTCCGCGGCATCCCGGACGTGGCTTTCCCGAAGCGCCTCCGAGCTGGTCTTGTAGCTGGAGATCGACAGCGGTGCGCCGACCACCAGGACCATGGCGACGATGACCAGGATGGCATGGCGCTTGTTCACAGGCCGCCCCGCAACCTCGCCGTAGATCGCGGGAATGCGGTGCACGCCGTAGACCGCCATCACCACGATGCCGGTGGCCAGGATGGCCGTCACGTTCGTGACAAAGAGCAGCAGCGCCCCCATCGACTGCCCCACCTCGCCGGCTTCCAGCGTCAGGCCGGCGACCACCAGGGGAGGGACAAGCGAGATGGCGATGGCTACCCCGGGAAGCGTGTCGGAGATGTCCTTGCGGATCAGGGCGATGGCGCCGACGACGCCCGTTCCGAGGGCGGCCAACAGGTCGATGAGACCGGGATGTACGCGGCTTGCGACCTGTGTCCGGGTTTCGGCGACGATGTCGTTGACGATCACCAAGCCCACCAGATATCCGATGATGATGGCGGCCGCGGCCCCGGCGACGACCAGGGCGACGGAACGGACCAGGTTCTTGCGATCTCCCAGGACGGTGGCCAGCACCGTTCCCTGGATGGGCATCAGCATCGGGGCGACGATCATCGCCCCGATCACTGTCGCGGTGGAGTCGGCAACCACACCCGCCGTGGCAATGATGGCCGAAAGCGTCAGGAGGATCCAAAAGCGGCTCAGGCGTTGGCCGCTCGCGGGTCCCTCAAAGAACACCGCATCGCGCATGACGGAAACATCATTCCGGATCGACGTGCTGCTTTTTTCCATGGGTCCTCCTGCGAAGGGTCAACTGGCCATTATCGGGCGGGAGACCTGCCCTAAAGATTGCTTCGGCGCGTTTGGATCGAACTCCAATGACGCTCCGACCAGTTGCGATAGCATCCAAGTTATGTTCTGGGAATCATTAGGGGAAATCATTCCGTTGGCTTTTGGCATCATCGTATCGCCAATGCCTATTGTGGCCGTCATTGCGCTGCTATTGGGCAGCAAAGGAAAAGTCAATGCGGTGATTTTCACTGCGGTATTCACCGCCACAACGCTGCTGTTGACCCTGGTCTTCGCTTCGGGTGCCAAGAACACCGCACCTTCGGGATCGCTGTTTGCCACGGTCTTGCACATTGTCTTGGGCCTGGCATTCGCGGGGCTGTTCTTCTTCCTCGCCTGGAAAAGCTGGAAGGGGCGCCCCCGCAACGGGCATAGTGCGGCCGAGCCGAAGTGGCTGGCGGCCATCGATTCGTTTGGCCCGGGCAAAGCCGTGGGTCTTGCCTTGTTCATGACGGTGGCCAACCTCAAGAACATTCCGATCATGATCGCCGCCGGGGCTTCGATCGGTACCGCCCAACTCACGTGGCCGCTGGTGTTTGTCGCGGCGCTGATCTTCACACTCATTTCATGCCTCGGGCTCATAGTTCCGACAGTCATCGGCGGCAGCGGTTCAGCGCAGGTCAAGGACTTCCTTACCTCGACCAAGGCAACGCTCACCGAGCACAATGCCATGATCATGACGGTGCTCTTCTTCATCCTTGGTGCCATGCAGCTGGGGAAGGCCATCGGTTCGTTCTCGTAGACGACGAAACGTCAGGGTCGCCAGCCGACTGCTGCAAGAGCATGGTTCCGGGATGGCGGGAGACCGGCGGTTACCGGTTCTGCCGACGGCTGAGCAGTGCCTAGCCGAGATCGTCCAAGGCGCTGCGGTTGCTTGTGTGCACGCGTGCATTGCTTAACAACCCCAGCGTCTCAAGCCGCTCGCGCAATGGTTGTCGAACACGGCTGAATCCCAGCTCTACCTGTCGTCCTGTCAACCATGCGTGGAGCGACTCAATCGTCTCGGCGGCCGTCACGTCGACATCCGTGACAGCACGTAGGTCTATGACCACGTGGCGTATCGGTTCGGTTGATTCGGCGACAGCCCGGCGAACCGCCGCGTCGAGGGCTGCGGCGTTGGCGAAGAACAAGGGGGCGGAGAACCTCACGACGAGGATTCCGGGAGCCGTTTCCTTGATGGGCAGCTCGGGATCGAGGAGGGAAACAGTAGCCTCGCCGTCAGCGCCAACAATGTCGATCGATGGAGTCGAGGCGCTGCGCGCCAAATTCACCAAGGCCAGCGTAAAGGCGATGAGAATTCCGGGGATGGCACCGATGAAGAGGGTGCCCAAGAAGCAGGCCGCCCCGATGACAAACTCAAAGCGGTCCTTGTCCCAAATTTGCCGAAGCTCAACGAATCCCAACAGGGGCATGATGGCTACCGCGACGATCGCCCCGATTGCAGGGGCGGGGATGTTCTCAAGCAATCCAGTGCCGAACAACAGCAACGCCAAGGTTCCCACTGCTGCAACAATCGCCGGCCATTGCGTGCGTGAGCCAGCTTGGTCCATTGCCGCGGTGCGGGAAGTGGAGGAACCAACTGCAAAGCCGCCGGTGACGCCCGATGAGATATTGGCCAGCCCAAAGGCCATCAGGTCGCGATTGGGGCGGGTGCCGTACCCGTGCTTCTCTGCATAGCTCCTGGAAACGAGCAGCCCCTCGGCGGTGGTGACCATGGTGAGGGCAATGGCCGAGGGAACAAGCGCGAGCCACGTGCGGAGGTCGAGGTCTGGCCACCCGATAGCGGGGGCTCCGGACTCGACATGTCCCAGGACCGAAACGCCTGAACTCTCCAGCCCGCTGAGGACCAGGAGAATGGTGGTCACGATGAGGACGAGCAATGCCCACGGTACATAGGGGGCCAATCGTTTGCCGATGACCAGAATGGAAACGGACAGGGCGGCGATGAGGATCGACCACGGATTTGCGGTGCCGAGCCCGGACACCAGACCGACAAGTTTGGTCGTGAACTCTCCACCTGACTCGATGGAGACACCAAGCATCTTGGCGATCTGGCTGACCATGATGTCCAGGGCCAGACCTCCTACAAACCCGATCAAGATGGGTTTGGAGAGGAAATTCGCCAGAAAGCCGAGCCTGAAATACGAAGCAAGCAGGAAAAGCACACCGGAGATGATGGCCTGGGCCACGGCCATGGTGGCGTAGGCCCCGGAGCCGGCAACGGCAAGGCCCCCCACCGAGGAAGCAACGAGTGCCGCGGCGGCCGCATCCGGGGAGGCCACCACCTGACGGGATGAGACTGTCAGTGCATAGATGATTGACGGCAGGATCATCGCGTACAGGCCTGCGGTAGGTGGCAGGCCCGCGATCTGGGCGTACCCGATGTTCAGCGGTACCGCGATGGCCAGCAAGGTAACCCCGGCAAGTGATTCGCGGATGATGTTCTGGCGCGACAGGCCACTCAGAGGTTTGTACATGGCAGGTGCCTTCCCGGCCACGTGCTCCGGGGCCAAATCCTGGGTGGACGGGGTGCAGTCAGGCACGCTCGCCCAGAATCACTATCTACTCTTTCTTAAATGCATTCTTGAAGTCGGGCAATCGGAACATTTTCCGAATATCGTTTCGTATGTCCTCGTCGAGCGCTTCCACGGAGAATGCCGCAAAACTCGGTTTGTGGTGAGGAAGGAAAGCCTGAATGAATCTCTGAACCGAGCCTTCTTCAATAGGTTGGCAACCGGTGTTGCTTTTCAATAGGTTGGCAACCGGTGTTGCTTGCCAACCGTGTAGGTGGGGCGGTTCCGAGACACGACCCACCTACACGATGTAGGACCTACTGGCGGCGGTACTTCGCCTGAAGCACCAGATCTTCGTCGTGGAATGATTCCGGTGCGATGTTCAACGTGACGTATTCAATGGCTCCGTTGAACGTTCCCTTCGGGGTTTTGTAGTCGGGAACCACAGGGTCGAGGCTGTCCAAACCGACATCAAGCCCTTCGTCGAAGGAGAACAAGGCGGGGACGGTTTTTTCAATTCGGCCGGAGCCAACCACCTGGCCGTCGCAGCGCAACTGCACGTTGCCGCCCCTGCCTGCTCCGCCTCCGTCGTACTCGAAGGTCATCTCCACGACGTGGTTTCCACGCTCAATCGGGGTATCGGACCGAACGCTCATGATCTCCATCCCGACGAAGTTGTGCGCATAGGTGAGCAAACCGTCCACGAAGTAGAAGGACCACCCTCCGAATCCGCCGCCTTGGGCGATGATGGCGCCTTGTGCCGACTCGTCCGCCACTGTCACGCCGGCAGTCACGCTGAAGGAGGTGTTCTTTACGTTGAGCACTGTGTTTTCGTTGAGTCGGGTCATGCCTGGGCGCAGCGTCAGGCTTGTCCTTCCCTGCATGAGATCCGGCCGGCCCGCGATCTTGGGGTCGAAGCGTTCTCGCTGCCTATCGTCCAAGGGGAGGACCTTGTACTTGGTGGCCTCTATGAGGAACCGACCCTTGAGCTCTTCAAGCTTTTCTGGCATTTCGGTGGCCAGGTCATTGGCCTGGGTCCAGTCATCCGGGCCGTAAAGCTCCCACTTGTCCTTGTCGAGGGGCGGGATGTGGTCGTTGGGATCCGGCCAGGGCAGCAGATGCTTCGTAACGGCAGTCCATCCCTCGTGATAGATGCCGCGGTTTCCAGCGATCTCGAAGTACTGCGTGAAGTGTTGCTCTTCGGCATCTGCCGCGTCTTCGCCAAAGGTGTAGGCAAAGCTTGTTCCATCAAGCGGTTTCTGTTCCACGCCGTTGACCTGCTGCGGGGCGGGGAGCCCCGTCATCTCGAGGATTGTCGGTACGATGTCGATCACGTGGGTGAACTGCGGGCGAATCGCACCTGCCGCAACGTGTCCCGGGTACCTGGTAATCATGCCGGTCCTTGTACCGCCCCAGTGCGAGGCGACGATCTTGCTCCACTGGTACGGGGCGTTCATCGCATGCGCCCAGCCCGAAGGCATGTGGCTGAAGGACTTGGGTCCGCCCACTTCGTCCAGATGGGGCTTGATGTCCTCGGTGGTCATGAGGACATTGTTTTGGTAGGCCATTTCATTGAACGTCCCAAACGGGCCGGCCTCGGCCGACGCTCCGTTGTCGCCCAGGATGTAGAAAACAAGCGTGTCGTCCAGGACTTCGATTTCCTCCAGGAAATCCATCAACCGCGTCACTTGGTCGTCAGTGTGGGCCGCCATGGCGGCATAAGCCTCAAAGAGGCGCGTCCCGACCATTCGGTCGTCGTCGCCGAGCTCGTCCCACGACGGGATCAGCGAATTGGGTTCGGTCAGAACCGCTTCTTCAGGGAGGATCCCAAGCTCTTTTTGCCTCTTGAACGTACGTTCGCGCTGTTCGTCGTAGCCGTAGTCGAACGTGCCGCGAACGGCATCAAGATACTGTTGCGGAACGTGATGCGGTGCATGCGTTGCGCCGAATGACAGGTAGGTGAACCACGGCTTGTCCGGAGTCAAGGAATTGAGGTTGCCGAGCCAGGAAATGGCCTGATCGACGAGGTCCTCCGAGAGGTGGTACCCCTCCTCGGGCGTTTTTGGGGGCTCGATATGCTTCGTGCCCTCCACAAGTGCCGGCACCCACTGGCTGGTGTCGCCGCCGAGGAACCCGTAGAACTTCTCGAATCCTTCCCCGGTGGGCCAGCGGTCGAAAGGCCCCGACGGGCTGGTTTCCCACGGCGGGGTTTGATGCATCTTGCCGAACATTCCGGTGGAGTAGCCGTTGAGCCGCAGGGTCTGCGCAATTGTTCCGCAGTCGTCAGGGAGTATCCCGGTGTAGCCGGGGAACGAGGTGGCAACTTCGGCCAGTGCACCCATCTCGGCGTTGTGGTGGTTGCGGCCGGTCATCAGTGCCTGGCGGGTCGGGGAGCACAGCGCCGTCGTGTGGAAACGTGTGTAACTGGTGCCTTCGGCCGCCATCCGTTCGGCCTGAGGCATTCTTGCAGGACCGCCAAATGCGCTGCTTACGCCGAATCCCATGTCATCAACCAAGATCAGCAGCACATTGGGTGCTCCCTTGGGCGGACGCAGCGCGGCTTTGATTGCAGGTTTGCGAGCATGGCGGGCGTCCATTGGCGTGTCTGCGCGAACAGCAGGTTCGACGATCGGCAAACGGAAACGATTGATTGATTCAGCCATGGCACATCCTGTTGGTGGTATTAGTTTCTGCGCTGATATGGGAAGTTGTCATCGTGTGACGGAGTGAGCTACTCGTTTTCACCCTAGCTCCCGGGTGCCGACGGCGGCCAGCAAATTCTCCGTGTCGTTGCCGTGATTCTCTCTACATGGCCTGGAAACAGGCAGATCAGGATTTCGCCGTGAGCGCGGAAGGCCATGAGGGCGAGTTCTGATGCGTACGGGTAGGCTGCCGTGCCGCAGTGGGGCAGTTGTTAGAGTTCAGGTATGCAGATGGTTCGGATTGACGGCGGCGAATTTTCCATGGGTGATGCCCGTTTCTACCGCGACGAACAACCGATCCATCGAAGAACAGTCGAGTCATTTGAACTTGATGTCCACCCGGTAACAGTGGCCCAGTTTGCAGAATTTGTCCGGGAGGCCGGATACGTGACGGTCGCCGAACGCGAAATGGACCCGACTCTCTTCCCCGGGGCGAATCCGGCAGACCTGGTTCCCGGTTCCATGGTTTTCACCCCCACCTCGGGCCCTGTGAACCTTGCTGACTGGCGCGCCTGGTGGCGCTGGGTTCCCGGAGCCTCGTGGCGGAACCCGTGGGGCCCCGGTACTGGAATCGACGGCCTGTTGGAACACCCGGTGACCCAGGTTTCGTTCGAGGACGCAAATGCCTATGCAGCGTGGGCGGGAAAGCGGCTGCCGACGGAAGCCGAATTCGAATACGCTGCCCGCGGGGGCTTGGATGGAACACGCTACGCATGGGGCGATGAACTCACCCCCGGCGGCCGGTTGATGGCCAATACCTGGCAAGGCCGTTTCCCGTATCAAAACACCGGGGCGGCCGGCTGGGTGGGAACCTCGCCCGTCGGCTCGTTCCCAGCCAACGGATATGGGCTGCGGGATGTCATCGGAAATGTCTGGGAGTGGACGAGCGATGAGTACCACCCGTTCCACATTGATCCGGAAGCAGCCTTCGCCGAAGCGGGGGGACGGCCCAACCTGCTGGGGGACCCCGAACCCGCACCGCAACGTCGCGTGCTCAAGGGTGGCTCCCACCTATGCTCCCCGGACTATTGCCTGCGCTATCGCCCAGCCGCCAGGTCGCCGCAAAGCGACGATTCGGCAACGACGCACATCGGTTTCAGGTGTGCCAAGGACCTGTAGGGCATCGCAAGGGCGGATGCCCCTGCGATGCCCTACAGGCGTGCTAGATGCCTAGTTCGTCACGCAGCCGTGCAACGTGGCCGCTGGCGTCCACGTTGTATTCCGCCAGCGAGATGTTTCCCTGGGTGTCCACAACCACCGTGCTGCGCAGGGTTCCGTTGAAGCGTTGGCCGTTGATTTCCTTGGGCCCGAAGGCGCCAAAGCTGATGGCGACTGAATGGTCCGGATCGGAAAGCAGCGGGAAGTTCAGGGATTCTGCTTCTGAGAAGGCAGCCAGCGCCTCGTTCCCGTCGGGGGATATGCCGAGGACTTCGTAGCCGGCCGCACGCAGCGAGTTCAGGTTGTCGCGGAAGTCGCATGCTTCGGTTGTGCATCCTGGCGTTGCCGCCTTCGGGTAGAAGTAGACGACAACGTTCTTTCCGGCGTAGTCGGCCAAGGCGATCGAACGCCCCTGGGAGTCGTTGAGCGTAAACTGCGGTGCTTGCTCTCCGACGGCCAGCTTGGTTGAGAGATCAGGCATGGGCACTCCTTTAATTTCGTATTGTGGTAATTGAATTTCATTCTAGGGCAGCCGAATCAATTGCAACAGGGGGCCGGCGCCTGTCTGCGAACATTGCCGGCGAACCGACCGTCGAAGGTGCTTCAAGACCGCGCGGATATCGCCCCCTGCCGCACCGCTTCGTGGTGCGCCCGCACCCCCTGATATGCGAGCTTTTCGCCCTCCGGGGAAGGGCAAAAATACTCCTGTGGGAGGGTCAAAGTGTCGGCGATCGAGTGTAAAGTGACCAATGCTTCCGCCGAAAACCATCGTCGAGCCATTCCCTCAAAGGCGCCATCAGGCGCCTTGTGGGGCATACACCGAGGACTCCCTAGATGCTCTTAAAACTCATTCTCCGATACTCAAAGCCCTACAAGTGGTGGATCCTGGCCGTGCTGTTCTTCCAGCTGGCAACCACGATCGCCACGTTGTACCTTCCAAGCCTCAACGCACGCATCATTGACACCGGCGTGGTTAAAGGGGACACGGACTTCATCTGGCGCACCGGCGCGGTCATGCTCGCAGTCGCCTTCGTGCAGGTCCTCACCGCCATCGCCGCAGTCTACTTCGGGGCCAAGACGGCCATGGCGATCGGCCGGGACCTGCGTCATTCGGTCTTCGACTCCGTCACCTCCTTCTCCGCACAGGACGTCAACAAATTTGGTGCCGCAACGTTGATCACGCGCGGCACCAACGACGTGCAGCAAGTGCAGATGCTCGTTCTCATGGGACTGAACTTCATGGTCTCGGCACCAATCATGTGCATTGGCGGCATCATCATGGCACTGCGCGAAGACGCCGGACTGTCGTGGCTGGTGTGGGTCTCCGTGCCCGTGCTCATTGCCGTGGTCGGCGTGCTGGTGTTCTTCCTGATGCCGCTCTTCCGCCAGATGCAGGACCGAATCGATGGGATCAACGGGGTGCTGCGCGAGCAGATTACCGGCATCCGGGTCGTTCGCGCCTTCGTGCGCGAGCCGCATGAAACCGAGCGCTTCGAGGACGCCAACGCCAAGCTGACCCGCGTGGGCGTCAGGGTCGGCAACCTCTTTGTCTTGATGTTCCCGTTGATCGGCATGATCCTGCACATCGCCACGGCTTCCGTGCTCTGGTTCGGCGGTGCCCGCGTTGAATCCGGCGACATGCAGATCGGCGCACTCACCGCATTCCTGCAGTACCTGCTGCAGATCCTCATGGCTGTCATGATGGGAACCTTCATGGCCATGATGATCCCGCGCGCCATCGTCTGTGCCGAGCGCATCACCGAGGTCATCACCCTGGAGCCGACGCTCGTCGACCAAACGGAGCGCACTGTCGAGATGACGGAGCCCGGCACCGTCGAGTTCCGCAATGTCACCTTCGGTTACCCCGGTGCCGAGGCCCCGGTGCTCAACGACGTGTCCTTCACCGCCAAGCGCAGTGAAACCACTGCCATCATCGGATCGACGGGTGCGGGAAAGTCCACACTGTTGAACCTGATCCCGCGTCTCTACGACGCAGGGGAGGGCCAGGTACTGGTCGGTGGGGCACCGGTCACGGACCTGACCCGCGCGCAGCTTTCCGCAAGCGTTGCCACGGTCCCGCAGCGGCCCTACCTGTTCTCCGGAACGGTGGCCAGCAACCTGCGCTTCGGCGCCGATGGGGCCACCGACGAGGAGCTCTGGGAAGCGCTCGATGTGGCACAGGCCCATGAATTCGTCACGGCACGCGAGGACGGCCTTGAGGGTCGCATCTCGCAGGGCGGCACCAACGTCTCCGGCGGCCAGCGCCAACGCCTGTGTATTGCCCGCGCGCTCGCGGCCAAGCCGGAGATCTACCTGTTCGACGATTCCTTCTCGGCGCTCGACGTCGCCACCGACGCCCGTTTGCGCTCCGCGCTCAGGGAACCGACCCGGGACGCGGCGGTCATCATCGTCGCCCAGCGTGTCTCGACCATCACCGGTGCCGACCAGATCCTGGTGCTCGACCACGGCGAAATCGTTGCCCGGGGAACCCACGAGGAACTGCTTGAATCCTCGGAGACCTACCAAGAAATCGTGACATCGCAGCTGGCAGCGGAGGAGGTGGCCTAAATGGCGAAACGTACCAAGGAAAACACCGCACCAGCGGTCGAGGTGAACGATGACATCGACGAGTTCGACACCGCCGGGTCATCCGACATGTTCGGCGACTCGGTGCCCGTGCGCAAGGCCAAGCACTTCTGGCCGTCGGCCAAGCGCCTGATCGGCCTGCTGGCCCCCCAAAAGGTCGGCATGAGCCTGGTCCTGCTCCTCGTCACGGCCGGCGTGGTGCTCTCGGTCATTGCCCCGAAGATCCTGGGCAAGGCCATGGACGTCATCTTCGCCGGCTTCTTCAGCAAGCAGATGCCGACGGACGTCCCGGTCGAGCAGATCATCGAGGGACTGCGCGCATCCGGCCAAACCGACCAGGCCGACATGATGGCCACCATGAACCTGGTGCCCGGACAGGGGATCGACTTCCCGCTGCTGAGCCGCTACATCCTGATCGTGCTTGCCATGTACTTCGTGGCATCGCTGTTCATGTGGGCGCAGGGCTGGCTGCTGAACCGGCTGGTCATGAAGGTCGTCTACAAGTTGCGCAAGGACGTCGAGGACAAGCTCAACAAACTCCCGTTGAACTACTTCGACACCCGCCAGCGCGGCGACCTGCTCTCCCGCGTGACGAACGACGTGGACAACATCCAGAACGCGTTGCAGCAGGCTGTCAGCCAGCTGGTCCAGTCGCTGCTCACTGTCATCGGCATCGTGATCATGATGTTCATCGTCTCGTGGCAAATGGCGCTCATCGCGTTGATCGCGTTGCCGCTCTCCGCCGTTGCCGCGGGCGTCATCGGATCACGTGCACAAGGACTGTTCACCGCACAGTGGAAGAACACCGGTGCGCTGAACGGGCAGATCGAGGAATCCTTCTCCGGCCACGACCTGATGAAGGTCTTCGGGCGTGAGAAAGACATGCTCGATCGCTTCCACGAGAAGAACGACGAGCTCTACAAGGCGTCCTTCGGTGCCCAGTTCGTGTCGGGCATGATCTTCCCGGTCATGACCTTCGTTTCCTACCTGGCCTATGTGGGGATTGCCGTCGTCGGCGGTCTGCGCGTGGCATCGGGCCAGATGAGCCTGGGCGACGCGACGGCGTTCATCCAGTACTCACGCGAATTCACGCAACCGCTCGGACAGATGGCCGGCATGGCCAACATGTTGCAGTCGGGCGTGGCTTCCGCGGAGCGGACCTTCGAGCTTCTTGACGCCGAGGAGCAGGACGCCGACACCGTCACCGACAAGCTGCCGGCACGCACGGACGGGCACGTCGAGTTCGAGAACGTCAGCTTCTCCTACTCCCCGGACAAGCCGCTGATCGAGAACCTTTCCTTCGAGGCGCACCCGGGCCACACCGTGGCCATCGTCGGTCCCACCGGCGCGGGCAAGACCACGCTAGTCAACCTGGTGATGCGCTTCTACGAGCTCAACTCCGGCCGCATCACCCTCGACGGGGTCGACATCACCGCCATCTCGCGGGCCGACCTGCGCTCGAAGGTCGGAATGGTGTTGCAGGACGCCTGGCTGTTCGGCGGGTCCATCATGGAAAACATCCGCTACGGACGGCTCGAGGCTACCGACGAGGAGGTCATGGCCGCGGCCAAGGCCACCTTCGTCGACAGGTTCGTCCGCGCCCTGCCCGACGGCTACGAGACGGTCATCGACGAGGAAGGCACCAACGTGTCGGCCGGTGAGAAGCAGCTGATCACGATCGCCCGCGCGTTCGTGGCCAACCCCTCGTTGCTGATCCTGGACGAGGCAACCTCGAGCGTCGACACGCGCACCGAGCTGTTGGTGCAGCACGCCATGGCGGCGCTGCGCAGCGACAGGACCAGCTTCGTGATTGCGCACCGACTCTCAACGATCCGCGATGCCGACACCATCCTGGTGATGGAGGAAGGCAAGATCGTCGAACAGGGCAGCCACCACGAACTGCTCGAAGTTCGCGGTGCCTACTACCGCCTGTACCAGTCCCAGTTCGCCGGACCGGTGGAGGACGACGCGGTGTCGGCAGGTGGGGGAGCACCCCTGGAGGGAGTGCCTGCGCCGGAGGACGAACCGGAGTCCGGAGCCACAAGCTAGCGCCAGCTGGTCTGCCCGAAGAAGGAGGGGCCGAACGCCGGCGGTACATGGGACAGTGTCCCGCATACCGCAAGCGTTCGGCCCCTTTCTTTGGAGTCGGTTTGCCCACTGACGCATCCAGTGGCGTACGGCGGTTCGGCCGTGCCCGGCGGGTTGGCTGGCTGTGCGTGCCGGCCGATTATCGTTTTGTCGCCTTCACGCGCTTTTTGAGAAACACGAGTGGCAGCAACCATGCGCCAAGCGTTGTGGTTGCCAACACCACGAGCGGGGCAAGAAGCCAGGTCTCGAGCCCATGGATCCGCAGGCCGCCATGGAAGAGCTGGGCGATAAAGAGCGCAGCAAACGTGGAGAACAGGCCGACGCCCGCGGAAGCCAGCGGCGCGAACCTTGAGGTTGTCCATGACCCCACGTGCGCCAGCACCGAGTGGGTCACGGCGAACACCGTGACGGCGACGAGGAACCCGCCGGCCGTGAGCGTGAACCCTGGCAGCACCCAGGAGGTAATCAGCAAGCCCAGCGCCGAGGTTCCGAGGTAGATGCAGATTCGAATCAGGAAAGTTTTCATGGTGCCGATCGTTTGGTGCTGGCTGGGCCGCGTGGGGGAGCCGGCGGCTCGGGTTGAGAGAGGTGTCGCTGGAACCCCGCGACCCAAAAAGGCTGGCCGGATGCCTGGGGCATCCGGCCAGCCGGAGTGGCAACGATACTTCCGCTATGCCTGTGGCTGCGTCGTGTGGAGGTTGCCGAGGGCACGCACCTTGAGGTGCTCGTATTCCTCCGCGGTGATGGTTCCGCTGTCGAGAAGCGCCTTGGCCTTGGCGATTTCGTCGCTCGGGCTGACCTGCGCCACGTTGCGGATGTAGTCCTCGGCGGCGACGGTGCTGTCGACGGCGGCCTTGTGGCTGCGTTCGGCCATGTTCTTGCCGCGGAAAATCAGGTAGGCAAGGGCCGTAAGGAACGGGACGAAGATCAAGGCAACGAGCCACAATGCCTTCCACCACCCATTGAGTTCACGATCGCGGAACAGGTCGGTGACGATCGAGAAGATCGCGATCAAGTAGGCAATGAAAACAAAAGACCAAACGAAAAACCAGATTATGTTCCAAAATGATGACCAAAATTCCACGGTCGTTCTCCTAATGGCTGTGGAGCTTTCGACAGCCCCGAGAATGGAAATACTGCATGGTTGCAAATATTGCAGTTTCAGTCTTGGACATTGGATTCGATCTTGTCAACATGCACTTAATATGGGTATGCAATTCCAATGCCGGTGCTTCCCAAACCAACTGCCCGCATGTGGGTACCGGGATTGGGAAGCGGCCCGCTAAGGTCTGATCGGTGCACAGAATGACCCGGTCCGGGCAGTTCGGGCCAAGACATGATCGGGGACCGTCCCGTCCGGGACCCGCGATTAGAGGAGGGTCAAGCCGTTGCCAAGGATGACGAACCCAATGACGACCATGACCAAGATCGTGATGATGCGGTTGTTCTGGAGAATCCAATCCCGCACCACTTCCAGCCGGGGCTGGGCGCTCGCGGGATTCACTATCGCATAGAGCACGGGAATACCGATCGTTGATGCGGAAATCACCGTGTACACGACCAGCGCAACGGCCCAGCTTCCTGCAGTGAGTGGCTGGGCAGTCAGTACCACGCCCGCCGCGGCGCTGAGCAGCAGTGCCTTGGGCCGCAGGTTCAGGGCAAAGGCGAAACCAAAGGCCTGCCACGGCCGTACGGCGCCGACGACCCGCAACCACTTGGGCATTTCCTGGGTGGCGTTGCGGTCCGATCGCCGCCACAGCGCCAGCGCGAACGCCTCGAGGGAAATGCCGATGACGATTTGGGCGAGAGCGAAGGTGAAATCGGGATGGCGCTTTTCGGTCGCGGGGAAGGCGGCCGCGCCGGCCGAGAAGGCCACCGCCAGCGCGGCGATGCCGAGAACCCAGCCTGCCAGGTAGGCGATGGACGAATTACGTGGTGTCGGGGAAAGCAGGATCAGCAGAACCGCCATGATGGGCACCGAACTGATCGCCACTGCCACGGCCAGGGGCAGCAAATGCCCAATGGCTTGGAGAATCATGCAGGTGTACCCTCTCGTGCGCCGACAAACATGCAACAATCATATGAGCGTCCTCCCGGTGCCTCCCCACCCGGAGACGATGACGTCGGGGACCAATCGTCCCAAAACCTGAACGACACCCCCTTCCCGGTCTTTCCGGAGGGGGCGGTGCATCATCGGCCGAAAGGGACGGACCGTGAAAGGCTCCCATCGAGGGACAATGATCCTGGTGGCGCTGGCCGCCGCAACCGTAGCTGCCATGGGAATGCATGCGATCGGCGGCATCCTGGCCCCGGTCCTGCTCACCCTGGTCCTGACGATCTGCGCGCACCCAGTGCGGGTGGCGCTGGAGCGCTGGGGAGTGCCGCACGGGCTGGCGACGGGTTCCGTGATCCTGGTGGTGTTCCTGCTGCTGGCGGGATTCATCTTCACACTCATCATCGCCTTCGCACAGTTCGCCACGATGCTCCCGCAATATTCCGGGCAGCTCGCCCAGCTCGGCACGGTGATCGGGCAGTGGCTGGCCTCCATCGGGATCGGACCCGAGCAGATCCAGGGCATCCTCAAGGGGATTAACCCGGGCAGCATCGTGGGCTTCGTGACGGGCTTCTTCGGAAGCCTGCTCGGGATCACCGGATCCCTGGTGGTCATCCTGACGATGCTGATCCTGATGGCCGCCGACGCCATGTACGTCCCGACGATCCTGCGCCAACTGCGTGCCAAGCAGCCTGACCTGGTAGTCGCGCTAACCGACTACGCCACGGGCGTGCGCCGCTACATGGTTGTCACCACGGCGCTGGGCATCGCCCAGGGCGTCCTCAACAGCCTCGTGCTCTTCATCCTGCATGTTCCGGCCGCGATCCTGTGGGGGTTGCTGGCGTTCCTGTGCAGCTTCATTCCGAACGTCGGATATTTCCTTGCGATAATTCCGCCGCTGGCATTCGGGTACTTCGTGGGCGGGTGGCCCACCGTGATCGCCGTGGTGATCACGTACGGTCTGATCAACGCTGTTGTGCAGTCCATCATCCAGCCCCGCGTCGTCGGAAACGCCGTGGCGCTGAGCCAGACCCTGACGTTCTTCTCGGTGTTGTTCTGGGCGCTCGTGCTCGGGCCCGTGGGTGCCATCCTGGCCATCCCGTTGACGTTGTTCGTCCGCGCCCTGCTGGTGGACTCCAACCCGAACGCGCGGCACTGGCGTCCGGCCCTGGGAGACGTCACCGAAACCCGCCAACTGCTCCTTAAGGACGACGCCGAGGCGAAGGCGGCGCGGCGCTCGAAGCGCGGGCAACACGGCGAGCACGCCGCAACCTGAACCGGCGGAACGCCGTGCCGCGACCAGTGGCCGCAAAGCTGGTCCGCTCTCGCGGCGGGACACCCCGAAAAACCTCTAAGCGCCAAGGATCCGGACCCGACTCGGTAATGTAGGGTTCGCATTAGCTGGGTGGTGCCTGCACGGTTCCTGACCCGGAACCGGGCGGGAAACAGCGCCTGGCCCGGGCGGCGCCGGAGCGGTCGCCGCCGGAAGACATCAACGCCACCTTCACAAGGAAACAATCATGCGCAAGACCGCAAAGCTTTTCACCTCGCTCACCTTGACCGCCGTGCTGGGCGCCTCCCTGGCCGCATGCAGCTCCACCCCGGAGGAAAACACCGCCGCGGCGTGCGACTCCTACGCGGCATTCGTCGGTGCCGTCGCCGAAGTGAAGACCTCGCTGACCAGCGCCCCGACCGTCGGCGAAATCAAGGAAGCCCGCGACAAGGTCGCCTCCAGCTACGCAGATCTGCAGAAGTCGCTGGAAAAGGTCGAGGCGGACCGCAAGGATGCCCTTGACGCCGCCTGGAAGAACCTCGACAAGGCCGTTTCCGACGTGGATTCGGACATGACGGTCCCGCAGGCCAAGGACTCTGTCTCGGACGACATCGCCGGCGTCGAGACCGCACAGAAGGGCATCAGCGAAGCACTCAAGTGCTAACGCTGTAGCCGGGCGGCGCCCGGACGCGGAAACACCTCCGCAGCCGTGCGCCGGCGTGACGCGGCACAGCCGCGTCAAGCCGGGACCGGGTGAGAATGCCAACGCGTTGCGCCGTCGGTGCGCGGTCCCAATGCGGCATAAACTATTGGCCATGTCTTCACCGGTTAAAGCCCCCCGCATGCCTGCCTTCACGGAACCCACCACCCAAGGCTCGGGGGACCTGACCGGGCTCGATCTCGACGGCCGGGCCGAGGGGCTGCTCTTTGAATCCGACGACGCCGACGGCGTCGACCTGGAGGACGCGGTCTTCACCGAGTGCATCTTCCGTTCGGTCGCGCTGCAGGGCGCCCCGATGGCCAGGGTGACCTTCGGGGACTGCCGCCTCGAGGAGGTCAACGCCCCGGTGCTCGAGGCCCCGGATTCGGGATGGTGGAACACCGCCGTTGTCGGCGGGCGCATCGGGTCGGCCGAACTCTACGGGGCGACGTTCCGCTCGGTGCTTTTCGAGCGCGCGAAGCTCGGCTACCTGAACCTGCGCCGCGCCAAGATCAAGGACGTGGTCTTCCGCGACGTGCACATCGAGGAACTCGACGCCGGCACCGCAAACCTGGAGCGCGTCTCCTTCATCGACTGCACCGTCGACACGCTGGTGCTCAACGGCGCCAAGCTCAAGGACGTGGACCTGCGCGGGGCCCGGCTGCGCGCGATCTCGGGCATCTCCTCGTTGAAGGGCGCCACCGTCACCTACGAGCAGCTCATGGACCTGGCCCCGATCCTGGCCGCCGAACTGGGCCTGCGCGTCGAATAGAACCGCGGCGCCGGTGGAGCACCCGCCCAGCTTGGCTCGATAGGGTAGGGGTTATGCAGCAACCGCACCCCCAGCAGTACTACGTGCCGCCCCTGCCGCGGCCGCGCCAGCCAGTCTTCGACCCCGGCCGGATGCGCCGTGGGGACTGGGTGGTCCTCGGGCTCTACCTGGGGCTTTTCATCCTGGGCGGGGCAGGACTGATCACCCTGGTCCCGGGGTTCACCGGGGCCTTCAAGGACCAGGAATCGGCGGCCTTCGCGGTGAACCTCATCGCCTACGTCGTGCTCTTCACCGGCGCCATGATCATGGGTTTCGACGCCTTGCGCAGCTCCTTTGCGACATTCAGGCACCAACCGTGGGTCAAGGTCCCGATGATCCCCGGGGCCTGGTTCGCCACGCTGGTGGTCGGGGCGATTGCCATGGCGCTGGTCGGCAACCCGGTGAAGAGCGAGAACCAGCTGGCCCTCGAGGGCATGACGCGATCGGTGCCGTTCGCGACGATGTACGTTGTCACGGCGCTGCTGGGGCCGTTCGTGGAGGAGTACGTCTTCCGGCACCTGCTGATCGGCAAACTGAGCCGCAGGATCAACGTGTGGGTGTGCGTGGCGCTGTCCGCCGTCCTGTTCACCGGCCTGCACTTCGTCGGCGCCGGGTCCTTCGACGTCACCTCGGCGATCCCCTACACGACGCTGGGCATCATGATGTCCGTGGCCTATGTCCTCACCGGCAAGTCGCTGGCCTACTCCTACATCCTGCACGTCTTCAACAACTCGGTGGCGCTTGTCATTTCCTACACGCTGCTGCCGCTTTTCCAGCAGTAGGCCGGAGGCACCGGAACACGTGACGGGCATCCAGGGGGACGGAGGGACTCCGTGGCAGGGGCACCTGCACGGCAGCAGCGGCTACAGGCGCATGATCCTGGCGCTCTTCGCCGCCGGCGTTGCCACGTTCTCGCAGCTGTACTCGGTCCAGGGCGTGCTGCCCGAGCTCTCGCGCGACCTGGGCATCGGCCAGTCGCAGGCGGCCCTCGCCGTTTCCGCGGCAACCCTGGGCCTTGCCTGCTCGGTGCTGGGGTGGTCGCTGCTGGCCGACCGCATGGGCCGGCTGCGCACCATGACGATCGCCGTGGTGTGCGCGGTGGTGCTGGGGCTGGCGGTGCCGTTCTCCCCGGGCTTCGAATGGCTGCTGGCCCTGCGCTTCGTCGAGGGTCTGGCGCTGGGCGGCATCCCGGCCGTCGCGCTGGCCTACCTGGCCGAGGAGGTCTCCCACCTGCATGCGGCGGTGGCCGCCGGGACCTACATTTCCGGCACGAGCCTCGGAGGGCTCTCCGGCCGCCTTGTCGCAGGTCCGCTGAGCGAGTTCTGGAACTGGCGGGTGGGCACGCTGGTGGTCAGCGTGCTGGCGGCCATCGCCGCGACGGTGTTCATTGCCGTGGCCCCGAAGCCGAGGGGTTTCACCCCGGTTCCCTGGTCCAGCCCGCACGCTGTCCCGCTGTGGAAAAAGCTGTGGATGAACCTGCGCGGGGGCAAGCTGCCGGTGCTCTACGCCCAGGGTTTCCTGCTCATGGGCGGGTTCGTGGCGGTGTTCAACTACCTGGGCTTCCGGCTGGAGGCGCCGCCGTTCCTGATCCCCGCGTCGCTGGCCTCGCTGGTGTTCATTGCCTACCTCTCCGGCACCTGGTCCTCGCGTGCCTCCGGGGCGCTCGTGGGGCGCTTCGCCCGGCTGCCGGTGCTGCTCGGGTCCACCGGGGTGATGCTCGCCGGGCTGCTTGTCACGCTCGTCGACTGGCTCCCGACGGTGGTGGCCGGCATGCTGCTGTTCACCGCAGGGTTCTTTGCCGCCCACGCGGTCGCCAGCGGGTGGATCCCGCTGGTGGCGGTCGGCGGGCGGGCGCAGGCCGCAAGCCTGTACAACCTTGCCTACTACGGCGGTTCCTCGCTCTTCGGCTGGGCCATAGGCCTGGCCTTCGACGCCGGAGGATGGCCCGCGCTGTGCCTTGCCGTCTCCGCGCTGCTGGTGGCGGCGGCGGCGCTGGCGCTGCTGGGGTTGCGGCACGCGGAACCCGTGGCCTAGCGGGCGGGGCCCGGGCCGTACGCGTTCCGACGGGGTACGCCGGTAGGCTTGGCCCGTGAGTTCAGCAGCTGGAAACAAGGTTTCACCGCACGAGTCGTCCCGGGGACTGGGCCGCACCATCCTGGCGCTCGCCGTTCCGGCGCTGGGCGCGCTGATCGCCGAACCGCTCTTCCTGCTGGCCGACACCGCCATCATCGGGCACCTGGGCATCAACGAACTGGCCGGCGCGGGCCTGGGGACCACGGTGCTGCAGACGGCGGTGGGCCTCATGGTCTTCCTGGCCTATTCGACAACCCCGGCGGTGGCCCGCTCGATAGGTGCCGGGGAGACCGGCAAGGCCATGGCGGCGGGCCGCGACGGCATCTGGCTGGCGCTGGGCCTGGGCGTGATCCTTGCGGTGGCGGGTTTCCTGGGTGCCGAGCCGCTGGCCGCGGCCATGGGTGCCGAGGGCCCCGTGCTCGGCTTCGCCGTCGACTACATCAGGTACTCGACCTTCGGGATCCCGGCGATGCTGCTGGTGCTCGCCGCGACGGGCGTGCTGCGAGGCATGCAGGACACCAAGACCCCGCTCTACGTTGCCGGCATCGGGTTCGGCGTCAACGTCGTGCTGAACTTCGTCCTGGTGTACCCGCTGGGAATGTCCGTGGCCGGTGCGGCGCTGGGCACCTCGATCGCCCAGTGGGGCATGGCCGCGGTGTACCTGTGGATGCTGGTGCCGCGGATCCGCGCGGCCGGCCAGTCGCTGGCCCCGCACGGGCGCGGGGTGCTGGGCACCGGGCAGGTGGGCTCTTGGCTCATGCTGCGCACGCTGAGCCTGCGTCTGGCCCTGATTGCGACGGTGTGGGTGGCCACCGGGCAGGGGGCGCTCACGCTCGCGGCGCACCAGCTGGTGTTCACGGTCTTCACGTTCATGGCCTTCGCCCTCGACGCGCTGGCGATCGCCGCCCAGGCGCTGATCGGCAAGGAGCTCGGCGCCGCCAACGAACAGCGGGCGCGGCTGCTGACGCGGACCATGTGCCGCTGGGGCGTGTACTTCGGGCTGGCCACCGGCGCGGTGCTGGCCGTGGCCGCGCCGTTTGCCGGGGCGCTGTTCACCACCGACGACTCGGTGCACCAGGCGACGATGGCGGGGATCTGGGTGCTTGCCGCCGCGCAGCCGCTGTGCGGGCTGGTCTTCGTGCTCGACGGGGTGCTGATCGGCGCCGGGGACGCCCGCTACCTGGCAGTTGTCGGGATGGTGAACCTGGTGGTGTACCTTCCCATGCTCTACGCCGTCACGCGCTTCGAGCACCACGGGGTTTCGGCAGTGGTGTGGATCTGGGTGGCCTTCGGGCTCGGCTTCATGGCCTCGCGCGCGGCGACGCTCTCCTGGAGAGTGCGCAACGACGCCTGGATGCGGCTGGGCGTTTGAACTTCACGGGCCCGGCACAGCGCGTCTGAACCCCGAACCTACGCCATTGACGCCGGGTGGCCCGGCCGGGGGACAGGGCGCGGGCGTGCCGCGTCGGCGAAGTCCAGTGTGATCCGGGCGCCGGGGCCGTTGGAGAGCTGTACCCGGGCACCCATGGCCGCGGCCTGGCCGCAGGCGATGGTCAGGCCCAGCCCGATCCCGCCGCCCTTTGACACGTAGCGCTCCGGGCCCGTCGCCAGGATGAAGGAGGGGAAGCCGGGGCCCTGGTCGAAGACCTCAAGGCGCCCCGGGGAGCTGCGCAGCACCACCGGCCCGGCGCCGTGGGTGAGCGCGTTGCGGACCAGGTTCTCCAGGATCCGCTCCAGGCGGCGCGGCTCCAGCCACACGGTGGAATCCGGTGCCTCGAGCTCCAGCACCAGCGACGTCCCCTGGTTCGGGCAGTGGTCCCTGACGCGGGAGACGATGCCGCCGACGCAGGCATCCAGCCCGGTGGCCACCAGGTCGATGGCCTCGGTGCCGGATTCGAGCCGCGAGACCTCCAGCAGGTCCTCGATCAGCGTGCGCAGCTTGGCCACCCGGTCCTGGACCAGTTCGGTGGGCCGGGAGTCCGGAAGCAGGCTGGCCGCCGTGACAAGGCCCGTCAGGGGGGTGCGCAGCTCGTGGGCCAGGTCGGCGGTGAAGCGCTGCTCCGCGGCGATCTTCGCTGTGAGCTCCGCCGCCATGACGTCCACCGCCGCGGCGAACTCGTCGACCTCGTCCCGGCCGACGAAGGGCGGGCCGATGGCCTCTTCCACGACGATCTGCCGCTGCCCGGCGGCGATGGCCCGGGCCGCGTGCGCCCCGTGCGCCAGGCGCCGCACCAGGCTGGAGGCGACAAGGATGCCCAGCGCGGAGACGACGAAGAGCGTGGCGATGCCGGCCCAGAACAACGCGGTGTCCATCTGCGTGCGCACCTGCAGGCTTCCGGCCTGGGAGACGGAGAGCGAGAGGATCGCGGGCTGGGAGCCGAGCTCCACGGGGGCGGCGGCGAAGATCACCGGCATCCCCTCCAGCGTGCCCCGGTAGGTCACCAGGTCCCCGGCGCGTGCCGCCTCCCGGGCCTGTTGCGGCAGGGCCGGGTCGTTGACGGTGGCGCCCAGCACGCTGATGCCAGTCTCGCCCAGGATCTTCACCGCCTGCTGCAGCGAGGCGGTGGCCTCCTCGCGCAGCCGCTGTTCCTCGGAGGTGTTGATCATCTGGCGCACCAGCAGTGCGGAGACCAGCAGCGCCATGAACACCGACACCGTTGTGACAAGCGTGATCTTCCAGCGCAGGCTCATGCGCGCTCACCCATGGAGGCGGTACCCGAAGCCGCGCACGGTCTCCACGCGCGCCGCCCCGATCTTGCGGCGCAGGCGCTGCACGTGGACGTCGATGACGCGGTGGTCGCTGTCCCAGCCGTGGCCCCAGACCTCCGTGAGGATCTCCGTGCGGGAGACCACCCCGCCCGGGTCCGCGCCCAGGACCAGCAGGATGCGCATCTCGGTGGGGGTCAGGTGCACTTCCTTCCCGTCCAGCGTGACGCTGAGCCGGTGCGGGTCGATGTCCAGCCCCGTCGCCGGGACCTGCGGCGCCTCGGCGGCGGCCACCGGTGCGGGAACGGGTTCGCGGGTGCGGCGCAGCACCGCGCGCAGCCGCGCATCGAGGACCTGCAGGTCGAAGGGCTTGGCCAGGTAGTCGTCGGCCCCGGCATCCAGTCCGTTGACCATGTCGATGCCGTCCCCGCGCGCGGAGACCATGATCACCGGGACGGTGCTGAACTCGCGCAGCGCGCGGCAAACCTGGGTGCCGTTCATGGTGGGCAGCATGACATCGAGCAGCACGGCATCCACCGGGTCGGTGGCCTGCTGCGCCTTAAGCCACTGGAGGCCCTCCAGCCCGTCGCCGATGCCCTCCACCCGGTAGCCGAGCCGGGAGAGCCCCAGTGTCGTGGCCTCGCGGATGACCTCGTCGTCCTCGATCATGAGCAACCGGATTCCCGGGGTCTGCATCACATCTCTCCTTCGGGGCCCGCGTAGTCGACGGGGCTCTTGAACGTGTCTCCCTCGATGAACCTGCCGTCCTGGTAGCGGAAGAGCCGCACCGACCAGCCCGAGGGGCAGCACATGGGGTCCTGCGGTTCGTAGATCGCTTCCTGCGCCACCAGGCTGCCGTCGCTGCCGGAGGTCAGGTAGATGTCCGAGCCGCCCACCGCCAGCACGATCCTCGGGGTCCCGGCGTCGTTGCGGATGACGAAGGACGCGAAGCTGTAGCTGTCCCCGGCGGTGCTCACCGAATAGACCTGGAAGCGCTCGCCGGCGGCCTCGTGGCTGGGCAGGGCTATCACGCAGCGGGCGCAGGTGCTGAGGTATTCGTGGATCTCGGCCGGATCCGCTCCGTCGGCGCGCAGGCCGCTGAGGTCGGTTTCCAGCAGCAGGCTGCGGACCTGCGCGGGGGTGAACGGCTTTTCCCAGGCCGCGGGCTCCTCGGGGTTGGGGGTCTGCCGTGTTGCCGCCGACTCCGGGGACGAGGCACCGGCGGAGGGCACCTCCACGCGCAAGGCGCTGCCCGTGGAACAGGCACCAAGCATCACGCAGATGACCATGGCCAGGACAATGCCCGGGCCGCGGCGCAGTGCCATGGCGTTCCTTTCGGAGGGAGTGCGGACCCCGGCGCATTTTCGGGGGTCAGTGCCATTATGCCCGGTTGCCTGCGAAGGAATCGTGAAGAAATGCGGTTCCCACCTGTCGATTGCGTAACAACTTCGTGTGTTGTTCGAGACGTCCCCGGCCGGGAACCGTTGCGGGCTTGCGGAAACATGGGGGCAGTGAAATCCAGCACCGCCCCGCTCGCAGATCCCGCACCGACGGCTGCCGCAGTCGCTGCCCCGGTCCGCAATCCGGCCCTTGACGGCCTGCGCGGCATCGCCGTGGTGGCGGTCGTCGCCTACCACCTGTGGCCGCAGGTGCTGCCCGGGGGATTCCTCGGCGTCGACCTGTTCTTTGTGCTCAGCGGCTACCTGATCACCGGCGGGCTGCTGCGGCGCATCGACGGCGGGTTGTCCGTGGGCCTGGGCGGATTCTGGATCCGCAGGGCCCGGCGGCTGCTGCCGGCCATGCTCCTGATGCTGCTGGGCGCCACGGCGTTGGCGGTCCTTGCCGGCGGCGCGATGCCCGCGAACCTGCGTGCGCAGTGGCTGGGGGCGCTGACCTACACCAGCAACTGGATGCAGGTCGCGGCGGGGGACAGCTACTTCGCCGCCGCCGAACCACCCTATTTCCAGCACCTGTGGTCGCTGGCCATCGAGGAGCAGTTCTACCTGCTCTGGCCGGTGTTGCTGGTCCTGCTGGCGGTGGTGCTGCGCACGAAGAAGCGGCTGCTGGCCGCAGTGGCCATCTTGGGGGTTGCCGCTGCGGCAAGCATGGCGTGGGCCTTCGTCCCGGGCCAGGATGCGAGCGCGCTCTACTTCGGCACCTGGACCCACGGATTCGGGCTGCTGATCGGCGCCGCCGCGGCAATCCACGCAAGCTCCCGCACGAGTCCGCTCGCGGCAGGGGTCCTGCCGCTGGCAGGCCGCGCCGGGAACCTGTCGATCGGTGCGCTGCTCGCTGCAATGCTGGCTGCCATGTTCCTGCTGCCCGACACCTCGGCTGCGACCTACCGCGGGGGCATGGCCCTGTTCTGCGTGGCAGCCGCCGGGCTGGTGCTGTCCCTCGGACAGCGGCACACGCTGGTGCGCGGGTTGCTGACCCAGCAGCACCTGCGGTGGATGGGCAACCGCAGCTACGGGCTCTACCTGTGGCACTGGCCACTGCTGGTGCTGGCCGGGCTGCTCTTCCCCCCGGAGGCAGCCACCGCCGCGGACCTCTGCGTCCTCGCCGCCACCTTCCTTGCCGCAGCCGCATCGTGGCACCTGGTGGAACGCCCGGTCATGCGCGACGGTTTCAGGGCAACCCTGGGTGCCTGGCGGACGGGTATTGCCGGGCGGATCGCTGCGCTGAAGTCGGGCGCCGCCGGACGGCGCGCCCGGATCCTTCCGCTGGCGGGGTTGCTGCTTGTCGCGGTGTGCGCCGCCACCGCGCTGGTGGCCTCGCCGGCGCAGAGCAGCCTGGAACGCCAGCTGGCGGAGGCCCAGGAGATGCTCGGACGGCAGGCGGAGGCCCCCGGCACCGCGCCGGCGGCCGACCCGCAGGCCGCACCGGCCACAGGCAAGGAATCCGGGAAGGCACAGGGGTCGGCCAAGGGGCGCCGTGCCGCGGGCTCCGAGGTCACGGCGCTGGGCGACTCGGTCATGCTCGCCTCCTCGCAGGCCCTGTTGAAGGAACTGCCCGGCATCTCCATCCACGCGACGGTGGGCGCCCAGGTCTGGGAAGCCCCGGAGAAGCTCCAGCGGCTGGGGGATGAAAACCGGTTGCGCAGGGTCGTCGTGCTGGGCCTGGGAACCAACGGGGACCTTCCGGCCGGAACCATCGAGAAGGTGCGCGGCATCATCGGCCCGGACCGTGAGCTGGTGCTTGTCACAGTGCACGCCCCGCGACCGTGGGCCGGCTCGGTCAACGAGAAGTACCGCAGCGCCGCCGGGAAATACCCGAACGTGCACCTTGCCGACTGGGCCTCGGTGGCGCCGGAACTCGACGACTTCGCGCGGGACGGCATCCACCCCGGAGTCGACGGGGCCCGCGCATACGCGCAGCTTGTCTCTGGCGCGCTGCGGCGTTCCTGAACCCGCGGTGTCCGCCGCTTTCCCCTCCGGACCGTCACAACCCACACACCCCGGGCCGCCGCTTCGCGGCCACAGACTGAAAGGCAACATCTTGTCCATCGCGCATCCGCAATCCCGCCGCAGGGTCCTGGTCCACCGCATCACGGGGCTGGTGGTGGCGGCCGCCCTGTTGAGCGGGTGCGCGCCGGCGGGCGCGCCGGGGACGCCCGTCCCCGGGAGTGTCGAGACCTCCGCACCGGAACCGTCCGCCGTCAGATACTCCCCGCGCCAGGGGCTCTCCCTCGAGCTTGTCCCGGGAATCCACCAGCAGGCGCGCACCGACGAGGTGAACCGTGTCTTCGCGCAGTGGCTGGAGGTTCCGGGCCATCAGGAGGTGGGGGACGCGCAACGGGCGGCCGTCGATGCACAGGTCGCCGCCTACCTTGCGGCGCTGGGCGGGCAGACCGCCGGGGAGGCACCGGCCCACGAACTGGGCATCGACCCGGAACTGACGGCATCATCGCGCACGATGCTCGGCATCAGGTCGAGCACCACCACGGTGCTCGGCGGCGAGGCCTCCAGGGGCTACCTGACGCAGTGGTTCGACCTGGAGGCGGGACGGAAGCTGGACACCAAGGAGCTCTTTGCCGGTGCTGCGGCCCTCGAACGCCTTGCCGAGCTCGTGGACGAGGGCCTGGGCCGGCACCCTGGATTCGATGAAGCCGCCGCCTCCACGCCCGACCCGCGGCAGCCGGCCTCGATCAACTTCGACGCCAGCGGCGACATGCTCGTGGAATTCGGCGAGAACACCGTTGCGGCGCACGGCGAGGGCGACGTGGTCCTCAAGCTGTCCGGCGGCGAGGTCTCGCCACTGCTCAGCGCCCGCGGCCGGCGGGCCCGGGAGGCCGGCATGCGGCCCACCGGCCTGCCGGCGCCGGAACCCTCGCCCTCGCCCTCTCCGACGGAAGCGGGCGGCAACGCCGGAGCCAAGGAGCCCGGTGGGGGAACCGTCGATGCTTCAGGGCCGGCAACTGACTGCCGCAAGGTCAAGTGCGTGGCCCTGACCTTTGACGACGGCCCGGGGCCCAAGACGGGTCAGTTGCTGGATGCGCTGAAGCAGGCGGACGCCGCGGCAACGTTCTTCGTGGTCGGCCCCAACGCCGAGGCCCGGCCGCAGATGCTGGCGCGCATGCTGGCCGAGGGGCACGAAATCGGGAACCACACCTGGAACCACCGCGTGCTCACCTCGCTGTCCCCGGGCAGCGTGTCCCGGGAGATCGGAACGGTCTCCGAGGTGGTCGAGGACGCGACGGGCGTGGCGCCGACTCTCCTGCGCCCGCCGTACGGTGCGACAAACAAGACGGTCAAGAAGGTTGCCGGGGCTCCGGTCATCCTCTGGGACGTCGACACGCTGGACTGGAAGGTGCGTGATGCGAAGAAGGTCGTGTCCAACACGCTGCGCGACACCAAACCCGGATCGATAGTGCTGATGCACGACATCCATTCCAGCACCGTAGAGGCAGTTCCGGCGATCCTGAAGGGACTCGCGGCCAAGGGATACCACTTTGTCACGGTCTCCGAGCTGCTGGCCTCGGTCAACCCGCAGGACGGAGCCGTCTACGGCCGGGGCCCGGCCCCGGTCAAGGCGAAGCCGAAGGGCTAGGCGAACCGGATCACCTGCCCGGCCTCCAGGGATCTCAGGCCCAGAGGCTTCCGGGGTCGTTGAACTGCTGGGCCATCGTGGCGCGGATGGACCGCAGGTGGACCCGCATGGCGTCCTCGGCGGCGTGCGCATCGGCACCGGCAATGGCCTCATAGATCGCCTCGTGTTCGGCCTGCTCCGCTGGCGCACTCATGTAGCGCTGGAGGCCCGGAAGGACGTGGTGCGCGCGCGCCGTCTCGTTGAAACAATGGCGCAGGGTGTCCGCCAGCCGTGTGTTGCGCGAGGCATCCGCGATGCACTGGTGGAAGCGCTGCGCTGCCTCCATGGCGGCCAGCGGGCTTTGGGCGGATGCCTCGGCCTGCGCATCGAGGTTCTGGCGCAATTGCGCGACGAGCGCCGGGGAGAGGAAACCCGCAGCGGATGCCGCTGCGTGGGGTTCCAACAGCATCCGGAGGTCAAGTGTTTCCTGGACGTCGTTGAGCCCCATGGTCCTGACCAGGTAGCCCTTCTTGGGAAGCACGGTGAGCAGTCCCTGCGTGGTCAGGATCCGGAGGGCCTCGCGCACGGGCGTCTTCGAGACCGAGTATTCCTCGGCCAGGCGCGGTTCGACCACGATGCTTCCGGGTGCCAGTTCGCCGGTGAGGATCGCCGAGCGTAACTGGACGACCAAGCCGTCCGTCAGCGATGTTCCCATGCAGCCTCCTGGGGGTGGGCGCCCGCGGGGGGAGCGTCATATTGGTCAAGTGCGGACCGATTTCTTGTAAAAGATCTTACCCGTCCGATAGAAATATATTTCAGGGATTTTTCACCGTCGAACTCCTGGGAGATGACGGGGCCCGGCCGTTCCGGGTGGTGAACCCCTGGCATGCCTTACCTGGCCTCGGTGATCGCCGGGGCCGCATCCACCGACACCCCAGCCCTGTTTCCGGCAGGCGAACCACGTGAAGGAACCCAACGATGAAGCGACACCTCCCACAGATCTCAGAACTGCGTTCGCTGATGAAGTTCGAGCCGATCAACCTTGACCGCCGCGCTGCACGTCTGGCCAAGGCCGCCGACGTGTGGGACATCCGCGCCATCGCCAAACGGCGCACCCCGACGCCCGCCTTCGACTACGTCGACGGGGCAGCCCAGCGCGAACTGACCTACCGCCGCGCTCGCGAGGTCTTCGACTCCGTCGAGCTGATCCCCCGGATCCTGCACGGAACCGCCACCGCCGACCTCTCCACGGACATCGCCGGGGAACGCTCCGCGCTGCCCTTCGGCATCGCCCCGACGGGTTTCACGCGTTTCATGCACGCCGAAGGGGAAACCGGCGCCGTCCGGGCCGCGGCCCGCGCCGGGATCCCGTTCTCACTCTCGACAATGGGCACCCGTTCCCTGGAGGAGGTCGCCGAGGCCGCGCCCGATTCCCGCCGCTGGTTCCAGCTCTACCTGTGGAAGGACCGCGAGAAGTCGCGGGAGCTGCTGCAGCGCGCCCGCGACTCTGGCTACGACACGTTGCTCGTCACCGTCGACACGCCCGTTGCCGGACAGCGCCTGCGCGACGCCCGCAACGGCATGGTGATCCCGCCGAAGCTGAACCTCAAGACGGTGCTCGACGCCTCCTACCGCCCCGAATGGTGGTTCAACTTCCTCACCACGGATTCGCTGAAGTTCGCATCGCTGTCCAACACCAGCACCGACCTGCCGACGCTTATCAACTCGATGTTCGACCCGACGCTTTCCTTCGCCGACCTGGAGTGGATCCGTTCGATCTGGCCCGGGAAGCTCTTCGTCAAGGGCGTACTGACTGCCGAGGACGCCCGCAAGTCGGTCGACGCCGGCGCCGACGGGCTGGTCGTCTCCAACCACGGCGGCCGCCAGCTCGACCGCGCCCCGGTCTCCTTCGAGGCGCTGGCCGAGGTCCGTGCGGAAGTCGGCAGCGAGGTGGAGATCATCTTGGACTCGGGCATCATGTCCGGGGCAGACATCGTCGCATCGCTCTGTGCGGGCGCCGACTTCGTGCTGATCGGTCGCGCCTACCTCTACGGGCTCATGGCTGGCGGCGAGGCCGGAGTGGAACGCGTCATCGAACTGCTGGCAGAGGAGATCCGCGTCAACATGCAGTTGATGGGTGCCGCTAGCATCGCCGACCTCGGTCCGGAGCTCATGCGCCGCAGGGTCCCCGAATTCAGGGGACAGCTGGAGCGCCGTTAGACTCGAAGGGTGCCTGCCGTAAAAATCCCCGCCGCCATTGCCGCCGAAGCTGCGACCCCCGTCATGGGACGTGCCATCACGGCTGCCGGCTTCGCGCTCCTTTCGATCTTCTGGCCCAGTGCCAGCAACCAGTTCCTCGCCTACGGCCTTGCCGCGTTCATGGTGGCCAGTGCCAAGTTCATGTGGGACTACGCCAAGGCACCCAGCGCGCCGAAGGCTGCGCAGGGCTACTACGCCGGTGCCGCTGTGTCGATGATCCTGGCCGGCGTGGTCATGGCACTACGTCCCGAGGTGCTGGTCATCGGCATTGCCGGGGCCGTCGCCTTCATGATTGCCGGCATCCTGGAAATCGTGGTCTTTTTCCGCCTCCGCGCCGACTTCGTGCCCTTCAAGGACCAGCTGGTCACGGGCTTTGTCGGGCTGGGTGTTGGTGCAGCGCTGTTGATGGGCCTGAACATGGATGCCCACGCGTTGCTTGGCCTGGCAGGTGGCGGTGCGATCATCCTTGCCGTCTTCGAACTGATCTCGGCCTTCGGGTTGCGGCATGATGCCAAGGAAAGCCAAGCCGGCCTTTGGGGCTAGACTGGACGTTGAACCAAACCTGTAGGAGGGCCTTAACGTGGGCAACAACCCTGTTGAGAAGAAAAAATCCTGGCAGCAGAGCATCAAGGCGCCACTGTCCTTCTCGCTTGTCATGGCATTGATCGCTGGCGTCGTAGCCACGATTTCGGCGACCGGCGGCTCGGAGAATCCGCTGCGTTTGGACATCGGGCTTGTGGCCTTCGGTGTCGCGTTCGTGGCCTGCCTGCTGGTCATCTCCGTGATGACCATGGCCGGCAAGGAAAACCCCGAGGACCTTGGCACCGGATCCGGCGTCAACCGCTCCTCGGCGAACCCGGACAAGAAGCCGGGACACTAAGGGAACTTAAACGAAAGCCACCGAGATTCGAATCTCGGTGGCTTTCGTTTTTCCGTTTCCGGGACCCGGCCGGAAGGTGTCCTAGGAGGCGTGTTCTTCGTTGTCCGCGGCGCTCCAGCGGTCCAGGAATTCCTCGGCGGTGAGCTCTTCCAGGTCCGAGCGAACCATGGCCACGAGGGATTCCGCCTCTTCGATGCTGCCGGTGTTGATGCGGATGACCTCGGAGTGGTCCTCGAGTTTGTGGACAACAACTGCTGCGCCCACGACATCGGAGCCGTCTCCGCCGAAGAAACCTTCAACGAGGCCCGCGGCCCAGCGGGTGGCAGCGCGAAGGGGGCTTTCGTTGGCCTTTTCCAGGTCCACGTCGAAATCGTCAGAAGCGTGCTTCTGGGGTGCCTGTTCGTTGCTCACTGCTGCTCCTCGAGTCGAATGATCGGAGGTATCTCCGCCATGAGTCCATTCTAATGGTGGGGACTACAGTTTTTGCGCTGATTGGCGTTGGCGGTAGGCGCGGACGTGTTCGCGGTTCGCACAGTTGCCGGTGTCGCAATAGCGCTTGGAGCGGTTCTTTGACGAATCCAGCAGGACCGCGTCGCAGTCGGATGCTGCGCAGGTGCGCAGCCTGTCGCATTCACCGGAACGTATGACATCGACCAGCGCCATGGCTGCCTCCACGGCCATGCGCTCGCTCAACGGTGCCTGCTGGGTAGTGGCGTGGATGTGGTAGCCGTAGCCGTCGTGCTTGACCAGCTGCGGAAGGGCCCTGGCGTTGCGGAGGATGAAGTTGACCTGCTCGACGGCCTCGTCCTCGGCGGCCAGCCAGATCTCACGCAATTGGGTACGCAGCTGGCGCACCGAGCGAAGCTCGGCATCACTGTGGGTGCGCGAACCGGAATAGCGCTGCTCGGTGATGAACTGGTCGAGATCCGCCAGGGTCAGCAGGGCGTCGGGCTCCCCGGATGTGGTGTTGAGGAGGTCGACAACCGACGCCAGAGCCGCTTCTGTGTCAGGGGCAAAGATCATTATGACTCCTGTGGTGCCTTGTGGATTGACGGAATATCGCCTCGGGATCTAGTGTCATGAGCATACATTCATTTACCCCTGACAGTCGATCTGGTGGTGCGAGAGCACCACTACGACTGAATCCCGATGCCGAGGAGTGAGCATGCCGTTGGAGAAGGTTTCATCCGAGTTGGCCGGCGCGCCGGCGCCCACGATCCAGCAAGGACGACACCGCATCGGCGGGGTAGGTATTGCGCTGTTTTCCTCGGCGCTCTTTGGGCTTTCAGGGTCGTTCGCCAAGTCCCTGCTCGACGCCGGCTGGTCGCCGGCCGCGGCCGTGACTGTGCGGATGTCCGTTGCCGCGCTGGTGCTCACCATCCCCACGCTGGTGGTGATGCGAGGGAAATGGAGCCTTGCCGCGCACAACTGGAAATCGATAGTGCTCTTCGGGCTCTTTGGCGTGGCGGCGTGCCAGTTCTTCTACTTCCAGGCCGTCGAGCGGCTCGATGTAGGCGTGGCGTTGCTCCTCGAGTACCTGGCTCCGGTGCTCATCGTGTTCTTCCTGTGGATTCGGCACCGCAAGCGCCCGACGATGCTCACCATCGGCGGGACAGTGCTTTCCCTGATCGGCCTGGTCGCGGTGCTCGACTTGACCGGCAGCAACCGGGTTGACCCTATCGGCGTGCTGTGGGGCCTCGGCGCGGCGGTCGGCCTGGTCGTCTACTTCTTTGTCAGTGCACGTGCGGACGGGGCCCTTCCGCCCCTGGTGCTTGCCACCGGCGGCTTGTACGTGGGCTCCGCGACCATGGGTCTGGTTGCCGCGTTCGGGCTCCTGGAGCTGCGCGTGGCGTTCGTGCCGGTTCAACTTGCCCAGTGGGAAACCCAGTGGTGGGTGGCGCTGGGCGGGTTGATTCTCTGCTCCACCGTCATCTCCTACGTCACCGGCATCATGGCTGCCCGCGAACTGGGATCCAAGCTTGCCTCCTTCATTTCCTTGACGGAGGTGCTCTTTGCCGTGGTGTGGGCGTGGCTGCTGCTCGGGCAGCTCCCGGCCGGCATCCAGCTCTTCGGCGGCGCGTTGATCGTCGGCGGTGTGCTGCTGGTGCGGGCCGATGAAATGCGCAGCCCGTAGGCACACGAGCACGCCGATCCGAGGTCTTGGCCCAGGGGGTGCGGCAGTGCCGGGCAGGCGTTGCCCCACCCCCTGTGTTGCATTGGTTGGCGGCCGATCCGGCTACGCGGGGTTGCCCACGCCGGAAAGGACCACGTAGGTTTTCCTGACGGTTTCGTGGATCTCCCACAACCCCATCCAGCCCGCAGGCATCACCACCGTGTCGCCGGCCCCGACCCGCACGGCGCTGCCACCCTCCGGGGTGATCGTCACCGACCCGGAGAGGATCTGGCAGACCTCGTGGTAGCCGTCGCGGACGGCGGAGAATGTGCCAGGCGTTGCTTCCCACACCCCCACCTCAAGGGAGTCGGCGGACCAGAGCTCCAGCGTGGCTTCCGCCATGCCCTCGGTGAGGGCCGTGGCCTTGGGGGCGAATGCGCCCAGCCCGGCATGGCCGGCGGCGGGCAAGTGTATCAACGATGGTGCCATGTCTTGCACGGGCCTTTCGGTCGAGGTGTTGGTCTGGGCGGGCTCCGGAACGGATCAGGCGCGGCCGGAAACGAGGTCGGCGATGTGTGCGATCTTCGACGTCGCCGAACGCCCGGTCTTCTCCGCCTGGTCGGCAATGCCGTACGCCTTGTAAAGCGACTGGACGGCGATCCACCGGGCCGGCTCGACCTCCCAGCGCCGCACCTTGCGGTTCACCCACGGCATCCGCACCAGTTCACTGCCCGGATCCAGGATCAGGTCCCGCAGGGTGCGCCCGGCAAGGTTGGTGGCGGTGACGCCGGTGCCGACGTAGCCGCCGGCCCAGCCGATGCCCGTTTCCTTGTCCAGGCCCACCGTGGCCTTCCAGTCGCGGGGCACGCCCAGCACCCCTGCCCAGGCGTGGTCGATCGCCGCGCCGCGGGTTGCCGGGAACATGTCGTGCAGGATGTCGGTGAGCAGCTTGATGGTGGCGGGCTGGGTGGCCCCGTCGGTGTCGGTCCTGGAACCGTAGCGGTAGGGCACCCCGCGCCCGCCCAGGGCGATGCGCCCGTCCTCGGTGCGCTGCGCGTACATGTAGGCGTGGGCCATGTCCCCGACGGTGTCGCGCTCGTTCCACCCGATTTCCTCCCAGACCGAATCCGGCAGGGGGGCGGTGGCGATCATCGAGGAGTTCATCGGCAGCCACTCGCGGTGCGATCCCTTGAGGTTCGCGGTGAAACCCTCGGTGGCGCGCAGGACATAGGTCGCCTCGACCGTCCCGTAGGCGGTGACGGCCTTGCGCGGGAGGATCTCGGTGACGGCGGTGCCCTCGTAGATCCTCACGCCCAGGCGTTCGCACGCCTCGGCCAGTCCACGCACCAGCCTGGCCGGGTGGATGCGTGCCGCGTGCGGCTGGTGGATCGATCCAAGCGCACCGGCGATGTTGACCCGTTCGGCGGTCTGGCGTGCGTCGAGAAGCCGGGCGCCCGCCTCAGGCCACGCTTCCTCGGCCGCGGCGGCCTCCTTGAGGCGGGCCAGCTGCGCCTCGTTGCGGGCGACGTTCAACTCCCCGCCCTTGTGGAAATGCGCGTCGATGCCCTCCGCGCCCGCGGTGGCGATGACCTCGTCGACCGTCTCGTTCAGCAATTCCTGGAAGCGGCCGACCACCTGGCGCCCGTGGGTCTTGACGTACTGGCCGCGGCCGCCGGTGATCGAATTGGTCAGCCAGCCGCCGTTGCGCCCGGAGGCGCCGAACCCGGCGAAGCGGCTCTCGAGCACCACGACATCCAGCGACGGGTCGGCCTTCTTCAGGTAGTACGCGGTCCACAGCCCGGTGTAGCCCGCGCCGACGATCGCCACGTCGGCCGTGGTGTCCCCGGTCAGGGGTGTCCGCTGGCCGGGAATGCCGTCGGCGGCGTACCAGAACGAAACATTGCCGTTCACTGTCATGGGGTTGCTCCTGGTTGTTCTTCGTGGTGGATGTGACGGGTTGGTCGGAGGGCGGGTCAGGTGGTGGGCGGGGAGATGACCCAGAGGACCTCGGCGTCGGTGTCCCCGATGTTGCGCAGTCCGTGCTCGACGCTGGTGCGGTACTCGATGCTGTCGCCGGCGTCGAGGATGTGGATTTCCTCCCCGACGGACAGCTCGATCCGGCCCTCGAGGCACATCACGAACTCCTGCGCGTTTCCGTGGCTGTAGTGCCCTTCCCCGGTGCTGCCGCCGGGTTCGAGGCGGCCCGAGTAGATTTCGAGGTTGCGCAGCGGGGCCCGGCTCAGGCTGAACTTGGTCAGCCCGTCGGCCATGTGGATGCGCGGGCGCCGGGCCTTGCGCAGCACGCCCTGCGATTCCCGCGGTGTCCCGTCGATCAGTTCGGCGGCGCTCACGCCCAGTGCCGAGGCGATGTTCCTGAGGCTTGCGACGCTCGCGTTGGACCTGTCGTTCTCCAGCTGGCTGATGAACCCGGGGCTCAGGCCGGTGGTGGAGGCCAGTCGGCGCAGGGTGAGTCCGCGCAGTTCCCGCGCTGAACGCACACGGGCACCGAGGGTCCCTGCGTCGTCCGTTGCCGTCACGGTTGCACCCTGCTTCCCGGAATCAAGCATTCCGTTTTGAGCCACTAAACACTTTGTTCACTACAGACTGTAGGTGCATGTGACGCGCGGCACAATGAAAACCGTTGTGTGACAGGTGTGTGGGGGGGTGGAGCGGTGGCGGGTGCCCGCAGCACGACGAAGGCCCGGCATTCCCCTGCGGGAACGCCGGGCCTTCGTGCCGGGCCGGGTCGATGGATCAGCCGCGTCTGCCGAAACCGCGCAGGCGCAGGGAGTTCGCGACAACCAGCACCGAGCTGGCGGCCATGGCGGCGCCGGCGATCATCGGGTTCAGGAACCCGAGGGCCGCGATCGGGATGCCCGCGGTGTTGTAGGCGAAGGCCCAGAACAGGTTCATCTTGATGGTGCCCAGGGTCTTGCGGGAGAGCTCGATGGACTGCGCCACCTGGTTCAGGTCGTTGCCCATGATGGTCAGGTCCGCCGCCTCGATGGCGACGTCGGTGCCCGAGCCCATGGCGATGCCGAGGTCGGCCTGGGCGAGCGCCGGGGCGTCGTTCACGCCGTCGCCGACCATGGCCACGACCCGCCCACTGCCCTGGAGTTCGCGCACGGCCTGCGCCTTGCCGTCGGGGAAGACGTCGGCGTAGACATCCTCGGGGGCGATGCCCACCGCGGCGGCGACCTGCGTGGCCACGGCCTTGTTGTCGCCGGTGAGCAGCACCGGGCGCAGCCCCAGTTCCTTCAGCCGGGCTATCGCGGCCGCCGAGGATTCCTTGATGGTGTCGCCCAGGTTCACCAGTCCCGCGAAGGTCCCGTCGATGCCCACCATGATGGAGGTTGCCCCGGACTGCTGCGCCCGGGCCAGCGCCGCGCGGTGCCCGTCGCGCAGCTCGATCCCGTTCTCACGGAGCCAGCTTTCCCGTCCCACGACGACCGTGCGGCTGCCCACGGTGGCACGGACGCCGCCGCCGGGGGCGGAGGTGAAGGCCGCGGCCGGGGCCAGCGGGGCGATGGCCCGTGCGGCCCTGACGATGGCGTGGGCGATCGGGTGCTCGGAGCCGGATTCGGCGGCACCGGCCAGGGCCAGCAGCCCGGCCTCGTCGAAGCCGGGTTCCGGGGTGGCCGAGGTGACGGCGAGGTTGCCCTCGGTGATGGTGCCGGTCTTGTCCAGCAGCACCGTGTCGATCTTCCGGGTGTCCTCGAGCACCTGCGGCCCGCGGATCAGGATGCCCAACTGGGCGCCGCGGCCCGTGCCGACCAGCAGGCCGATGGGGGTTGCAAGGCCCAGGGCGCACGGGCAGGCGATGACCAGCACCGCGACGGCCGCTGCGAACGCCGAGTCCAGGTCCCCGGTGGACACCAGCCACAGCACGAAGGTGAGCACCGCGATGGCCAGCACGATCGGCACGAACACGGCAGAGATGCGGTCGGCCAGCCGGGCTATGGGCGCTTTGCCGGTCTGCGCCTCGGAGACCAGGCGGCCCATCTGGGCCAGCGTGGTGTCTGCCCCGACGCGCGTGGCGCGCACCAGCAGGGCCCCGGAGGTGTTGATGGTGGCGCCTGTGACGGTGTCGTCCGGGCCCACCTCGACGGGCACGGATTCACCTGTGACAAGTGCTGTGTCGATGGCGGAGTGGCCCGTGACAACGAATCCGTCGGTGGCGATCTTCTCGCCGGGGCGGACCACGAACTCGTCGCCCGGGGCCAGCTCGGAGGCTGCGATCTTGGTTTCGACGCCGTCGCGCAGCACCGTCGCGTCCTTGGCGCCGAGATCCAGCAGGGTCTTCAACGCGTCCCCGGCCCGGGACTTGGCCCGTGCCTCCAGGTAGCGGCCGAGCAGCAGGAACGTCGCCACGACGCCGGCCGTCTCGAAGTACAGTGCGTGGTCGCTCATCGACATGCCGACGTGGGCCGTGATGTTGGGGTCCGTGACGAGCTGCCAGAGGGAGAAGAAGTATGCCGCGAGCACGCCGATCGAGACCAGCGTGTCCATGGTCGAGGCGAAGTGGCGGGCGTTGATGGCCGCGGCGCGGTGGAACGGCCATGCGGACCAGAACACCACGGGAGTTGCCAGTGCCAGTGCGACCCATCCCCAGTGCGGGAATTGCGCGGCGGGAACCATGGAAATGACGAACAGCGGCGCGGTGAAGATCGCGGCGACGACCAGGCGCTTCTTGAGGTCGTTGCCCGTGGGTTCACCGGCGTGGTTCATGCCCGGCATCGAGTGCGGTTCGTCGGCGCCGGGGGCGTCGACGTTGGGTCCTGCCGCGGCGTGGGCGTGTGCCGCAGGGGCCGCGGGGGCGTACCGGTCGGCCTTCACGTTGGCCTGGTACCCGGCGGACTGGACGGTGGCGATGAGTTGCTCGTCGCTGACGTCTTCGGGGACCGTGATGCGTGCCGATTCCAGCGGGAGGTTCACCGAGGCCTCGACGCCCTCGATCTTTCCAAGTTTGCGTTCGACCCGGCCGACACACGATGCGCAGGTCATGCCCTGGATGTCCAGTTCGACGATGCGTTGGTTGGCGGGGAACGGGATGTCGTTGCTCATGGTTCCATTCTTTTCTCAAGCCTCGCGGTGTGTCCGGGCGCCGGGCCCGGACACACCGCGGGCGAGTGGTGGATGCCTAGTCGTCCACGGAAACCAGCGTGTAGCCGGCCTCCGTGACCGCTGCGTCGAGAACGGCGTTCTCCAGCGGTGCGTTGGTGGTGAGGGTGGCGGTTGAGGTGCCGCCGGCGGAGAGGAAGACCTCGACGTTGCTGACGCCGGGAACCGCGGTGAGTTCCTCGGTGACCGAGGAAACGCAGTGGCCGCAGGTCATGCCGTCGATCTTCAGCGTGATGTTGGTGCTCATGGTGTCCTCGGTGGGTCGTGAAGTGATGGTCAGTCCTTCGTTGGAGCTGCTTCCGCAGCCGCAACCGCCGCAACCGCAGCTTGATTCGTTGCCCATGTTTCTCCTTGGGTGGTGATTGGGGGTGCTGGAAAATGGGTGTGCCGCGCCTAGCGCAGCAGCCGGCCAATGGCGGTGGTGACCTCTGCGACCTTGTCGGCCACGATGGAATCGTCGCCGGTCTCGATGGACTGCGCCGCGGCGTTGACCACGCAGTGGGAAACGTGGTCCTCCACCAGGCCGAGGCTGACCTTGTGCAAGGCCGCGTTGATGGCCGAGATCTGGGTGAGGATGTCGATGCAGTATTTTTCCTCGTCAACCATGCGGGTGACGCCGCGCACCTGGCCTTCGATGCGGCGTAGCCGCTTCAGCAGGGCCTCCTTGTTGGCGGTGTAGGCATGGTTTACATGTTCATCGACGGGAGCTGCAACGTTTTCCATAGTGCCAATAATACCCCCAAGGGGTATGTTGTCAAGTACCCCCTGGGGGTATCTTGAATGGGGTGTGTCAAGGCATCGTTGCTATGCTGGCTCGGTGCCACAGACCCAGCTTTCGATTGCCCCCATCACCTCAACCGAGCATTCTTCGTTCCTTAACGCACGCAACGGCGTCAGTTTCCTGCAACGCCCGGAATGGGCCAAGGTCAAGGGCGGCTGGGCACCGGAATCCATCGGATGGTTCGCCGGGGGCGAGATTGTGGGAGTCGCCTTGGTGCTGCACCGCGCGGCCCCGGTCGTTGGGCGAACCCTCGCCTACCTGCCCGACGGTCCCGTCATCGACTGGGCAAATTACTCCCTGGATGCGGTGCTGGACCCGATGGTCAAGCACTTCCGCTCCAAAAAGGTGTTCCTGGTGCGCATGGGCCCGGGACTGATGCGCAACACCTGGGCGGCAAACGATGTCCGCAGGGCACTTTCCGGCGGCACGAACAAACTCATGCCGGAACTGGAAGTTTCCCGGCATGGTGAGGCCGCCGAGGTGCTGGCCGCCGGTCTGTCCAGCGCGGGGTGGACCAAGCAGGAGGTCAGCGAGGACTTCGCTGCCGGACAGCCGGAATTCGTGGCACGTATTCCGTTGGTCGATGCGCAGGGCGCACCCCTCGACATCGACGGGGTGCTGGCCCAGTTTGCGCAGACCGCGCGCAACGAAACCCGCAAGGGGGCCCGCGGTCCGCTGGATATCCAGCTGGGTACCGCCAACGACATGGACCGTTTCCACGCCCTGTACAAGGAAACCGCGGACCGCAACGAATTCTCGGGTCGCCCCTCCAGCTACTTCACCACCATGTTCACGGAACTCAATGCCGCGGTCCCGGGATCCTGCACCCTGTACTTCGCCTCCCACGAGGGGCAGGACCTGGCATCGGCAATTCGCGTGCGCAGCGGGAACCTCGCCTGGTACGTCTACGGCGCCTCCAGCTCGGCCGAACGCAAGCTCTTTGCGCCAAAGGCGCTGGTGCACCGCATGATCACCGATTCCCTCGAGGAAGGGTGCATCTACCTGGACCAGGGCGGTGTTTCGGCAACCCTCGACAAGGGCCACCACCTGTCGGGGCTCACCCACTTCAAGACATCCATGGGCTGTGACATCGTGCAAACCCTTGGCGAATGGGACCTGCCGTTGAACAAGCCGCTGGCCTGGGGCTTCAACAAATACATGGCGATGCGCGACCGCCACTGACCATACGGCCCGAGACCCGCGCGGCATGGCCGGTGCGATAGGTTTGGACTCATGAGTATTCCCGTTTCACAGTCCTTCGTCCCGGTCATCCTTGGAGGGGACATCGGAACGTACTCGTTGGCCCGCGAATTCCACGAGGCCTACGGGGTCACCAGCGTCGGCGTGCCGGCCGGCGGCAACGGCATCATCGAGAACTCCGTGGCCCTGGACTTGCGCCCGGCCGGCAGCATCCTCGACGAGGACAACGTCGTCGCGCACCTGCTGGCCCTGGGGCGGGAACTGACCTCCGAGGGCCGGAACCCGCGCCCGCTGCTGCTGTGCGGATCCCTTGACCTGCACGTCATGCTGATCACCCGGCGCCGCGAAGAACTCGAGGCCTACTTCACGATTCCCTACGTGGAGCTCGAGACCATGGAATCCGCGGCGCTGAAGGAGAACTTCTACGCACTGTGCCAGCAGCTGGGGATCCCGCACCCGGTGACGGTGGCCTACGATCCGGCTACCGACCCGGCGTCGCTGCCCGGGGACCTGCCCTTCCCGCTGATCGGCAAGCCCTCGGATTCCTCGGCGTGGATCAGCGCGAAATTTGAGGGCAAGCAAAAAATCCACACCATCAACAGCCGCGCCGAGCTTGACGACCTGCTGGGCAAGATCCAGGCCAGCGGCTACGGCGAAAGCTACGTCCTGCAGGAGCTGATCGCCGGCGGCGACAGCAACATGCGCCTGTGCACCTTCTTCAGCTCCCAGGAGGGCCGTGTCGAGTTCGCCGGATATGGGGAGGTCGTCGTTGAGGAGCACTCTCCGCTGGTGCTGGGCAATTCGGCCGCCATCGTTACGGCCGTCGATGACACAGTCATCGAGCACGGTCGCCGCCTGCTCGAACACCTGGGCTGGACGGGCTTCTCGATGTTCGATGCGAAACTCGACCCGCGGGACGGGGTCATCAAGTTCTTCGAGCTCAACCCGCGCCTGGGACGCAACCACTACTACCTCACCGCCGCGGGCGCCAACGCCGCGCGCTTCTACGTGCGCGAATACCTGGGTGCCGAATTCGACAACACTGTCCTTGATCCGAGCATCGTCGACACGAACGAGCACGGGGTCAAGGTCCTGAACGTCGAACACCTCTACACGGTGCTCCCGCATGCGCTGCTGCGCCGTTTCCTCGGAACTGAGGTCGGCGCCAAGGCCGCGGCGCTCCTCAAGGCGGGCAAGGTATCCAACCCACTGCGCTACAGGGCCGAGAAGCACCCCAAGCGCCAACTCTTCCTTCTGCTCAACGCGGTGAACCACTACCGCAAGTACAAGGCGTTCCCGCCGCGCCAGCCCTAGGGGCGCAGGTTCCCCCGGCTACATTTCCCGCCCGGCCGCGCCCAGGCGGGCCGGGCGCAGCCGGTATTCCGTGGTCGAATCCTCTGCCGACCCTGTCTCCAGGAAGTTGACGAGCGTCCTGACCGCCAACTTTCCGGGGCTGGCTTCATCCGTGGACTCGACGTAGTTCACGCGCGGATCCTGCTTGGCCTGTGTGGAGGTGGCCGCCGAGGAGAGGACCACGTCCTCGGGGATCCGCAGTCCCAGCGCGGCCGCGGCGTCGATGACCGCTGTCGAATAGCTCTCGTTGAGGCAGTAGAGCGCCTCGGGCCGGTCTTCGGCAAGAATGCGCCGGGCGATGTCGTTGACGTCGTCCCCCGGGGTGACCGCGGTGGAACGCGGGATGACCCGGTTTTCCCCGCACCACTCGGTGAAAACCCTGCCGGTGTCCGCGGTGTACCTGTCGATGACGGAGCCGGTGAACAACCGGATGTCCGAAAGGTTCCGACCCGTGCGTGCCTGGAACTGGCGTGCCGTCTCGTCGAGGATCTCCCGGAGGTAGACCTCGACGTTGCCGCGGATGGAGATCTGCTTCTCGCCGCGCTTCTCGCCGACAAACCCGCCGTCGGCGACCAGCGGGACACCCCGGGCCGCGCAATATTCGACGATGGCGTCGTCTTGAACCGGGTCGACTACGATCGCCCCGTCGAGGTTGGCGAAGGCCCCTTCGAGGTCGCGCTTGCCGGGGGCGGCGGCGGCCACGGAGTACCCGTGTTCCATGGCTTCGATGGCCGCGTCGGCGATGATCTCGCGGTAGTAGGGGAGGTAGGTTTCCTGCCACACGGGGGAGTCGCGGTAGCTGACAAGGACGCCAAGAATCCGACTCTGACCTGTGCGAAGTGCTCGGCCAAGCGGGTTGGCCCGGTAGCCGAGATTCCGCCCGGTCTCCAGGACCTTCTTGCGCGTTTCCTGGGCAACTTCGCCCTTGTTGTTGTAGACGAGAGACACCGTCGCCGGCGAAACCCCTGCCGCCGAAGCCACGTCCTTGATGCGGACAACCTGGTTCCGCGGGGGTGAGTCTTTTGTATCCGGCATGTGCTCGAGGTCTCTCCCTTGTGTGACGTACTTGACACAATCCTAGCGATGCATCGTACAATTCCATCCTAGTCGCCTAAATCGATTTAGGTAATGTTGAAAGGATCCACATGCGCCACACTCGCTTTGTCGCCACTGCCGGAGTACTTGCCCTGGCCATGGGTTTGACCGCCTGCGGTTCGGGCGGCACCGAAGCCCCCGCCGCGAAGGCCCAGGCCGCACCCTTCGGGGACTGCGAGATCACGGGTGCAGCAGGCAGCCACCCGCTGGAACTCATCAAGGACGGGGTCGTCACGGTCAAGGCCGACCTCCCGTCCCCGGGCTGGTACAACGGCGACACCGTCGAGAGCATCAAGAGCGGATTCGACTACTGCCTGCTGGCCAACATTGCCCACCGCGGTGGGGCCAAGGGCCTGGAGCTGCAGAACTCCTCCTTTGACGGCCTGGTCGCCGGCAAGGCCGGGTCCTTCGACCTCACCCTGAACCAAATCACCATCACCCCCGAGCGCACAAAGGTGATGGACTTCTCGAAGCCGTACTACGAGTCGACGGCGGGAGTCATGGTCAAGAAGGGCACCGCGCTGGCCCAGGCCGACCTCGTCAATGCGCACCTTGGCGTGAAGCAGGGAACCGTGGGCCAGATGCTTGTGGCGGATACCCTCAAGCCGGCCCAGGCGCCGTCGGTGTTCCCGGGGGACCCCGAGCAGCAGGCCGCCGTGGCGGCCGGCCGCATCGATGCAGGAATCCAGGACCTGAGCATCGTGCTCGGTGCCGCGGCCAAGTCGAAGGGTGCACTTGAGGTGGTCGGCCAGATTCCCACCGACGAATCCTATGGCGTCATGATGCCCAAGGGGTCGGCCAACCTCGAGGCCGTCAACGCGATGCTTGACGAAATGAAGAAGGACGGCACCCTGGAGAAGCTCGGCTCGACCTACCTGACGGACGCCTACGGCATCGACCCGACCACCATCCCGGTGTGGAACTTCTGATGGCGGACCTTCTCACCACCCGCCCGCCTCGGCCGGTCAGCGGCAAGCCGAACGCCGGCGAACATGCCGACGCAACCAAGACGGTGCTCCTTGCCGCAACCATCGTCTTCGCCCTCACCCTGGGCCTGACGAGCTACACCGGCGCCCTGCTCATCGCCGCGGCCAACCCCGGCGTGTGGACCATCGTGCTGGGCGCCGTGGCCGTGGTGCTGGTGCTCCTGTCGCTGGGCACGGCCGTTCCGCTCGCCAAGGGATTCAAGAACGCCCGCGCGGGGGAGGAGGCGCTCAAGGCAGGAGACACCGTCGGAAGCCGACGCCTGCGCTTCCGCGCCGCGAACTCCGGTTGGGTCACGCTGGGCTCCTCGCTGCCGATCACCATCCTCGCGGTGTTCGTCCTCTTCCTGCTGGCCAACAACCACGCGGTGCAGACCACGTTCTTCGACGTGTCCTTCATGGCCCAGAGCCTGGGGGATGTGGCGAAGGCCTTCACCAACAACATCATCATCGCCGTCACGGCGGAGCTCTTCGTGCTGGTGTTCGGCCTGGTCATTGCGATTGCACGCATGGCGCCGGGCGCCGCCGGCAGGCCGATCCGCTGGCTTGCCACGACCTACGTGGACATCTTCCGCGCGGTTCCCTCGATCATCGTGATCTACCTGGTGGGCTTTGGCCTGCCGCTGGCAAACGTGCCTGTCCTCAGCGAGATGAGCCCGATGTGGGCGGCCATCTTCGCCCTGACGCTGACCTACAGCGCCTATGTCGCGGAGGTCTACCGGGCCGGGATCTCCAGCATCCACTGGTCCCAGGTCTCGGCCGCACGCTCCCTGGGGCTCAGCTACGGCAAGACGATGCGCTACGTGGTGGTGCCACAGGCGTTCCGCCGTGTTTCCCCGCCCCTGCTCAACGACTTCATCGGCCTGCAAAAGGACACCGCACTGGTGACCATCATCGGAACCGTCGACGCATTCACGCAAGCCAAGACGTACGCGAGCAACTACTTCAACCTCTCCTCGGTTACCGTCGTGGCACTCCTGTTCATCCTGATCACGATTCCGCAGACCAGGTTCGTGGACCGGCTGCTGGAGAACGACGAGAAGAAGCAAAGGCTACAAGGCTAAAACATGTCATTTCTTGAACTGAACAACGTGACAAAGTCCTACGGATCGAACACTGTCCTGCGCGGCATCGACTTGCACGTTGAAAAGCACGAGGTTCTCTGCCTCATCGGGGCCTCCGGCTGCGGCAAGTCGACGCTGCTGCGCACCGTCAACGCACTGGAGCCGATAAACGGCGGGGACATCCGTCTGGAGGGCGACGTCGTTTCCGGCGAGGGCGTCAACGTCAACGCGTTGAGGCAAAAGGTCGGGATCGTTTTCCAGAGCTTCAACCTCTTCCCCCACATGACGGTCCTCCAGAACGTCACCCTCTCGCCCACGAAGGTCCTCGGCGTTGCCCCGGCCGAGGCAGAGGAACGCGCGATGGCGTTGCTCAGGCGGGTGGGACTCGACCACAAGGCCGGTGCATTCCCCGACCAGCTCTCCGGCGGGCAGCAGCAGCGCGTGGCAATCGTGCGCGCTTTGGCCATGAACCCCGAGGTGCTGCTGCTGGACGAGATCACCTCCGCGCTTGACCCGGAACTGGTGGCCGAGGTCCTGAACATCGTGCGCGAGCTGGCGCAGGAGGGCCTGACCATCCTCATGGCCACCCACGAAATGTCCTTTGCACGCGAGGTCTCGAACCGCGTCGCGTTCCTCCACGAGGGCCGCGTGCTGGAAATCGGTGCGCCGGAGCAGATCTTCGGCGACCCGCAGGAGGAACGAACCCAAGAGTTTCTCCAGAAGATCGTCGCGGCGGGAAGGCTCTGAGGTGGAACCGAACAACGAAGATGCAGGATTGCGGGTCCTCGTCGTCGAGCACGAACGCACGGCCGACGCCGCGCTGGTCGGAGAGCAGCTTACGGCAGCAGGCGTCGATTACACCGTGGTCGGGCCGGAGATCGGCGTCCGGGTACCTGGCTCTCTCGACGGGTTCGACGGGCTGGTGGTGCTTGGCGGGTCGCCCGGGCCCATGGAAGACGAACTGGCCCCGTGGCTGCCCGGGGTGCGGGAACTTATTGCACAGGCACTGGAGGAACGGACGCCGTACCTCGGGATCTGCCTGGGGGCCCAGATGCTGGCACATGTCGCGGGCGGAAACGTGGAAACCATGGAGTCCGGCCCGGAGGTCGGTGTGGTGGAAATGCAGCTGACCGAGGCGGGGCGCCGGGACGAACTGCTCGGCGGGCTGGACGGGGACCTGTCGGCGCTCCAGTGGCACTGGCTTGAGGTGGTCTCCCTTCCCGCTGGCTCCGTGTCCCTGTGTTCCAGCGAGGCTTGCGCAAACCAGGCGTTCAAGGTCGGTCCGAATGCCTGGGGCGTGCAGTTCCACATGGAAGCGGTGACCCGCACCGCGCGGCAGTGGTGCGACGAGAGCGTCGAACGGCTTGCCGAGCTGCAGATCGATCCCGAAACGGAGATCATCGAGCGCTTCGAAGACCTGGAGCCCAGCCTGAAGAGCCGCTGGTCGCTTGTCACGAACCGCTGGATCGACGTGGTCAGGGAAAACTCCCGGGTCCTTGCCTAGCTGAACTGCTCCCCGGAGCCGGACGGGACCCTAGAGTTCGCCCGATGCCCCGGCGTAGAGTGTTGCTACCGCACTCGGGAACCCGAAGGAGACGCCATGGGCGAGTACAAGCTGTACACGGATGCACAGAAGGCCACCTACATGGCCCCTGCCTGCGAAAGCTGCGGACAGCACCGGCATATTGTGTGGGAGGACCGCGGCGAGGGCGAGGCCCACTGGTCTCCGCGGGACGCGGGTTGCTCCAACGAAGCCTGCGATTTCTGAGGGCGCCGAAAGCCTCGGACGCCAGGGTGCGCCGGTGGGATCCTAAGTCATGGATCCCACCGGCGCACCGTTGCTTCACGGGTGCTTCACCGTTGTCTCACGGGCAGGCAGCACGAACCATTTCTGCCGCGCGGGGATGGGTTCCCCTTGCGCTACTCCTTGTCGGCGCCTAGGGCCGACATGTCCATCCATCCGACTTCCCACTCGTGGCCGTCAGGATCCAGGAACGCCACCGAGTACATGCCCGGGAACTCCTCGGCGGCTTCCCGGTAGATTGTGCCCCCGTGTGCCAAGGCAAGCCTGGCGAATTCGTCGACCTCGGCGCGGCTCTCGCCGCTCAGCGCATTGAGCACTTCGCGCCCTCCGGCCCCGTAGGCGGGCTTGTCGCCGTTGCGCAGGAAGGATTCGTAGAACTCGGTCTTAAGCACCATGATCCAGCTGGTTTCCGTGATCATCCACGCGCTGGCCACCTCGTTGGAAAAATCGTCGTTCTTCTTGAAGCCCAACCCTGAATAGAAGGCATCCGAAGCTTCAAGATCCTTTGTCGGTAGATTGATGAAAACCATGCGGTCCATGCGGCGCGTCCTTTTCTTCGGGTGTTTGCCGGGCCGGGCATCTGTCGGCCCGAGACCAACTGTTGCATGCGGGGACACAGGTGCAAAGGGTTCAAAAGGATTTGGATCTCGCCTAAGCTGAATTAAGCATTTCGATGGAGACGTGCAGCCCGCCTCTCTTAGTCACCGCCATGAGCCCTGCCTCGAAAGGTAGAGAATGCCTCTGACTTCACCGGCTTCGCCGTCGCACCAGCGGCGGGCGCTAAAGGCCCATGAGATCCTCGGTGCGACTGACCTTCGAAGCTCGGTGCTCCAGCTGCGCGACGTCGTCCGCGATTCCTGGCTCCGGTCGATCGGGTTCCAGGCCAACGCCATCTCCAACGAGCACACCGTCCTGCCGGATGCGGAACTGCACCAACTGCGCAGCGATTCGCCGTTGCGGCTGGTGCTCCCGGTCTTCGACAAGCTGCTCCTGGATCCCGCCCGCGACACCGGGCTGATCCTGGCCATCGGTGACAGGTCCGGCCGCCTGCTCTGGGTTAAGGGTGACCAGCAGGTGCTGCGGCAGGCCGAGGCCATGGCCTTTGTCCCGGGCGCAGATTGGTCCGAACGGACTGTGGGAACCTCGGCCCCCGGCACGGCCTTGGCCACCGGCGCCGGGGTGCAGGTCTCGGGCGCCGAGCACTTCAACTCGATAGCACACCAATGGAGCTGTTCGGCGGTGCCGATCCACGCGCCGGGAACGGGTGAAGTCATCGGCGTGGTCGACCTGACCGGCGGAGAAAGCGCCGTGGCCCCGTATTCGTTGGCCCTGCTCAAGGCGGCTGTCGCCGCAGCCGAATCCGAGCTGCGCTGGCAATACAACGACGGGAAAGTAAACCCACGCGCAACCTTCCCCGTACCCGAACGGCGCCAAACGCCGGGGATCGAATCGTCGCTCAGGTTGATGCCGCCGAACGGACCCGTCCTGGTGCGCGGGGGGCAACGGCTTGAACTCAGCACGCGGCACGCAGAATTGCTCACGCTGCTGAGTTGGCATCCACGTGGACTCAACGGCGAAGAAATGGTGGACCTGCTCCACGCAAATCCGGATGCCGCGGACCTGGGCACTCTTCGCGCCGAACTTGTTCGGCTGCGCAAGGTCTTGGCGGGGTTCGATTCCTCCTTGATACCGCTGTCGCGGCCATACCGGTTGGCGCAAACGCCGCCGAACGATGCACGCGAGATGCTCGATGCGATCGAGGCCGGAGATCTCGATGCGGCATTGGAGCACTACGGCGGGCCGGTGCTTGAACGCTCGAACGCCCCAGGCGTCGAGGAGATCCGTGCCGAAGTTTATGGAGTCTTGCGACAGGCCATGTTGCAAGACGGTACCGAGACGCAACTCATGCGTTTCCTGCAGTCGCCCGAAACGCATGACGATGAGGAATTGCTGGGCACAACACTGCAGGTACTGGCTGCCCGATCGCCTCACCGGGCAGGGATAGTCGCCGCACTGGAACGTATCGAATTGGCCGGGCGACCGGCAGCCCTGCGGGCCAGATAGGCGCAGAACCGGATTCGCTTGCGGGTGGACACTCCTTGCGGCAAGAGGAAAGGTGGTTCTCGCGGTAAAACCCGCGACAACCACCTTTCCTGTTGACTGATCCAGCCTCCGTTATTGCTGGACTCGGTTGAATGCGTCGACGAGCGGGCTGCCGACCAGATCCACCGTCAGGTGCCGCAGCGTTCCAGTGAACTCGAAGGGGAGCTCGTAGGTGAAATCAACGGGCGACCCGCGGTCTATGCCCACATCGATGCCGTCGAAGGAAGAGTAGGCCACGGGGACCGTGCGTTCCAGGCGTCCACCGCCGACCTGATGTCCATCGCAGTACAACCGAACTTCGGCGCCCTTCCCGATTCCGCCGCCGTCGTAGTCAAACTCGGCACGGAGTACACGGTCCCCCAGCGGGAGCAGATCTTCGGTGACGAAACGGGTGCGAGTCGTGAAGAAGTTGTAGCTGAAAACCAGCCTTCCATCTTGGACGTACAACGCCAGTCCCGCGGTGTATCCACCGATCGTGAAGAGCATTCCCTCGGTTTTGGCGTCGTTCAGGACAACGTTGGCAGTGAGCGCAAAAGATGTATTGGTCATCGTCGGCGCTGCACCTTCCGTAATGCCACCGGCGCCGGCCCGGTAAGTGATGGAGCTGTGGCCCTTCGATGGATTTGGGAATTGTTCTGGAACGATTCGTTCGACCATGGAACGGGCATCTACCGGAAGTACGTTGTTTCGTTTGGCTTCCGACCACCACAGATCCTGCAGTTCCTTCAACTTCTCAGGGAACTGCTCGGCAAGGTTGTTTGCCTCGGAAAAGTCCTCGTCGATGTTGTAGAGTTCCCACGGAATTTCATCCACATCGACCGTCTCGGCATGTTGAACCCACGGTACGTTGGCTATTGCGGCCGCCACCCAACCTTCGTGGTAAATTGCCCGATTCGCGTAGATTTCAAAGTACTGGGTCTTTCGACGTTCGGCAGCTTCGATGTCGTCGAAGCTATAGAGCATGCTCATACCTTCGATGGGTTCTTGTTCAACGCCATTGAGAGTATCTGGTGGTGTGATTCCGGTGGCCTCGTAGATAGTCGGCGCGATGTCGACCACGTGGTGGAATTGCTGGCGCAAGGCACCGCTGTCGCTGATGCGTGCTGGCCAAGAGACGACCATTGGATTGCGGGTACCACCGAAGTGGGACGCAACCTGTTTGGTCCACTGGAAAGGCGTGTTCATAGCCCATGCCCAAGCCACCGGATAGTGGTTGTGAAGCGTGCGAGTGCCCAGCTCATCGAGGTGTTCAAGGGTGGTTTCCAAAGGCAAACCGATGCCGTTGTAGTAGCTAACTTCGTCGATGGTACCTTCGAGGCCGCCCTCAGCGCTGGCTCCGTTGTCGCCTACAAGGTAGAAGACCAAGGTGTTGTCCCAGCCCGGACGCTCGCGAAGGGCATCGAGGAAGCGGCCCACCTCGTGGTCGGTGTGAGCCGTGAACCCGGCGAAGGTTTCCATCATCCGGGTCGCGACCAATTTCTGGTCTTCCGACAGTGAATCCCATGCCGGGACTTCGTCCGGACGTGGGGTAAGCAAGGCGTCTTGAGGAATAACGCCGAGATTCTTCTGCCGTTCAAACGTCTGTTCGCGATAGACATCCCAACCCTCATCGAACTGCCCGCGGAATGGCTCGATCCACTCAGGCGGAGCCTGGTGAGGTGCATGAGTGGCGCCGGGCGCGAGGTAGAGGAAGTACGGGCTATCCGGGATTGCCTGTACGTCGTCAACCCACGAAATCGCATGGTCCACAAGATCGGAAGTGAGGTGGTAGTCGGGGTCGCTTGAACGCGGGACGAGGCTGTGGTTCTCAAAGAGCATCGGGTCAAACTGGCTGGTCTGGCCACCGTTAAAGCCATAGAAGTAGTCGAATCCCCAGGCGCTGGGCCAGTTGCCGAACGGCCCGCGCGGAGTCAGCTCCCACGGGGGCGTGTTGTGGTTCTTACCGAACCACGAGGTTGCATAGCCGTTCTGCCGCAGGACCTCGGCGACCATGCCGGTTCGTTTGGGGATCGTCGCAATGTAGCCGTCGTATCCGGATGCGGATTCTGCGACACCACCAAAGCCGGCAACATGGTGGTTCCGCCCTGTGAGCAGGGCCGCCCGCGTAGGGGAACAGATGGCTGTGGTGTGGAAGCGGTTGTAGCGAAGCCCCTGCTCCGCCAAGGTATCGAGGGCAGGGGTAGGAACAGCGCCGCCGAAGGTGCCGAACTGGCCGAATCCTACGTCGTCGAGGATCACCACCACGATGTTCGGAGAGTCGGCGGGTGCCCGTACAGGTTGAGGAAGGGTGGCCGGATCCGAGTCAGCCACTGTGCGACCGACTTTCCCCTGGAAGTGGTAGTCGGGGCGCGGCAGTACTCGGTCGGTTGAGGTCATGATCTTCCTTTCCCAAAGATACTCACAAGTTATCCCGTGAGTTTGGATTTACTCAAGTCTGGTCAGCGACCACTCGGTTGTGAGCGGGGGCAATTGCCAGGGGTGGTGGACGGTGCGAATCATTCCATGTCAGAGCCTGGTCGGTGAGCTTCGAAGAGGACAGCCCTGCAGGGCTCCCTGGCCGTGAGTGCGGTAACCGCGGCGGGCAGCTGCCAGGTTGCGGAGAATGGGGTCATAGGTAGCTCAGGCCGTCGCTGACCAGGACGACGCCCAGTGCCAGCAGAACCGCGCCAACCAGCGTCGACTGGTGTCGCAACAGCCACGCCTGAATCGAACCCAAGGTGCTCCGGGCGCGGCCGGGGGAGACCAGGTGCAAAATGACAGGGGCCATGACGCTGGTACCGGACAGTGCCGTGTAAATCAGTGCGAGGGCGACGATGGCCCCCGGTTGTTGGTGGGCGGCGCCGATGGAGATCGCGGCACCCAGGGTGAAGGCCAATTCCTTCGGGTTCAGGGCGGTCACCATGAGGGCCATGCCGAAGGCGCGCGGTGCGGATGCTGTCTCCAGGCTCGACATCCAGCCGGGCGATTGGGGTTCGGTATCCCCCGTGGGCCGCTTGCGCCACTTCAGCAGGGCCACAAGGACGAGCCCCAGGCCGAGTCCGATTTTCAACAGGCCTCCAAACACCGTGGCCTCCCGCGACTCCGGCAGGGCCTCTGCCGCGACCGTCATGACGGTGAGCACCAGTGCTATCCCGAAAAGCCGCCCTGCCATGAATCCCAGGCTGCGTGCCGTCCCGTTGGGTGAGAGCACCAGAAAGACGATGGCGATCAGCGGTAGCGGGCTGAGCGCCATGCCCAGGGCGAGGGGCAGGAATTCGCCGATTGCGGTGAGCATGCGCGGCACTTCGCTTTCGATGGTTGTCGTGACGTGGGCTCTTCTGAAGGACTCCCAAGGGAATTTGAACACAATCTGCACGTTAAAGCGGCTTTGGACGACGGGAAGAACTCGGGGCAATGACGCCCGCCGGGACCGCCGGTGCCCTGCTCCGGGACCGCCAAACACTGTCCGTGGGGGTTGCAACGTTGCCCAGGGGCGCATGCAACGTTGCCGCAACCTTGGTGTGAGTAGGCTCACATATGGTAGCGAAAAACCCTCGAAATCCAAGGAGACACCATGACTGTCTACGCAAGCCCGAACACCGAAGGATCCCTCGTAAACTTCAAGACCCGCTATGACCACTACATCGGCGGGCAGTGGGTAGCCCCGATCAAGGGGCAGTATTTCGAAAACGTCACCCCGGTCACCGGCAAGGGGTTCTGCGAGGTGGGCCGCGGCACCGCCGAGGACATCGAGGCCGCACTCGACGCCGCCGAGGCAGCCGCGGGCCCGTGGGGCAAGACCAGTCCGGCCGCCCGCGCGGTGATCCTGAACAAGATCGCGGACCGCATCGAGGAAAACCTCGAAATGCTCGCCGTCGCCGAAACCTGGGACAACGGCAAGGCGGTACGCGAGACCATCAACGCCGACCTCCCGCTGGCCATCGACCACTTCCGCTACTTCGCCGGTGCGATCCGCGCCCAGGAGGGCGGCCTCTCGCAGCTGGACGACAACACCACCTCGTACCACTTCCACGAGCCGCTCGGCGTGGTCGGGCAGATCATCCCGTGGAACTTCCCGATCCTGATGGCCGTGTGGAAGCTCGCCCCGGCCCTCGCGGCGGGAAACGCCGTCGTCCTGAAGCCGGCCGAGCAGACCCCGGTCTCCATCCTGGTGCTCTTCGAGCTCATCGGGGACCTGCTGCCTGCCGGCGTCGTCAACATCGTCAACGGCTTTGGTGTGGAGGCCGGCAAGCCGCTGGCCTCCAACAAGCGCATCCGCAAGATCGCTTTCACCGGCGAAACCACCACCGGCCGCCTGATCATGCAGTACGCCTCCGAGAACCTCATCCCCGTCACCCTGGAGCTCGGCGGAAAGTCCCCGAACATCTTCTTCGAGGACATCGCCGCCAAGGACGACGCCTTCTACGACAAGGCCCAGGAGGGCTTCACCATGTTCGCGCTGAACCAGGGCGAGGTCTGCACCTGCCCCTCGCGCGCCCTGGTGCAGGACTCCATCTACGACACCTTCCTGCCGGATGTCATCAAGCGCACCGAGGCCATCAAGCAGGGCAACCCGCTGGACACCGACACCATGATGGGCGCGCAGGCCTCCAACGACCAGCTGGAGAAGATCCTCTCCTACCTGGACATCGGCAAGGCCGAGGGCGCCAAGGTGCTCACCGGCGGCGGCCGCGCGGAGCTCGGCGGGGACCTCGAGGGCGGCTTCTACGTGCAGCCGACCATCTTCGAGGGCCACAACAAGATGCGCATCTTCCAGGAGGAGATCTTCGGCCCCGTCGTCTCGGTGGCGCGCTTCTCCGACTACGCCGATGCCATCGAGATCGCCAACGACACCCTCTACGGGCTGGGCTCGGGCGTGTGGAGCCGCAACGGCAACACCGCCTACCGCGCGGGCCGCGACATCCAGGCCGGCCGCGTCTGGGTCAACCAGTACCACGCCTACCCGGCGCACTCCGCGTTCGGCGGCTACAAGTCCTCGGGCATCGGACGCGAGAACCACAAGATGATGCTGGACCACTACCAGCAGACAAAGAACCTGCTGGTCTCCTACTCCGAGGACAAGCTCGGTTTCTTCTAACCCGAAATTTTCCCCGGGGCGCAGGCCGTCAACCTCATCCCTTGCTTGTCGGCGTCCCGGGGGAGCACCACCCACTTTCCACCAACACCCCCATGCACCACCGGGCGCGCCGCAGGCGCGACGACGCTTCCTCCGGCGCGCCCGCAAACCGACAACGACTCGAGCAAAGGAACATCCATATGGGCACCATGCGAGCAGCCATCGTCAACACGTTCGGCGAAGACCTTGAAATCGGCACCGCGCCGATCCCGGAGCCGGGCCCCGGCCAGGCACTGGTCAAGGTCATCGCCTCCGGCGTCTGCCACACGGACCTGCACGCCGCGCACGGCGACTGGCCGGTCAAGCCGACCCTCCCGCTGATCCCGGGCCACGAGGGCGTGGGCCACGTGGTAAAGGTCGGGGAGGGCGTCACCGAGGTGGGAATCGGCGACCTGGTGGGCAACGCCTGGCTGGCCAGCGCCTGCGGCAACTGCGAATTCTGCCGCACCGGCTGGGAAACCCTCTGCGAATCCCAGCAGAACGGCGGCTACTCGGTCAACGGCTCCTTCGGCGAGTACATGCTTGTCGACGCGAAGTTCGCCGCCCACATCCCCGAGGGGGCGGACCCGTACGAGATAGCCCCGGTGCTCTGCGCCGGCGTGACGGTCTACAAGGGGCTGAAGCAGACGGAGGTGAAGCCGGGCCAGTGGGTCGTCATCTCCGGCATCGGCGGCCTGGGCCACATCGCCGTGCAGTATGCGGTGGCGATGGGCATGCGCGTCGCTGCCGTCGACGTCGCCGACGAGAAACTGGACCTGGCCCGCACCCACGGCGCCGAGGTCACTGTCAACGCCTTCGCCGAGGACCCCGCACAGGCCATCCAGGAGGCTACGGGCGGCGCCCACGGCGTGCTTGTCACGGCCGTGCACCCGGCGGCGTTCGGGCAGGCCATCGGCATGACCCGGCGCGGCGGGACCATTGTGTTCAACGGCCTGCCCCCGGGCGAGTTCCCGGCGCCGATCTTCGACATCGTGCTCAAGGGCCTGACCATCCGCGGCTCGATCGTCGGCACCCGCCAGGACATGATCGAGGCGCTGGACTTCTACGCGGTGGGCAAGATCAAGCCGACCTTCCACACCCGCCCGCTGGAGGACATGAACGCCGTCTTCGACGAGATGGCCCACGCGAAGATCGACGGCCGCGTGGTCATCGACTACGTCGGGCAAAAGTAGGACACTTGGCCTGAATGCGGGCCAGGCCAACCAGGCCGGCAGCGGGGCCCGGCACCACCGTCATGGAGCGGTGCCGGGCCCCGCTGCCCCGGCCGGACGTTCCGCCGCGGCGGACGGAAGGGAACATGCGATGGACACCGTCATCGAATCCAGGGCGGCCATTGCGGGGGAGAACTTCTCCCGGGTGGCGATGACCGAGGAAGCCGCGGACCTGCTGCGCCTGCTGTGGCACCGGCACGGGCCGCTGATGTTCCACCAGTCCGGCGGCTGCTGCGACGGATCGTCGCCCATGTGCTTCCCGGCCGGCGAATTCAGGACCGGGGACTCGGACATCCTGCTGGGCGTCTTCACGCTGCCCGACGCCGGTTCCGGCACCCTGGGAACCCTGGATTTCTGGATGAGCAAGGAGCAGTTCGAGTACTGGAAGCACACCAAGCTGACCATCGACGTGGTTACCGGGCGCGGGTCGGGTTTCTCCGTGGAGGCCCCGGAGGGCAAGCGCTTCCTGATCCGCAGCGAGATCATCGAGTTCCCGTCGGCCGGCCGTAGCTAGCCGGCGGGCCGCTCCCAGGACTCGATGCCGCCGGGAACCGCCACGAAGAGCGGATGCAGGTTCGGCGGGTCCGCGGCGGCCAGCAGTCCACGGCGTTGCGGGTCGCGCACGGCCAGCTTGGCCAGCAGGTGTTCGCGCTCGTAGGCCACCTGTCCGGCGGCCACGGTCCGCGGGGGCACCTCGCTCCCGGCCGGCGGGCGCAGGATGAGGCCCCGGTTGAAGTTGTAGCCGCGCGCATCGGCTTCGAGCGCCAGCTGGTCCAGGTAGCTGCCGACGCTCGCGAGCGGGTCGTCGGCGGACCTGAAGCGTTCAAGTTGCGGGTGGTTCCTGTAGCCGGAGGTCTTCCCGTCCAGCACCTTCTGGGCCAGCAGCGTCTCGCGCCAGCAGGCCAGCAGGCCCTTGGTGTCCAGGTATCGCGGGTGCAGGCTCCACAGTCGCATGCCACCCAGCCTAGCGGGACGGCCCGGAACGCCCGGACGTCCGCGGCCGGATCAGCCCAGGTGCCCGGCGATGCGTTCGTGCATGGCGGCACTTGCCTCGTTCAGCCCGACGATCTCGACCTTCGCGCCGCGGCCCTCGTACTTCGCCGTGACGGCCTCCAGCGCGGCGATCGCCGAGACGTCCCACAGGTGGGAGGCACCCATGTCGATCACCACGTGTGCCGGGTCCAGCGCGTACTCGAACTGCGTGTAGAGGTCGTTGGAGGAGGCGAAGAACAGCTCGCCGTGGATCGTGTAGGTGACGTAGTCCCCGTCCGGATCCACCCGGCGCTCCACCGTGGCCACGTGGGCGACCCGCCGGGCGAAGAGCACCATCGCGGACAGCACGCCCAGGCCCACGCCGACCGCCAGGTTGTGGGAGAGGACGGTTGCCACCACGGTGATGACCATGACCGCTGTTTCGCTCTTGGGCATGCGGCGCAGCGTGGAGGGTCGGATGCCGTGCCAGTCGAAGGTCGCCACCGACACGAAGATCATCACTGCCACTAGCGCGGCCATCGGGATCAGCGAGACGACGTCGCCGAACACCACCACGAGCACCAGCAGGAAGACGCCGGCCAGGAACGTGGAGATGCGCGTCCGGGCGCCCGAGCCCTTCACGTTCACCATGGTCTGGCCGATCATCGCGCAACCGCCCATGCCGCCGAAGAGCCCCGTGACAAGGTTCGCGATGCCCTGGCCCCAGGCCTCGCGGGTCTTGTTCGAGCGGGTGTCCGTCACGTCGTCCACGAGCTTTGCCGTCATCAGGGATTCCAGCAGCCCCACGAACGCCACGGCCAGCGCATAGGGGGCGATGACCCGGAGGGTCTCGAGGTTGAGCGGGACCTGCGGCAGGAACAGCGTGGGCAGGCTGTCCGGCAGCGCCCCCTTGTCCCCGACGGTGGGGACCACGGCGCCGCTGAGCACCGTGAGGAGCGTGAGCACCACGATCGCCACCAGCGGCGCGGGGACAGCGGTGGTGAGCCTCGGCAGCCCGAAGATGATGGCCAACGCCAGGGCCAGCAGCGGGTAGACAAGCCACGGGACCCCCACCAGCTCGGGCAGCTGGGCGATGAACACCAGGATCGCCAGCGCGTTCACGAACCCGACCATGACCTGGCGCGGGATGAAGCGCATGAGCCTGGCGACGCCGAGCACCGCCAGCAGCACCTGGAACACCCCGGCCAGCAGGATGGCGGCCACCAGGTAGTGGATGCCGTGGCTTGCCACCAGCGGGGCGATGACCAGGGCGACGGCGCCGGTGGCGGCGGAGATCATCGCGGGGCGCCCGCCGGTGAACGCAATGGTCACGGCCATGGTGAACGCGGAGAACAGGCCCACCCGGGGGTCCACCCCGGCGATGACGGAAAACGCAATGGCCTCCGGGATCAGCGCGAGCGCCACCACCAGGCCGCCCAGGACCTCGATGCCCAGCAGCCGGGGCCGGCGCAGCGTGAGCAGCACCGACTGGCGCTGCTCGGGGGTCGGTGCTGTGGTGCTCGGGGAAGGCATGGGGGCGTCCGTTCGGGATTCGGTGCGGCACGGGGGAGGGGCCCGGAACGGGGCCGGGAGGAGCCGCGGGGACCACGCCCAGTCTACGGGGAACGGGTTGCCCCGCGGGTGGTTCCGCATGCCGGACGGAACCCGCCGAACCATGTTGAAACGCCGGCGTGTCGCTTAGGATGGGGGTGCAATTCGCCCGATGCCGCATGGTGCGGGCGCAGTCCCCGCGGGATGCCGGAACGCATCCGGGTTCCCGCACGGGGGGAACGTGCATCGGCACCAGGAGAAGGGGGCGGCGTGGGGGACGCATCCGGCCGGCAGGCCAACCACCCGGCCGTGGCACGATTCCTGGCGTGGGACGACGGAAGCAGCCGGCTGCTGTTCATCCGCTCCGCGGCCGGCACCGGCCGCACCAGCTTTGCCCGCTCGTGGATCGGCGACAGGCCGGGGGAGGTGCTCGACTGGTCCGGCAACGGAATCGACGCACCGGCCGAGGTCGAGCTGCTGTTGGGCCGGCTGCGCGCCGATGCCGGGTTGCACCTGGCCGTCATCCTGGCGCCGGATGCCGCCCTCTGGGACCTGGCCTCCCGCACCCCCTGCCTGGTGGCCCGCCACCGCGACCTCTTGCTGGATGCCGGGGAGACCGCCGGCCTGCTCGGATCCCCGACGCGCCCGAACCAGGAGGAGGCCCGCCGCATCCACGAGCTCTCCGGCGGCTGGCTCGATGCCGCCCGGGCGCTGGCCGCGGACCCCGGCACCCACACCCAGGCCCAGCACATCATCCGCACCGGCCTGGCGGTCTGGCTGGCCCACCGCGACCCCGACGGCTCGCTCTCCCGGGCCGGCTTCCTGCCGGTGTTCGACGCGCGCACGGTGGAGTCCTTCTACGGCGAGGTCTCGCCCGTGGCGCACACCCTGGAGGAACTCGCGGAGGCGGGCCTGGTGCGTGAGGACGGCCTGGGCGGCTGGATGATGCCGGCGATGGTGCGGCGGGTGCTGGTGGAACGGACCACCATGCGCGGGCCCGAATCCGTCGCGGCCCTGGAACAGGCAGCCATCAACGCCGTGGCCGCGACCCACGGGGTGCGCGAGGCAGTGGACTCGGCCGTGGCGCGCCGCAGCTGGCCCGCGCTGCTGAACCTGCTGCTCGAGCACTGGGCGGACATCTTCCTCGACGGCCCGCGCCAACTGGGCGCGCTGGTGGCCAGGGTCCCGCGTTTCCTGGCCCGGCAGACCGAGTACATGGGCATCGGGATGCAGCTGCTCGGGCAGGTGGATGCGCAGGGCGTGGCCCTGCAGCTGCCGGGGTTCGAGCCGGAGTACGCCACAAACCAGACGGCGCTGCGCCTGCACCGCGACGCGGAGCGCCTTTACGCCAGGCCCAACACCCACGCCCTGACCGTGGGCGTGCTCCAGGTGCTCCACCTGCGCACCGCCGGGCTCTACCCGGAGGCCGCGGCAGCCGCCGAACGACTCCGCGGGGTGCTGCACCGCGCCCTGGACGCCCAGCGGATCAACCCGACCCTTGCGGCGCTTGTCGAATTGCAAGCCGGCATTTCCCTGTACCTGGCAGGGCACGACGACGCGGCCCGCCGTGCCTGCGAACGGGGCTTCCACTGGGCGCAGGTCTCCGGCCGCCCGTTCCTGCTCGCGGACACGGCCGGCAAGCTGGCCCTCATGGAGATCCTGGACGGCGACGCCGTCGCGGCGCGGCACTGGCTGCGGGCGCACGATGCGGCGATCGGCGAGGTCGGCTGGGGAAAGGCCATGGTGGGGCGCTGCGTGCTGATGGCCAAGGCCTACCTGGCGCTCTCCGGGCTCGACTACCCCGCGTTCGACGAGGCAGTGGCGGCGCTGCCGCCCCAGCCCGACAACGACGAGTTCTGGTCCGTGCATGCGCACCTGCTGGTGCTGCGGGCCGTCAACGCCGGGAACTTCGACGCGGCGCGGGCCCAGGTCGCCGCGCTGCGCCGGGAGCGCCGGCACGCGGCAGCCGCACCCCTGGCCCGGCGGATGCTCGATGACATCCTGCTCTTCGCCGAGATCCTCGAACGCGGCAGCCTGCAGACAGGGGCCGGGGACGACGCCCGGGACCCGATGGTGCTGGCGCTCGGGCACCTGCTCAACGGCGCACCCGACGCGGCGCTTGCCGCCCTGCAGGACCTCGGGCACACCGGGGGCCTGCGGCGCGGGGGCAACGTGGCGCTGTACCTGGAGCTTGCCGCACGCAACCCGCAGGGCCCGACGCCGGAGATCCTGCGGCGCATGCGGGTGCTGCACCGGGACACCGGGGTGCTCTACGACCTCGCGATCCTGGGCATGGTGCCGGGATGGTCACAGGTGGGCGGGTCCCTGGACCTGGCGCCGGAGGAGCTCCGGCTGCTCGGCATCGTGCTGGACCAGGCACCCGCGACGCTGCCGCGGCGCCCGGTGCTCAGCGTGCGCGAGCAGGAGGTGCTGCGGCAACTGCGCGAGGGCATGACCCGGCGCCAGATCGCCGAGGCCGGGTTCCGCTCGGAGAACACCGTGAAGTCCCAGATGCGCAGCCTCTACCGGAAGCTGGAGGCCTCGGACATGGAGCAGGCGCTGGAGAACGCGCGGTCCTGGGGGCTCTGACCCCGGGGGCGGGTAACCCGGGTCAGAGCTCGCGGCGCATGGCTAGCCGGGGCATCCGGCTTGCCACCGCGTCGGTCGTCCCGATGACGCGGAACCCGGCGCGCTCGAACATGGCGCGGGTTCCGACGAACGCCATCGTGGTGTCCATGCGCCCCTCCGGGTCCACGGGGTGTGCCTCGACGGCCGGCGCCCCGCGGGATGCCGCATAGCGGACGGCCCCCTCGAGCAGTTGGTCGGTGACGCCCTGCCTGCGGTGCCCGCTGCGCACCACCACGCAGATGATGCTCCACACCGGCACCTCGTCCACCGGCCTGATGAGTTTCGAGGCCGCCAGGCGCGGGATCTCGGAGCGCGGGCCGATGCTGCACCATCCCAGAGGAACACCGTCGTGGTAGGTGATAACCCCGGGAGGGTTGTCGCGCTCGCAGAGCCTGCGCATGGCTTCCTCGCGGATGCCGTGGCCGAGTTCCTCGATGTCGCTGGCGCCCAGGCGGTGGGACAGGCACCAGCAATGGGTGTCCCGCCGCGTCGGGTTGACGACGTCCGCGAAGTCCTCGAACCGGTCCGGGGTGACGGGGTGGGTCTGCCATGTGGCGCCCGGGGCGTTCTGGGTCATTGACCCATTCTGCCTCCGGGCGCCGGTGCGGGCCAGCATCGGTGCGGGCCAGTGTCGGGGCCGGCCCGCGCCGAGCGCGGCAGCGGCGCTCAGGCGTCCTGCGGAGCCAGCTTGCCCGCTGCCGCCCGGACGGCCTCGGCAAGCGTTGTCGCGGGGCGCCCGAGGGCATCCGCCAGGTCGTTGCCCTGCACCAGGAGTTCGCCGCGGGAGATGCCGCGGTCGCTGTCGGCAAGGATCCGGGCGAAGGGTTCGGGCATCCCGGCTCCCGCCAGCAGCCGGGCGAAGTCCTCCTCCGCCAGGTCCTGGTAGGTCACCTGCTGGCCTGTCGCGGCGCCGACCTCGCGGGCCAGGTCCTCCAGGGACATCGCCTCGCCACCCAGCTCGTGGACGGTGCCTGCCTGGCCGTCGGCCAGCAGGATCGCCGCGGCCGCCTCGGCCAGGTCCGCCCGGGTCGCGGCGCTGAGCCGCCCCTCGCCCGCGCTGCCGAAGACCGAACCGTGCTTCAGGTAGCTTCCGAGCTGGTCCGTGTAGTTTTCCAGGTACCAGCCGTTGCGCAGCATGGTGAAGGGGACGCCGGAGTCGCGCAGCGCATGCTCCGTCGCCTGGTGGTCGACGGCCAGGGCCAGCGTGCTGGTGTCCGCGTTGGCGATGCTGGTGTAGGCCAGCAACTCGACGCCGGCATCCTTGGCGGCCTCGATGACGTTCAGATGCTGGGGCAACCGCTGCGGGCCCGGTTCGTTGCCGGAGACCAGCAGCACCTTTTCGACGCCGGCCATCGCCTCGCGCAGGGAGACCGGGTCGGAGAAGTCGATCGCACGGATCTGGACGCCCAGCCCGGCAAGTTCCTTGAGCTTGGCGGTGTTTCGGCCCGCCGCCACGATCTGCCCTGCGGGGACGTTGCGCTCCAGCAGGGATTCGACGACGAGTCGGCCGAGCTGGCCGGTGGCACCTGTCACGAGGATGGTCATGGGTATTCCTTTCGAGGATGAACTGAACTTCTTCCCATCACAACCGGGCATCGATTCGATTACTTCCCAAAAGAGAGTACGCACTTTAAAGTAAGCTACTTCCATGTCGCCAGCACCCAGCCCCCAGGCCCCGGAACGCCAGGCCCCGCCAGCGGTTTTCGAGGCCGGTTGCCCGAGCCGGGTCGTCCTCGACCACGTCACAAGCAAGTGGGGTGTCCTGATCCTCGTGTCGCTGGAGAAAGGTCCGCTGCGCTGGAGCGAATTGCGGCGCCGGGCCGAGGGAATCAGCGAAAAGATGCTTGCGCAGACGCTGAAGACCTTGGAATCCGACGGTTTCATCCACCGCGAGGCCCAGCCCGTGATTCCGCCGCGCGTCGACTACAGCCTCACTGAGCTGGGACAAGGATTGGTGCAACAACTGCTGCCGTTGGTCCGCTGGATCAGCGAGCACGCCGACGACATCGTCAACGGGTAGGTCCGCTCCGGAACGCCGGCTCAGGCCAAGACGTTCACCGGTGTCCCGGCCGACCACGCGGCGATGTCCTCGACCGCACCGGTGTAGAAAACCCGGAACTGGTCCTCGGTGACGTAGCCCAAGTGCGGGGTGGCAATCACCCCGGGGACCTGCAACAGGCGGTGGTCCTCCGGCAGCGGCTCGACGTCGAAGACGTCAAGGGCTGCCAGCAACGGGGCACCGGTGCCGAGGGCAGCCACCAGCGCATCCTCGTCGATGATCGCGCTGCGCGAGGTGTTGACCAGGATCGAGCCGGGTTTCATCAATGCCAGCTGGCCGGCGCCGACAACTTGGGTAGTGCGTTCGGAGAGTTTCAGGTGGATGGAGAGCACGTCGCTCTCGGCGAAAAGCCTGTCACGGTCCACCCGTTCGACGCCGACCTCGGCGGCGCGCTCCGGCGTCAGGTTCCGGCTGTGGGCGATGACCCGCATGCCGAAGGCCTGCCCGATGCGGGCTACCTGGCTGCCGAGGTTGCCCAGGCCGTAGACGCCGAGCGTCTTTCCCGAGAGCCCGGTGCCGAGGGTCTGCTGCCACGGCCGGGAGGCGGTACGCGGCCGGGAGGATGCGAAAAGTTCAACGTCGAGGCGTCGGGCAGCTGCCAGGATCAGCGCCCAGGTGTGTTCGGCGGCGGCCGTCGGGCTTCCCGCGGTGCCGCACACGGTGATGCCCAACTCCCGCGCCGCGGCCAGGTCGATCGACGCGTTGCGCATGCCGGTTGTGACAAGCAGCTTGAGGTTCGGCAGGTTCCGCAGCCTGCGGGCGGTGAACGGCGTGCGTTCGCGCATTGCCACGATGACGTCGAAGTCCTGCAGGGCGCGGCAGACGGCGTCGTCGTCATGCCCGAGGAAGTCCGTGAAGAACGTTGCCTGCCCGGGCAGCGAGTCCCAGTCGGCCAGGGAGCGGGCGGCCTGCTGGTAGTCGTCGAGGATCGCTGTGCGCATTGCTTCATCCTAGGAGCTTGGCCGCGTACGGTTCGGGATCGGGCCGTTTCATGACGGCCCGGCGGATGCCGTTGCCGGGCTACAGGTATGAATCCAGTACCTCGACGATGCGGGTGTAGCCGTGGCCCTCGGCGAGTTCGCGCGGGGAGGTGCCGTTGCCGTCGGGGATCGTGGGGTCGGCGCCGCCCTCGAGCAGGAGCCGGACCGCCTCGACCTGGTCCGGCCCGCCGTCGCCCAGGGTGATGGCCTCGTGCAGGGCCGTCCAGCCGAGGTTGTTGATGTGGTCGACGGGAACCCCGGCGGCCAGCAGCAGCTTGATGGTTTCGGTGTGGCCGTGTTCGCTGGCCGGGATCAGCGCCGTCCCTCCGTAGCGGTTGGTGCTGCGCACGTCGGCGCCGTGGGACAGGGTTGCCTTGAGGATCCCGTTGAGTCCCTCGGCCCCGGCGTAGAGGTAGGCCGAGTCCTCGATGTTGTCCTTGGCGTTGACGTCTGCCCCGGCGTCGATGAGCAGCAGGGCCACGGCGGTGTCCTGGTTCTTGGTGGCCCTCACCAGCGCCGTGGCGCCGGCGGCGTCCCGGACCTCGAGGTCGGCGCCGGCGGCCACGGCCCGGGCTGCGGCGTCCGGGTCCCGGGAGTCGATCGCGGCGGACAATGCCTCGGTGGCCTGGGCGTTGGTCATGATGGTTCCTTCCGGCGTTGATGCGGTCGGGGACGATGCTACAGGCGGCGAGGCCACCGATGACGATGCCGCCGCGGCCGAGGTGGTTGGCGTGGGGCCGGTCGGGGGCGCTGCGGTACATCCGGTGAGGACCAGCCCGGCCGTCAACGCCATGAGGAGCGCAGCGCGGGAGGTGCTGGGGATGCGTGCCGTGGTGCGGGGGATCATGGGGTTCCTTGGGCGTGCCGGTGAGGTTTTCGGTGCTGCTTGTCCGTGCGCTGTCTCGATCGTCGCACGGAAGGCCCGATCGTGCCGGGCGGCGGCCCCGGATGGGCAGGGCCGCCGTCCGGACGGCGGGTGCTACTTGGCGGGTTCGGCGTGGGTGGTGGGGGTGTGGATGATGTCCACGTAGTTGCCCTCGGTGTCCTGCGACGGCACGCGGTAGGTGAACTCCGCGCCGGTCAGCGTGGTGATCTGCGAGTCGCGCTGGAAGAGTTCCTTGCCTGCATCGTCCTTGGCGACGATGTGGCGGGTCTTGCCGTCAGGGGTCACGCTCCAGTCGCCCTGCATCTTGGGGTTGTCATCCACGGTGTACATGGTGAAGGTGCCGTTGTCCTTGAAGTAGGCGAAGCCGACGAAGTTCGCGGCGCGCTCGTCGGCCAGTTCGACCTTGTTGCCGTCCTGGTCCACGGCGCCGGTGGTCTCCCACGCTGTCGAGGAAAGCACCTGGGATGGGGGCTGCGCGGCGGATTCGGTGGCCGCGGACCCTGTGGCGGCCGCGGAGGAATTGGTAGTGGTCGCCGGGCTGCTGCAGGCTGCCAGCAGGCCCACGGCCAGGGCGGCTGAGCCGATGGCGGTCAGGGTGCGGGTGAACGTGGAACGGTGCGTCATGGTGTTTCCTCTGGGCTGTGTGGAACATGGATTGCCTTCCCCCGAAGGGGATGGTTCCATCCTTCCCGCCGGCCCGTGACGCGGGCATCGGGTGGGCGGCCACCAAAAAATAGCCGATTGGGGGAGTGCCGGTTCGTGCGCCCGCCCCTGCCGCCCGGTTCTAGGCGGCGTCGTATTCGGCGAGCACCTTCTGTCCGATCTTGAACGCGGTGTTTGCCGCGGGCACCGAGCAGTAGATGGCCGACTGCAGGAAGACCTCCTTGATCTCCTCCGCGCTCATGCCGTTGCGCAGGGCTGCGTGCACGTGCATTTCCAGCTCCTCCCAGTAGCCGCCGGCGATCAGCGCGGTCAGCGTGATGGCGCTGCGGGTGCTGCGCGGCAGCCCGTCGCGGGTCCAGATGGTGCCCCAGGCGAAGCGGGTGATCATTTCCTGGAACTCGTCGGTGAAGTCGGTGGAGTTCGCGGTGGCGCGGGCGACGTGGTCGGTGCCGAGGACCTGTTTGCGGACCTCGAGTCCGGCATCGTACGTGTCGCCGGGCCGGCGCGGGGAATCGGTCATGCGGGGTTCTCCTGGGAAAAGTGGGCGGCGGGTGAAGGTGAAACGGCGGTGAAGAATTCAACGAGCAGGGCGGCGGTTGCCGCGGGGTCCTCGGCAGGGGCCAGGTGCGCGACGGATTCGATGACCGCGGCACGGGCGCCGGGTGCGTGCGCGGCGATGAACGCTGCATCGGCCGGCGGGCACACCGCATCATGGGCCCCGGCGATCGCCAGGATCGGGTCGTTCATGCCGCCGAGGGCCTCGCGCACGTCGAAGCCTCCCAGCGCGCCGCAGGCGTGGACGTAGGAGAAGCGGTCGGCGTCCTGCAAGTTGTGCAGCAGGTTGGTGGCGGCCACCGGGTGTGCCTCGATGAAGCCGGGGGCGAACCAGCGCTCGGCCGAGCCGGTCATCACCACGGGGGTGCCGGCCCTGGCGACGAGTTCGGCGCGCTCGGCCCAGCCCTCCGGGGTGCCGATCTTGGCCGCCGAGCAGATGACCGCCAGCCCGGCGAAGTTGCCCGGGAAGTCCGTGGCCAGCTGCAGCGCCGTGGCGCCGCCGATGGAAACGCCGGCATAGAGGAATGTTGAATCATCCGCGATGACGCCGTCGACGCGCAGTGCCCGGATCATCGAGATGACACCCGCGGCCAGCTCTCCCATGGAGAAGGGCTCGGTGGACGGCGCGGATTCCCCGTGGCCGGGCAGGTCCCAGGCCACGAGCTGGAAGTGGTCCCTGAGGTGGGGGACCGCCGGGCCCCAGAGCGCCAGGGCCGCGGTGCCCAGTGAGGGGCCCAGAATGAGCGTCGGCAATTGCGGTGCGGCGTGGAACAGGGACGGGGTCAGCACGGGGATGCTCATGATTCCTTCCAGGTGGTGAAGTCGGCGCAGATGCGGTTGATGATGCTGCCCGTGGCACCCAGGTATTCGCCGGGGTCAAGCAGCGAGTCCAGGCCGGCGTCGTAGAAGTCCCCGGCGGGCAGCGCGGCGCGCAACAGGGATCGCAGTGGTTCCCCGGTCTCCAGCGAGGAGCGCACCAGCGATTGGATCCGCTCCTTGCCCAGGCGTGGGGCCAGCACCGCAGAGATGCGTTCGGAGAGCAGCAGGTCCCCGGACAGTGACGTGTTCCGGGCCAGCGCGTCCGGGTGGACCCGCAGGCCCTCGGTGAGCGTTGCCGCGTGTGCGGTGGCGCCCCCGGCAAGCCGGAGCAGTTCGCGCAGGGCGGCCCATTCGGTGTGCCAGCCGCCGTCCGGGCGTTCGTCCACGGCGGTGCCGGCCGCCAGGAAGAGGGAAGACACCTGCGCCGGTGCGGCGAGTGCGGCGTTGCGCAGCAGCACCGAGAGCACGGGGTTCTGTTTCTGCGGCATGGCCGAGGAAACGCCGGTGCCCTCGCTTCGCGGTTCGGAGACCTCCGCGATCTCCGGGCGGGAGGCGGTGAGCACGTCGGCGCCCATGGAACCGAGTGCCGCGACGAGCGCGCCGAGCGTGGAACCGAGTTCCACCACAGGGGTGCGGTTGGTATGCCACGGTGCGACGGGGTCCGCGAGCCCGAGTTCTGCGGCAAGGTCCGTGGTGAGCGCGTGGACTTTCGCGTCGAGTTCGGCGCCCGTGGCCCGCGGGTGCAGTTCGCCGAGGTGCTGCTTCAGGGATGCCAGGGTGCCGGCGGCGCCGCCCCACTGCACGGGCAGGGAGAGCTGTTCGAGCCGGCGGGCGGATGCGGTGAGCGCGGCAAGCCAGTTCGCCGCACGCAGCCCGAACGTTGTGGGCAGCGCATGCTGGGTCAACGAGCGTGCGACGGCCGGGGTCATGGCGTGTTCTGTGGCCAGCCGGGCGAGCGCGGTGCCGGTGCGGCGCGCATCGGCTAGGACCAGCGTGCGGGTTCGGGCAGCCATCAGCTGCAGGGCACTGTCTATCACGTCCTGGCTGGTGGCCCCCCGGTGAAGTGCCGCGCTCGCCGAGGTCGGTGCTCCGGAAGGGGCAAGCTGCGTGCGCACCATGCCCAGCAGCGGGATCAGTGCGTTGGCGCCGTCAGGTACGCGTCGGGCCAGCGCGGCCGGGTCGTAGAGTTCGGCACGCGCGATCGCGGTGATGGCCGCGGCGTCCTGGCCGGTGCAGAGGCCGGCATTGGCCTGGACGCGCGCCCACGCGGCCTCGACATCCAGCATGGCCTGCACGAAGGCCGCGTCGGAGGCGGCTTCCGCGGCGGGCGTCGCGGACCAGACGGGGTTCAGGAGGCCGAAGTCGGGCTGCTGCATGGGGTGGGGTTGTCCCTTCGGTGGGGAGTGAGGTGGGGAACGTGTGGGGGATTGATGGGGTGGCTACGATTCTCGGGGGTAGGAGAGGAAGACCGTCTCGTGCTCTCCCTGCAGCGACACATCGAAGCGCAGCGACCCGTCGGACTCGCGGGTGGCGACCAGCGTCCGGCGTCGGTCCGCCGGCAGTGAGGCCAGCAGCGGGTCGTTGGCCAGCGCTTGCGTGTCCTCCGGCAGGTAGATGCGGGTGAACAGCCGGTTCAGCAGCCCGCGGGCGAAGACCGTGAGCATGATGAACGGGGCCTTGCCGGGCTCGGCGGCCCCGGGGTTCAGCGTGGTGAAGGTGTAGTGCCCGACGTTGTCCACCGCGGTGCGGCCCCAGCCGGTGAAGGTGTAGCCGTCGCGATCCAGCGAACCGTCCTGGGAGACGACGTTGCCGGCCTCGTCGGCCTGCCAGATTTCCACCAGGGCGTCGGGGATGACCGCGCCGTTCCCGTCTGTGACGACCCCGTGCAGGCGGATGGAACCGGGGCGGGCCTGGTTGACCAGCTCGTTGTCCTTCTCGAAGGGCAGCGCGTAGCCGTAGAACGGGCCGATGGTCTGCCCAGGGGTCGGGGTGAGCTTCAGTGCTGGGGCATTCGACATTAGTTCTCTCCCTCTTCGTCTTCCATCCAGGTGCGGTTGGACCCGGTGAGCACGATGTCCCAGTTGTAGCCGGTGGCCCATTCGTGGCTGGTGATTGAGTGGTCGTAGGTGGCCACCAAGCGGTCGCGGGCTTCCTGGTCCGTGATCGCCTGGTAGATGGGGTCCAGGGAGAACAGCGGGTCGCCCGGGAAGTACATCTGGGTGATCATGCGCTGGGTGAAGTCGGTGCCGAAGAGCGAGAAGTGGATGTGCGCCGGGCGCCAGGCGTTGTGGTGGTTCTTCCACGGGTACGGCGCCGGCTTGATGGTGGTGAAGCGGTACTCGCCGTTCGGCCCGGTGATGGCGCGGCCCACCCCGGTGAAGTTCGGGTCGATCGGTGCCGGGTGCTGGTCGCGTTTGTGGATGTAGCGGCCGGCGGCGTTGGCCTGCCAGATCTCGACCAGCTGCCCGGCGACCGGGCGGCCGTCGCCGTCGAGTACGCGCCCGGCCACCACGATGCGCTCGCCGATCGGGTCGCCGTGGTGCTGGATGGTCAAATCCGATTCCAGGGCGTGCACGTCGCGCTCGCCGAAGGCGGGGGAGTGCAGCTCGATGGTTTCCGGGTCCGTGTGGTGCAGCGACTTGGTGGGGTGGCGCAGCAGCGAGGAACGGTACGGTGCGAAGTCGATGCGCGGCTGCGTCTCGGCGCGCTTGCCGTCGATGACCGACTGGCGGTAGGCGGTGTGGATGTCGGCGATCTCGGCGCTGATGGACTCCTGCGAGTCGGCGGTTGCCGCGGGGTCAAGCGCGTGGGTGGTTTCGCGCGACTCGGGTGCGGCGCCGGCGGCCGTTTCGAGGGCGGTGTCGGTGTTCACGGACGGCTCCTTTCGGTGAAGTGTGTGGTGGGGCGGATGCGGTGCGGGGCCGGCGGGCCTCAGGAGTGCGGCCAGCCGGTGTAGGACTCGGCCAGGTATTGCTGCCCGAAGCGCGAGGAGGTCACTGTCTCAAGTTCGCCCAGCGCGCGCTTGGCCATGAACGGGTCCCCGCCCACCGGGGTGTGCAGCATGGAGGTCATCCAGTAGGAGAAGTTCTGTGCCTTCCACACGCGCTTGAGTGCGGTGTCCGAGTAGCCGTGCAACAGCGCGTCGTTCCGGGTGGCGTAGAAGGAGTCGATTGCCTCGAAGAGGACCTTGACGTCGGCGAAGGCGAGGTTCAGACCCTTGGCGCCGGTGGGCGGGACGGTGTGCCCGGCGTCGCCGACCAGGAAGAGCCGGCCGTGGGAGAGCGGTTCGCGCACGAACGAGCGGAACTTCAGCACGCTCTTGTCGAAGATCGGGCCGGTCTTGAGCTCGAAGCCGTCGGGCCCGTCGACGCGGCGCTGTAGTTCGGTCCAGATGCGGTCCTCGGACCAGTTGTTGGTGTCCTCGTTGGGGTCGCACTGGAAGTACATGCGCTGGACGGTTTCGGAACGCTGGGAGATCAGCGCGAATCCGTGCGGGGAGTTCGCGTAGATGAGTTCGGGTGCGGACTTCGGGGCCTCGGTGAGTATGCCGAACCAGGCGAACGGGTACTCGATGGTGAAGTCCTGCCGGTTGGTCTCCGGGATCTGCCGGCGGCAGGAGGAACGCGATCCGTCGGCGCCCACGAGCACGTCGCAGTGCACCTCGAACTCGGTGCCCGCGGCGTCGGTGAAGCGGAATTTCGGGGTGTCGGTCTCAAGGTCCAGCAGCTCGGTGACCTCTGCGGAGAAACGCACGTCGCCGCCGTCGCGCTCGCGGGCCGCGGCCAGGTCGACGAAGACCTCGTTCTGGGCGTAGAGCGTGACGGTGGCGTCCACCAGTTCGGTGAAGTCCAGCGGGTGCGATTCGCCGTTGAAGCGAAGGTCGATCCCGGCGTGCTCGTCGCCGTGGGAGAGCACGCGGCCGTTGACATCGGATCCGGCCAGCATCTGCACGGCCTGCGCTTCGAGGATGCCGGCCCGGTGGGTGTTGCGGATCGTCTCGTGGTCGCGCATTTCCACGACCAGGTTCTCGATCCCGGTCTTGGCGAGCAGGTGGGAGAGCATCAGGCCGGCGGGGCCGCCGCCGACGATGCCGACCTGGGTCTTGAGGATGGTGCGGGCAGCGGTCATGGAGGGCCGGTCCTTGGTTCTGGGCGGGAATCGGAAATCTCGAACCAGTGTGTGGTGGCGACCACCTCGAACGCGCGCAGGTTCTTATTGATTGATAATTCCGTGAATGGATGGTGCTTGGGGTCGCAACCTGAGCCCGGCAACGTTCTCCACAGGATCGCGGGCCGCGCCATCCTGCGGGACGTGAGGGAGGATAGGCTGGCGGCCATGTCAACAAACGGTTCCCCCGTTCCCGACGGCTACGCCCAATTCCTCACCGACCTGAAGCACCACGTCCGCTCGGCGCGCGTGCAGGCCCAACGGATCGTGAACACCGCCCTCATCGACCTGTACTGGAATATTGGGAACCGGATCCTGGCAGAGCAGGAACGCCAAGGGTGGGGAAGTTCCGTCATCACCAGACTCGCGGAGGACCTGCGTCGGGAGTTTCCGGAGATGACAGGGCTGTCCCGCAGCAACCTGCAGTACATGCGCGCGTTTGCAGCCGCCTGGCCGGACTGGGACCCAAATGTCCCACAGCCTGTGGGACATTTGCCGTGGGGACACATCCGGGTCCTGCTGGACAAGAACCTCGCCCTGAGTTCCCGCGATTGGTACGCCGGTGCGGCCGTGGAACACGGCTGGTCCCGGAACGTCCTGATGAACATGATCATGAACAACACGCTCGAACGGACCGGTGCTGCGCCGTCCAACTTCGAGCGACACCTCGCAAGACCGGAGCCGGAACTGGTGCAGCAAATGGCCAAGGACCCCTATGCCCTGGAATTTTTGGGCCTCGCCGGGGCGGTTGACGAGCGGGACCTCGAGCAAGCCCTCATGGACCGCATCGTGGAGACCCTGCGCGAACTCGGCCCCGGATTCGCGTTCGTCGGCCGGCAGGTCCATTTCGAGGTGGACGGTGATGACTTCCATCTCGACTTGCTGTTCTTCCACGTGGAGCAGCTGCGCTATGTGGTCATCGAGCTCAAGACCGGGAAGTTCCAACCCGAGTTCGCAGGCAAGCTCCAGTTCTACATCGCCCTGGTCGATGACCAGCTGCGCCGGGCTGCCCATGCGCCAACCGTGGGTATCCTGATCTGCGGCAGCCGCAACGAGCGCACGGTCAGGTATGCGCTGAACCAGTCCAACACCCCATGGCCGTTTCCACCTATACCTACGAGACGCTGCCTGCCGCGGAGCAACAGGCACTCCCCGACGCCGAGGATCTCGCCGCAGCCTTGGACGGGACGGAAGCGACTCCGGGTTCCGCCACGAATCCAACATCGACTCAGTAGGAAACGCTGCAACTCGACGGAACTCGCGCTGGGAGCTTTTTAGGGCTTGAAGAATCATGCACCGCTACACAAGAGTTGAATGTACGATCCGGACATTTGCCCACTTCATGGGCGTTTTTCCTTTGTGGTCAAGATGCCGGCCTATGTAAGTTGACGAATGCCTGAACCTCGAAAGTGCGGTTTCGAAAGCTCCACCAGGTCGTTGCGCCGGTACATGGTCTCTATTGGTTGTGGTGCGGCGGGCTGTGCCCCGCGAATTAGTTGCCCGTGCCCTGGCCCAGCGCGCGTGCGATGCCGCGGGCCGCTGTGCGCAGCGCCATGACCGCCGCAGGCAGGATTTCCGAACCGCGAGGAACCACCACGGACAACACCGCGATCGCGTGGCCGCGGGAATCGAGGATCGGAACGGCCGCGCCCGTCGATTCCGTGTCGATGAATCCGTCGAACGTCGCATAGCCATGCCGGCGGATCTCGGCCAATTCGTGGCGCAGCTGCGGGTGGGTGGCGTTCATTGTCGCGGCATGCCGCTCGAGGAAGCCCTCGAGCACCGGTGCGGGGGAGAACGCCAGCAGGGCCATGCCCATGGAGGTGCGGTGCACCGGCATGCGGCCCGCCACGTTGGCCTGGTTGACCACGGCGCCGGGACGGGAAAGCCGCTCGATGACCAGGACCTCATCCTCGTGCAGCAACGCCAGCTGGGTGTTGTGGCCCACCAGTTGGTTCACATCCTCCATGAAGGGCAGTGCCGCCCGGCGCAGGTCCAGAGTTGCCGCGCTGCGGTTCGCCAGTTCCCACAACCGCACGCCCAGCCGCACCTGCCGGTCGGCGTCGCGGGCCAGCAGGCCGTGGGCCACGAGGTCATCGACGAGTCGGTAGGCGGTGGCCTGCGGGACATCCGCACGGTGCGCGAGGTCGCCCACCGACAGGGTCGGGTTGCGGGCGTCGAAGGAGTCGAGGATCCGCACCAGGCGGTCAAGCATCGAGTCCCCGCTGGGGGAATTGGCCATGGATCCACTGTAGGGCAAGCGAAAATGCGGTCGGGGAATGCGGGGGTTCAGCGCCTGGGGATGCCGTCCCGACCGGTTCGTGAGCGGTGCCGCCGGACGGCTGCGCGGTTGGCGCAACGCACCGAGCAATAGCGTTGCCGGCCGTTGCGGGTGACGTCGACGACGACGGCCCTGCAGGGATCGCCGGGTTCCTCTCCGGCCGCGCAGCGGCCCAGCCGGTGCATGCCCCGGGTGGTCAGGTGCAGGGCGGTGCCGACGCTGAAGATGGCGCGGAAAACGTGCGACAAGCTTTGGTTTGTGTCGCGGTAGTGCAGGTGCCATCCCTCGTCGTCGTGGTCGACCAGACGGGGGTAGGCCGCGGCAGCGGCCATCTGTTGGTTCAGGAGGGCCGCGCGCTCCTGCGGGTCCGTGGCGTCGACGACGCGCAGCCAGTCCTCGAGCACGAGGCGGACCAGTTCATGGTCATCGGGGGCGGGGACGAAGTCCATGGTCATCCCGAAGTCGCGCGCCCGTTCCTCGATGCCGTCGCGGTCCGCGGGCATGTCGTTGGCCAGCGATGCCGCGAGCAGCACCGCGTACTCTCCGTAAGGGTTGAGATGCATAAGGCCATTACAGCAGAGTGGGTCGCATGATGCATACAACCACCGGAAACACCGTCCAGCCCGCCGCGGAACAGGCCCTCCATGAGCACGCCTGGGTGCTCGAATCCGCGCACAACACTTCCGAGGGGCGAGTGCTCTACGTGCGCTGCGCCAGGGAATGCGGGGCCCGCCGCATCGACCTGCAGGGCGTGCGGGACATCGTGCCGAGTGCCGCGAGCATCGCGCTCCCGAGCCGGCGGGGCGTGCCCGGGGGAGTCCGGGCCGTCGAGGGCGGCCTCCCGGGAAACCCTTGAATCCCCTTCGCTCCTGCTGATAAAGTTCATTCAGTGAACGCAAGTTCACGATGCGAACACTTTTGATCAGGAAGTCGGACCCCACACCATGCAGCAGGCGTACCTCTACGACGCGATCCGCACGCCCTTCGGCAAGATCGGCGGAAGCCTCTCCGCGCATCGCCCCGACGACCTTGCGGCCCACGTGGTCCGCGAACTCGTGGCCCGCGCCCCGGAGCTGGACCCGGCCACCATCGACGAATCGATCTTCGGCAACGCCAACGGTGCCGGCGAGGAAAACCGCAACGTCGCCCGCATGGCCACCCTGCTGGCCGGCCTGCCGACCTCGCTCCCCGGCACCACCATGAACCGCCTGTGCGGCTCCTCGCTGGATGCCGCCATCGCCGCCGCCCGCCAGGTCAACGTGCGGGACGCGGACCTGGTGCTTGTCGGCGGAGTCGAATCCATGAGCCGCGCCCCGTGGGTGCTGCCCAAGACCGACCGTCCCTTCCCGATGGCCAACCTGGAGCTGGCGAACACCACACTGGGGTGGCGCCTGGTCAACCCCGCAATGCCTGCGCAGTGGACGGTGTCCCTGGGCGAAGCCACCGAACAGCTGCGCGAGAAATACGGGATCAACCGCGAGGACCAGGACCGGTTCGCCGCGTTGTCGCACCGCCTGGCGGCGGAGGCTTGGGACAATGACAAGTACAACGACCTCGTGGTCGCCGTGCCGCCGTCCGGCAAGCGCGGCGCCGAGACCGCCAGGGACGAGACAATCCGCCCCGATTCCACGGCCGGAACGCTGGCCGGCTTGCGCACCGTCTTCCGCGACGCGGCCACCGGAACCGTGACGGCAGGCAACGCCTCGCCGATGTCCGACGGTGCCTCGGCGGCCTTCATCGGTTCCGAGCGAGGGGGCGAGCTGCTGGGTGCTGCGCCGATTGCGCGCATCGCGGGCCGGGCCGCATCGGCCCTGGACCCACAGTTCTTCGGCTTCGCCCCGGTGGACGCCGCAAACAAGGCGCTGGCCAAGGCCGGAATTGGCTGGTCCGACGTTGCGGCGGTGGAGCTCAACGAGGCCTTCGCCGCACAATCACTGGCCTGCATCCGCGCCTGGGACATCGACCCGGCCATCGTCAACGCCTGGGGCGGTGCCATCGCCATCGGCCACCCGCTGGGGGCCTCCGGGCTGCGCATCCTGGGCACACTGGCCCGCCGGCTGCAGGAAGGCAACCAGCGTTGGGGCGTCGCGGCGATCTGCATCGGCGTCGGCCAGGGCCTGGCCGTCGTGCTGGAAAACCCGAACGCCACCCACTGACCTGCAAGCCATAAGAGGCATGGGGGATTTGAACCCCCGAGGGAGCACAGGACGAGACTTCAGAAAACTTAGGAGAGCACCCATTATGGCACCACGCATTGCCGCCACCGCCGCCGAGGCTGTGGAGAACATCCACGACGGCGCGACAGTCCTGATCGGCGGGTTCGGCAACGCCGGCCAGCCGATGGAGCTCATCGACGCGCTGCTGGCCCACGGCGCCACGGACCTCACGGTCGTGAACAACAACGCCGGCCAAGCGGACGCCGGGCTTGCCCTGCTGATCAAGGAACGCCGCGTCAAGAAGGTCATCTGCTCCTTCCCTCGCCAGTCCGATTCCTGGCACTTCGATACGGCCTACCGCGCCGGGGAGATCGAGCTCGAGCTGGTCCCGCAGGGCAACTTGGCCGAACGCATCCGTGCCGCCGGTGCCGGCATCGGCGGGTTCTTCACGCCCACCGGGTACGGGACCGAGCTGGCCCGGGGCAAGGAAACCCGCGTGATCGACGGGCGCGGCTACGTGCTCGAACCCCCCCTCCACGCCGACTTCGCGCTCATCAAGGCGCTGCGCGCCGACACCCGCGGCAACCTTGAATACCGCAAGACCGCCCGCAACTTCGGCCCCATCATGGCCGCCGCCGCCCGGCAGGCAATCGTCCAGGTCGACGACGTCGTTCCCGCCGGCGGCATCGACCCGGAGGTCGTGGTGACCCCCGGCATCTACGTCAACACCCTCGTCGCACTCGGAGGCAACAACTGATGGACACCGAAACCACCACCTTCACCGCCACGGCATTCACCACGACGGCCGCGCCACTGACCCGCGACGAACTTGCCGCGATGGTCGCCGCCGACATCCCGGTCGGCGCTTTCGTGAACCTGGGCATCGGGCAGCCGACGAACGTCTCCAACTTCCTGGATGCCGGGCAGGACGTCACCCTGCATACCGAGAACGGCATGCTGGGCATGGGCCCGGTGGCCTCGGGGGACGAGGTCGACGGAGACCTGATCAATGCCGGAAAGATCCCCGTCACCGAGCTGCCCGGCGCCAGCTACTTCCACCATGCCGATTCCTTCGCGATGATGCGCGGCGGCCACCTTGATGTCTGCGTGCTCGGCGCGTTCCAGGTCTCGGGATCCGGCGACCTGGCCAACTGGCACACCGGGGCACCCGGGGCCATCCCGGCCGTGGGCGGGGCCATGGACCTGGCCATCGGCGCCAAGGCCACCTGGGTCATGATGTCGCTGTTCACCCGGGACGGCGCGTCGAAGCTGGTCGGGGAGCTCAGCTACCCGGTCACCGGCCTGGGCTGCGTCTCGCGCATCTACACCGAGTCGGCGGTCTTCGAACTCGCCGACGGTACGGTGTTCGTGCGTTCCGCCCACGGGATCCCCTTCGAGGAGCTGGCAGCCCGCCTGCCGGTTGACCTCGTTCGCGGCATCCGGCGGTAGATTTGATGGGGTGCGGCAGCCGCGGGACACCCGGCCCGCCGCCCGCCCGCACCACGGAGCCGTCCGCGGGCCAAGCCAACACGACACATACAGGGGAGCCGCACGCGATGAGCCAGGATGCAGGAACCACAGCCGCCGGCGGCTCCACCTCGGTCCAGTCCCTGGCCCGCGGGCTCGAGGTGATCACCTCGTTCGACGCCGAGCACCCCTCCATGACGCTCTCCGAGGTCGCCAAGCGCACCGGGCTCTCGCGCGCCACGGCCCGCCGCTTCCTGCTCACCCTGCAGGAGCTCGGCTACGTGCGCGGCGACGGCAAGTTCTTCGAGCTCACCAGCAAGGTCCTGCAGCTGGGGTACTCGTACCTTTCCAGCGCCACGCTGCCCCAGTTGATGGAACCGGTGCTCGAGGACCTCTCCACGGAAGTGCACGAGTCGGCTTCCGCGTCGGTCCTGGACGGGCGAGACATCCTCTACATTGCCCGCGTCCACACCCGCTCGATCATGCGCGTGGGCATCTCGGTGGGCACCCGCTTCCCGGCCGCGAACACGTCCATGGGGCGGGTGTTGCTGGCCTACCAGGCGCCCGGGGTGCTTGATGCCCTGCTGGCCGACGGGGTGCACCCGGCCACCGGCCTGGGCATCGACAACGTGGCGGACCTGCGCGCGGAGCTGGAAAAGGTCCGCGCGCTGGGCCATGCGATAGTCGACCAGGAACTGGAGATCGGCCTGCGCTCGGTCGCGGTGCCGGTGTTCAACGCGGACGGCAGCATCGCCGCGGCCATGAATGTGTCCATGGGCGTGCGCCAGCAGGCCCCGGTCGGTGCCGAGGAAGCCGCACGGGAAGTGCTTCCGGCGCTCCTGCGCGCCGCCGCCCAGGTGCAGGAAGCGCTGGCCGCGAGCCGTTAGGCGCTGCCCAGCGGCAGTCGCGCGCGCCGGTCGGAGAACGGGGTGCCGGTGATCTTCCGCGCGGCCGCGAACCGTGCCGGTGCCGGCCGGCTGCCGTCGACGAGGTCGGCGAGGATCCGCCCGACCACCGGCGTGAACTTGAAGCCATGCCCGGAGAAACCGGCGCCGAAGACCACCGGGCCCACGCGGTCCAGGATGAAGTCCTCGTCCTCGGTGTTGGTGTAGGTGCAGCTGATTTCCGTGAAGGAATCGGCGTCCACACCCGGCAGCCAGGTGCGCGCGTAGTCCTGCAGCGCGCGGCGTTGGGCCGGCTCGGAGGCGAAGCTTCGCCGGTCGGGGTCGGTAACGGCGCCGGTTCCGTGCCAGCCGGCCTTGATGCCCTCGCCCGGGGTGAGCATTCCGTAGACGGGGGAGTAGGCGTTCTCGAATCCCGGGGAGCCGGGAACCAGCGTGTGGTTGAAGCCGGGCCACACGGCGCCGGGATCCGCCGGGGCGAAGTGCAGCGGCTGCTCCTGTGTGACGGTCAGCGACGGCATGGATATGAAATCTCCTAGTAGATTTGTCGTCCATGCGCCTGCCGTGACGACAACGCGCCGCGCGTCGACGGTCTCGGTCCCCGCCGCGGATTCAAGCACCAACCGGACCTCGTCGTCGCCGCGGACCTGGAGCTCCACCAGCCGGACGCCGTGCCTGATCTCCGCCCCGGCCCCGTGCGCCACCTGCTGGAAGCCCGGCAGCGCCAGCTCGGGGTTCAGCTGCCCGCCGTCGGGCAGGTGCAGTGCCGGGCCATCGAACCTGATGCCGCGCCAGCGCTCGGAAGCCTCCGCCGCGGAAACCTCCTCCGCGCGGATGCCCACCGCAGCCAGTGCGCGCAGCGTACGGGTCTGGGCCGCGGGGTCGCCGTGGTTGACGGTTCCGGTGCGGGCCACCTGCTCGGTGCCGCTCTGTTCGCCCAGCAGCGCCCACAGCTCCAGCGCCTCGGCCAGCATCGCCACGTAGGTGGGCTCCGCATAGCCGAGGTTCAGGTTGCGCGTGGTGCCATGGGAGGCACCGAGTGCGTGCCCGGGTTCGAACTGCTCCAGCAGCATGACCTCGCGACCTCGCCCCGCCAGCGCCCAGGCTGCCGCCGAACCCATCGCCCCGCCGCCGACGACGACCGTATCCATCCGTGCAACCATGATCCGTTTGCCCCTTCACCGCGTTTCCGACGAGTCTATCCGGGGCCCTCCGGGCACGGGCGGCGTGTGACGCTTCGTATTACGGGCCCTTCGGACCTGCGGTGGTTGCGGGTCTCGCCGTGGACTTTCGGGGCGCAATTCATCAGTTGGTGATGATCCGTCCAGGCGTGTGACAAGGCAGGCTCGAATGCAGCGGCCGCAACGTAGGAGTGGAACGATGACCAGCAACGGGATCCGGGGCGCGTCACCCGAACAATTGTGGGTGCGCCTGCCGGGAGGGCGTTTTTCAATGGGCTCCTACGACTTCTACCCTGACGAAGCCCCGGTGCACCAGCGAACGCTCGCGCCGTTCGATATGATGCGCGGGCCGGTGACGAACGCCCAGTATGGCGTCTTTGTCGGGGAAACCGGCTACGTGACACTCGCCGAGCGTGGGCTCGACGAGGCTGCCTTTGCGCACCTGCCTGCAGAGGAACGTGGTCCCGGGTCGTTGGTCTTCGTGCCAACCGGAGGCCCCGTGGACCTCCGTGACTGGCGCGCCTGGTGGGCATGGGTCCCCGGTGCGCAATGGCGGCATCCGCTCGGTCCCGACAGCGATCTGACCGGCAAGGAGAACCACCCGGTGGTGCAGATCGCCCACGGGGACGCGCTCGCCTACGCGCGGTGGCTCGGTGCCCGGCTTCCCACCGAGGCGGAACACGAATTCGCGGCAGGCGGTGGGCTTGCGCCGAATCCCTATGCCTGGGGCAGGGACCGGGACCCCGCGGGGGTGGCGATGGCCAACACCTGGCACGGGCGGTTTCCCTACCTGAACTCGGGGGCCGGGGGTTGGGTCGGCACCTCCCCGGTGGGGGCGTTTCCGCCGAACGGGTTCGGCCTTGAGGACTGCATCGGAAACGTGTGGGAGTGGACCGGCGACCACTACACCGAATCGCATGCGCTGGCAGCGGGTGTCGAATGGTCGCGGGGAGTCGAACCCGGAGGTGTCCACGGCGGCCTGGGGGCGGAAGACAACGCCGGAAGCGGTGTTCCCCGGCGTGTCCTCAAGGGCGGATCGCACCTTTCCGCCCCGGAGTATTGCCTGCGCTACCGGCCCGCGGCGCGCTGGGCCCAGGCGGAGGACTCCGCCACGAACCACATAGGGTTTCGCTGCGTTCGGGACCTCTGCTGACGTGGCGGCCCGGGACCGGGTAAAAGTACATATTCTGGAGAAAGTCGGAGTGTTTGCTGGGTAGCTCCCACTCAACCGGCTTTTTCCTTGTAGGCTCTGCCTCATGGACGCATCCCCCATCACGGACTGGGCCCCACAACCCTGGTTCCTGGTCTCGGCGCCGCGCACCAGTGCCATGATGCCGAGGCGAGCGCGGATTGAGGCGTTGCTCGACGATTTGTCGTCCCGCCATCCCGTCACCCTCGTGGCAGCGCCATCCGGGTACGCAAAGACCTCGGCGCTTGCCGCGTGGGCGCAGCATGGTGCCTCGCCCAAGGCGTGGCTGACGCTGACCCCTGCCAGCGGGGCCGGCGACGAGCAACTGCTCCATGGGCTGATCAGCGCCCTTCACAGGATCGCCCCGGACACCGATGTCCGCGACTCGATGGCCATCGGAGCGCTTCGTCCCGACCCGGCCGGAACCGAGGCCACTGTCGAACGGATCGCCGTGATGGCCATGTCACTGACGGAACCGTTGGTGGTGGTCATTGACGACGCGCACCACGGCGGGCAGGGATTGGCCGAAGGGCCGTTGGGCATCCTTGCCGAGCACTGCGGCGGGATGCTGCGTTTCGTGCTCTCCGGCGCCGTTGACCTGGCAACCTGGTTCAACCGATTCCTTGCAGCGGGCATTGCCGGGCGCCTGGGTCCCGCGGAGCTCGCACTCACTGCCGAAGACATCGCAGCCGAAATGGCCGAGGGGCGGAAACCAACCGCTGCCGAGTACGAAGCATCCGAGAAGATCCACGCCGACACCGGAGGATGGCCGGTCGCCGTCCAAGTGACGCGGATGGGATCCGGCCACGGGAGCCTGGCGAATGCCGAGGCCGGCGAGGTGCTGACCGAGTATGTGGAATCCTCTGTGTTGGGCCGGCTGCGGCCCGAACTTGCAGATTTCATCCTTGCCGCGACCACCTGCCAACACCTCGACAGCAACCTGGCCATGGCCCTGACCGGGAACCGGGACAGCGCCGCATTGCTTGAGGAATGCGCGCGACAGGGCATCTTCGTTGACCGCTACGTACGGGAGGACGCCACCACCGTTTACCGGTGGCAACACCGTTTCGCCAAGCAATGCCGCATCCTGCTGGGCCGGACCGACGCCGCGCGTGCGCGCACCCTGAACCGCGCGGCGGCCGCGGCACTTGCCGAAAGCTACCCACTGGAGGCGATCAAGCACGCCATGGCCGGTGGGGAGCGCGAGTTGGCGATGGGCATCCTGCGGGGCGCCTGGCTGAGGATCGTTATCGAATCCGGGGCGGCGGCGCTGCATGCGCTGTGCCTGCGCCTGGACACCGAAATGGGTCCCTGCCCCGAGGTGCTTCTGGTGCGCGCCTGCTGCCTCGACGCGATGGGCGACACCCAGGGTTCCGCGCTGCTGCTGGAGCGGGCGCGCACTGCCGACCGGGAAGCGGATCCGGGCAAACGCGCACCGGCGGGGACATGGGCCTTCGCCGAACTGTTTCTGTCGCACGACCAGCAGGAACTTGCCGCGGCATCCGACGCCGCGCAGACTGCCATGCGGGAGGAACACGTTGATTCCGTCTCGCACGCCTACCGGCAGTTCTACGTTGGTTGGACGGAGCTGCGCCTGCGGCGCAATCCCGCGGAGGCCGTCAGGCAGCTGCGCACGGCCCTGCGCGACTCGGAGAACGCCGGGCTGAAGACCCTGGCTTCCCGGGTCCGGGCAAACCTCGTCTTTGCGCTGGCCTTCGGCGGAAACCTGACGGCGGCCCGGACGTTGATGGACTCCTCCGGCGATGCCCTGCCGCAGGAACCGGGCACCGAGTGGACCCACTACGACGGCGGGATCGAGATCTTCGCGCGCGGCTACACGGACTACTGGCAGGACCGGATCCCCGAAGCCAAACGCTCTTTCCAGGAACTGGCCCGGCGCGGTGGGCACCGGAATTCCTATACCGCGCTGGCCCGCGTGTACCTGGCCCTGTGCGCCGCGGCCACCGGGAACGCGCTCGAGATCAGTGAGGCGGAGACGCACCTGGACGGCATCGGCCGGTGCACGGTGCACGGGGTGCCCTGGGACATCTACGGAACGCTGGCCGCGGCGAGCCTGCGCGTCGCGGCGGGGGACGAAGCGGCCGGGCTGGCCCTGCTGGCCGGGATCCACGCGCACCTGAACATCCCGGTGGTCCTTGTCCACAGCGCCGAGCTCCACCGGCTGGCCGGGAAGCACACCGAGGCCATGGCGATGCTCGCCGGCATTGAACAGCCGGCCATGGTCTCCTACGTGGCAGCCAGCGCCCTGGTGACCTCCGCCGTCATCCTGCGCGAGAGCGGGGACCGCGAGGAAGCGCACCGCCGCCTGGAAAAGGCCCTTGACGTGGCAGTCCCGCAATCGATAGGCAGGCCGTTCGCCGGAACCGACGAGGGCCTTGCCGGGTTGCTGACAGAGCACGCGGCGTGGGGCACGGCGCACGAGGGGTTCCTGGCGGCGCGGATCGCCCACGCCGACGAGGGCGTCTCCCGGCACTCGATCCTCGGCTCCCGGCTGACCTCCCGCGAACTGGAGATCTTCGGCTACCTGCGCACCACCATGACGGCCGAGGAGATCGCCGCGGCGCTGTTCGTCTCGGTGAACACCGTGCGGACCCACCAGCGCTCGATCTACCGCAAGCTGGGGGTCGGCACCCGCCGCGAGGCCATCAAGTTCAGGCCCTGAGCAACGGCGCCGGCCACCGGCGGCCCGGCGGGGGCCTCAGCTTCCGCCGCGGAGCGGGACCTTGACGTCGGAGCCGCCCTCGAGGGTTACCCGGTTGCGCATCTGCGCCAGCGTGGCCTGCTCGATGAACCCGCCGGCGAACAACCCCTGGCCCTGCACGAAGTCCTTGGAACGGTTGACAAGTTCCCGGGGCACATAGCCGAAGACGCCGGCAAGTTCCTCGAGTTCGCGCGGCGAGTTGATGCGCATGAGCCCCAGGTTGTCGCATTGCGAGAGCACGTTGGGGTGGATCTTTCCGGGGCGCTGGGTCGAGAGGAAAAGCCACAGCCCGAACTTCCGGCCCTCGGCCGCGATCTGGATGAGCTGCTCGGTCAGGGCCCGCTCCACCGGGGTTGCAGGGTTCGGGGAGCACAGGTTGTGCGCCTCGTCGATCACTATCAACACCGGGCGGCGTTCGGCGCGGGTGGCCCACAGGTGCTCGAGCACCGCCAGGGCCGCGACCTTCGGCTCGGCCGGGTCGTTGAACCCGCCCAGCTCCATGACCGTGGCACGCGGCCTGCCGTCGATGATGTCCGTGACCGATTCGCCGCCGCGGGACCAGAGGTCCCAGTCGAGCACCTGCAGGTTCTCGATCCGGGTGGCCAACTGTGCCTGCCCCGGGTTCCCCGAGGAACGCAGCGAGGCGATGTAGTTGGCGCCGTCGAAGGTGCTGCCGTCGAAGGTCCCGCCGTCGGCGCCCGTGTCGAAGTTCAGCAGCACGTTGAATTCCCCGGCGTCACGCACCGGATCCAGTTGCAGCACCGCGGCCTTGGAGGCCACCGAGAGGTCGGTGAACCGGGTGCGCACGCGGTTGTCCGACCCGGGCCCGGAGTGCAGGATGCGCATGTCCGTTCCGCCGATCCCGGTGCCCTCGGCCGGGTCCGCCTCCGGGCGCGGTTCGTTGAGGTGGACGAAGTCGGCGTTCGGGTCAAGCACCAGCAGCGGCAGCTCGGTGTGCAGCAGCAACTGTTCCAGCAGCACGCCCAGCGCGTAGGTCTTGCCGGACCCGCTTTGCCCGCACCAGAAGGTGTGGCGGTTGAACTTGGAAGCCAGCAACTCGACGCTCCCGCCCGGGGCATCGACCCGGGAACCGATGGACAGGTAGGTCACCTCAGGCTCGCTTTCCTTCAAGGCGCACGATGGCGGGGATCTCGTAGCTGCCGTCGATGACCTCGGGGCCGGGTTCGTACATGCGCATCATCGGGCGGAAATCGCCACGGGGCGCCGGCAGCCAGTTCGCGGCCCGGTGCGGATCGGCCGGGGGCGTGGCTCCCAGGTAGATGTTCAGCGACCCGTCGGCCTCGTACACCAGCCCCGGGGTCCTGTCTCCCAGCGAGAACCTGCCGATTTCGTTCTCGACAAGGTGGAAATCGGGGACCGAGTACATGGTCAGCGACCAGAACGCCTTCACCGGCGGGACGGGGGAGAGTCGCAGCACGTAGTCGTTCGCGCCGTTGAGTTGCCGGCCCTCGGAATCCACGTAGACCGGGGCGTAGGCGGCCTCGTAGGCGTGGTTTCCCCACAGGCCGCCCAGGGCCGCGGCGGCCCGGCGCACGTAGCGTTCGGTGGGTTCCATGCCGGTGTAGGCGGGTTCGTTGAGCGTCCCGACCTCGAAGAAGTCCTGGTTGTAGTCGAATGCGTGGAACGGCAGCTGCCAGCCGTTGGACATCGGCACCTCGCCCTCGCGCAGGAACCTCACGAGCTTTTCCTGCGCCGCGGCGATCGCGGCACCCAGGGACCGGGCCTGCTCCGGATCCATCGAGCCGTACCGTCCGGCGCCCGCGTCCCTGAGACCCAGCGGGGCCAGTGCCTCGAGGGCGGGCAGGTCCCGTGCCGCCGGCGGGTAGGCCCGGGAGTAGAGGCGCAGCTTTTCCAGGAACTGCAGTTCGGGGGCGATGCCGGAATCGATCGCCGGCAGGCCGCGGGGAACCGCCGCGGCGTCGAGCTGGGCCAGGTAGGTGGCGTCCTGCAGCGCATGGACGGCCGGCAGGTCCTCCGGGCCGCTGCAGGCCCAGCGGCCCACTATCGAGACGACAAGCGTGGGCGCGGTGATGAGCGTGGTGCCCTCCGGGACCTCGCCGCCCCATCCGGGGGGAACAATGAGGAAACTGCCCGCCGCCGTGCCCGTGGCGCGGTGCCCCACGTAGGCAAAGTTGTTGGTCCATGCGTCGACGAACTGCAGGACATAGTAGCGCCCGCCGGTGTCCGGGACTTCGAGCAGCACCGGGCCGACGCCCAGGTCCAGCTGGGCCATCGAGTACAGGGTGTCGTTGTTGATCGACACGAAGGTGTCGGCCGGGCCGGCCAGCGTGCGCGCATGGCTGAAGGTGTTGAAGGCTGCCGCGGGGTTCGCGCCGATGCCGTGCTCGACGTAGCGCTGCACCTGGTCGAGGTTGAAGGTCAGGGGGATGCCGTAGGCAAATGCCGCATCCGCCAGGGCGGAAGGTTCTGGGTTCACGGAGGGAGCCTCATTTCATGTGGGAGCGCCGGCAGGACCCCCGGCGGGGGCGTCCACAAGCGACGATTCCACAAGAACGCCGGGTACTCCATGGTTCGCCCCGCATTGGTGCAGGTGGTGGGTGCTAAATCATCAACCATGGATGATGCACCAGCCGTCGAACCTGCAGAGGATTGATCCTGAAACCGAGTGACTAGGGAAAGCTGGTTCCGCAGTGACCGCAATACATGTAAATGCCGACAATTTTGTCCGCGCCGAATCCGACCGCATGTTCGCAGCCATTGCGCAGCAAGTCGGTGGCACCGGGGTGTGGAGCCACGGCAGGGTCCCCACGGCCATCGACAACCAGCCCATCATCCGCATGAACCGGGACACGCTCTACAGCGCCGCGGTCGTGGACATCAGCGAGGGCGCGGTGCTGGGCATCCCGGAGGTGGGGGACCGCTACGTTTCGGTGATGGTCGTCAACCAGGACCACTACATCAACCGGGTCTTCCACACGCCCGGGGACCACAAACTCACCGTCGAGGAATTCGGCACCGGCTTTGCCATGGTCGCCGCCCGGATCCTGGTGGACCCGGAAGACCCGGCTGACGTGGCCGAGGTCAACGCGCTGCAGGATGCGCTGCGCATCTCCTCGACAAGCACCCGGCAGTTCCGGCTTCCCCCTTACGACGAGGCTTCCGTCACCGCCACGCGAAACGCGTTGCTCGAACTGGCCAAGGGGCTGGGCGGGCTCGAGCGCTGCTTCGGCACCAAGCAGGAGGTAGACCCGGTGCGCCACCTGATCGGCGCCGCCGTGGGATGGGGCGGTTTGCCGGAATCCGAGGCCTCCTACATCAACGTTGCCCCGGATCTGCCGGCCGACAGGTACTCGCTGACCGTCAAGGAGGTGCCGGTTGACGGTTTCTGGTCGTTGTCGCTCTACAACGCCGAGGGTTACTTCGAGGAAAACCCGGAGGCCGCCTACAGCGTCAACAACATCACCGGGGTGCCGAACGCCGACGGGTCCATCACCATCAACTTCGGCGGTTCCGCGGACGAACCCAATGCCCTGCCGATCATGGAGGGCTGGAACTACCTGGTCCGCCTGTACCGCCCGCGGGCCGAAGTACGTGAGGGACGCTGGTCGTTCCCCGGGATCACCAACTAGACAACCGTTGAGGCAAGGACCGGAAGGAGCGGGGTTACCCATGGAAGGTTTTGAATACGGGCCGGTGGAGATTTTCGTTGTCGAGTTCGAGGGGGCCGGCCTCGACGCCGCCGTCCTGGATTCGGTGCTCGCCGCAACCGCAACAGGAGCGGTGCGCCTGCTGGACCTGGTCGTCGCCGCGCGTGCCGCGGACGGCACCGTCAGCTACACCGAGGTCGTCGGGGATGACGACGGCCTCGGGGTCGAGCCACTGGCCCTCGAGGTGCAGGGACTGCTGGGCGAGGACGACCTGGCCGAGGCGGCGGCCTCGATAGCACCGGGTTTCGGTGTCGCACTGGTGGCCCTGGAAATGTGCTGGGCGACCGAACTGGCCGGGCGCCTCGCCGCAGCCCGCGGCACTGTAGTGCGCTCCGAACGCATTCCCGCAGCAGCCGTCAACCAGCTCGTCGCCGAACAAGCAGTTCTCGAAGCCTAGGAAAGGAAGAAACCACCATGCCTCTACTCAGACGAGCAGGTCGGCCCGGACTCCTTGGCATGGCTGCGCGCACCGCAGTCGTTGCCGGAACAGCCACGGCAGTCAGCGGGGCCGTCCAGCGGCACCAGGTCAACAAGGCCGAGGCGGCGCAGCAGGAAGCCATGCTGCAGCGCCAGGCCATCGAGGAAACCGCCATCGCCGCAGTCTCCGGGTATGCGGCTCCTGCCGCCGTTCAGCAGCCGGCGGCTCCCGTCCCGCCGGCCCCCTCCGCGGCACCGGCGACGGACCTGGTGTCACAGCTGCAGCGGCTCGGGGAACTCAAACAGCAGGGTCTGCTCACCGACGCGGAATTCGACCAGGCCAAGAAGCAACTCATGGGCCTCTAGGCCCGCCCTGCACGCTGCACGAAACCACAGATTCTTAGGAGCACCACATGCGCAAGAGCACCAAACTATTCACCTCCATGGCGGTGATAGCTGCCCTCGGCCTCCCACTGTCCGCCTGCAGCTCCTCTCCCCAGGAAAACGCCTCGGCCGCCTGCGATTCCTATGCGGCGCTGGTGGGCGCGGTTGCCGAGGTCAAGACCACGCTGAGCAGCGGATCCTCGATCGGCGAGATCCAGGCAGCCCGCGACAAGGTCAAGGCGGCCTACACGGACCTGGAGAAGTCGTTGGACAAGGTCGGCGCCGACCGGAAGGAAGCCGTCGACGCTGCAGTGAAGGACTTTGACAAGGCCGTCTCCGACGTCGACAAGAACCTGACGGTGCCACAGGCCAAGGAAGCACTGTCCGACGATATTGCCAAGGTCGAGGCCGCGCAGGCGGACCTCAAGAAGGACCTTGCCTGCTAGCCACGCCATGGTCAGCTGCGTCGGGGTTCCCCTGCGGAACCCCGACGCATTTCAGCGTCACCCCCCTGCAGGCTTCCCGGCCGGGAAGCCCGCGTTCCACCAGCGGAGAACAAACACATGATCCACGTCCTGGGTGAAACCCTGCCCTATGCCATCACCATAGCCATCAGCCCGGTGCCCATCATCGCGACAATCCTGATGCTCATGTCCCCGCGTCCGAAGCCGCTGGGCCTCGGGTTCCTGCTCGGGTGGGTGGTGGGAATCTGCGTGGCCACGGGCATCTTTACGCTTCTTGCAGGGGTGATCCCGGAACCCGGCGACAGCACCGGCCCGCAGCCTGTCGCGGGGACCATCCAGCTTCTGTTCGGCGTGGCGTTGCTGGCGATGTCGCTGAAGCAATGGCGCTCGCGCCCGAAGCCCGGCGAGGAAACCTCGCTGCCCAAGTGGATGGCGGCGATCGACACCATGAAGCCGCCGGCGGCGCTCGGCCTCGGTTTCCTGCTCGCCGCGGTCAACCCGAAAAACATGCTCGTGGCTGCCGCGGCGGGCATGGCCTTCGGCCGTGCCGCGTTGGGTGCCGGGCAGGTCGTGGCGGCAGTCGTTGTCTTCACCGCGATCGCCGCGCTCAGCGTGCTGCTGCCGGTGCTGCTCTACCTCGTGGCCCCGGCCAAAGCCGCAGGTCTCCTGGACAACATCAGGACCTGGCTGACCGCGAACAACGCCACCATCATGATGGTTGTGCTTCTGGTGCTCGGTACCCAACTGCTGGGCAAGGGCCTGGGCAGCTTCTGAAACCAGCTCCCTCGGGAATCGTGGCCCCGGAACCGTCCCGGTTCCGGGGCCACCTCGTGTCACGGGCGCTGGTTCCCCGGGCTTCGAGCGCACCCTGCCACCGTGCCGGGTTCGGCCGCGGTGGAGATCTTAAGGCCCGGTTCATGTCCTCTTTCCCGGGAGGCCGCCTGGCCGCGGCAACGTGTGCGGTGTGTTCACCCCCGAGACCGAAAGCAGCCACACATGAAGCTTCGCACCATCGCCCTGGGAACGCTGACCGCCTGCATGCTCGCCGGATTGGCGGCACCGGCCGTTGCCGCGCCGGCGGCCCCTGCCGTGGCAAAGAAGTACGACGCGCCGATCCTGGTCGGGCACCGCGGTGCCGCGGGCGTCGCCCCGGAAAACACCGTGGCAGCCGTCAAGGCCGGCAGCCGCTCCGGCGCCGACTTCATCGAGATCGACGTGCAGCTCAGCCGCGACGGAGTCCCGTTCATCTTCCACGACGACACCCCGGCACGCACCACCAACGTCGAGGAGGTGTTCCCGGAGCGCGCGAACGACCCGATCACGTCCTTCACCTGGAAGGAACTGCGCCGCATCGACGCTGGGTCCTACTTTTCCGCCGGGTATGCAGGAGAGAAGATCCCGCACTTCGACGAGGTCGCCGCGGCCCTGACCGGCACCACGGGGGTGTTCATCGAGATCAAGTCCCCGGCCAAGTCCCCGGGCGTGGAGAAGGTCGTCGCCGATGCCCTGGCCAACGACGCCGCGTGGAGCGCGCTGAACCGCGCCGGGCGGATCGAGGTGCTCGGCTTCGACGTCGCCTCGAACAAGAAGTTCGCGGCGCTGGCGCCGGAGGTGCCGCTGCAGCAGCTCACCGGCAGCGTGCCGGGTGCCGCGGTGCTGGCCGACTACGCACGCTACGCCGATTCCTTCGGCACCAGCTACAGGAGCCTGGATGCCGCGGGTGCGGCCCGCGTCAAGGAGGCGGGACTGGAGCTGGGCGTCTACACCGTGAACTCCACCGGGGCCGTCGACGAGTCGCTGGCCCTGGGCGCCGGGCGCATCACCGGCGATTTCCCGCAGCAGATGGACCGGCACCTCACGGGCCGCAAGCCCTTCCCGTCCAACGAGGGGGTGGCCATCTCCGGAGCGGTCAACGACGTGCCGGGCGACGACCTGCAGCCGGAAACCGGGGAACACGTCATCCTCGCCAACACCGGCAAGCGCACCATCGACGTCGGAGGGTACCTGCTGCGCGACGCGGCGAACAACGTGATGCGCATCGGGGAGGGCTACACGCTGAAGCCGGGTGCCGAGCTGCGCATCTACCCAGGTCCGGGCACCAACCACGCCGGGGCGTACTACCTGGGCGGCAGCGTCGGGATCCTGAACAACGGGGGCGATTCGCTGGGCCTCTGGAACGCCAAGGGCAAGCTCATGGACACCTTCGCGAACTGACAGGCTTCCCGGACCGACCGTGTTCGATGGCCGACCGGGGATCCTTCCCCCGAAGCCGCCGATGGCGGTGCCCCACGTGTGGGGCACCGCCATCGGCGTTCCGGTTGGTCGGGCTAAACCCAGTCGACCTCGCCGGCCAGGCGTCGGCCCTCGGCCACGTAGCCGGCCATCTCCTGGGCGGGGACCATGGACCCGCCGGTCGCCCAGACGACATGCGTCGCATGGGCCAGGCGGTCCTCGTCCAGCCCGAACGCCGCGCGGTAGGCCGGGTCCCCGAGGATGCGCCACGGGCCGGCGAAGCCCGCCGCCGCGGAGGGTTCGATGTCGATGCCCTCGGTCTCGTGCAGCAGGCCCTGGAACGCCTTCATGCGCTCGTCGGTGACCGTCACGAAGCCGTCGATGAGCTGCTGCAGGTGCTCGCCGACCAGGCGCGAGGGGCGTCCCACGGCCAGGCCGTCGGCGGCGGTCAGCCCGTCGAGCCCGATGTCCTGCACGCTTATCGCATCGTGCAGGCCGGTGCGCACGCCCAGGGACATGCAGGGGGAGTGGGTCGGCTCGGCGAAGACGCAGTGCACGGCGTCGCCGAAGGCCAGTTTGAGCCCGAACGTCACGCCGCCCGGGCCGCCGCCCACGCCGCATGGCAGGTGCACGATGAGCGGGTGCTCCGCATCGACGAGGACGTCCATCGCCTTCAGCTGCCCGGCCAGCCGCGCGCCGGCCACGGCGTAGCCGGAGAAGAGCATGAGCGACGCCTCGTCGTCGACGAACCACACACTGGGGTCCTCCTGCGCGCTGCGGCGCCCGGCCTCGACAGCGTCGGAGAAGTTGCCGGCGTGCTCCACCACCTCGACGCCGCGGGAGCGCAGCAGGTCCTTCTTCCAGGCGCGCGCGTCGAGCGACATGTGCACGGTGGTCCGGAAGCCGAGCTCGGAGGCGACGATCCCGATCGACAGCCCCAGGTTGCCGGTGGAGCCCACGGCGATGCCGTGCTTCGAGAGCACCTCCTGCACGGCGGGGGTCATCAGCACGCGCGCGTCGTCCTCGGGCGCCATGAGCCCGGCCTCGACGGCCAGGCGCTCGGCGACCTGCAGCACCTCGTGGATGCCACCGCGGGCCTTGATCGAGCCGCTGACCGGAAGCAAGTCGTCACGCTTGACCCACAGCTTGCCCGGCAGCTGGGCAGCGAAGCGCCTGCCCAGTTCCGCCTGCATGTCCGGGACGCCGACCAGCGGGGACTCGAGGATGCCGTGCGTGGCGCGGGTGTCCGCAAAACGCTCGGCGAACCACGGCGCAAAGCGCCGGAAGCGTGCCTGTGCGTCGGCGACGATGGCGGGATCGATGCCCGAGGCCTCGATGCCGGCAGCCGTTTCCGTGGGGGACGCGGTGAACCATGCGTTTTCCTCGGCGCGGGCCAGGGCCGTGACGACCGGATCGGTGAGGAGCTGCTCGAGGTCGATGGTCTGGTTCGTCACTGCGGGGTTCTCCATGCTGTCGGGTCTGTCTTGCCTCCTAATCTAGGGCAACGAATTCCTACCGGCGAGTCGGTGGCCACAGCCGCGCCCCGGGATTCGGCAGATGCGGCACACCGGAAGACAGTGCCAAGCTTCCGGCTGACCCCGGGTCCGCGACCTTGCCGCCGACGTTGCGATCCAGCATGTCTTGCTTGATCGTCGGCGGAAACAGGCCTTTGTAGGCCAGTGCCCGATCGGATCGGTCAGCCACCTGAAACTTGGACTCCTCTCGGGTCGAAGCCAGCCGTGTGAGTGCCGGCAGCGCGAAACTGGCGAGCGCGATGGTCAAAGGAGAGTCAGTACCTAAGACGAAGGGCGTCACGGTGGAGATCATGGTTACCGTCGACCTCGGCCCCGAGACCCAGGGCATGGCGGGGAGCCAGCATCGGATGCGCAGGGTGACCCTCGAGCCCGAGGGCCGCCTCGGCCCGATCCACGGCCACATGGACGGGCCGGGTCTCGTCCACATCCTGCAGGAAGCGATCACCGACCACCGGGACGGGGTCGCTACTGACTACGGGCCGGGCGTGGGCTGGCCCGAGGACCGGAATACCCTGCGTTGGCTGGAGAGCCGGGGGACGGTTCTTGCGGTGGAGATATCTGTCGATATCGTGATGCTGGAGTGGCGACCAGTTAGCTTGAGCTTTAACTGCTTCCTAGCTCACCTAGGTACTGCTTGACTTGAAAGATTCCGATTCAACGGGCTGCCACTGGCGCCAACAGAATGACTGTGGTCTCCGATAATGTTTCTTCACAGACAGCGCCCAACCTCAATATGGCTGGGCTTGAACCCACGAGGTTTGGAGATCGCGATGGTTGGACCTCTCAATAGCGATAATGCCAAAGAGGGCACCGGTAAGACTACTGAAGGGCGTGGCAGGGTCACCGAGAATATCCGTAAGGTCACCCGAGCTGCGTCGACGCATGTTGCTGGCCAGGCGAGCAGCGCCAAAAAGAAGATGGAGGAGCTTACCGTAAAAGCACCTGATCTTTACGATGAAGCTGTAGCCGAATACAACGGTGTGTTTACAGAGATGAACGATAAGGGTGTGTCACTCTTACGCCAACGAGATCGTTCAACAGATTTGATTGAACTAGTCGAAATGCTGGTGAACAGTATTGCGAACGCTCCAAAGTCTTTCGAGACCGACTTCGGCGAAATTTCCTTGCTTAAGAAGGAATTTTTGCAATCTGAGGAGTTCGCTCAGAAGGACCTCGAGGCAGCACGGCAATCTGCTGCGGGGGCTGGGGTCGGTTTCACCACAGGTGCTGCTGTTGCCAGCATGGCGCCGACGGCAGCAATATGGGTCGCGACCACCTTTGGTACCGCTTCCACCGGTACTGCTATCTCTACCCTTTCTGGAGCAGCGGCCACCAACGCCACCCTGGCATGGCTCGGCGGCGGAGCACTTGCCGCTGGCGGAGGTGGTACCGCTGCTGGGAGTGCATTGCTCGCGCTGGCTGGCCCCATCGGGTGGACGATCGCCGGTGCAACCCTGCTGACGTCAATCGTGCTATTTACCAAAAAGAAATTTGAGAACAGAGAGGCAAAAGAGGAGGCGCTAACTGCAGTGAAACAAAACACCGCTGTCATTAAGCGCATGGATGCCCAGATTGCTACTCTCTTAAAAGAAACCACCTCACTTCGTGAATCGCTGGTGCCTCTCTATGGCGAGTGCATCATGTACTTCAACGCTGATTTCACGTCGCTACCTGATTCTCATCAATCAAAACTTGCAACGTTGGTCAACAACACGAAGTCGTGTGCTGCGTTGCTGCGCAAACGCATCATGCAGGACGCCGCAGGTGAGTGACATGGAGAAACTCGTCAAGTCGAATCAGGAGCAGGCAGTTGCTTCCTGGGTGAACTACCTCAACCAACTCCGGATTGATACCCTCCTGAGCACATTCTCGAGTCAGGATGTGAACCTCCGGAATGCAATCACCAGTATCGATGAAGCCCTTCGGAAGATTGACCTCGAAATCGTCGCAACAAATCGTGGCGGTTCAAAGGGAATGCACGGTTTCATCGCTGAGGTCGCCGAAGTCGGGATTGGTAACGCTAGAGAGCAGATTATTGGTCAGGAAGCCGTCTATGAATGGGTGAACGACAACGGACCGGTGGACATGGTGCGCAACGGAATAGACATCCAACAGAAATTTGTCGCTGCCGGGGGCCGCTTTTCGCTGGCCGCCGTGGCAGAACATCTTCGAAAGTATCCCGACTATGTCGAGAACGGCGGAAGGTATCAGATTCCCCGTGACCATTTGGAGACGATTCAAATGCTGCGTTCCATGTCTCCGGAGGAAGCCGGAATACGGCTATCCCGAAGCGGGGAGAGTGCGTCGTATAAAGACTGGCAGCGCGTCGACAAGTTCTTCAGTGAGGGGTCGATCGGAATGGAATCGCTCGAACCCTCGAAACTCGAGTATCACGAAGTGCAGAAAGGCCTGTATGAGTTGACCTTAGAGGCAGAGAAGGACTCGCTTAGGTCCACCGATCAGTCGGTGCGCGACACGGCCTACCAGAGGAGCCGCCCGAAATTCCAGGAAGGCGCAGAAGCCACCGTGGTTGCCGCCGTCATTGAAGGTGGAACCACTTTTGTTCTGGGGGTAACTGCCAAACGCAGGGAAGGCAAGCGATTCAAAGAGTTCAGTGACGAAGACTGGTCCGAGATCCTTGGGGAGACCGGCATTGGGATCGCCAAAGGCGGGGTCAGAGGCTTGAGCATTTACTCGCTCACGAACTTCACCGCTACATCTGCGGCAGTTGCAAGTTCAATCGTCACCGCCGCATTCAGTATCGCGGCACAAGCACACAAGTTCCGCAATGGCGAGATTGGTGAGCTCGAATTCATTGAGAATGCCGAGATTGCTTGCTTGGAAGCCGCCGTGGGTGCTTTGTCATCTTTCATCGGACAAGCATTGATTCCGGTGCCCGTTCTCGGCGCTGTTATTGGTAACACGGTTGGCGCCGTCATGTATCAGGCCGTTGCTTCCTCCCTCTCTACGACGGAAGCGGAACTGATCAATCGCTACCTCGCGGATCAGCATGTGCTCGATGAAGCGCTTGCCGCTAAGTACAACGATCTCATCGAGAAGCTAGACGTGAGTATGTCTCGCTACCTCACAGTGCTAGAACGAGCGTTCTCTCCCGACCTGAACGTCGCGCTGCTTGGCTCGGTTGAACTTGCACGAGACCTGGGTGTGACTACCGAGGAGATACTCGACACCAAGGACAAGGTTCGCTCCTACTTTCTCGACTAGCTTGCCATTACAAACCGCAAATCGCGCCACTCAAAGACCGATTGAGTGACACCCAAACGATCACATATCACCGCTACGAAGCGCTGAACTGCATAGCCCGGAGCCTCAAGAGCGTAAATCATTACGCGACTTAGTGTGGTGGGAGACCGACTAGCCTCGCAATTTCTTGCGGGCTACGAACCTGCCCGGCTGTAAGTGGTCACCTTATGTCCCTGTCCGCCCTCACGGACGACGACTCCCGAGGTCAGCAGCGGGGAGAGCGCGTAGCGGATCTGATTCGCGGTCAGTCCCGTCTTCGCGGAAATGTCTGCAACCTCCACGGGAACCGAGCCAAGTTCCCGCAGAATCGCCGCGGCATTCTTCGATGTTTTCATCGGCTCGGGGGCGCGCAGTGCGGGTGCCGCAGTCGAGACAGAGGTGTCATGCTCAATCGGCTCGCCGACGGACAAACCGGTAGTAGGGGAGCGATCGATAGGACTTGCCGCAACCGCAACGCCTGCCGGAACCAGTGTCGGCGCAATGGCAAACGAGTTGCCCTTGCCGGTTGCCGCGGCCAGGCCGGCGGCGACAATTCCCCGCAACGCCGCCACTGCCACGGCGGGGTCGACGAGGCCGAACTCGTCGTTGACCATTTGGCCGGTCCACGTCTGGCCATGGTGCATCGAAACCAGCAGCTGCTTCTGAAGTTCGGAAAGTTCCGAATCGGTGCGCAGTTCGCCCAGCCATTGGCGGTCCGCAGAAGTTAGCGGTGTGCCGCGCGGAATCGACGCGGTGAACCTGACTCCGTTGTCGTTGAACCCCGGGCGGCGCAGCCCGGCATCCCGGAGGGCCAGCCGGACCTCGCGCAGGCCCCCGCCCTCACCCTCGACCACGCGGTGGGAGGATGCGGTGCGCGTGAGCTTGCAGATTTCGTAGAGGAACTCGTTGACCGAGGACTTGGCGCCGGGCCAGCCCAGCTGGTCTTGGCTCAGCCCCCAGAGGCCGCCGGGGCTGGAAACCACCAGTTGGTCGCCGGTCAACCGGATCTGGACGTTCTTGCCTGTGGTGTGTGGCCCCAGGTCGCGGTGGACCAGGGCATTGGCGAGGAGCTCGCGCACTGCGACCATCGGCATTTCGGTTTCGTCCTGCCCGTGCCCGTTGGAACCGAAGCGGACCTCGGTGCGGGTGTTGCGCTGGACCCACTCGACGGCGCGGTCCAGCAGCTCGGGCAGCGGGCCGTCGAACTCGACGCGGGCGAGGTTGCGGACCTCGCCGCGCGTGGCGGGCTCCGCAACGGCGGTGATGGAAAGGTGCGGTTCGAACTGCTGCGGGTACCGTCCCAGCGCGTAGAGGCCGGCCAACGTCAACCTGTTGCCCTGCGGTTCGACCACACGCTTGAAGCGCAGCACCTCCTCGTCGGACACCTCGCTCAGGCGGCGGGACGTGGACCGGGCCACGGCAATGAAGTTCTCGCGCAGCGCGGGGTCCAGGTCCGCGATCGACGTCTCGTCGACCGGGCGGGTGTCGTGGCGGGGGCGGGTGCCTGCGGCCACGAGCTGCTGGACCTCCTGATCCGAGATCCGGTACTGGCCGTCGGGCTGGCGGAGGTAGGCGAGGTTGCCCTGCACGGTGCGGCAGGGGCGTGCCTCAGGGGCAAGGCCTGCGACCTTGGCCATGACCACTGTTTCGCCGTCGAGGACCACGCGTTCGAAGGAAACCTGGACCTCGGGCGACACGGCGGTGCGTGCCTGCGAAGCGACGAGTGTCTCGAGTGCGGCAGGGTCCTCGATGCCTGTCGGGGTGTACCCGTTCGAGGCATCCAGGCCGAGGATGACGGTGCCGCCACCGGGCATGTTGCCGAAGGCGCTGAGCGTCTCCTTGAGATCCGGGCACCCCTTGGAGGCCCCTCGGACTTCGGTGTCGGTGAAGTCCCCGGCGTTCGAGCGACGTCGGGCCAGGAGGAGCTGAAGGTTCTCGGGAGTCCATGCCATGTCCTCAGCTTAGGCAGTAATGTCTAAACATTCAATATGTGGACGCCAACCTTCAAAGTTAGATCTGCGCCACACTGTCAATCTATACGCACTAGTCAACTGTCATTTAAAATGTTGAACAATCCTGGGCGCCCCTCGTTTCCCCGAGGTTCACGTGGATGTTTCAAACATTAATGTTTGAAACATCCAAACTTTGCCTGACGGTTGCAGGGAAGATCAATGTTTGGTTGCCGCGTCGTGGACTGCGAACTCGGCCTCGGTTTTCCCGCGCAGCTCCTCGACGGTGACACCGGGTGCCATCTGCGCCAGGACCAGTCCCGGGCCTGCTTCGCCGTCGACGATGTCGAAGACCGCGAGGTCGCTGATGATCTTGTTGACCACCCTGACGCCCGTCAGCGGGAGGGTGCATTCGCGCAGGATCTTCGGCGAGCCGTCCTTGGCCACGTGCTCGGTCAGCACGATCACGTGCGGGGTTCCAGCGACCAGGTCCATGGCCCCTCCCATGCCCTTGACCATCTTGCCGGGGATCGTCCAGTTGGCCAGGTCGCCGGCGCCGGAGACCTGCATGGCGCCCAGGATGGCCACCTTCACGTGGCCGCCGCGGATCATGCCGAAGGAGGTTGCCGAATCGAAAACGCTGGCCCCGGGCAGCATGGTGACGGTCTGCTTGCCGGCGTTGATCAGGTCCGCATCCTCCTCTCCCTCGTAGGGGAACGGGCCCATGCCCAGCAACCCGTTTTCGCTCTGCAGCACCACGCGCACGCCCTCCGGGAGGTGGTTGGCGACAAGCGTGGGGATGCCGATGCCGAGGTTGACATAGTCCCCGTCGTTCAGTTCCGCCGCCGCGATCGAGGCCATCTCGTCCCTGCTCCAGCCCATGGTGGATGCTCCTTGCTCTAGGTTCCGCTTGTGGTGGTTGCCGGTGGTGGAATCAGCGGTCGGCGGGCCGCGGGCGGACCGTGCGCTGCTCGATGTCCTTGGTCTTTTCGATGGCGCGCACCACGTGCTGGACATAGACGCCCGGGGTGACGACGTGGTTCGGGTCGATGCCGCCGAGCGGGACGATCACCTCGGCCTCCGCGATGGTGACCTTCCCGGCGGTGGCCACGACCGGGTTGAAGTTCCGTGCGGTGTGCCGGTAGACAAGGTTCCCGTCGGTGTCCGAGGTGTGTGCGTGGACCAGGGCGAGGTCGGCGACGATGCCGCGCTCGCGCACGTAGGTCTCGCCGTCGAACTCCTCGAGGGGCTTGCCCTCGGCCACCAGGGTCCCGACCCCGGTCTTGGTGTAGAAGGCGGGGATGCCGGCGCCGCCGGCCCGGAGCCGCTCGGCGAGCGTGCCCTGCGGGACGAACTCGACCTCGAGCTGCCCGGAGAGGTATTCCTCGGCGAAGCGCTTGTTCTCGCCCACGTAGGAGGCCAGCACCTTGCGCACCTGGCCGGAGTCGATGAGGATGCCCAGCCCCTTGCCGTCGACGCCCATGTTGTTCGAGACGATCGTCAGGTCCGTGGCCCCTGAATCGCGCACCGCATGGATCAGGTCGACGGGGATTCCGCTGAGCCCGAAGCCGCCCACCGCGATGGTGATGCCGTCGGCGAGCACCCCCGCCATGGCTTCGGCGGCGCTGTTGCGCAGCTTTCCCTGGGGCATTGCTTCCATGTGCACGTCCTCGCTGAATCACGGGCGGATCCCAGCGGCTGTGCCGGAGCCCGTGCTGGTCTCCTGCCCTGTACGCTATGGGGTTGGACCGCACCGCGCAAGCCCCCGGCGTCGCGGCGCATTGCGCCAACGGAATCGGATGATGCCTTGTCGGAGGCACAAAAAACGCCGGTTCCCGTGAAGGGAACCGGCGCCATGTGGCGTCTGCGCCGAGGGCGCGGATCGTTAGGCCGAGGCCGGGGCCTCGGTGGTGCCCAGCGCGCGGCGCTTGAGGTGCTCGTACTCCTCGGCCGTGATGGAGCCGGCATCCAGGAGCGACTTGGCCTTGGCGATCTCGTCGCTGGGGCTCACGTGGGCCACGGTGCGGATGTAGTCCTCGGTGGCGCGTGCGGAGGCTTCGATGTTCTTGCGGCCGCGTTCGGCCATGCCCCGTCCGCGCACGATCAGGTAGACAAGTGCCGCGGGCAGCGAGACGAAGATCAGTGCGACGAACCAGAGGGCCTTCCACCAGCCGTTGAGCTCGCGGTCGCGGAACAGGTCGGTGATGATGCTGAACAGTGCGATCAGGTACGCGATGAAGACGAAAGCCGATACGAAGTACCAGATGATGTTCCAAAATTCTGACCAGAATTCCATGAGTGTCCCTCCTTGTGGCCGGATCGACCCTCATGGGGCGGTCGGGCCAGGTCCATTACGCGCCACCGGTTGGTGACAGTTACATTCTCGGTGATCAGGCTCTGCTTTTCCCGGCTTTTGTGTAGAATGCGGCGCGTCTCACGAGGGTGCCGTCACGGCGGGCAACATCCGCGGGCGGCGGGGTTGGCGGTGGGGTCACCCCGGCGGCTGTGCCCCCTGTTGCGGATCCAGCGACCCGGCGATGACCGATCGCGCGTGCCGCAGCAGCGGCTCGTCCACCATCTGCCCCTCGAAGGCGAAGACTCCGGGCTGCCCGGCAGCGGCCTCCAGCAGCCGCTGCGCGCGTTCCACCTGCGCTGGGGTGGGGGCGAAGCCCCTGCGGATGACCGGCATCTGCCCGGGGTGGATGGAGGCCTTGGCGCCGAAGCCCGAGGCCCGGGCGTCGAGCGACTCGGCCAGCAGCCCGTCGTGGTCGCCGATATCCAGGTATACCGAATCGATGGCAACCTTCCCGTGGGCCCCGGCGGCGAGCAGCACCCGCGAGCGGGCATGGAGGGCCACGTCCCGGTAGCCGCCGGAATCATGGCGCGAGGACGAGCCGCCCAAGGATGCGACAAGGTCCTCGGCGCCCCACATCAGGGCCGCCACGTTGGGTGCCGCCGCGATCTCCGGGGCATTGAGCACCCCGAGCGCCGTCTCGCAGAGGGCCACGACCGAGAACCCGGACAGCTGTGCGGCGTGGGCCGCGGATTCGGTCTTGGCCAGCATGAGCGTGCGGTAGTTGGTGTGGCCCAGGGCGGCCAGGTCCGCCGCGAAGTCGGCGCTTCCCACGGGGTTGACCCGCACGATGGTGCGCTCGGGATCCTGCGGGTTGGCCACGAGGGCCGCGCGGGCCGCCTCCCGGTTCGCCGGGGCCACGGCGTCCTCGAGGTCGATGATGACTGCGTCGGCCCGTTCGAGCGCCTTGGCGTAGCGCTCGGGCCGGTCCGCCGGGCAGAACAGGATAGCGGGACCCAGGGTGAAGTCGTTCACGAGGGCATCCTCGCTTCCTCGGCGGCTGCGGGATTCACGGTCCCGGCCGGCTCCTCCTGGTCGGGGTGCTCCGGCATGGCATCTGCGGTGACGGTGGCAACCACTTGCCGGGCCTTGACCAGGTCGCCGACCTTCAGCCGGCCGATCCGCACGATGCCGTCCCCCGGGGAGCGCATGGGGTGTTCCATCTTCATGGCCTCGATGGTCACCAGCACCTCGCCCTCGGCCACCCGCTGGCCGTCGACGACACCGACCGCGATCACGGTACCGGGCATAGGGGACTTTACATCGGGTGACTTGTCTCCCTCTTTGACCTGCCGCGATGCCAGGGCCCGCTCCAGCTCCTCGGCCCGGTCGACGACCCTCAGGCAGGAGACCCAGCCGTCGCGGCTGAGCCACAGCGTGGAATCCTCCCCGAATGCCGTGGCCATGCGCTGCCGGATCCCGTCGACGGCATGGCCGCCGGAACCCAGCGCCGTGAAGGCATGGAACGCCTCCCCGAGGGTGAAGATGCGGGAACCGCCCTCCGGGGACGAGGCATCGGGGACCGAGTGCAGGACGCGCAGCTGCCCGTCGACCTCCAGCACGCTCCGGGTGCGCGCCGGCCCGCCGATGCGCCATGAATCGCGCGCCCGCCAGGTCCCGCCGGAGCCCGGGCGCCGGTCCAGGGCCAGTCCGGCGGCGAGCACCAGCTCCGTGTCATCGAGCTGGTGGAACGCCATGGCGGGCATCTTGCGTTCGATCAGCGTTGTATCAAGGTGCCCGGCGCGGACGTCTGGATCGGCCAGCAGCAGCCGCAGGTACTCGATGTTTGTCAGCACGCCCAGGACCACCGTCCTGCCCAATGCGGCATCCAGCCGGTGCAGCGCCGCGGCCCGCTCCGGGCCCCAGGCGATGACCTTGGCCAGCATTGGGTCGTAGTGCGGGGACACCGCAAGGCCCTCCACCAGGCAGGAATCCACCCGCACGTTCTCGCCCGCGGGCTCCTCCACCGCCAGCAGCGTTCCGGTCGAGGGCAGAAAGTCGCGGGCCGGGTCCTCCGCGTAGACGCGCGCCTCCACTGCGTGGCCCACCAGCGTGACGTCCTCCTGGGTGAAGCCCAGCGGCTGGCCCGCGGCGATGCGCACCTGCGCCTCCACCAGGTCGATCCGTCCACCGCGGATCCGCACGACCTCCTCGGTGACCGGGTGCTCGACCTGCAGCCGGGTGTTCATCTCCATGAAGAAGAACTCGCCCGGCGACTCGTCGGAGACCAGGAACTCGACGGTACCGGCCCCCACGTAGTTCACCGACTTCGCCGCGGACACAGCGGCGGCCCCGAGCTCCGCGCGGATGCGCGCGCCGTCGGCCTGCTGCTCCAGCAGCGGGGAGGGGGCCTCCTCGATGACTTTCTGGTGGCGGCGCTGCAGCGAGCATTCCCGCTCGCCCAGGTGCACGGTGTTGCCGTGGGTGTCGGCGAGCACCTGCACCTCGATGTGCCGGGGGCTGCGCACCAGGCGCTCCAGGAAGAGCGTGTCGTCCCCGAAGGCGGCCAGCGCGGTGCGGCGGGCGCTGGCCAGTGCGGCGGGCAGCGCCTCGGGGGAGTCCACCGCCACCATGCCCTTGCCGCCGCCCCCGGCCGAGGGCTTGATCAGCACCGGGAAGCCGATCTCCGCCGCGGCGTCGACGAGTTCCTCGTCGCCGAGCTCGGGTTCGGCGATGCCCGGGGTGACCGGGACGTCGTGGGCTGCGACGTGGTTCTTCGAGCGGATCTTGTCGCCCATCAGCAGCAGCGCGTCGATGCCGGGCCCGATGAACACGACCCCTGCGTTCTTCAGCTCCCGGGCAAAGCCGACGTTCTCGGAGAGGAAGCCGTAGCCGGGGTGCACGGCCTGCGCGCCGCTGCGCCGGCAGGCCTCGATGACCGCGGCGGCGTCCAGGTAGCTTTCGGCGGCGGGAGCGGTGCCCACGTGGACTGCAACATCGGCCTCGCGCACGTGCAGGGCCCCGGCGTCGGCATCGGAGTAGATGGCCACCGAGCGGATGCCCAGGCGCTTGAGCGTGCGGATGACGCGCACGGCGATCTCCCCGCGGTTTGCCACAAGCACGGTGTCAAAAAGGGATGTGTCATGGAGCGCGGCGTTGTTCGTGGTCATGTTCTGGGTGTACATGGTGCATCACATCCTGAAGAGGCCGAAGGAGGTTTCGGGCAGTGGCTGGGAGGCGCAGACATCCAGCGCCAGGCCCAGGACCCGCCGGGTGTCCAGCGGGTCGATGACCCCGTCGTCCCAGAGCCGGGCCGTGGAATAGTACGGGTTGCCCTGGTCCTCATATTGCCGCCGGAGCGGTTCCTTGAAGGCGGCCTCCTCCTCGGCGCTCCAGGTGGAACCCGCCGCCTCGAGCGCATCGCGCTTGACGGTGGCGAGCACGCTGGAGGCCTGCGCCCCGCCCATCACGGAGATCCGCGCGGCGGGCCACATCCACAGGAAGCGCGGGCCGTAGGCCCTCCCGCACATCGAGTAGTTGCCGGCCCCGAAGGAGCCGCCGATGATGACCGTCAGCTTGGGTACGCGCGCGGTGGCCACGGCGGTGACCATCTTGGCCCCGTGCTTGGCGATGCCGCCGGCCTCGTAGTCGCGGCCCACCATGAAGCCGGAGAGGTTCTGCAGGAAGATGAGCGGGATGCCGCGCTGGTCGCAGAGCTCGATGAAGTGCGCACCCTTGAGCGCGGACTCGGAGAAGAGCACCCCGTTGTTGGCGACGATGCCCACGCGGTGCCCGTGCAGGCGCGCGAACCCCGTGACAAGCGTGGTGCCGTAGCCGGCCTTGAACTCGTGGAACTCGCTGGAATCGACGATGCGGGCTATCACCTCGCGCACGTCGTAGGGTGCGTTGACGTCCACCGGCACCGCGCCGTAGATCCCCTCCGGGTCCTCTGCGGGGTCGGCCGGTTCCGGGAGGATGTCCCAGGCGGGCTCGGGGGCGGGCGGCAGGGACTGGACGATGTCGCGCAGGATGCGGATCGCGTGGGCGTCGTTTTCCGCCAGGTGGTCCACGACGCCGGAGACGCCCGCGTGCAGCTCGCCGCCGCCGAGTTCCTCCGCCGTGACCACCTCGCCGATCGCGGCCTTCACCAGCGGCGGGCCGCCCAGGAAGATGGTCCCCTGGTTGCGCACTATCACCGTCTCGTCGCTCATCGCCGGGACGTAGGCGCCGCCGGCCGTGCAGGAGCCGAGCACCGCGGCGAGCTGCGGGATCTTGGCGGCGGAGAGGTTCGCTTGGTTGTAGAAGATGCGCCCGAAGTGCTCGCGGTCCGGGAACACCTCGTCCTGCAGGGGCAGGAAGGCGCCGCCGGAGTCGACGAGGTAGATGCAGGGCAGGGAGTTCTCCAGCGCGATTTCCTGGGCGCGCAGGTGCTTCTTGACCGTCATCGGGAAGTAGGTGCCGCCCTTGACCGTGGGGTCGTTGCACACCACCATCACGTGCCGCCCGTGGACCAGTCCGATCCCGGTGACCATCCCGGCCCCGGGGGAGTCCCCGCCGTACATTCCCTCCGCCGCCAGCGGTGCGATCTCCAGGAAGGGCGAGCCCTCATCCAACAGCGCATCGACGCGGTCCCGGGGCAGCAGCTTGCCGCGCTCCACGTGGCGGGCCCGGGATTTCTCCGGGCCGCCCAGTGCCGCGGCGGCCAGGCGCCGGCGCAGCTCGGCGACAAGTTCCCGCTGTTCGGCAGCGTTCCTGAGGAAGCCGGGGTCTGCGGTGTCGATGCTGCTTGTCAGTCGTTGCACGTGTCCTCGTTTCTGGCGGGCGGGAAGCTTTCCGGGGAAGTCCGGGCGGGTGGAGCTAGGCAGGGAGCCTGGCGGGACCCGGGGGTGGTTCGCTGCCCAGCAGTTCGGGTGGGCGGATGTATTCGGCGCCCTCGAGCGGGGCGGGGTCGGCCGCGAGGATCCTGCAGGCCATGTTCACGAAGTTGTGCTGCACCTGCGCGAGCGTGAGGCGGCCGTCGGGCCTGTACCAGTGGGCCACGCCGGTTCCCATTTCCATCAGGGCGAGCCGCGCCATGGTGGCGTCGTCGGCCGTGAATTCCCCGACGCGCAGCCCCCGCTGGACCACCTGGGCGAAGAGGGACTCGTACTCGTCGCGCAGGTGCTGCATGGCGCGGCGGTTTTCGGTTCCCAGTGCGCGCATCTCGTGCTCGGCGACGCGCGAGGTGAGCGGGTTGGTGGCGGTGAAGCCCACATGCGAGGAGACGAGTGCCGCCAGCTGGAGGGTGGGTTCGGGGCTGGTGCGCAGTGCCGCGGAGCCGGAGTCGATCATGGCGTCCAGGCAGGAGCGCATGATGCCGACGAGCAGCTCTTCCTTGCTGCCGGCGTAGTGGTAGAGCGTGGCGGAGTTGATGCCGGCCGCGGCGCCGAGCTCGCGGATACCCGTGGCGGCGAACCCGCGCGCGGCAAAACACGCCACCGCCGCCTGCTGCACCCTGCCACGATCCATGCGTTCTCCCCGGAGAAGGCCAAGCGTGATTCCCGATCGGTTGATCGGGATCCTGCCACCAGCCAACACCGTGATGCCCGTCACTGTCAATCAATTGATTGGGTGAGGGGCGGGGAGTCCCGGCCGCCGGGGCGGGGCGCTAGATCAATTGCCCGCCGCGTTTGCGGGCCTGCATCACCATGGTGGTCTGCATGTTGGTCATCGACGTGCTCCAGGAGGAGTCTGCCAGGAACTGGTAGAGCTGGGCCGGGTTGGCCACCGTCACGTCCACCACCAGCTGGCAGTCCCCGGCGACGGCCGCCGCGTAGCGGACCTCCGGCCGCTTGGCCAGGGCCGTGCCGAGGGCCTCCACGTTGTTCGGTGCCGTGTGGATCCACAGCAGCGCCTCGGTGCGCAGGCCCAGCGCGTCGGGCTCCACCAGGGTGCGGATGGCCAGGTGCGAGTTGCGGATCAGCCAGTCGATGCGGCGGGACACCGTCGATTCGGAGAGCCGCACCTGCCGGGCGATGGCCTCAACGCTCGCCCGGCCGTCGCGCTGCAGGGCCTGGGCAATCAACTCGTCGTTCTCCGTCAGGCGCCCGCCGCCCTCGCGCACGTTCCCTTCGCGCACCCCCTGCTGGCGGGTGTCGTCCCGGGTGAGCTCGGTGGACATGGCAAGTTCCTCGGCGGCCGTGAGGACACCGACCCGCCAGCCCCTGATGGTGCGGAAGTACTTCAGCACCGGGTAGGTGGCGCAGGAGGTCAGCCCGGGGGTGGAGGGAAGCTGCAGGTTGAGGATCTCGTTGAGCTCGTTCCCCTCGTAGGCGACCTCCGAGACCACGTCGCCCACGCCCGTGACAAGGTAGCTGAAGGAGGTGTCCTGCCGCTGGGCCATGGATTCGCAGGCCAGCCGGGCCGTGCCCGGGTTGCAGGTCATGCGCATGATGACCGCCGATTCCCGGGTGCGGATCGCGGCCACCGTGATGGTCTTGGCGGCCAGCATCTCCGCGCCCTGCCGCGCCACGGTGCGCTCGTGCTCGTCCAGGACCTGGGCGATCTTGCGCCAGGTGGCGCGTCCGTCGACCTGCAGCGCACCGATGATGCGCCGCTGCAACGTCGTGAGCCCGTCCTGGGCCATGAAGCACCACCTCTTTCCCTGTCCGTGGACGCGCTCGCCGGTGATCAGCCGATCGCCGCGTACTTGGCGACCCTCGCCGGCACCAGCGTATCCAACCCGGCACCGGCCAGCTCCTCCAGCGCGTTCTCCAGCGCGGCGGCGATCGAGGCGATGAACTCGCGCGGCTGCCGCTCGCTGTGCTCGGGTTCGGGAACCAGCACGTCCACGATGCCGCGCCGGCGCAGCGAGTAGGCGTCGACGCCCTGGGCGTGGGCCAGTTCCGCGGCCCGGTCCGTGGTGCGGTGCATGATGGCGCTGGCCCCTTCCGGGGGAAGCGGGCTCAGCCACGCGCGCGAGGCGGCAATGGTGCGGTCCGCCGGGACAAGTGCCAGCGCCCCGCCGCCGGTGCCCTGGCCCAGCAGCACCGAGACGGTGGGGGTGCGCAGCCCGATCAGCCCGGAGATGGACCTGGCGATCTCCGCGGCCATGCCGCCCTCCTCCGCCGCCCGGGACAGGGCCGCGCCCTCGGTGTCGATGACACTGACCAGGGGGATGCCCAGGGACTCGGCAAGCGCCATGCCGCGCTGGGCCTCGCGCAGGAAGGCCGGGCCCAGCGGTTCGGCGTCCCCGGCGGCCCGGTCCTGGCCCACGAGGACGCAGGCCGAGTTCCCGAACCTTGCCAGCGCCAGGTAGGTGCGCGCGTCGCGCTGGCCGCCGCCGGTGCCCGAGAGCTGCAGGACATCCGCAGCCCCGTACTTGATCAGGTGCCGCACCGTGGGCCGGCGCGGGTGGCGGGTCGCCAGGATGGAGGCCCACACCTGCTCGCGGTCCAGCACCCGGTCCTCCACCTCGGCGGCCGGAACGCCTTCCGCCGCTGCCCCGGTCTCCGGGTCCGTCGACGGGAAGCGGGGCCCGCCTCCGTGGCCCAGGATGTCCAACGCGCGGGTGAGCACCCCGGCAAGTTCCTCGACAGGGACCACGGCATCGATCAGCCCGAGCCGGTGCAGGTTCTCCGCGACCTGCACCCCCGCGGGGAACGGTTCGCCGTAGATGGCCTGGTAGACCCGGGGGCCCAGGAAGCCCAGCAGCGCCCCGGGCTCGGCCACCGTGATGTGGCCCAGCGAGCCCCAGGAGGCCATGACGCCACCGGTGGTGGGGTGGCGCAGGTACACCAGGTAGGGCTGGCGGGTGGCGCGATGGGCCCGGACGGCCGCGGCGATCTTCACCATTCCCACGAACGCCGGGGTGCCCTCCTGCATGCGGGTCCCGCCGGAGGCCGGGCTGGCGAGCACCGGCAGCCCCTCGGCGGTGGCGCGCTCGAAGGCGCGCACCAGCCGGTCCGCGGCGAAACGGCCGATCGACCCGCCCAGGAACGCGAACTCGTTGGCTATCACCGCCACGCGCCGCCCGTTGATCAGGCCCTCGCCGGTGATGATCGACTCGTCGACGCCGCTGCGTTCGGCGGCGGCCAGCAATTCCTCCCGGTAGCCGGGCTCCGCGGCGGCATAGTCGGCCGGAACGTCCCAGGATCTGAAGGAGCCGGGGTCAAGGACGGTGTCCACCAGGTCGCGGGCGTTGCGGCGCACGGGGCGGCCCGGTGGCGGCGCCGCCTCGGCTGCCGAGGCGGGAGCCAGCGCGACAGCCGCGGTTCCCGTCATCACCGCTCCTCCAGCCAGGACCTGATGGCGTTGCCGTGCTGGTTCAGCAGGGGAGGCGCCTGGTGGTTGGTGTTGGTGTGCTCGGTGCCGTCCGGGGCGAAGAAGCGCAGCGGCGCCCCGGGAAGGGTGATCGAACCCAGCAATGGGTGCTCGACGTCAATCAGCAGCCCCTGGGAGGCCACTTGGTCCCAGGCGTAGACCTCGTCAAGGGTGCGCACGATGCCCGCGGGAACCCCGGCGCCCTCCAGCTTGGCCAGCAATTCCGACGTGGTGAAGCGGCCGAAGCGCTCCTCGATGATCTCGATCAGTTCGGTGCGGCGGCGCACCCGGTCGGCGTTCGCTTCGAAACCCTCCAACCCCTCCAGTCCGAATTCGGCGGCGAAGGACTGCCACAGCTTGGCGCTTCCCACGGAGATCTGCACGAAGCCGTCTTTGCTGCGGAACAGTCCGTAGGGGGCGATCGAGGGGTGGTGGTTTCCCTGGGCGCGCGGCGTTTCGGCGGCCACGGTGCTGCGGGTTCCCTGGAAGGCGTGGACGCCGATGACAGCTGCAAGCAGCGAGGTGCGGACCACCTGGCCGGTGCCCGTGAGCTCGCGTTCGCGCAGGGCAGCCAGCACGCCGTAGGCGCCGTACATCCCGGAGAGCAGGTCGGCGATCGGCACTCCCACCCGCTGCGGGTCCTCGGGGGAGGAACCGGTCAGCGACATCAGCCCGGCCTCTCCCTGCAGGATCTGGTCGTAGCCGCTGCGTTGGGCCTCGGGCCCGTCGTGGCCGAACCCGCTGATGGACAGCACCACCAGGCGCGGGTTGAGGGAGGCCATGGTCTCGGTGTCGAAGCCCAGCCGGTCAAGCACGCCGGGGCGGAAGTTCTCGATCAGCACGTCCGCGTTGGCGATCAGCGCGCGCAGCGTTTCCACGCCGTCGTGGCTCTTCAAATCCAGGCCTATCGATTCCTTGTTGCGGTTGCAGGAGAGGAAATAGGTGGATTGGCTATCGTCCTCCGGGCCGACGAAGGGCGGGCCCCAGGAGCGGGTGTCGTCCCCGGCTGCGGCGTTCTCCACCTTGATGACCCGTGCCCCGAGGTCCCCGAGCATCATGCCCGCGTGCGGGCCGGCCAGAGCGCGGCTGAGGTCCACGACGGTGATCCCGCGCAGCGGGCCACCGGCGGATGCCGCGGGGGCTGGAACCGAGGTCGGTGCGGGGGTTGTCGTGGTGGTGCTCATCGGATGTCCTGTGGGGTCTTGGCGGCGGCGACGGGGGATGCCGTGGCCAGGGCGGGCGCCTGCTCGGCGTAGCGGGTGCGCCGCTCGAAGTCCTGGGCGAAGGCCAGCAGGGAGGCGTCCGAGTAGTGGTTGCTCGCCATCTGCAGGCCGACCGGCACGCCGGACGTGGTGAAGCCGGCGGGCATCGAGAGCACCGGCAGGGAAGTGGCCGAAAGCAGGCAGGCCGAGCGCATCCAATCCAGGTACGTGGTGGAGGGGACCCCGGCGATCTCCCGGGGGTAGCGCCAGCCGGCGTCGAAGGGCAGCACCTGGGTGGCCGGGCTCAGGAAGAGGTCGTAGCGGGCGAAGAACGCCTGGACTGCGATCTCCAGGCGGGTGCGCGCTGCAGTGGTGTCTATCAAATCCTGCGCGCCCAGTGCCCAGCCCTTCTCGACGTTCCAGATCACCTCGGGTTTGATCAGCTCCCGCTGGGTGCGCACCAGGTCCCCGAGCCCGGTGGCGAAGTCGTAGGCGCGGGTGTTGCCGAAGACCAGGTCGGCGTCGCGCAGGTCGATGCTTGCCTCCTCCACGTGCGCGCCGGCGGCCTCGAAGTGGGCGATCTGGGCGTCAAGCACGGCAAGGATTTCCGGTTCGACAGGCACGCCGATCCCGAAGTCCCTGCTGTAGCCGATGCGGATCCCGCGCAGCGCGTTCTCCGGCAGGTTCTTGAAGTCGTTCCCTGTGAGCGTGTTGGGGGTAGCGACCCGCGGGCTGTCCCCGGCGGTGGCGCCCATGAACAGCGCGATGTCATCGACGCTGCGGGCCATCGGGCCGCCGCGGGCCAGCCAGGCCCACGAGTTGGAGGCGGCGGGCATGGGGATCACGCCGTAGGAGGGACGGAACCCCACCACATTGCAGAACGCGGCCGGGATGCGCAGCGAGCCGCCCATGTCCGACCCGTCGCCGAGGGGCTGGATGTGCGAGGCGATGGCTGCGGCGACCCCGCCCGAGGATCCGCCGGCGCTCAACGTGGTGTCGTACGGGTTGGTGGTGGTGCCGAAGAGTTCGTTGAAGGTGTGGGAGCCGGCGCCGAATTCGGGGACGTTGGTCTTGCCGGTGCGGATGACCCCGGCCTCGGTGAGGCGGCCGATCAGCAGGTCGTCGGTGGCGGGCACGTGGTCGCGCAGCGTCAGCGAGCCCTGGGTGCTGCGCAGCCCGGCGGTGTTGTAGGTGTCCTTGTGGGTCATGGGCAGTCCGTGCAGCGCCCCGGTGGCGGTGCCACGTGAAGTGGCCTCGTCGGCCGCAGCGGCAAGGGTTTCAGCGCGTTCGAAGTCGGTGGTGATGACCGCATTGATGGGCTCGTTGACCCGGTGGATCTGGTCGATGTGGCTCTGCAGCGCCTCGCGTGCCGAGAGTTCGCGTCGCCGGATGGCCTCGGTCATCTCCCGGGCCCCCATGTTCTGGATGCCGTCCATGATTCACGTCCTTTGGTGGTTGCTCGGTCAGGCGCCGAGGGGTGGTGGTGATCACAGTGTGTCGATTTCCGCCACGCGCTGGGAAGTGTGGACGAATAATTTGTGCCAAATGGGGGATATGGACAAATTTCTGACGAATTCCTCCATTGGTTGCCAAGCGCGCGGGCGAGGCGGAACGTTGGTGAAAAGAGACGCGGCTCACACCGGTGGGGTGGCGTCCCCGAACCCCCGAGGAGTTCTCCCGTGACACACATCAGCCCGACCCTGGCCAACCCCGCATCGACGGATATCTGGGCGGTGGCGAATTCACCGTTCCTCTGGATTTGCGCACTCGGCGTCTTCGCCGTGATCTTCGTGCAGACCTTCCTCTACATCAAGGCCGCCCGCCGGGCGGCCCCACACATCGACATGCCCGTGCAGGAACTGAAGGAGTCCTTCCGGGCCGGCGCCGTGGCGTCGATCGGTCCCTCGCTGGCCGTGGTCCTGGTGGCCATCGCGTTGCTGGCGCTCTTCGGCACCCCCGCGGTGCTGGTGCGCATCGGGCTGATCGGCTCGGCCTCCACGGAAACCGCCTCCGCGTCGCTTGCCGCCACCTCCATGGGGTCGATGCTCGGCGGGCCGGAATACACGCAACAGGTCTTCGCTGTCGCCTTCATGGCGATGTCGCTTTCGGGCGGCATGTGGATGCTCTCGACGCTGATCCTCACCCCGATCCTCAAGCGCGGCGGCAAGAAGCTCGCCAAGACCAATCCGGCGATCATGGCACTGATCCCTTCGGCCGCCCTGCTCGGTGCCTTCTCGATGCTGGCCATCGCCGAACTCCCGAAATCAAACGTCCACGCCATCACGCTGCTCATTTCCGCGGCCACCATGGCACTGTGCCTCTTTGTTGCCAAGAAGCTGGAACTGAGGTGGCTCAAGGAATGGGCCCTGGGTTTTGCAATCATGGTGGCGATCGTCGCCGCCTACCTCACGCACACGGCCTGACTCGAAACGCACCCCGAGAAAGAAAGCGAAAACGATGACTACTACAGTGACCTCCCACGCCGACGCCTCCATGGCCCGCTTCGAATCCGAAACAACCCGCTACGGCTCGCTCACCATGATCGCCGGGCTGATCTTCTCCCTCCTGGGCCCCATCTACCTGGTCTTCTTCTCGGGCCTGGAAATCACGGCATCCATGATCTGGATTTCGTTCGTGGCGGTGGCCGCGACGTTCGGGATCTTCTGGTTCGTCGAGCCCCTGACATACTTCCCGATCCTCGGCTCGGCCGCCATGTACCAGGCCTTCATGATCGGCAACATTTCCAACAAGCTGCTCCCGGCGGCCATCGTCGCCCAGTCCAGCATCAACGCCAAGCCCGGAACCCGGCGCGGTGACCTGGCGGCCGTCATGGCCATCGGCGGCGCCGCCACCGTCCACCTGACCAGCCTGCTCGTCTTCGTGGGGCTGCTGGGAACCTGGCTGGTCTCCCTGGTGCCCGCCGAGGTCATCGAGGTGGCCCGCCTCTACATCCTCCCCTCGCTCATGGGTGCCGTCCTGGTCCAGGCGATCGTGAGCATGCGGCGCCTGCGTTCCACTGTCATTGCCGTGGCCCTCGCGCTGCTTTTCCAGTTCATCGTCATCCCCGCCGCCCCCAAGGTGGCGCTGTTCTCCACGGCGCTCGTGGTGGTCCTCTCGATCGTCTTGTCCTGGGTCCTCCGGGACCGCAAGGAAGTCCACACCGCGGCCGAGGTCGACTGACCTCCGCCAATTCGCCACACCGGTACCACCACCACGACGACGCGCACCAAGACTCCACACGACAGGAAGGCAACACCCCTCATGACCACCGAATCCCCAAGCCTCACCCAGCTGGACACCGACTGGCTGAACGAAACCTACCTGCACCTGCACCGCAACCCCGAACTTTCCATGCAGGAACACGCCACCGCGGCGTTCATCGAGGAACAGCTCACGGCGCTGGGCATCGAAAACTTCCGCTGCGGCGGCACAGGGGTGGTCGGCCTCATGCGCAACGGCGAGGGCCCCACCATTGCCTTCCGTGCCGACACCGACGGACTACCCATCAAGGAGGACACGGGGGCCGACTATGCCTCGCAGGCCACGGGGCACCTGCCCGACGGCACCGAGGTCCCGGTGATGCATGGCTGCGGCCACGACACCCACGTGGCCGTGCTCCTGGCCGCCGCACGCGTGCTGTGGGAAAACAGGCAGGGCTGGGCCGGCACGCTGGTGCTGCTCTTCCAGCCGGGGGAGGAGACCGGTGCGGGGGCCCGGGCCATGGTCGCCGACGGGCTCTGGGGCCGCGCGCCGCGGCCCGAGGTTGTACTGGGACAACACGTGTTCCCCTACGCCGCCGGAACCGTTCATATCTCCTCGGGAACCGCGATGGCGCTGGCCGACGCCCTGAAGGTGACCCTGCACGGGCGCCAGTCCCACGGTTCGCAGCCGCAGGATTCGGTGGACCCGATCGTGCTCGGCGCGCACATCATCACCCGGCTGCAGGGCATCGTGTCCCGCGAACTCGCACCGACCACGCCCGCGGTTGTCACGGCGGGAACGTTCCATGCCGGCCTGAAGGAAAACATCATTCCCGACCGCGCCGAGTTCACGCTGAACATCCGGACCCTGACCCCGGAGGTGCGCGCCACGGTACTTGACGCCGTCACCCGGATTGTCAACGCCGAAGCCCAGGCCTCCCGCGCTCCGCAGCCGGAGATCGAGCACATCTACGACTTCCCGCGCTGCTACAACGACCCGGACCACACGCGTTCGGTGGTTGCCGCGTTGCGAGCCGAACTGGGGGAGGAGCAAGTCGTGCTGGCGCCGCCGGTCATGGGCAGCGAGGATGTCGGCTGGCTCGGCGACTCGATCGGAGTCCCCACGGTGTACTGGTTCTTCGGCGGATTCCCCGCGGATGAGGAGAACCCGCCCGTGAACCATTCGCCGTACTTCCTGCCCATCATGGAACCCACGCTCACCAGCGGCGTGCGCGCCGCGCTGGCGGCAATTTCAAGGTACCTGGCCTAGGCTTTTCGGGTGCGGGTCACCGGCCAAGTAACCCGCACCCGTGACCTATTGCTCCGGAACAATCGCGTGGCAGTCCTAGTCCCGCTGTGTACAGCTCGTTCCCGGGTGCAGCCAGGGAGCTCCGGCAGTGGGATGGCCAAAATTGCGATTCACGTCGGAGTTGGGTACTGTTTGTGCTCGAGTTGCGCTTCTAATTCATGCCTTTGGCAAGCCGTCGAATCATGAATTCATCGCAATTTTTGGGATATGGTGTAATTGGCAACACAACGGTTTCTGGTACCGTCATTCTAGGTTCGAGTCCTGGTATCCCAGCTCCTTTTATTGATGCAATCTTCATGATTATTTCGGTGGATTCACCCCTCTGGAGAAATTGCGTCTTTTCCTGCGCGGACGATACGGTCCGTGAATCATAATCAATCCAAATGCCAGCGGCTTAGGTATTGAACCCTCCGGTAGCTGCTCCGAGATCCAACTTTCTCTTCGGGCCGTGGCATTTATCTGCCGGTCGCTGCCGCGGTGGCCAAAACCATGGTGGGGGAGTAAATCTCCAAGCCGTCGTGGTTCAGCAGGAGGAAGTGTAGGGCGTCCTTCGATACGGGGAACTACAAGCGGCGCGTTGCAGATCTTCCCTTGAGTCCTTGCTGGATCCCGAAACGTCGAGGGACCCTGCGGTAAATCCGCCGGGTCCCTAAAACGCTGCCGCCATGCCGACTAGCGAAAGCCGATGTGGACAGCGGTCTACCGCGTCCACTCCCCCAAGAAGGGACGCGATATCTAGTGGCCGGTGTCTCGAAAGTGACAGCACGATGGAGCGCGGCCGTACGGAGAGGACTGCTTTCGTCCTCTGCGCTTCACAAGTACAGAGAGCCACGGCCAGGTTTCGTGACGGCAAAACGCCAAAAGAATTTCCTTGATCGGCAAATCCACCAAAATCACCCGATTCATGGCGATGTGTCAATGACGCGTCTTTCCCCGCGTGTAGCCTGCTGTGCTTGGGCCGTGACCCAAGTTGCAACCGAGTATCTCGCGCGGTGCAGGGGATTCGGGGTACCTCCAACCGATGGCTCTCACCAAGGTTCCCAAGCTTGGTGAAGACTCGTCGGAGTCCTGCCTCCACCCAGCCAAGGGAAGCGTTCCCGCCACAGGGCAAGCACGGTACTGATCCCGGGATCGCGATCAGGGGATCGTAGGAGCCGGCTCGTGGCAACCTTGATGATCGTCGTTAAAGGGGGGACCCAACTTCTCCATTCAAAAAAGTCATTGCTTGTTGGGCCATACTTAGATCTGTCTCTGCTCGTTGCCATGTGGGCGGGACTTTTCGCGAACGCGAAGAGCAAGCTAGGGGGATAGCATGAAAACGCTCCACGATTCGGATGAAGCATCGGCAGGGCTTGACGATGCGAATCTCATCGCCATGGTTCGCATGGGGGATGCCCAGGCGCAAGAGATTCTCTATGCCCGGCACTACAGTGCGGCGCTGGCGACCGCGTACCGCCACTCGAACAGTGTTTCCGAGGTTGAGGACTTGGTGGCTGGCGGCTTTGAGAAAGTCTTTGCGATCATCAGTTCCGGAGGGGGCCCCGATGTCTTCTTCCGCGCCTATCTCTGCAAGGCAGTCTCGAACCTCGCTTTCGCATACAACGCCCATGAGAAGCGACAGTCCCTGACGGACGAGTTCGAAGTTTTTGACCAAGCGCACGAACACGCCGATCCCGTCATGAGCCAGTTTGAATCCGGCGTCGTTGCTGATGCCTTCCGTTCCCTGCCCGAACGGTGGCAAGCGGTTCTCTGGTACCTCGAAGTCGATGACATGAAGCCGGCGGACGTGGCTCCACTGCTTGGATTGGCCCCCAACGGCGTTTCCGCGTTGGGTGTGCGCGCCCGTGAGGGTCTGCGGCAGGCCTACCTGCAGTGCCATCTCCGCAATGGTTCCGAAGAAGCGTGCACGTTTGCCTCGTCGCACTTGGGCGCCTATATCCGTGGCAGGCTCTCGTCGCGTGGTGAAGCAAAAGTGGAGCGTCACCTTTCGGAATGTTCCGATTGCACGGCGGCGCTGCTCCAGCTTGATGAAGTCAACTCTTCCATGCGCGGCATCGTTGCGCCGCTCTTCCTGGGCGGAATCACCGCATTGGGGATTCCGGCAGCAGCCACGTCGGGCGCGATCCCGGCGGTCGTCGCTGCCGCATATTCGGGCGGGCTCGCCACGGGGTTGGGTGGTGCCAAGGCTGCGACAGTCCTGGGCAAGGCCGGAGGATCGGCTGTTGCCGTTCCCACGACCGTTTTGGCCGGGGGCACCGCTATCGCGCTCACTGTCGTGGCCACCATCGCAGTCGCCGCCAGCACCATCGTCGGCAATGCATCGAACGACATCGGCGCGTTGCCCGAGAGTGCCGTCGAGAGCCCGCAGGGGTTCCCCGGCATGACGGGCCAATCCCGGGCGCCGGAAACCAGTGGAACTGACTTGACCGAAACGGGATCGGGCACGCCAGCGGTGGACGGGAAGACTGAACCAAGTCAGCCGGTGAGGCTTTATGGTTCCTTGGAATCCCCGGTTTCTGGCGGGGTCAAGCCATGGATGGTGGATGTAAATCGCCTGCCGGTAGCAGCTCCGCAGGTTTCTCAGGAACACGATCCGACGCCGCCGTCGGATGAAGAACTCCGGGTACCTGAACCCAAGCCTACGGCCACGGTTCCCGTGGCGACCGCGCCGTCGGGGGAGAAGGAATCGCCGGAGGCAACCGCACCGCCAGAAGAGACTGTTCCGCCAGTGGAGAGCGCACCGCCCATGGAATCTGGTACGCCGGAAGAGTCCGAGCCGCCGCTCGAATCTGTTCCGCCGGCGGAGTCTGAGTCGCCTGGGGGATCTTTGCCTCCTGAGGAATCCGAATCACCCGAGGAATCTGTCCCGCCGGAGGAGACCACACCGCCAGAAAGTACCGGGCCCTCGAGGCCGCCAGGGTGGGAGTGGTGCTGGATCATCTTGGAGATTGGTGGCCCCGATGCCGAGCATCTGTATGAAATGTGCTTGGCGGAATTTGCACGCCCCTAGCCATCGAGAAGAAGCCAGCTTGCCTGTAGGCGGCGCTCTGCCGTGCCCGTCAGCTTCAAGCTGCCAAGGGGTGACCAGATGACGGTAGGTGGCTGAGCGGCAACGACCGACGCGGCGCTTCACTGCAAACCTGTGACGTTGCCGGAGGGTAGTTGATCAGGCGGGATGTGAGCGTCGCTTTGGAGTTTCCTCTCGACGGGATTCACAAATAAACATCACATGATGTTTATTTGTGTTACTGTGGATCCATGATCAAGGCATTCGCAACCGTCCCGGCAGGATTCACCGTTTTCTCCAACGCAACGAACATGATGTTCCCGGCGGGGGAGCAGCACCTCAAGACCTCAGAGAACAGCACGCAGACACCATCGCACGTGCTGGTCTCGGGTGCGGATGCCAACGATTTCATCTCCGCGGCGATGTGGATCGACCATGCCCACCAGGGCGGCCACAAGGTCACCGCGCAGGTGCCGTATCTCCCCGGCGCGCGCCAGGACCGCGGCACCCCGTTCGGCGCGAAGGTCTACGCAAACCTGATCAACGCCATGGGCGCCGACCGCGTGGTTTGCTTCGACCCGCACTCTCCCGTGATGCCGGAGCTGGTGGAGAACCTCACGGTGGTCCACTCTGACTCCGTCATCGCGGCCAGCCTTCCGGCACATGAGCGCGGCTACGTCGGGGTGATCGCCCCCGACGCGGGCGCGGTCGACCGCGCCCGCCGCGCAGCCGAGGCCTTGGGGCTGCCGCTGTACAGGGCCACCAAGGTGCGGGACTTCGAAACCGGCAAGCTTTCCTCGTTCCAGTGTGAGGACCTCCCGGATACTGGCAGGCTGCTGGTCGTCGACGACATCTGCGACGGGGGAGGCACGTTCATGGGCCTGGCCCAGTCAACCGGCCTCACCAAGGAACGCCTCGACCTGTGGGTAAGCCACGGCGTGTTCTCCGGACGCACCGCACAACTCACGCAAGCCTACGGCCGGATCTTCACCACCGACTCGCACCCCGGCCACCGAAACCCGGACGTCGCGGCCACTGTCATTCCCCTGGCGGCCTTCCTCGCCCCCACCAACTAACACCGCCAACCAACACCGCCACCGAAAGGGACAAAGACCATGAGCACGCACACGAACACCCTCACCCAGGCCGCTGTTACCGCACCTCTCTTCGAGACCGACGCCTACAAGCTCGGCCACCGCGGGCTGTACCCGGCCGGAACCACGCAGGTGCTGGTTAACTTCACCAACCGCGCCTCGCGCATCGACGGTGTGGACAAGGTGGTCCACTTCGGCCTCCAGGCCTTCCTGCAGTCCTACTGCATCGAGGCATTCGCGCCGTTCTTCGCCGCGGACGAGGATGCGGCGGTGAACGAGTACCTGGACACGCTCACCGGTGTCCTTGGTCCGAACCACGGCATCGATGCCGACCACATTCGTGCCCTGCACCGCCGTGGCTACCTGCCGCTGATGGTCCGTGCCCTGCCGGAAGGCACCCGCGTTCCGTTGCGGGTTCCGTCCATCACCATCGAGAACACCGAACCCGAGTTCTTCTGGCTTCCCAACTACATCGAGACGGTCCTCTCGGCGGCGATCTGGCAGCCCTCCACCTCGGCAACGATCGCCAACGAGTTCCGCACCATCCTCGATGACGCGGCGGAGCGGACCGGCGGGGACGCTGCCTTCGTGAACTGGCAGCTGCACGACTTCTCCTTCCGCGGCATGGCGGGCACCGCGGCGGCTGCCGCATCCGGTGCCGGCCACCTGCTCAGCTTCACCGGCTCCGACTCGTTGGCCACCATCGACTGGGTCCGCCGCTACTACCCCTCGGACTTCGGCACCGACAACGGCCAGGTGCTCGGCTCCATCCCTGCCACCGAGCACTCGGTGATGTGCGCGGGCATCAGCGAATCCTCGGAACTCGAGACCTTCAAGCGCATCCTGGACGTGCACCCGAACGGCAACGTCTCGATCGTCGCCGACACCTTCGACTTCTGGAACGTGCTGCTGGAAATCCTCCCGGCGCTCAAGGGACAGATCATGACGCGCGACGGCAAGGTCGTCATCCGCCCGGATTCCGGGGATCCCGCCGACATCCTGTGCGGCACCCGGAGCAACCCGGGGATCGTCCACGGCACCGCTCCCGCCACCGTCGCCGAGGACCCCGCCTACTTCGGCGCCGTGCAGATCCTCTGGGAACTGGCCGGCGGCACCGTGAACGAGGCCGGCTACAAGGTCATCGACGGGCACTTCGGGCTGATCTACGGTGACTCGATCACCATGGACCGCGCCCGCGACATCACCGGGCGCCTCGAGGCCCTGGGCTTCGCCGCGGAAAACGTGGTCTTCGGCGTGGGCTCCTACACCTACCAGTACGTCACCCGCGACACCTTCTCCTCGGCCATCAAGGCCACCTGGGCAATGATCAACGGGGAGGAACACAACCTGCTCAAGGACCCCGTCACGGACAGCGGCATGAAGAAGTCGGCAACCGGACGCCTCGCGGTGGCCCGGGACGCCTTCGGTGAGCTGGTGCTCATCGAGAAGGCGACGCCGCAGCAGGAAGCCGACTCCCTGCTGGAGCCCGTCTGGGCCGACGGCCGGTTCCTGCGCACCCAGTCCTTCAACGACGTCCGTGCGGTACTCGGGAACCTGCGGTGATGCGCCATGGGGAAACGAACCCTTGAGGAACGGCTCGAGGCCGCGGAGCGGGAGCTGGCGGACTTCGAGCACCAACCGCCGCTGGGGTGGCGCGCCTACCAACGCGGCCGCAACGAGCGGATGGGCATCATCCTGGAACTGAGGCGGCAGCTTGAAGATGGGTAGTATCGATTCCATGCCTACCCAGCCCCTGGTCTCCATCGACGCCGTGCCCCTGATCCTGCGCGGGGGATCGTTGCACCTGGTGCTCGGTGTCCGTGCCCTCGACCCGTTCGCCGGGCGTGCGGCACTGCCGGGGGTCCTGCTCAACGCCCACGAGCGCCTGGCCGAGGCCGTTGAGCGGGCCCTGTTGAGCAAGGTTGGGGTGGAGGCAGACGCCATCCTGGCCAGCGTCGAGGCCGGGGTGTTCGACGATTTCGAGCGTGACGAGCGCGGCCCGACGCTCTCGATCGCCCGCGCGGTCATCCTGGATGAAAAGACCCCAATGGTCGATGAGCGGGTCAGGCTCGAACCCCTGGCGGACCTTCCGGAGCTTCCCTTCGACCACCGGGCGATCGTGGCCAAGGCCGCCACGGTGCTTCTCGATTCGCTGTGGATCAACCCGGGCACCACCCGGGCGCTGCTCGGGGACACCTTCGACACCGCCGAGCTGATCTCCCGCATGAAGGAACTCGCCGCGGCCGCGGGGCTGCCGGTTCCCGAGACCGCGAACCTCGGCCGCGCCCTGGGCTCGAACAAGCTGCTCGAGCGGGCCGCCCCGGAGGCTGCAGCGTCCCCTGCCGCGGGCCGCGGCAGGCCGCCCGCCCGCTGGAGATGGGTCTAGCGGTGCCGGTCCGGGGCAGGACCACGGCGCTTAAAAGCCTGCGGGTGCGGCCACCGCATCGGTGGCCGCACCCGCAGGCTTCAGGCATTGCGCAGGCTTCAAGCGTTGCGCAGGGTCAGCCGCGCGCTGCCGGCTCCGTGGCGAGGGTGCCCTCGGCGGCCTGATCCTCGGCGTGCGGGTGGCGGCGCTCCAGCGAGGCCCCCTCGACGTCGATGTCCGGAAGGATCCGGTTCAGCCACTTCGGCAGCCACCAGGCCTTGTCGCCGGCCAGGTGCATCAGCGCCGGGATCAGCAGCATGCGCACCACAAAGGCATCCACCAGCACGCCGAAGGCCAGGGCAAAGCCGATGGGCCGGATCATCGCGCTGTGCGAGAACACGAACCCGCCGAACACCGAGATCATGATGATGGCGGCCGCGGAAACCACGGCGCGTCCCGCGCGCACGCCCTTGACCACGGCCAGCCGCGCCGGGGCCCCGTGCACATACGCCTCGCGCATGCCCGAGCCGATGAACAGCTGGTAGTCCATGGCCAACCCGAAGAGGATGCCGACCAGCAGCGTGGGCAGGAAGTTCAGGATCGGGCCCGGGGTGTCCACGCCGAAGACCGGGGCCAGCCAGCCCCACTGGTAGATCGCCACGACGCCGCCCAGTGCCGCGTAGTAGGACAGGATGAAGCCCAGCGTGGCCACCACCGGCACGAAGATCGAGCGGAACACCAGGATGAGGATCAGCATGGACAGGCCCACCACCACGCCCAGGTAGATCGGCAGGGCCTGGGCAAGCTTCTCGGAGATGTCGACGTTGCCGCTGGCCGCGCCGGCCACGCCGATCTCGAAGGTGCCATCCAGCGGGGAGAGCCCGCGCAGGTGGTGGACGAGTTCCTCGGTGGAAACACTCGTGGGCCCCTCGGCGGGGATGACCTGGAAGGCCGCCACGGAGCGGTCCGCGGAGGTGCCCGCCGGGGCCACTGCCACCACGTCCTCCTGGGCGAAGAGGGCCTCGGCGATCGTGCGCTGGTGGGCCAGCGCCGCGTCGTCGTCGGCCGTGGGCGGCAGGTCGGCAACCACCAGCAGCGGCCCGTTCATGCCCTCGCCGAAGCGCTCGGAGATCGTGGAGTAGGCCCGGTACTGGGTGGTGTCGTGCGCCTCGGAGGAGCCGTCGGGCAGGTTCAGGCGCAGGTCGAGCGCCGGGACCGCCAGCACCAGCAGCACGGCGATCGATGCGACGGCGGTGCCCACCGCGCCGCGGGTGGACATGGCCCGGGGCGCCCGCGCCGCGGGGGCCGAGGTGCTGCGCACCGGTGCGTCGCCGGCCAGGGCGGCGCGCTCCTTGCGGGAAAGGATCCGCGTGCCCACCAGGGAAAGCAGGGCGGGGGTCAGGGTGATGGCCACCAGCACGGCAATCAGCACGCTGGCCGCACCCACGCTGCCCATGAGTCCCAGGAACGGGATGCGGGTGACATTCAGGGCCAGCAACGCAATGAAGACCGTGGCGCCGGCGAAGACGACGGCGTTGCCGGAGGTCCCGTTGGCCAGCGCTATCGACTCGCGCACCGTGTACCCTTCCTTGAGCTGGTGGCGGTGGCGGTTGATGATGAACAGCGAGTAGTCGATGCCCACGGCCAGGCCGAGCATCAGGCCGAGCATCGGGGTCACCGAGGACATCTCAAGCACGCTCGAGAGCGACATGGCCCCCAGGGCGCCGATGGCCACGCCCACCAGGGCGGTCAGCAGCGGCAGCCCGGCGCCGATGAGGGTCCCGAGCATCACGACCAGCACGATGCCGGCCACGACCAGGCCTATCACCTCGCCGAGCCCGAATACGCTCGGGATGCCCTGGGAGACCTCGGAGGAGTAGTCCACGGCAACGCCCTGGACGGGGTGGTCCTCGAAGGCCGCCACCAGGGCGTCCTTGGTTTCCTGGGCGATGTCCATCTGCGCCTCGGTGAAGACCACCGTGGCCACGGCGGCGGCCCCGTCCGCGGAAACGGTGCGGATTTCCCGGGCCATCTGCAGCAGCGAGGCACCCTGTTCGCGGATGGCGTCCTGTTCCTCGAGCGTGGCGGTGTTCTCCTGGATCACCGTGCGCTGCTTGTCCAGTTCGGCGGCGCCGGCCTCCAGCTGGGCTTCCTGCGCGTCGAACTGGGCCTTGGCCGCGTCGTAGGCGCCAGCGGCCTTCGCCTGGGCAATGGCCGACTCCAGCTGGGTGCGTCCTGCCTCGAGCTTGGCCTCCGCGGCGTCAAGCTGCGCGGTCCCGTCCTTGAGCTTGGTGCGGGCGTCGGCGATTTGTTCCTTGCCGTCCTCGAGGGCCTTGGCCTGCTTGGCGCGCTCGGCCTCCGTGGCGAACGGGTCAACCACGGTTTCCACGCCGTCGATGGTGCCGGCCTGCTCGATGATGGCGCTGAGCGCGTCTTCCTGGGCCGGGGTGAAGGCCTTGCCGTCGCGTGTCTGCACCACGATGCTTCCGGTGCCGCCGGAGGCCTCGGGGAACTTCTCGGCCAGCTTCTCGGTGACTTGCGCCGTGGGGGTGCCGGGGATGGACATGGCATTGGACAGCGTTCCGCCACCCAGGGCAAAGGCCACGCCCACGGCCAGGAGCACCGCAAACCAGGCGGCGAGGATTATTCGTGCATGGCGGGCCGAGCCGCGTCCAAGACGATACAGAAATTCAGCCATTGTTCCTTCGCATTGCGTGTTGAAAATCGGTGGGGTGCCCCGGCGCTAGCTGGCGCCGAAACCGGTACGGAGGGTCGCGATGAGGCGCTCGAGCAGCTGGGCCCAGAGTTCCCGCGACCCGGGTGAATCGGTCAGGCCGGTGGCGGTGACCCAGTGGGTGTACATGACGAACAACCCGTTGGTCATGGTGCTCACCAGCAGGCCGACGGCCAGGGCATCGGCCCCGGGATGCCGCTGGTGCATCTCGTGGCCCAGGCGGGTGTTGATCTCGGAGAACGCGCGCATTGACAGGCGCGACTGGCGGGAGGTGGGTTGCGGGTCATCGCTGCCCAGCACCCGGGTCAGGTAGACCATGGGGGAGATGAGGTCGGTCCTCCGGAAGGCGTCGGCCAGCTCGTCGAACATGGAGCCGGTCCCGGGTGCTGTCGGCTGTTCGGTCGGCTGCCCGGTGGGTACTGCAGGCGGCACGGAGGTGAGCTGCTCGAGCAGGATCCCCAGTTCGTTGGCAAACACCTCGATCACCACGTCGTCCATCGAGGCGAAGTGGTTGAAGACTGTGCGGCGCGAGACATCCGCCTGGCGGGCCAACTCGTCAACCGAGAATTCGCTGCTCATGGTGCTGCGCATGATGGATGCCGCGGCATCGATGATGGATCGACGGTGCCTGGCCTTGATCTCTGTGCGGCGGTCCGGCGCCGGGCGAGAAGTGTTCATCTCTTTACACTAAGTGCATCGTTGCATTCAGTGCAATTTGATGACCAGGAATGTGTCGGGGTTCTCGTGCGGGAAGGCTGGATGGTCCGGGCCTACGTTGCAAGCGGCTGCAGACTGAGGAGGGTCGGGGCCTTCCCCTACCGAAGGGTGGGGACCTGGATCTAGGCTTGAAGCATGCCACGGGAAGGCAAACCCCCAGTTGGAGACGAGACGACAGGCGTTGAACCTGCCGCAGGCACGGGGGTGCCCGATACCGGGCACCGTGCCTTCCTGCATGTGCTGGTCAATACGGCCGTCGCGAACGTTGTCACAAGCTTCCTCTGGTTCGCCCTGACCTTCTGGGTGTACCTGGAAACACGGTCCGTGCTGGCCACCGGGCTTATCGGCGGCGCCTACATGCTGCTGGTTTCGGTCTTCGGCCTGTTCTTCGGCGTGATCGTGGACCGGTACCGCAAGCACGCAGTCATGCTCGGTTCAACGCTGTTCACCCTGCTGTTCTTCGGGCTCGCCGGCACGATGTTCCTGCTGGTCCCGGAAGCGGAATTGCTTGATATCTCACAGGTCTGGTTCTGGCTCTTTGCCGTGGTGATGCTGATCGGCGCCGTCGTGGAACAGCTGCGCAACATCGCACTCTCCACCACCGTGACCTTGCTGGTTCCTGCGGAGAAGCGGGCGAATGCCAACGGGTTGGTGGGTGCGGTGCAGGGCATCGCATTCCTGGTGACCAGCGTCTTCAGCGGCCTGGCCATCGGCATGCTCGGCATGGGCGGCACCATCATCATCGCGCTGGTCGCGATCGTGGCGGTGCTGGTTCACCTGCTGACCATTCGCATTCCCGAACCGCGGATCCTGAGGGAGGGCGGGCACACGGGCCTGTCCGAAATGAAGGCAGGCATCGCGGCGGTCAGGGCCACGCAGGGCCTCTTCGCGCTGATCCTCTTCACCACGTTCAACAACCTCACCGGCGGGGTGTTCATGGCGCTCATGGACCCTTACGGCCTGACACTCTTCCCGGTGGAGATCTGGGGTGTTGTGCTGGGTGTGACGGCCACCGGCTTCATCATCGGCGGAGGATTGGTGGCCAAGTTCGGCCTCGGCAAGAACCCGATCCGCACCATGCTGATCCTGGTGGCCATCACCGGAGTGCTGGGTGCCACCTTCACGATCCGCGAGTGGTGGTGGCTCTACCTGGTGGGGATCTGGTTGTTCATGATCCTGATGCCCGCAGTGGAAGCCGCGGAGCAGACGGTGATCCAGCGGGTCGTACCGTTCGAGACCCAGGGGAGGGTCTTCGGGTTCGCCATGACGTTCGAGGCGGCGGCGGCCCCGATCACCGCGTTCATCATTGCGCCGCTGGCGGAGTTCTGGATCATCCCATATATGGATTCCCGGACAGGTCAGGACGACTGGGGCTGGCTGCTCGGAGAAGGGGATGCGCGCGGGATCGCGCTGGTGTTCCTGGCGTCCGGGATAGTCTCACTGCTGCTGGCGCTCGGGGCGCTGTGTACGCGGTCCTACCGACGGCTATCACTCGCCTATGCTTTGGCGCCGAGGAGGGCGCCAACAACCGAGGAGGGCATCTAGCCCGACGTTTTCATTGAAGCGGATCGCCTACGAAAAGCCGCACTACCAGTTGGATACGGTCGGCTGACAGGCTCGAAGCCCTGGGTGCACACGGTGTCATCGATGTCGTGAGTTTTGGTGTCAACGATGTGCTGACACCGTGTGTAAAGGAAGTGCCCAGCGTGTGTGTATACGATGTGGTGAGTTAGGTTGTAAACAAAGAAGCGAGTGTTCACATAGCGTCTCTGGGTAGTGGCGTTCTGGCGACTTGGTGTGGCGACTTGGTAGCACTCCCGCCGGGCAGCCGGTGTGGCGACTTGGAACGGAAGTACCAACAAGCCGGAACAGGATACCTCCTAACGCTATTTATCAGCTTAGGAAGAAAAGGCCTTCGTTGCACGATAGCAAGCACAGGCCCACAAATGGGAAAAGTCGTCAAGCGCCCCCGTCCCACCTGGCAGTCGGCCAGTTTTGACAGACTCCAGGTGGAAAACGGCAGGTACTAATCGGCCGGGCCTCAGGACGATCTTGCTAACTTCATCTTGTTGCCGGTCACTGACGTCGCAGGACGCAGATCGGCATCCCTGGGAGACAACGAGTCGAATCGGTGGTTGTTGAAGATGTGCAGCGCTGGCGGTGCCCGACACCAGATCACCATCGAACCCAACCCACGCCACACGATTTACAGCAACCGGGCGTCCTCACCCTATTTAGTTTTCTCATGCCACTACGGAGGGTGACAGTGCAACTCACTCGGAATAGCGGAAACCCGCCTGTCCTGCCTGAGAACAAAGCACGACGCACGCAACCAGAAATGGCCCGACCCGTCAGCTGACACAAGCAAACTTTGCAATCCGTGGCACTATCTCTAGCACTACCAGCTGGTTGAATCGAAAACCACTGGTGGGTAGCATCTATCGAGAATGCCGAGACCAACAAACCAGACTATCGGAGCCCCTCAGGAATACGTGCCAACCGGTAGAAGAACTTGCTATGATAGCAATTTTAATTAAGAAAAGGTTTTTCAAATTTTATTTTATAATACTTGGACCAGTCGGCATCGTAAGTTAAAGCAGACGAAAACGCCGTAAGGCAATTTGATTGAACTCGAGAAGTTTTGACATTACAGAGGTTTGGAAGGACGTACCCAAAGTACTTCGGATACCATTTACCCTTCACCAATGACGACCTACCATGATCTTCAACGAGCTTCGATAGACGCGCTCGAGCTTCTCGCTTCTTTATCTCAAGTTGATTTCTAGAACCAAGTTTTTCAATAAGTTTCGATTCAAATAATGATTTTTTATCAGATTCGACTCTGCCAAACGCATTTTCGTTTATTAGCGATAGTTCCGACCAGGTGACGCCAGGTGGTGCGGACGGTAGATTGACCGCAACCATACTAAGAACCATCCAGTCTTTCCAACGCTTTGTCAGATCGATCCGCCAATCACCCAAACCATTCACGATTTTTGTTGCATCGACCGAGTCTTTCGAGACCAAGTGTTGAATTGCGAGGACAGTGTCAGCATTATGAATGATTTCTGCTTCGACGTCTCGCTGCTGAGTAACTACAAAGTGATCGTCATGTTCGAACGGCAGATGTGTGTCCGTAAAATCTCTGTCCACGCAAAACATGATGGACTTCTTGCTTGACGCCTGACCGTACGAGAAAGCATGAAAGTTCTTTGTGGCCTCATAGGCGCGAATAACTGAAACCTTTCCAGGGTTTCCTTTCAAGCTCTTGTCATGCTCTGGGCGGGTAATTTGGCCCACAGGGTAGACCTTTACTGATTGAACTAATGGATTCGAGCTCGACTTCGCAATTCTATCGTAGAAGTAAGAGTCTCCATCTGTGCCTTCAGTTATGACAAAGAGATTAAATTTATTTGATGTCTTTACTCGACCGTGAAATCCTGTCAGGGTCCAGCTAGGGGGAATAGACGCAGTGGTCGCACTAGGCTTCAATCAAGCGCCCTTCATTACCCAGGGCACCAACAATTTCCGGGGAATGGGATGCTATCACAAGCTGCGCGTCGGGGTTGATATAATGCATTTTTTCCAACAAATAGCCGTGCCAGTCGACATGAAGGGAGATCTCTGGTTCATCCACAATAACGGGGGAAGAGCCGGCAACGAGCGTTTCAAGCAGAATTCGCATGACTTGTTTTTCGCCGCTGGAAAGACCTTCGATGGGTATCGGACGCTTAGTTCTTCCCAGTGTCACGGATAAGCGTCTTGGCCCCGAAGTGTCCACGGCTTTATTTGGAGCGTACAATTCATTTAGCACTTCAGTAAATCTTTTTTCTGGAGCAAGCTCAAATTCAATTTGTTTTTGTACTTCACTGACCGTTCTGACAACTCTATTCATTAACGGATTCACTTCATAATCGCTGATGACTTTATCAACTTTAACGTGTCTGCCGAGACTCCTGTTGGCCCTGAAGAACTCCTCGACCAATCGCCGGGCGTCTTCAATCGGCACTTGGGCGGTCTCTGACTCAGCGACTCTGCCGTCATCTCCCGCAAGAACCGCCCCTAGGATGCGATTGATGGCATCTTGCTGAGCAAATCTCGTATGCGATAGAGCCATCGAGCGGAACTCGCTCCAAAGCGATTGAATTTGCTCGGCAAAGACGCGGTCATATTCCACCTCGTCAAGGACCTCGCCAAGGCCGCCTCTATTGCGTCGTCCCTGACGGTTTCGAAAATCGAATATTCGTGAAATTGGTAGATATCGATGTGACAGGTACCCCTCTTCATCGATACCACCATCAGAATGCCAGCGAAGCGTGCGAGCATCCTCAATGAGTTCATATCGCTCGAGATCCGGATCCCTTGTGAAATTCTCGAAAACGGGAGAGTCTGTGAAATCGAACAAAGCTGCCCGGTGTGATTCGCGTCGACTGAGTGTTCGAATGATTCTTCGACCGCGCCCGTCGGTGAACTCGACTTTGGCGGAGGTGAAACTAAGCCTAAGTAGCGGCGCCGTTTCACCTGTCATGGCGCTGTGGATGATTTTTAGAACTGTTGTCTTTCCAGAACCGTTCGATCCCCAGATCACATTGATGTTGTCATCGAAAGATGCTTTAAATTTCTTCCTTCTCCCGGTTAGTCCGTCGATTTCAATAGAAGATATTCTCATGTGCGACTCCAATGTGAATTGTTGTTAAAGTTTATATTTTGTGAATGTAAGTATTATCATGTCCAACTGCAGACTGTGGTGGAATCACCGCGACTGCATATCCATTCTTGACGGCATGGAACAGCCTTGTCCTTCTCCGTGTCGAGGTAGGATCACGAATGCGCAACCTTAATCTAAGGGTAGTAGCTCGGATTTTTCATGAGGCTCCTGAACCCGGGGCGTGATTTATCGGGGTCGATGTCTACATGTCTACATGTCCAGCTCCTACGGGAGACCCTGTGCCTAGTTATTCAGCATGGCGTCTATCTGGGCTCGTTGCCGCAATCTGTCCTGCAGTCCGGCCGCGAGGAGGACCTCGACGATCTTCTCGGGTCCGCCCAGTTCAAGGAGTACGTTGATGGCCTTCTGGTGACCCTCGCCCGCGGTGTAGATGATTTCCTCTACAGTTTCCGACAGCGTGGGGGAGGAATTGAAGTCCGCGGTGCCGTTGGCGACCGCCTCGCGCTGCAGCTGCTCATGGGATTCGGCGTGGCGCAAGACCGACTCGAACACGTTGATCTGGTCCTCGTCGCTGATGCCGGTGCCTTCGAAGAGCTTGTTGATCTGCTCGATCAGCCCCTCGAACGTACCCAGGGTTTTCTCACGCACCACCCCGGAGCCCACGGCCGTCACGCCCTTGAGCCCCTTGCCCTGCCCGTCGACCAGCTTGAGGTCCTTGGCTTCCTGCTTTTTCAGCGCGTAGTGGGTGAGCACCACATCGCTGAGGTCCAGGGAGTTACCCGTGGCGCTGGTTTGCAATGCCTTGGCCAGCAGCTTCAGATAGATCGCGAGTTTCTCGATGCGGGTGTTCCCGTAGTCGATGATCTGCGAGAAGAAGTCGTAGGACTTGTTGAACGCCCCGGCCGTCTTCCGGAACTCGTCGAGCTGCTCGAGTTCCAGCGTGTTGTAGGTCAATGTGGCTTGCTTGCGACGGTCGTGGAACAAGTCGATGGCCGGCTGCAGGTGAGAGACCAGCCCATTGTGGTTGCGTTGTTCCACCCACTTCGCGGCGACCAGGTCGACGTCCCGGTCGTTGTAGATCCCCGTCGAGTCCAGCTTCATGATCATGTCGTGGATGATGTCCGGGTTGGACGCCTCCTGGATGGACGCGTCCTCGTAATAGGTCTGGAACGCCTCGAGGATGGTGTTCGTGTCGTTGGCGAAATCCAGGACAAAAGTCTTGTCCTTGCCGGGGATCACCCGGTTGAGCCGGGACAGTGTTTGCACCGCGGCGATGCCCGAGAGCTTCTTGTCCACGTACATGCCCACCAGCAGCGGCTGGTCGAACCCGGTCTGGAACTTGTTGGCCACCAGCATGATTTGGAATTCGTCCGTGCCGAACGCTTTGGTCAGCGAGCGGCCTTTCAGCCCCGGGTTCATAGTGTGTTCGGTGAACGCATCCGGCCCGGATGCGGAATCGGTCACCTCGCCGGAGAACGCGACCAGGGCCGCGAGCTCGGTCTGGTATCCCTTGAGCTGCAGGTACTTGTCGATCGCCAGCTTGTAGCGGACCGCTTCCTTGCGCGACGAAGTGACGATCATGGCCTTGGCTCGGCCGGCCAGATGGTGGGCGACGTTTTCGCGGAAGTGCTCCACGATGATCGCGACCTTCTGGGCGATGTTGTGCGGGTGCAGCCTCACCCATTGCATCAGCTGCTTGGCGCCTTGGTCGCGGTCCACCTCAAGCTCGGCGGCGTCCTGGTCGGCCTGGGCGATCCTGGCGGCCATCTCGTAGGTGGTGTAGTTCTGCAGCACGTCGAGGATGAAACCCTCCTCGATGGCCTGCTTCATCGAGTAGAGGTCGAAGACCTCCATGTTCCCGTTCGCGTCCGGTCGACCGAAGAGCTCGATGGTCTTCGCCTTTGGGGTGGCAGTGAACGCGAAGAACGACAGGTTCATGGTGCCGCCGGCGCGGGCAGCCATTTCGGCGGCCAGCACGTCCTCGGTGCTGATGTCCTCGCCTTCCTCCAGGCCGATGGCGGTGAGGACCTTCTTCAGCGACTTGGCTGCGTCCCCGGACTGCGAGGAGTGGGCCTCGTCGGCAATGATCGCATAGTTGCGCCCCTTCAGGCCCTTGTTCTTGCGGATTTCCTCCATGGCGTGCGGGAAAGTCTGGAGGGTCACGCCGATGATCTGCCGTCCCTTGAGCAGCGCCTCGGCCAGCTGCTTGGACTTGGAGCCCTCGGAGCCGTGGGTGATCGGGGCGAACACCCCGGCGACGGTCTCGAGCTGCTCAATGGCCTTTTGAAGTTGCCCGTCCAAGACGGTTCGGTCGCTGATGACGATGACCCCGTCGAAGAGCTTGGACCCGTCGTTGCGGTGCAGGGAGGCCAGCCGGTAGGCGATCCAAGCGATCGAATCGGTCTTCCCGGAACCGGCCGAATGCTGGATCAGGTAGGTGTGTCCCGGGCCCTCGGACAGGGCCGTGCCTGCCAGGGCGTTGACGGCACGCCACTGGTGGTAGCGAGGGAACCGGGTCGAAGCCTTGAAGGATTTCTTTCCGGTGATCGGGTGGGTGTCTTCCTCGAAGCGGTAGTGGATGAACTTGCCCAGGATGGTCAGCCACGCCTCGGGCTCCAGCAGGTCTTCCCAGAAGTACGCGGTCGGGGAGGTGCCTTCCCGGGGCGTATTACCGGCACCGTTGTTCCTGCCGGCGTTGAACGGCAGGAACCGGGTCGAGGGTCCTTCCAGCTTCGTGGTCATGTGCACTTCCTGGTTGGACACCACAAAGTGCACCAGCGCCCCGCGGCCATAGGACAGCAGAGGCTCGCCCTTGGGGTTGCGGTCCTGCTTGTACTGCTTCAGTGCGGCCTCGGCGTCCTGTGTCAGGTCCGTCTTCAGCTCGACCGTTGCCACCGGGATCCCGTTGAGGAAGAAGACCAAATCCAAGGACTTGTTGCTGGTCTTGGAGTAGTGGACCTGCCGCATGACCCGCAACCGGTTGAGCCCGTAGCGTTTCACGGTGGCCGAGTTCAGCCCGTCAGCAGGCTTGGGCTGGAACATCCGCAACGACGCCGGGGTCACCCCGATCGGCTTCTTGATGGCGTTCAGCGTTCCGCCGCCATTGGACGGATCGGCAACCATCACCGACACCAGGCGATTGAGCACCCGGAGCTTCGCCTTCGCCCTCATCGTCGGGTTCAAGCCTGGCTTGAGGACCTTCGCCAGCTCGTCCGGCGCGGTGTCTTCCAGCCAACCGAAAACGTCCTCCGGGAAGAGGCCCCGCTCGCGGTCGTAGCCATCATCGGTGGGGGAATAGAGCCAACCATGGGTGGCCAGGTGGTTGCAGATGCTGTTCTCGAACTCGATCTCGTTATGCAACGCCAACGGTATCAACCCCCACCATATTTGCCGCCGTGGCCAAGGCTCTGCGGACATCAATTTTCCCTGTCACCGCGGCACTAATCACTGCGGCACGACGCTCCTTCGAGAAGGTAATAGCCTCTCGCGCTTCCGCGATCGTCGCGTCAATCTCTGCTATCTCGTGGTCGATGAATTCGGCGATCGACCGCTGCTCGCCGATGTCGGGGAGCGGGATCGTGAGTGCCCGCAGTTTCTCCGCGGTCAGATGCATGATCGTAGAACCGTTACAGATGACCTCAAACACCTCCGCATCTCTGAACATGCGGATCAGGTGCCCCAAATACTTGGTATCTGCTGATCCTAGGGATCTAACGCGATTCACGGTCTTCTGGAAGCTCCAGCCATCCATGGCGGAGTCCAGATAATGTACGGTGCCGACCGAACCGCCTTCTACTACAAGGAGATCTTTAGCAATGAGGTTCAAACGTTCGGCTTCGTAGGAGGTAAATGCCATTTCATTCACGTCGGATAGATCAAGTCCTGTGTCTTGAATGTTGCCGGCGCGAACGTAAGGGAGTTTTCGCGCCCCCAAAGGTGGTTCTTTGGCTCCATCGAGCATCTTACCGAGCACGACCTCATAGTGGTGTCCAAGTTTTGAGAGGCGCCAGTGCTCTGGCACTTCACCAATCCATGTCAGGCCGCTGTCCTTCATCGCTGCGTTCGGATCGAGGCCCTTAGTGACAGCTCGGGTGAGAGTTGCCGTACGACGTTCTCCTAAAAGCTTGATGAGCTTTTCCTGGTCGACGATGAACGCATCAATCTCTGCTGTCTCAAAATCCAGATAGGCAGAAATCTTGCGTTGAAGTTCGATTGGGGGGACGGGTATCTGAATACTCATCAGTGTGCTGGTGCTTAGCTCCAGAAACGTGGTCCCTTGACCACGTGAAGTCAATTCAATCTTGGCCGACAGAAGTACATACACAAGAAATTTAGAATCGATAGTACCAATATGTGGAATCAACCCTTTGCACCCCTGATTAAAAGCTGTCGCTGAGGCTGCCCGGGCGACATATCCGATAGGAGCTCGTGTAGAGAGAACGACACTTCCTTCTGGAACAATCGAAGATCCGCTCAAAAGACCCTGAGATGTCAGTGTCCTCAGGGTGGAAGTAATCTGCTTTCCATCGAAGTGGTTTAGGTCCACCGGAGTCGCCCAGGGAACAGTCCCTCCCCAATTTTCCTCGTGAGGAGTTGGCGTCCCGCCATTTACGACAGACGCAATTCGCCTTAGCGGTAGGACAGGCCATTCCGCAGGAACAGCATCGATCCACTCAACGCCGCTTTTTCTGTATTCGGGGTAGGGCTTCAGGCTCATGCTTTGACCTGCTCGAGTCGTACGCGGATGCGGCCGAGGACGGCGTCGAGGTCCGCGTCGATATCTTCCAACGGCCGCGGAGGGACGTACTGGTAGAAGTAGCGGGTGAAGGGGATGTCGCAGCCGACCTTGGTTTTGTCTTCGTCGATCCATGCGTCGGGGACGAAGGGTTTCACTTCGCGTTCGAAGTAGGCATGGATGGCTTCGTTCCAGGGAACGTTTTCGGAGTCGCGCAGTTCGGCGTCGGCTTCGATCTTGCCTTTGGTGCTGGTGCACACGTCGGCTGTATCGTCGCGCTCGGACAATCCGGCGATGAGAGCCTTCAGCTGGGTCGCGCTCAGCTCGGTGCCGGCGACTTTGAGCTGTTTCTTCAGGATCTTGGCGAACTCGTCGCGGTTCTTCCACAGCATTCTTGCATCGATGGTCTCCAACGCCGTGCGCAGGCCAGCCAATATATCGGCAGTGAGCTTGCCGAGGGCCTTGGCTGCCAGAGCGGCCTCGATGCGGTCGCTGGTGGTGGCAAAGTTCAGCTTCAGCGGGCGTTCGACGGTGATGGTGCGGTAAAAGAAATCGGTGGTGTTGAAGATCTTCGATTGGTCGTTCGCCGCGAATTCGCCGTAGAGCTTCACGATTGCCTGGATGTCCTCGGGGCCGAGTTCGTTGCGCTTGGATCCCAGTCCCTTGCGCATCTTGCGGAACAGCTTGGAACCGTCAACCAGCTGCACCTTGTTGCGGCGCTCCGGGGACTTCTCCTTGGAGAGCACCCAGACGTAGGTGCTGATGCCGGTGTTGTAGAACATGTCGGTCGGCAGGGCGATGATCGCTTCGAGGTAATCGCGTTCCATCACCCACTGGCGGATATTCGATTCGCCGGACCCGGCGCCGCCGGTGAACAAGGGGGAGCCGTTCAGGACGATGGCCGCGCGTCCGCCGGTGGAGTCCTTGGCCGGTTCGCGCATCTTGGAGATCAGGTGCAGCAGGAAAAGCATGGAGCCGTCGGAGACGCGGGGCAGGCCCGGGCCGAAGCGGCCGGCGAAGCCCCTCTCCGCGTGTTCTTCCCGGACGGCCTTTTCCTGCTTCTTCCAGTCCACGCCGAAGGGCGGGTTGGACAAGCAGTAGTTGAACGTGGTGCCGGCGTGCCCGTCATACAGCAGGGTGTCGTCGTTGACGATGGAGTCGACGGACTGGCCCTTGATGACCATGTCGGCCTTGCAGATGGCGTACGACTGGGCGTTGAGTTCCTGGCCGGCGAGGGTGAGCCGGGCCTTGGGGTTCATGTCGGTGAGGTGGTCCTCGGCGACCGAGAGCATGCCGCCGGTGCCGGCCGTGGGGTCGTACACCGACCGGACAATGTCGCCGTCGCGCAGGGCCTCATCGTCATTCTCGAACAGCAGGTCGACCATGAGTTCGATGACTTCGCGCGGGGTGAAGTGCTCACCGGCGGTTTCGTTGGAGGCTTCGGCGAACTTGCGGATGAGTTCCTCGAAGATGTGGCCCATCTCTGCGTTGGAGACATGCTCCGGGTGCAGGTCGACCTCGGCGAAGCGCTGAACGACCAGCAGAAGCAGGTTGTTGTCCTCGAGTTCCCCGATGCGATCCTCGATCTTGTACTTCACGAAGATGTCACGCACGTTCTCGGAGAACGCGTTCAGGTAGGCCAGCAGGTTCTCACGGAGGTTCTCCGCATCCCCGACGAGGGTGCCCAAGTCGTAGCGGCTGGTGTTGTAGAACGAGTGCTGGTGGCCCGCCTTGGTCTTCAGGAGCACCGGGCGGACTGGTAGGCCCTTGGCCTCTGCCTCGGCAACGACCTCCAGCACCTTCGACTTGGTGTCGGCCAGGACCGAGTCCAGCCGGCGCAGGACGGTGAACGGGAGGATGAAGTCGCCGTACTGGTGGGCCTTGAAGTTGCCCCGCAGCAGGTCGGCGATACCCCAAATGAATGTTGCGTGGTTGCTCAAGTCGTCTCAAACCCCTACTAGATGTTCCTCACCAGCTCGCTAACGATGTAGAACCGGTATGTCTTGCCTTCTATTCAACCCCGAGTAAGCGACTATTCGGTTCACTTTGAAGACGCCTGACGTTGTGTCACTGTCAGTTGCTGGCAGCCAACCCATGTCTCGCGGCTCTGCACCGTGCCAGATCCAGCGAACTGGAGCGCGGTGTTTGCATTTAGAGCAATTGCAATCAGAGTTGGCATGGCGGGGTCGCCCGGACTGATGCGGCGATCAAGGGGCCGGTTATAGGCCAGAATTTGCGGAGCGGCGGTGTTGAAGGCAGGGAGCGGGGCGGTTGTTTACCAGTAATTCGTATCCTGCGTGGTCAACGATACAAATATGGTTTCCCTGAGCTGCTTGTTTGTCGATATTGATCAGCGTCTGACTACGTACATTCGCTTTGTCGACGACGACATCTGGATGCAGACCTCCGAGGATTAGTAGCGTCGTCCGTCTGTTACTTTTACCTTTTTGTGGGAAGCCGCCGCGAAAGCGAATGTCATGCATTACGTCGTCGCGTTGTCGGTGTTCGCCTCTGTAGAACGTCTTGCCGGTGAACGAGACTACTTGTCCGCGCAACGATTTCACGGTTCCATCACAATCATGGTTGTTTTCCACGATGTAAGGTCTCGAGCTAATCGACATGTGGTGCTGCCTTTCTCCAGGACGAAACTAACCGCAGACTACCGGTGATATGGACTAGTTGCTCTGGATCTAATAATTATGACGAAGCAGTAGCTGACTGCTATCGGTATGAACCGGTTGACTCTTTTGGGATGTCTTTCTCAGACAATGGCGACGTGGACGGAACGCTCGAGTGCTCCCGTAGGTTCTTCGCTTCACGCAATGGTGGTCACGACGAGTCCAAGAAGTGCGACATCGCAAGCGATCGCACCCGCTCATGTAGTTTGGTAATCGTCTAAGTGTGGAGCGGGCCTGTCGGCCATGAGGTAAACAATAACGTTGAGGCGCAGATCAGCGACACCGGAATCAATGCGCTCTGGCGTCCTTCAAGTACCGTTATGATCCCGAAGTGATGACCCCATTCGAGTAGCCTGTCCAGATGGACAACCATGGCGTAAAAAGCACTTTCGACTTGGGCGTAGGAATCTTCGAGAGTCTGATCACCGATCATCTGGCTGGGCGACTGCAGTCATTGACTGGCTACAAGCTGTCGGTAGAAGCAATCGCGGTCGAGAACGCCCCGGGGGAGCTGGCGGGATTCCTGGGACGGGCGATTGAGGCACGGTTGGGTGCGCTGGATGCGGGACAGATGATCACACTTACAAACCAGCTCCTTGATCTTGTTGGGCACACCGAAGGTGTGCTTCCAGGGCCCCAAAAACTCATCGAACTGCAACGCGACAACAGCATTCGTACTCGGTCATTCAAGCGTCCGCAAACATCATTGAGCGCAGCAGCCTTGCTCACGAACAGCCGAGAAGACCCGCAGCTGGCCGCCGAGCTAAGAGCCGAACTTTCCTCAGCGGATCGTGTTGACCTGTTGTGCGCCTTCATCAAGTGGGAAGGTTTGAGGCTTCTTTCTGAATCCCTCGAAGCGCTCAAAGACCACGGCATCCCGATACGCGTCATCACCACGACCTACATGGGCGCCACCCAACGTCACGCCATCGATGAATTGGTTCGCCGTTTCGGTGCCGAAGTCCGTATCAACTACGAGACCAACGCGACGAGGCTTCATGCGAAGGCCTGGATGTTCCACCGAAATTCGGGATTTGACACTGCGTACGTTGGAAGCTCCAACCTCAGCAGGCCGGCACTGCTTGACGGGCTCGAATGGAATGTCCGGCTTTCGGGTGTGGCAACCCCCGGGCTTTTGCAAAAGTTCGCGTTGACCTTTGACAGTTATTGGGAAGACGATGCCTTTGTTCCCTACGATCCCGATACGGATGCCGAGCGACTTGATGCGGCGTTAAAACGTGCCGGAGGAACAACGGCGGAACGCATGCTCGGATCCACAGGTTTGGAAGTGCATCCGTTGCTGCACCAGAAGGAAATGCTTGAAGAACTCGATGCGGCCCGTACCAACCGCAACGAGCATCAAAACCTGGTGGTTGCCGCGACAGGGACCGGCAAGACCGTCCTGGCAGCCCTGGACTACAAGCTGCTCTGCGAAGCTGCAGGTCGGGAACTCACACTATTGTTCGTGGCACACCGCAAGGAAATTCTTGAGCAATCGCTGACAACGTATCGCAAGGTCCTGGGCAAGGGTGTCTATGGCGAATTGTTTGTCGATGGGCAAAAGCCAGTCGCATGGAAACACGTGTTTGCCAGTGTCCAGTCTCTGGCTGCCTTTGGGCTCGACAAGATCGACCCACGCGCATTTGACGTCATGGTGATCGACGAATTCCACCATGCCGAGGCAACCTCGTACCGCAGGCTCATTGAACACCTGAAACCCAACGAATTACTGGGACTCACCGCAACACCCGAACGCAGTGACGGCGTCAATGTCGCAGACACATACTTCGATGGACGGATTGCCTCTGAGCTGCGGTTGTGGGATGCCCTGGACGCAGACTTGTTGGTTCCCTTCCACTACTTCGGGGTGGCGGATGACGTCGATCTCAGCGCTATCGAATGGAAGCGAGGGTCCTACGACCTGGAACAGCTGAGCAACGTATACACCGGCAACGACATGCGTGCCCTGAAGATCATTAACGAACTGCGGGACAAGGTGCTCAGCACGTCCATGATGCGTGCGCTGGGATTCTGTGTCTCAGTCCAGCACGCGAACTACATGGCCAAAGTATTCAACGAGGCTGGCATCCCTTCGGTTGCGGTATCGGGAAATTCAAGCACCGAGGAACGTGAGGGGGCGCTGGACAAGCTGCGTGCCCGCGAACTGAACTGCATCTTCGCCGTCGACCTCTTTAACGAGGGACTCGACGTGCCGGAGATCGACACGATCCTCCTGCTGCGTCCCACCCAGAGTTCGACCATCTTCCTCCAGCAACTTGGACGTGGACTGCGTCGTGCCGACGACAAGGCGGTGCTCACCGTGCTGGACTTCATTGGCCAGCAACGCCGGGAATTCCGCTTCGACGTCAAGTACCGCGCCCTGCTGGATGTTCCGCGCAAGAAGCTGGAACGGATCATTGACGACGGCGCACCGGGACTGCCTTCGGGCTGCCAGCTCATGCTGGACCGAGTGGCGCGCACCATCGTGCTGGATAACGTTCGCTCCCAACTCAAACTCAACAAGCCGGCACTGGTTCGTGAAATTAGGTCCCATGGGTTGCTTGGGCTGGATGACTATCTCGAAGAGTCGGGCCGGGACGTTAGGGACATCTACCGCAAGACGGGGGATTCATGGACGGACCTGATCCGCCGGGCAGGGCTGATCTCAGCGCGTTCTCCATGGGAGGAAAGCCTGGTTGAGTTTGACGTCGCTCAGCAGGATGAAGAGCGGGAGTTGCTCAAACGGGTGACGCGATTCCTCCACGTTGATGATGCCGAGCGCGCCGAAGCGTATTCCGAACTGCTTTCCATGGACGCTCCACGCTATGCGGAACTGGGGGAGCGAAATCAGATATTTGCCCGCATGCTGTTCTTCACGTTCTGGGACAACGGCGGTGGGTTTGCCACCTACGACGATGGGCTGGATCGTATCCGTGCCAACGGCTTCCTGGTTCAGGAGCTGCTGGCTGCATTCGCTCGTGGCGTGGCTCGAAGCCCACATGCGCCGAAGGGTCTGCCGCTGGAACTCCAGCAGATTCCTCTCTACTCCCACGCCACGTATTGGCGATCCGAGGTGCTCGCGGCCCTTGATTATGGTTCCTTGGAACATGGCAAGGGCGTAAACCACCGCGAGGGCGTTGCTTGGTGCCCACAGACAGATGCCGATGCCCTCTTCGTGACGCTGGACAAGGACGAGGCCGTCCACAATCCCAACACGCTCTACAAGGACTACGCGATCAGCCCACGTCTTTTCCATTGGGAGTCGCAGAACGCAACGGCGCCAACCAGCCCGACGGGTCGGCGCTACCTAAACCGCAAGGATCATGGATCGCACATCCTGCTTTTCACCCGCGACGTCGCAAAAGATATAGACGGGATGGTCGTGCCGTTCACTTGCTTGGGCGCCGTCGACTACGTCAAGCACCAAGGTTCCAAACCGATCGCCATCACGTGGAAGCTACAGCGTGAGATGCCGGTGAGTGTCTTTACGTCGGCGAATGCAGTAGCGCGCTAACGCATGCTTCATAAGCTTGGTAATCAAATCTTCGGGGCTAGTGCCACGCCGTCCCGCTTACTTTAGGAAATACGACGGGCGAACCACCGCAAGGTGTCCCCAAGTCGTTTGCCTCCCAGGTATAAGATCTGGCGGTATGGCACTGCGACTTGTACAGGTGAATTTCAAGGCCCATGACGATGCGGCGCTCGGCCAATTCTGGGCTGATGCGCTCGGCTGGGGCGTTTCCAGCGAGGGGCCCGGCGTGACCAACGTCGAGCCTCCGGACTTCACCTGGCCGGACCCGACCGCCGTGTGCATTGACGTCGTCACCGTCCCGGATCCAGAGACGGTCAAATACCGCACGCACATTGACCTGGCCACCACCTCGCTGGCCCACCAAGAGGAACTGGTCGCGCACCTTCTGGAACTCGGTGCGACGCAGGCCGACATTGGCCAAGGCGACGTGCCGTGGGTCGTTCTGGCTGACCCGGAGGGCAACCTGTTCTGCGTGCTGGAACCGCGGGAGCTTTATGCGGACACCGGGCCGATCGCCACGGTGGTGGTCAACTGCACGGATCCGCGGGCCATGGCAGCGTTCTGGAACGATGCGATGGACTGGACCCTGGGCGAGGTGACCGATGACCATGCGAGGCTACGTTCATCGGCAGGTGTGGGGCCGTATCTGGAATTCCTTCGCACGCTCGATCCGGACAGTGCCTGCGGCCGCGTCCACCTCGACGTGTTGCCTTACGGCGGAGATGACCATGCGGCGGAAATCGAACGGTTGCGGGCCCTGGGTGCCACCGATGTCGACCTCGGCCAGGGTGACGTGCCATGGGCGTGCCTCGCAGACCCGGAAGGCAACGACTTCTGCGTACTGGCGCCGCGCTGAACCTGGGGACGACGTATCTGACGCAACAACCCCGGTTCGCGGGGGCCGTGGCTCGGGAGGGCAAAAGCGGTGGCCGGGCTTCGCAACAAGCCCGGCCGCCGTTCAATTCCTGGTTCGATCCGTCGAACTAGGCGTTGTTGCCTCGCCGACGGAAGACGACAAGTCCCGTGCCGATCAGCAGCAGGATCAAGCCGCCGGCAACCAGCGGAATCGCCGAGGCGCCCGTTGCGGCCAAGACGTTCTCCTTGGTTTCCGTGGTGCTTTCGGCCTGCTCGCCCGAAGCTCCCTCGGACGATTCTCCCGAGGCTTCCCCGGATTCATCGACGGATCCGCCCGGCACCGTGGTGGGCTCGATCGGGGTCGACGGCTCGGTTGGCTCCGTGGGATCGACCGGAGTGGTCGGTTCCGTGGGTTCCACCGGGGTGGTGGTTTCGCACTCGGGGGTCGCGAGGACAATCTCCCGGGTTGCCGTTGCCCGGTCTTCGGAGATTACCCAGCCGTCAACCTTGGCAGGGAAGCTGGTTGCCTCGTCAGCGGTTGCGGTGACCGTCACGGTGTTTCCGGCGGCTACGGTACCCGACACGGAGTAGCTGATGCCCTCGGTGACAGCTGGTGTCACGGTCGGATCCGTGGTGCCATCGCTGGAGCAGGTGGCCTGCTCCACGACAGGTGCCACCGGGGTGACGATTGCCGGTTCCACGGGCTCGGGTTCGCACTCGACGCTCGTGAGTACGATCTCCTGGGTGGCGGTTGCGCGGTCCTCGGAGACAGTCCAGCCCTCAACGGTTACCGGGAAGACATAACCGTCCTGAGCGGTTGCGGTGACGGTGACCGTCTTGCCTGATGCGACTTCACCTTCGAGAACGTACGTCATGCCGTCGGTCTCAGGCAGGTCGATCGTTGGGACCGTGGTTTCGCCATCGAGGCAGGTTGCCTGTGCCACTGACGGGGCGACGGGGGTGACTTCCACCGTCTCCTCGGGGGTGGTTTCGCACTCGGGAGTGGTGAGCAAGATGTCCTTGGTGGCGGTCGTCCGGTCCTCGGAGATCGTCCAGTCCTCAAGGGAGGCTGGGAAGAGGTGGTCCTTGTCGGCGGTTGCTGTGACGGTGACGGTGTTTCCGGCGACGATGTCACCGGTGATCTTGACGGTGATGCCCTCGGCCTCGATCGCCTCGACGATCGGACGGGTCGCTTCGCCGTCAAGGCAGGTTGCCTGGGAAACTTCGGGGGCCACCGGGGTGACAACGAGCGGTTCCACCGGCTCGGGTTCACACTCCGGGGTGGTGAGCACGATGTCCTTGGTGGCGCTCAGACGGTCTTCGGAGACCACCCAACCGTCAATGGTTGCCGGGAAGATGGTGCCCGCATCGGCCGTGGCCTTGACGGTGACGGTGCTGCCCGCTGCGATGTCGCCCTCGACGGTGTAGGTGATTCCCTCGGTGAGGTCAGTCTCCACCGTCGGCTCGGTGGGCTCACCGAGATCGCACGTCGCCTGGACGACGTGCGGTTCCACGGGAGTGACGAGCATCGGCTCCGTTGGATCGACCGGGTCGGTAGGCGTGGGTGGTTCCTCGCAGCCGGCCTCGGGATCACCGATGAACGGGAAGTTGTGGAACTCCGATCCGGCGCGGTCCTGGGTGAGGTCACCCGCTACCCAGATGCGGCCGTTGGTGCCCGCTGCGGCGTTCGTGGTCTTCGAGCCCGCGGTGGGAACCACCACCGTGCCGGGGAACTGCGCGCCGGCGAGCGTCACGTCCGTGGCGTCCGGGAAGGTCCAGAGGATCTGCGAGGCCATCTGGCCGAAGCGCTCGCTCTGCATGAGCACCGGAGTATTCGCGGCGAGGGTGTCCTGGATTTCGACCTTTGCCGTCGAGCCTGTCATACGAATGACGACTGGCTCGGTCGGGTCGATGTTGGCACCCAGGTTCAAGACGAAGGGCTTGTTCAGGGTTGCGGCATCAAACTCGAACAGGTGGCGGCTTGCCCCGGGGTCGCCGGTCAACGTCAGTGTTCCCCACTCGAGGGCGTGGGAGCCCTTCACCGTTCCGGCGGCAGTCTCGTTGCGCTCGGCGACATCGCGAAGTATCGAGAAGTCGTTCGCCGGCCAGTCAGAGAACGACGGCGATCCCAGGGCCGCCGTGCGGCCGATCCCTGATTTGACGGTTCCGTCGTTCCCGACATCGAAGGTGCCGGTGCCGGTCTGCGCCCCACCGATCTTCACGTGTCCGGGAAGCACGGTTCCTGCGTCGTCCCTGGTGGCAACGACAATCCGCGATACGTCGCCGATTTCCAGGTCGCCACCAACCATGATCATGTCTGTGCCGCCCACGGGGTTGATTCCCGAACCGGCGCCCACCGAACCCATGCTGTACCCGTTGCCGCCTGAGAAGGAAGCATTGCCGTCCACAACCAGCCGGCCTTCGAGCTCGGAACCCACAGTGCGGGTAAAGTTGCCGCCGACGTAGACGCTGACGTTCTTGTCCGTGGCCTGTGGTTTCTCCGGATTTGCCGGGTCAACGACACCCACGCCATTCGAAGGTGCGCATTTCCCGATGGTTGGTGTTGCCGGTGCGGCCGCGACGGCGGGTGCAATTGGTGCAGTGAGCCCGCCGACGGCAACCAGTGCCGCGAGCGTACAGCCCACCCAATTTCTAAGTCTCAAGTTTCCCCCAAGTTGGAATTTTGTGGCTTTGACCGTGCCGAATCGCGGCACGCAATTTTCAACCCTAACAAGAATCGAGCTGGGTTAGTAAGGATTGCTAACTATTAATTTCGACACGTCAAAAGGGGGAATGAGGGAGAGTCTGGCGGGAAGGCGCCCGGGCTTGATGTTGCGGGGACGCACAAAAGGTCGCTGCCGCGCACAATGTGCGCGGCAGCGACCCCATGTTCTTGGCCCGAGAGCCGGTGCGTGGTTTTCCTTAGGTGGCGAGCGCGTTCACGGCATCGTCGATCAGGTCGCAGATGGCGCCCGGTTGCGAGGCCAGGGATGCGTGGCTTGCGTCAAGTTCGATGGTCTTGCGCGCTTCCATGCGCTCGGCCATGCGGCGCTGGTTGTCCGGGTGGATCATGTGGTCCTGCGTGGAGACCTGGTACCAGCTCGGCTTCACACGCCAGGCCGGTGCCGTCACGTTGTCACCGAAGGTGGATGCCAGCGGCGCCTTCTGGGCCACCGCCATGACCAGTGCCTCGTCGGCGCCGAGGTCCTGGCAGAAGCTCTCGTGGTACTTGTCCTGCTTGACCCACAGGTACCCGTCGGAGTCCGGCGCGAGGTTCTCGATGGCCGCCGGCGGATGTTCCTGGCTGATGCCGCCCGGGCTTTCCCCGGCATCGGGTGCGAAGGCCGCAACAAAGACCAGCCCCACCACGTTGGGCAGGTCGCCGGCCTCGCTCAGCACGGCACCACCGTAGGAGTGGCCCACCAACAGCACCGGACCATCAACCTGCTTCACCATCTTGCGCGTGCGCTCGGCGTCATCGGCAAGCGACGTCAGCGGGTTCTCGACGGCAAGGAGCGAGTCATAGCCGCGGTTGCGCAGCTCCACGATGACCTTGGCCCAGTGGGCGGCACCGCCCCAGAATCCGTGCACCAGAACGATCGTTGGTTTTTCGCCCATTTCAGTCTCCGTATCTGTCGAGGAAATCGATCCGACCCGCAGAAGGTTCCCTCTTTACAAGCGAGGTCCGCTGAGTCAGGCTTTGAGCCTATTGAAGATAAAGGGTCAAAAACCATGACCGTAGAACCTACAAACTTTGCCCAAACGCCATACTTGACCGGGCCGGGGCATGAGCTTGGCGCGGACCTTGACGCACTGTCCGAAATACTCGACGTGATCCACCTGCGCGGGGACAATGTGCGTCACCGTCGCAGTGAGGAAGCGGAACGTGTCGGGTATCCGGGCGGGACGCGGCTGCTCCACCTGGTGGAACAGGGGAGCCTGCGACTGAGCCGGGGCAACGATACGGATCCACACGTGCTGTCCGCGGGTGACCTCGTCTTGGTGCCGCACGGCGAGGCCCATCAACTGGAATCCAACGATGCCGCATCCTGGGTGACGGGGACATTCCTTGTCGATGACACGGTGGCCGACCCGCTGCTTTCGGTGCTGCCGGCAACGATCGTGGTGCACGGATCGGGGAACGGCAACGGGTGGCTGCGGTTGAGCCTGGACCTGTTGCTTGCCGAGGTGGCCGAGGGACGGCCCGGCGCCCAGGTGATGGTCTCCCGCATCCTGGACTTGTTGTTCATCCATGCGCTGCGGGCGTGGGCCACCGAGGGCAAGGCGCCGCCCGGGTGGCTGACCGCGGCCATGGACAGTTCGCTGGGGCCGGTGCTGAGCGCCATTCACCGGGATCCCGGGCAGGAATGGCGCGTGGAGGATCTCGCCCGGAGGGCGAACCTCTCGCGCTCGGCCTTCGCCGGCAGATTCACCCGGCTCCTGGGGACCACTCCGGCCGCCTACATCACCGAACGCAGGCTGGGCCGTGCCGCCTACCTGCTGAAATCAACCGCCGATCCGGTGGGCCAGATCGCCGCCCAAGTGGGATACACCTCGGAGGCCGCGTTCAGCCGCGCGTTCCGACGCCGCTTCGGCGTTCCGCCACGGCGCTGGGGCGCCTCTGCATTGTCCGGCCATGACGGGTCCCCGTAGGCCGAAGGCCACGCGATATGGCGGATGCGGATTCCGGACCCGACCTCGGAGAATGGCCCTGGTCGGGTACTGTCTTGCGACCTGGCCAATTGTGGGAAAAGGACGAAAACGCGGCGTTCCGAGGACCGAAAGCGCCCAGTTGTGTGACGACATCATGACGCGGGCGAGCCGCCCGAGGGCGTCACGAACCGTCATGAAGCGGGCCTATATGACGCCGCGTTTCCCCGCGCGACAGCCAGGCGGGGATTGTGACGCGCGGGATGCCGCCGCATGACGGAAACGGGGAAAATTTCCACAGTCGATTCCCCCGACGCCCGTCACGAAAGGTCCGAGTCACCATGAACGCCTTGTCCGTCTCCCATACTGCCAGAACACTGGCCAGTGAAGCCGAAGCCCTGGAAATCGCCGCCGAACTCGCCGAGGAATTCGGTGCCCACGGCGCCGCGATCGATGCCGCCGCGAAGATTCCCGACGAGGTCGTGGACAGGTTCTCCGGCAGCGGGCTCTGGGCCGTGACAGTGCCGCAGGAATTCGGCGGCCTCGGAGCCTCCACCTCCACCCTGGTGGAAATCATCGCCCGCATCTCCGCGGCCGAACCATCCGTGGGGCAGATCCCGCAGAACCACTTCTGCCTGGTCGAAGACATCCGCCTGTCAGGAACCGCGGAGCAACAGAAGTTCTTCTTCGACCTCGCGCTCTCCGGCGCCCGCTTTGCCAACGCCTTCTCCGAGGCCGGAGGCAAGACCGCCGCGGAGATCTCCACGCGCATCGAACCCACCGAGTCCGGCGACTACCTGGTGAACGGACGCAAGTTCTACGCCACCGGCACCGCCTACGCCCACTGGATCCCGGTGCTGGCCGTGGACCCGGATGGCAAGGAATTGCTCGCCTTCGTGCCGCGCGATGCCGAGGGCCTGCACGTGGTGGGGGACTGGGACGCCTTCGGGCAGCGTGCCACGGCTTCCGGCTCCGTGGTGCTCACCGACCTGAGGGTTCCCGCGGACCGCGTCTTCCCGATGTACCGCGAATACGAGAACCCCACGATCGCCGGCCCGCTGGCCCAGATCACCACCGCCGCCATCGACCTTGGCATCGCCCGCGGCGCCTTCGCCGCGACGCTTGAAGCGGTGCGCGCCTCGCGCCCGTGGATCGACTCCGGCCTCTCCAGCGCCACCGAGGACCCGCTGACCCTGCACGAGCTCGGCCGGCTGGACACCGACATCCACGCGGCAAACGCCCTGCTGCAGCTGGCCGCGCAGAGCGTCGATGCGGCAAAGGCCGCCCAGAACGCCGAGAGTGTCGCCGCGGCCTCCGTGGCCGTGGCGCGCGCCAAGATCCTCACCACCGAGGTTGCCCTGGCCGCCTCCTCCAAGCTGAATGAGCTCGGCGGCACCCGTTCGGTGGTCGGCGGCAAGCGTCTTGACCGCTTCTGGCGCAACGCGCGCGTCCACACGCTGCACGATCCGGTGCGCTGGAAGTTCCACCTGATCGGCAACTACGCGCTCAACGGCGTGCTGCCGGCCCGCCACTCCTGGAACTAGGCGGCACGGGAATGAACAGCACACCCGCGGGCAGGGAACTGATCCTCAACGCGTTCACCATGAACACGCCAAACCACCTCTCCCCGGGGCAGTGGCGCCACCCGCGCGACGAGTCGCGCCGTTACCTGGACATCGACTACTGGGTGGATCTGGCCCGGACCGCGGAGGCAGGGTTCCTGGACGCCGTCTTCCTGGCCGACGTGCTCGGCGTGTACGACGTATACGGCGGCGGTCCCGATGCGGCGCTCACCGGCGGCATCCAGTTCCCGGTGAACGACCCCATGCAGGTGGTGCCGCTGATGGCGGCCGCCACCGAGCACCTCGGGTTCGGCATCACCGCCTCGGTCTCCTTTGAGCACCCGTTCCCGTTTGCCCGCCGCATGTCCACCCTTGACCACCTCACCAAGGGGCGCATCGGCTGGAACGTGGTCACCAGCTACCTTTCCTCCGGCGCCCTGAACCTGGGCCTCGACGGACAGGAGGCGCACGGGCGCCGCTACGACATCGCCGACGAGTACCTTGAGGTCTGCTACAAGCTCTGGGAAACCAGCTGGGAGGACGGGGCCCTGGCCCTGGATGCCGCCGGCGGCACCTACCTCGATCCCTCCAAGGTGCACGACATCGGGCACCGCGGCGAGTTCTTCAACGTGCCGGGCAAGCACCTGGCCGAACCCTCGGCCCAGCGCACCCCCTACATCTTCCAGGCCGGCGCCTCGCCGCGCGGGCTGAAGTTTGCCGCACGGCATGCCGAATCGGTGTTTGTCGCAGCGCCCAGCAAGCGGGTGCTGGCCAAGCAGGTGCGCGCCCTGCGCGAGGCAGTGGGCGCGGCGGGCCGCGACGGCTCGGCAGTGTCGATCCTGAACCAGCAATTGGTGATCGTGGGGGAGACCGACGCGCAGGCCAAGGCCATGCTCGATTCCCACTTGGAGGTCGCCGACCCGACGGGCGCGCTGGTGCTGATGTCCGGCTGGACCGGAATCGACTTCAGCGCCCTGGATCCCGACGAGGTCCTGACCTTCCAGGAATCCAACGCGCTCTCCTCCGTGGTCTCCGCCTTCACCGAGGCGGACCCGGAGCGGGACTGGACCATCCGTGAGATCGCCGAGTACGCCAAGCTCGGCGGTGACGGACCGGTGATCTGGGGTTCGGCGGAGAAGGTCGCCGACGAACTCGAGGCCTGGGTGGAGGAGACGGGCGTGGACGGCTTCAACCTTGCCGCGGCCACGGTGCCCGACACCTTTGCCAACATCTCCCACCTGCTGGTGCCGGAGCTGCAGAAGCGCGGCCGCTTCAAGAAGCAGTACCGCGAGGGGACCCTGCGCGAGAAGCTCGGCCAGGGTTCGGCGCGCGTGGATCCCGCCCACGCCGCCGGGCTGGTCCGCGATGCCGCGGCACCGGTGCGCCTGGGCTAGACGCGGGTTTTCCCGGGCAACGGCCCGCGGGCACCGACAGGCCTTCTGTTGGCGCCCGCGGGCCGTTAGCCTTTCAGGCAGTGTTCGGTTTGTCGAAGCGCCGGGAGGGTGGCCATGTCCGCAAACAAGGAGACCGTCAGGAAGTACATCGACGGGTTCAACAGGAACGACCATGCCCAAATATTGTCCTGCCTGACCGAGGACATCGAATGGACGGTGTTCGGGTACTTCCACCTGGTGGGGAAGGAAGCCTACGACCAGGCGATCGACGGCCCGGCCTTCGCTGGCCCGCCGGTGCTGGAAATCGTCCGGCTGGTCGAGGAGGGTGACCAGGTGATGGCCGAGATCGCGGGGCAGGTGCCCCGGCCCGACGGCGGAACCACGCGCATGGTCATGGCCGAGGTGTTCGTGATGCGCGACGCCCTGATCTGCGAGCGGCGGGCCTTCGTGATCGAACTCAAGGAGAACGAGTACAAGTAGGGGAAGTCCCCTCGGCGCGACGTTTGCCGCGGGATCGGGTGCGGGCGATCAGGATTCTTCGCCCGGCTTGATCCCCATATGGTGCCGGCTCAGCTCCGCCGGGGTTCCCACGCCCCACCCGTAGGCGAGCTTGTGCGCCTCGAGGACAAAGAAGGTCTCGGTGGCCACGACGCCGTCGATGAGTTGAAGCCTGTCGTAGAGCAGCTCGGTGTAGTGCTCGAGGTCCCGGCAGACAACCTCGACCATGACGTCGTAGCTGCCGGTGGTCAGCACCACGTAGCTGGATTCGGTGAGCTCGGCCATGTCCTTGCAGACGCTCCTGGCCTTGCCCGGCGCGCAGCGCACCCCGATCAGCGCAAGCCTGTCGAAACCGATCGAGAGCGGGTTGGCGATGCCCACGATCTGCAGCGTCCCGGAATCCTCGAGGCGCTGCACGCGGTAGCGCACGGAGGAGGCGGGGATGCCGGTTTCCTCGGCGATTTCCTTGAAGGACTTTCGGCCGTTGAGCTGCAGCGCGGCAATGAGCTGGCGGTCAATGTCATCGAGTTCGGTCATCGGGTTCCTTCGCTGCAACGTCCACCGGCGCCGTTCGGGGTGAATATCGGTCAGGCGCCCGGAGGGGCGGGACTGCCGCGGCGCCGTTGGCTCCTTGTTAAGTGCGTACGGCTGTGGCGATACTTCCGTATCGCCACAGCCGTACCTGTCTTTTACCTTAGCCGAGGTGGATGACGCCCGTGCGGAGGTCGGTCATGTCCAGCAGCGTGTGCACGCCGCCGATGCGGCCCCAGCCGGTGCCCTTGCCGCCGGCGCCGCCGAACGGCATGTTGATGTCCCACCAGCCGTTGGAGTCGTTGACGACGACCTGGCCGGTCTGCATCTCCTCCATGAAGCGGAAGGCAGTCTTCATGTTCTGCGTGAAGACCGCGGACTGCAGGCCCAGCGCGTCGGAGTTGGCGATGCGCAGGATGTCGTCGTCGTCCTGGCCCACGATGATCGGCAGTACCGGGCCGAAGGACTCCTCGCGGCTGAGCAGGCTGTCCTCGCTCACGTTGTCCACCACGGTGAATTCGTAGTAGAGGTCGGTGGGGAAGTCGGTGCTGCGCTTCCCGCCCAGCAGGATGTCGAGGCCACGCTCGCGGGCGTCGGCCATGTGCGCATCCATCTTGACGGCGACCGTCTCGTTGTTCAGCGGGCCCAGGTTGGTGCCCTCGGCGAACGGGTCGCCGAGCTTCACGGTGGCCTTGGCGTACTCCAGGACCTCCTTGACGAAGGCCTCGTGGATGTCCTTGTGGACGATCACGCGCTCGGTGGCGCAGCAGACCTGGCCGGCGCAGAAGAATGCGCCGTCCACAGCGGCCTTGGCGGCGCGCTTGAGGTCGGCGTCGGCCAGCACGACGACCGGGCCGTTGCCGGAGGCCTCCATGATGGAGCGCTTGAAGCCCGCGGTCTTCTGGATCTTGGCGGCGGTGGCCGAGGAGCCGATGAAGCCGATCGCGTCGATGCCCTCGTGGGAGACCAGCTTGGCGCCGAAGTCGCCCTCGCCCGGAAGGATGGAGACCAGGCCGGCGGGGACGCCCGCCTCGATCAGGCACTCCATGGCCGCGAGCACGGTCAGCGAGGTGTTGGACGGCGGCTTCACCACGTGGGCGTTGCCGGTGGCGAGGCCCGGTGCGACGAACTCCGCGAACATCAGCAGCGGGAAGTTCCATGGGGTGATGATGCCCCAGACGCCCACGGCGGCGCGGAAGGTGAACATGCGCTTGTCGGTGTCGGAGGACGGGATGGTTTCGCCGTTGAGGCGGATGGCGTCCTCGGCGTGCAGGTGGAAGAGCTGGGCGGCTTCGGTGATGTCGGCGATGGACTCGGCAAGCGGCTTGCCCTGCTCCATGGACTGCAGGCGGGCGAGCTCGTCGATGCGTGCCTCGAGTGCGTTGCCGATCTTGTGGCAGATCTCGGCGCGCTTGAAGACGCCGAGCTTCTGCCAGGCGCCCTTGGCCTCGTGGGCCTTGGCAACGGCCAACTCCAGGTCTGCCTCGGTCGGCACGGGAATCGAGGCGATGAATTCACCGGTGGAGGGGCTGAGGACATCGTAGCGATCCTCGCCACTTCCATCGGAGTACTCGCCGGCGATAAAGAGTTGCGTGCGTGTCGGCACGGAGACAGCAGTCATGGGATCCGTTTTCCTTTCGAGGGGAAACCTCGGTTGATGATGTAGATCACTATAGTCCTCTGAGAATTGCCGTCAAGAGCAGTTTTCAATGCGCGTTTGTTGTGAGAGCAATTTAGTGTCCAGCTATTGACTTTCCCGCTAACTTTGACAAGCTTCTGTTTGTCCTACTGACGGTGACCGATTTGGAGAAGCACTAATGGCCGAGCAGACAGCGCTCCCCGAGAGCGACGAGCAACTACCCAAGAAGATGCGATGGTTCGACGGGTTCGCAATGTCCATGACCATGCCGGCCGCGCTGATCGCGACCCTCGGTGCCACCATCGCGGACCTCGGCGGCTGGGGCGCTGCCTTCCTGTGGGCCGTGTCGATGGTCATCGCCATGGGCGTGAACTGGATCTACACCGAACTTGCGACGATGTTCCCGGATTCCTCCGGCGGCATCACGCACTACGCCGCCGAGGCGTGGAAGAAGCGGGCCCCGTGGGTCGCACCGCTGGCGAGCGTCGGCTACTGGTTCCCCTGGGGCACCAACCTCGCCACCTACGGCGCGGTGACCGGCGCCCTGATCACGGCGCAGTGGTTCCCGGACTCCGCCTGGTCCCTGAACATCGGGCCCATTGAAATCACCCTGCCGATCCTGATCGGCATTGGCGTCATCCTCTTCATGTACCTGATCAACGTGGTCGGTGTCCGCCTGACCATGGCCTTCGTGTATATCACCGCGGGCATCCTGATGATCCCGCTCTTCGCCTTCATCGTCCTGCCGCTCTTCAGCGGCCAGTGGGCACCGGGCGAACTGACCTGGAACCTGCACGGTCTGGACGGCCTGCACCGGGCACTGGTCTGGCTCTACATCATGGCCTGGACGACGTTCGGCATCGAGGTGTGCGCAACGTTCGCCCCCGAATACCGCGACTCGGTCAAGGACACCACCAAGGCCATCAAAGCAGCAGTGCTCTTCTGCATGGGCGTCTTCTTCCTCATCCCGATCACCCTGGGCGGCTACGCCGGCGAGGCCGCCATCCAGGAGGACCCTGCAACCTTCTTCATCTCCAGCTTCGCGTCCCTGGTGGGCGGCGCTTCCGACCTCATGGTCCTGTGCCTGATCGCCTCGCTGCTGCTGATCATGACCACCTCCGTGGCCGACGCCTCCCGCGTGCTGTTCAACATGGGCAAGTCGGGCATCACCGTGCGGGCCGTGGGCAAGCTGAACAAGCGCGGCATCCCGTTGCGCGCACTGAACGTCATGCTTGTCATGAACATCCTGGTGCTGGTGGTCCTGCAGTCCCCGCTGGCCATCATCGTGACGGGCAACCTCGGCTACATCCTCACCCACATCTTCGCGGTCTCCGGCTTCTTCCTGCTGCGCAAGGACCGCCCTGACGCCGCGCGCCCGATCAAGCTCGCCCCGTTCTTCGTCCCGCTCTCGATCGTGCTGACGGTGTTCATGGTGCTGATCCTTGTCGTCGGCGCCACCGGCTTCTCGGTCACCGGATACGGCGGGTTCAAGGAACTGGCCATCGCCCTGGGCGTGCTCGCTTCCGGCGTGGTGATCTGGGTGTTCGTGCAGAAGAACGATGCACGCAAGCGGGTCGCGGAGTCCGTCTCCGAACCCACGAACGCCAGCTAGCCGCCCGAGAAGGGAGTGTCGCGACCATGCACTGGTTCCTCCTGGCGGTGGCCATCGCCGCGGAAATCCTCGCCACCTCGCTGCTGAAGCTCTCGGCGGGATTCACCAAACCCCTGGCGAGCATCGGCACGGTGCTGTGCTACGCGGCCTCCTTCTACACGCTGAGCCTCGTGCTGCGGTACGTCCCGCTGAGCGTGGCCTATGCGATCTGGTCCGCCGCGGGCACCATGGCGATCGCCCTGATCGGTGTGGTCTTCTTCGCCGAACGGCTCACCGCCCTCCAAATCGCAGGCATCCTCCTGGCCGTCGCCGGGGTGGCCATGATCAACGTGGGCGCCGCCCCTGCGGCATCCGCGTCCTTCGCCCCCGCAGGCCTGACCGGGACCGAACACCAACAACACTGAGGTCCCCTGCACCAAGGTGCCGCGGGAGCGCCGTGGCCGGCTTCGCCGCCGGCCACGGCCCTCCCGCGGCACGAAAACCGGAAATGAAAGTACAACATGAGCATCTACGAAAACGTGGCCGAATCCTACGAGGCATCGGCGATCGATGCCGCCCTGCACGGGGTCAGCCACGTGCCCTACTGGCTTGACGACCCGGAACGTCCCGCGGCCCTGCCCGCCCTGGAGGGGACAGTGGAAACCGACCTGTTGGTGGTCGGCGGCGGGTACTCGGGCCTCTGGACGGCGCTGATGGCCAAGGAACGCGATCCCGGGCGCAGCGTCACGCTGATCGAAGGCCAGCGCATCGGCTGGGCGGCGTCGGGGCGCAACGGCGGGTTCTGCGAGGCCTCGCTGGTGCACGGAGATTCCAACGGCCGCCAGCACCTGCCGCAGGAAAACGACCTGCTGCGCGAGCTTGGCCTGGAGAACCTGCGCGAACTTGCCGATGCCGTGGAGCGCTACGGCATCGACTGCGAGTTCACCTTCTCCGGCGTCCTCAAGCTGGCCACCGAGGACCACCAGGTGCAGTGGCTGCGCGATGAAACCAAACGCTACCCGGAACTCGAGTTCCTGGACCGCGACGAGGTCCGGGCCAGCGTGCACTCGCCGGTCTACAAGGCGGGCCTGTGGGACAAGGAGGGGACGGCGATGGTCAACCCGGCCAAGCTGGCCTGGGGTCTGCGGCGCGCCTGCCTGGAATTGGGCGTGCAGATTTTCGAGAACACGCAGGCAACCTCGATCGACGACACCCCGGAATCGGTCGTTGTGGCAACGAGTGCAGGGATTGTCTCCGCGCAGCGCGTCGCACTGGCCACCAACGTGTTCCCGTCGCTGCTCAAGCGCCACCGCCTGCACATCATCCCGGTCTACGACTACGCGCTGATGACCGAACCGCTCACGGAGGAACAGTTCGATTCGCTGGGGTGGAAGGACAAGCAGGGACTTGCGGACCTGAACAACAGGTTCCACTACTACCGGATGACCCGCGACGCCAACGGCGCCGTGCGCATCCTCTTCGGCGGCTACGACGCCGAGTACTACTTCGGCGGCAAGGTCAGCCCCGAATACGACCAGAACACCGAGACCTTCCGCAAGCTCGTCACCCACTTCTACTTCACCTTCCCGCAGCTCGAGGGCGTGAAGTTCTCCCACGCCTGGGGCGGCGCCATCGACTCCTGCAGCAGGTTCTTCGCCTTCTTCGACACCTCGCACAACGGGCGCGTCGCCTACACCGCCGGGTTCACCGGCCTGGGCGTGGGGGCAACCCGCTTCGCCGCAAACGTCATGCTCGACCTGCTCTCCGGGGAAAAGACGCAGCGCACGGAACTGGACATGGTGAAGAAGAAGCCGATCCCGTTCCCGCCCGAGCCGGTGGCCTGGATGGGCGTCAAGCTCATGACCGGGGAACTGGCCCGCGCGGACCGCAACCAGGGCAAGCGGGGACTCTTCCTGAAGACCATGGACGCACTGGGAATGGGGTTTGATTCATGAGCAACGCAGCACGCGGCACGGCCGGGGAAAACACCGCAACGTCAACCGATTTCCGGCTGGAAGCCCTGCGCGGAGGCGAGAGCGTCGAGGTTTCGGCCTTGGAGCTTGTCCACGAGGCCGTGGCACCCGAGCAGGACGGCGGGGACAGTCCCACGACCGGCTCCATCGGGTTGGGTTCGCTGGCCGGGGTCGAATTCGGTGTCTGGGAAATGAGCACCGGGAACATGTTCGACGTCGAAGCCGAGGAAATCTTCGTTGTCACCGCCGGGCGCGGCACCGTGGTGATCGGGCCCTTCGAGGGACGGCCGGCACGGAGCGTCGAGCTGTCCCCGGGATCGTTCATGCGCCTGAGCGCGGGCATGAAGACCATCTGGACAGTGACCGAGACCCTGCGCAAGGTCTACGTGACACCGGGTGCCTCGGTGCCGGAAGGCAACGGGTAGCGGGCCGCCGGCCGCTTTCCGGCGCGACAAAACGCGCGGGTGGTTCGCATTCCCGAGGGATGCGAACCACCCGCTTCTGTGTGCCTACTTCCTGACGGCCTTCGGCTGGTGCTGGGTGATGCAGTGGATGCCGCCGCCGTAGGCGAAGATGTTGCGGGCATCGACGCTGACGACCTTGCGGCCCGGGTAGACCTTGGCCAGGACCTCTGCCGCCGCGGCGTCGTTCTCGTCGTTGAAGGAGCAGGCGATCACCCCGCCGTTGACCACCAGGTGGTTGACGTAGCTGTAGTCGACCCAGCCCTCCTCGTCCGTGAGCGTGGCCGGTGCGTGGATGTCCACGATGTTCCACGGGTTTCCGTCGGGGGCGCTGGATTCCTCGAGGGCGGCGCGGTGCACGTCGTAGAGGAAGTAGTCCGGGTGCGTGGGGTCCATCTGGCGGTGCAACAGGATGGTGCCGGAGCTGGGGATTGTCGCAACGATGTCGACGTGGCCGCGGGTGCCGAAGCGCTGGGAGTCGCGGTACAAGCCGCGCGGCAGCCAGACGGCGCGCTGGGCGCCGATGGTGCGCTTGAGTTCCGCCTCGATCTGGTTGCGCGACATGTCCGGGTTGCGGAAGCGGTCGAGCTGGACGGTGTCGGTCAGCAGGACGGTGCCCTCGCCGTCGACGTGGATGCCGCCGCCCTCGTTAACCATGTCGGAGTCGATGAGCTGCGCGCCGGCGAGGTTGGCGACGAAGGCGCCGAGCTTGGCGTCCTTCTCCCAGCGGGCCCATTCCTGCTGGCCCCAGCCGTTGAACACCCAGTCGACGGCGCCGAGTTCGCCGGCCTCGTTAAGCACGAAGGTCGGCCCGGAGTCGCGCAGCCAGGCGTCATCCAGCGAGGCGGTGATCACCTCGATGTCGGGGTGCAGCATCTGGCGGGCCAGCGCGGCGTCGCTCGGGTCGGCGATCACCGTGACGGGCTCGAACTCGAGGATCGCGTGGGCGACGGCCACCCAGGCGGCGCGCGCGTCGGCACTGGCTTCCGCGCTTTCCCCGAAGCTCTCGCCGTGCGGCGGGAAGCTCATCCAGATCTTTTCCTGCGGGTCGCATTCGCTGGGCATCGTCCAGGTGCTCATGAGGGGGTGTTCTCCTTTAGGTTGCCGGTGGAACCCTTCCACCGGGAAACAGGTTTTCTTTCATGTTCGCGCTGCTCAGTGCCGGGGGACCAGTGCTTCGATCCCGGCATCGAGGGCGGCCTGCGCTTGTTCCGTCGTGATCTGGCCCGAGAGCCAGCGTCCCGACAACCCCTCGACGAGGGTGGTCAGCAGCAGGGAGATTTGTTGTGCGGCGGGTTCGTCCATGGGCCGGTGTGCCCGGACCAGGTCCGCGACGAAGCTCTGCCACGCAGCGGTCGAGGCTTCGAGGTGCTCGGCCAGCGCGGGTTCGAAGACGGCTATCGCACGGATCTCGTTCCAGACGATCGAGTTGGCCTTGACCGTATCCACGTCCTCGATCTCGGCCAGCAGGTGCCTGCGGATTTCGGCGTAGCTTTCGTCGGTCCTGGCCTCGAGGCCGTGGCGCCGGCTCAGCGAGGAATCGTTGACATACCGCAGGGTTGCCGCCAGCAGCCCGTCGCGATCGGTGAAGTGGTAGTAGAGGAGCCCCGAGGAAACCCCCGCTTCCTTTGCCACGTCCTGCACCCGCATTCCCCGCACGCCGTTCTCCGATATGCGCCTGGCGCATGCCTCGAGAATGCGTGTTTGGTTGTCAACCGCCATGCCTACCCCTTCAGGTGTTGTTGTCGTGGCACCGTTCCCGATGCCACGTGCTCCGGCCACAACCGTAGCGAGAGGGCATAGAGTGCGCCAGTCACCAGTGCGGCGGCGGGCAGGCTGATGTCGATTCCGCCGGCGATGTTTGCCCAGGGTGCCGCGTAGAACTTGTTGGAGACGATCATGAGTCCGACGAGCGAGCCGATGGCGAAGGGGATGACCGCCCGCAGGTTCCAGCCGCCGGTGAACCAGTACTTGCCGCCGGTCTTGCCGTCCCCGAAGCGCTGCAGGTCCTCCGGGTCGTAGATGCCCTTGCGTGCCACGAGGAAGCCGACGATGTTCACTGCCAGCCAGGAACCGGCGACGGCGTTGAGCACCACCGTCATCCCGGTGATCGAGTCGATGGCGTTCACCGAGACCACCCCGATGTACATGACGACCACGGCGATTCCGGAGGTGATCAGCGTGGTTTGCGTGCGGGTCAGGCGCGGGATGATGGATTCGAGGTCCAGCCCGCTGGCGTAGATGTTGATGACGCCCTGGCCCAGGCCGCCGGCCAGGGCAATGAGGATGATCGGGACGACGTACCAGGACGGTGCGTAGTTGATCAGGTCCGCCACGTAGGAGGGTGAAAGCTCGACGAAGGAGGAGGCGGTGAAGGCGCCGAAGACCGCTGCGGCGAACAGGCCCAGGAAGATCCCGGCGCAGGAGGCCAGCGCGATGTGCCTGTCGCTGAAGCGCTTGCGGGAGATCCGGCGCGTGTAGTCGCCGACCGCCGGGGCGTAGGAGATCGGGCCGCCCATGGAGATGGTGACGGCGAAGAGCCAGGTCGGCCAGAAGTCGCCCATCAGGTACTCGGCCCGCACCGCCGTGGGGTCGAAACCCGGGGCGAAGGCGAAGACACCGATCAGCAGGAGGACGAGCGCCACGGGGATCACGTACTTCTGCATTGTCACGACGGTCCCGTGGCCGAAGAGGGCGATCAGGATGATCTCGGCCGCGATGATCGCGTAGCCGACCATCATGGCGTTCTGCCCGTCGGGTGTCCCGAACAGGCGGTTGAGTCCGACCACAAGGGCCTCGCCCGAGGTCCAGACGGCGATTGCCGCGTAGGCGATGGCGAACATGAGCGTCACGGCGGAGCCGATGAGCCGTCCGCGGACCCCGAAGTGGGCGCCGCTGGAGACGGGGTTGTTCGTTCCGGTCCGGGGTCCGAGCAGCGTCATCGGGTAGACCATCAGCAACCCGAGGACCAGCCCGACGAGGCTTGCCGAAACGGCCTGGAACCAGTTCAACCCGAAGGTGATGGGCAGCCAGCCGAAAATGATGACGGAGAACGCGAGGTTTCCGCCCACGAAGACGGCGAAGACGTTCCGGGGCGTCGAGTCGCGCTGCTCTTCGGGAATCAGTTCGACGCCGGCGCGTTCGACGCGGCCGAACTTGTCCGGACGTGCCGCTATCAGTTCGTCCCGGCTTGGTGCTTGCATCTGTTGCTGTCCGCTCTCCATGGGCTTGCCCGCCTCGTTTTTTGCTGGTTCAGGGTTGTTGTGCGGATCACAAACTAGCATTAACTGAAAATCCAGTCAATAATGTTTGAAGGCCCGCATTCCGCACCGTGGAACCCGCCGGATGGGGCGCGATCCGCCAGCAAAACAAAGGAAAAGACCCCATGGGAACACCGTTTACCCTCATTGAAGCCAGCGTCGATGAGATCCTCGAAGCGCTCGAAAACGGCTCGACAACCTCCGTCGAACTGGTCGGGGCGTACCTGGCGCGCATCGGTGGCTACGACCGCTCGGGAGTCCGCCTGAACGCCGTGCCGATCCTGAACCCCGAGGCCTTTGCCGAGGCCGAGGCCTCGGACGAGCGCCGCCGCAGCGGTGTGGCCGGGCCGCTGGAGGGAGTGCCCTTCACCGTCAAGGACAGCTACATGGTGAAAGGCCTGACGGTGGCCGGTGGCTCGCCGGCATTCAAGGACCTCGTCGCCCAGGACGACGCCTTCACCGTGGCCCGCATCCGCGAGGCCGGCGGGGTCCTGCTGGGCAAGACCAACATGCCGCCCATGGCCGACGGCGGTATGCAGCGCGGGGTCTACGGGCGCGCGGAAAGCCCCTACAACACCACCTACCTGGCCGCGGCCTACGCCTCGGGCTCCTCCAACGGGTCGGCGGTTGCCACAGCCGCGAACCTCTGCGCCTTCGGGATGGGGGAGGAGACCGTGTCCTCGGGCCGCAGCCCGGCCTCCAACAATGCGATCTGCGCCTACACCCCCTCGCGCGGGGTCATCTCCATCCGCGGCAACTGGCCGCTGTTCCCCACCCGCGACGTGGTGGTCCCGCACACCCGGAGCGTCGCGGACATGCTGCGCGTCCTGGACGTCATTGTCGCCGAGGATGCGAACACCACAGGGGATTTCTGGCGAGACCAGGTTGCCGTCGCGCTGCCGTCCGTCGCCGAGGTCCGCCCCGCGAGCTACAGGTCCCTGGAAAACCCCAACGCGCTGGAGGGCAAGCGCTTCGGCGTGCCGGCGATGTACCTGGGCCAGGATCCGTCCTTCCCGATCGAGGTCCGCCCGTCCATCCTCGCTCTGTGGGCGGATGCCCGGGCGAAGCTTGAGGCCCTGGGTGCCACGGTCATCGAGGTCGGCCTGCCGGTGGTGGAGAAGTACGAGGGCGATACCCCGGGCGGGGAGCGGCTCGACGCGCTCGGCATCCTGCCAGCGGGGTGGATGGATACGGAGTTCACCGAGTTGATCGCCCACGGCTGGGACACGTTCCTGCGCGCCAACAACGACCCGGCACTCAACCTGCTGGCCGACGTCGACCACACGCAGATCTTCCCGACGCCCGCCGGGTCGCTGCCGGACCGCTACATCGAGGTCGAGGACTACGAGAACCGCTACCGCGATGTGGTGCGCCTTGCGGCGGACGGCATGGGCGACGTCGCCTCCCTGTCCGGGTTCCACGATGCCCTGAGCGCCCTCGAAACCATGCGCAAGGAACACTTCGAGGACTGGCTTGCCGCGGAGGGTCTCGACGGCATCGTCTTCCCGGCCAACTCCGACGTGGCCCTCGCGGATGCCGACCTCAATGTGGCCTCCGCCGACGAGGCCTGGAAGAACGGCGTGTTCTACTCCAACGGCAACTACGTCCTGCGCCACCTGGGCATCCCCAGCGTCACGGTGCCCATGGGCACCATGGAGGACACGGGCATGCCGGTGGGCATGACCTTTGCCGGAGCCGCCTACGACGACGACAACCTGCTGGCCTTCGGCTACGCCTTCGAAGTGGCCGCCGCGCTGCGCACCGCGCCGCAGCTGGCCCCGGCGCTCACCGGGGACACGATCGCCCGGACTGCGCCCGCGGTCTTTGGTTCCGCGCACGGGCAGCCGGCCATCACGGTGCGGGCCGCTATCGACCCGACGAGCTACCACGAGGGTGCACGGCGGATTCAGGTCAGCGGCACCATTGACGCGCAGACCGGGGACGCTATCACCCTGACCGTCAACGGTGCCCCGGCGGCGGTCCGCCGCACGGGTGGCACCTGGGAGGCCACAGCCATGCTGCCCGCCGAGGTCATCCCGGCAGCTGTCGGTGGCAACCCCGTCCCGAGCCAGGCGCTGGTTGTTGCCCACGTGGTGAGCGCCGACGGCCTTGCGGCGGGGGCCTTCGTCGAGATTTAGGCCCCGGGCAAACGGCATCGAACCCTGCGTGCAGCCTCACCTGGCGGCACGCAGAGTTCGAGGTGGTTGAAACGGGGGCTGTGCGCGCGGCTACTTCTCGACCTTCACCACCGGGTCGGGGTCGCCGATGTGCCCCTCGGCGTTGGCGTCCAGCACGCGCTGGACGAACGCGGCATACTCGCGCATGTAGTGGGCCAGGAAGTCGGCCGTCGACTCGTCCTTGATGGTGCCGTCTTCACCGAAGACGTTGGGCTTGAAGTTGATGTAGGCCTCGGGGGAGTTCAGCTGCGGGGCGTCAAGGAAGCTGAGCACGCTGCGCATGGAGGACTGCATGACGGCGGTGCCGATGGCGCCCACGGAGGCGCCGATGATGCCGGTGGGCTTGCGGGCGAAGGAGTTGGTGCCCCACGGGCGCGAACCCCAGTCGATGGCGTTCTTCAGCGCGCCCGGGATGGAGCGGTTGTACTCGGGGGAGATGAAGAGCAGGCCGTCGGACGCGGCGATCGACTCCTTCAGGGCCAGCCCCGCGGGCGGGTAGTCGGCGTCGTAGTCGTAGCTGTAGAGCGGGAGGTCCTTGATGGGGATCTCGGTGAACTGCAGGCACTCGGGTGCCACGCTGATCAGTGCCTTGGAGAGGATGCGGTTGATGGAGCCGGTGGCCAGGGACCCGACGAAGTAGCCGATGTTGTAGGTAGACATGGGGCCAGTCCAGCACGGCGGCCGCGGCACCGTCCAGAGGTTTTGGCTGCGTTTTTGGTGAACTCCGCGGGCGGTCTACATGTCTCCGGATTCGAAGCCGGGCCCGGGGTCTTCGATCGCCTCGATGTGGACCAGCCACCGCACGATGACCACGCGCATTGCCGCGTCCTTGAACCCGAACCAGGCCTCGCGTTCATCGGGGAAATTCTCAAGGACGTCCGTGAAGTGCCGGAAGGGTGTGCTGCGGATCAGCGTTTGCTCGAGTGCCCTGCGTGCCGGCCCGTCGGGCAGTGCGACGGTGAAATCCTCCATGTGCTGGTAGGACTCGTAGGCTTCGATGCGGTCGATGTAGGCGTAGTTGCCGGCCTCGATGTCCTCCATGCCCAGGTCTTCCTCGAAACCGGGAACCACCACATCGCCGGTGTCCAGGTCCAGGTAGAACTCGGTTCCCAGGGAGCCGTCGTCCTGCATGGCCCTGCCGATCCGTTTCAGGTCGAGGTCTTCAAGTTTCAGCATTCTGTGTCCTTGCCGCGGGTCGGTGCGCTGTCACCTCCAGCCTTGCGCCCTCTGGCTCGTTGCGCAAGCGAGGGACGGCGTCGAGTCATCGTGCGAAAACGCGCACGCCCCGGGTGGGCGGGATGCCCCGGTGTATCCATTGTTGACATGGGGTCTTGTCAGGGTGTGTTCGATGGTCGCGTGCAGGGTGTCGTCATGGACGGAAATAATGATCAATTAACTTGATCAAGTTGGTTGTATGATTTGTGGATGACCTCCCAGCACCCAACCTCCGAACGCACAACCTCCGAACGCACCGTCGACCCCGAATCCGCTAGGGAACTACTGGATGCCCTGCAGCCCCTCGCGCGCAGGATGCGCGCCGAACGCGGCCTCTCCCCGGGCAAGATGGGCATCCTGCAGCACCTCGCGCAGCACGGCCGGGCGACGGGCAAGGAACTGGCGGCGGCAATACGGGTCAGCCCGCAGGCCATCTCCCTGGCCACGCCGGAACTCGAATCCCTGGGATACATCGAACGGGTACCCGATGCCGGGGACCGCCGCAGGACCTGGATCGAGCTCACCGAGGCGGGACGCACCAAACTTGCGGACGAGGTCCGCGCCGGGGAGCGCTGGATTGCCCAGTCAATCCTCGACCGGCTGACCGAAGGCGAACGCGCGATCCTCAAGGCGGCCATCCCGGTGCTTCGGAAGATCGGTACGGAGGAACCGCGTGGCTGAAACCCGCTCCGCCATGGTGCCCGCGCTGATCTACGCGGCACTCTCCACCGCCATCGTCAGCTCGCTGGGCATGCTGCTGGTGCCCTCGATCTCCCAGGAGATGGGGGTACCGGTCAGCACCGCGCAATGGATGCTGACCCTGAACTTGCTGGCCGGGGCCATCGCCACCCCGGTGATGGGCCGGCTCAGCGACGGCCCGCACAAGAAGAAGCTGCTGCTGGTGTCCCTGGCGATCATCCTCGCCGGGTCCGTCATTGCCGCACTGGCCCCGAACTTCACGGTGTTCCTGATCGGGCGCACGCTCCAGGGACTGACCTACGGGGTTGTCGCTGTGACGATCTCGCTGGCCCGGCGCTACGTGGAGGCAGACAAGGTGCGCGCGGCCATTTCCGGCCTTTCGGTCACCGTGGCCACGGGCATCGGGATCGGCTACCCGCTGACCGGGATCATCGCCGGGTTCGCCGGCTTCCGGTGGGCCTTCTGGTTCGCCGCGCTCTTTGTGCTCAGCGCGATCGTCGTTGTCATCCGCGTGATTCCCGACGGCCCCGACGAGCAGGCGGCGAAGCTCCCCTTCGACACCCTGGGTGCGACGCTGCTGGGCTTGGGGCTCGGCACCTTGCTGCTGGGGATCAGCGAGGGTCCGCGTTGGGGTTGGGGCTCGCCGTGGACGCTGGGCGCGCTGGCTGTTGCCGCGGTGCTGCTGTCCCTGTGGGTGTGGACCGAGCTGCGCAGCGACCACCCGCTGATCAACCTGCACGTCTTCAGGAACGGGGAGGTGCTGCTGGCCAACCTCACGGCGATCGGGCTGGGCGCCGCTCTGTACATCGGGTTGTCGATGGGCAGCCTCGTGGCGCAGGCGCCGGAGAGCACCGGCTACGGCCTGGCGCTGCCCGTGGTCTGGGCCGGGTTCGTGATGTTCCCGCTGTCCGTGGGAAGCTTCGTGGCAAACCGGCTGGTGCACCGGCTGGTGCGCAGGTTCTCCCTGGCCACGCTGCTGCCGATCGGGGCCGCACTGATGGCAGTCGCCGGCTCCCTGCTGTGGCTGGCGCACTCCGAGCTCTGGGAAATCCTGCTGGGCATGCTGCTCTTCGGGCTGGGCCTGGGTTCCGCCTACGCGGCAATGCCGGCGCTGATCGCCCGCAGCGTGGCGAGTGAGGAACTGGGCAGCTCGGTGAGCTTCAACCAGGTCCTGCGCACCATCGGCAGTTCCTTCGGCACCGCGATCTCCGGTGCCGTCATCGCGGCGCACACTTCCGCCGACCACCACGCCACCGCCGTCGGAATCAACCTCACGTTCGAGGTCGGGGCGCTGCTCTGCCTGCTGGTGTTCGTGTCCCTGGCCGTCCACGGGTTCGCCACGCGCTTCCGCTCCGCGACGTAGCGGCCGGGCCCGGCGTTCGCCCGGCGCATCGCGCTCGCCGGGCGAACCGGGTCAGCGGGTGGCGCGTTCGAAAGGGATCCGTTCCCCGGCCTCGATGGCCACGGCCAGGCGGTTCTCGGCGGGAGGCAGCGGGCAGGTGGCAAGGTCCGTGAAGGCGCACGGCAGGTTCACAGCCCTGTTGAAGTCCAGCACGACGGTGCCGTCCGGGGCCGGGGCGGCCACGGTGAGCGACCGGTTCGCCGCATAGGTGGTTTTTCCCGAGGTCTCGTCGGTGAACAGGATGTTCAAGGTCCCCTCGGCGTGGCCGTTGAAGGCGGTGAGGGTGTGGGTTGCCCCGTCGATTTCGAACACGACTTCGCCCGGTGCTTCGTAGACGTGCTCGATGCCCTCCACCGCTGCACCGACCGTTGTTTCACGTGGTGTTCCGAAGCTGCGGTAGGAGCCCGTGAGTCGCCAGCGCGCATCGGGTGCGTAGGCCGGAACGCCGTTGAAGTCCTGCAGCAGCGGGTTCTGCGGATGGCGCGGGCGCAGGAGGTACCTGCCGCCGCGCTTGGCAGCCTCGATCACGGTTTCCCCGTAGCCCAGGTCGAACCCCTCGCGCTCGGGGATGCTGCCCAGCTTCCGCAGCCCCGACACCGTGTGGCCGTTGAGCTGCAGGCTTTCGCCGTCGGCCAGCTCCACGTAGAGCCAGTCGTCGGCGACCCACCACTGTCCGGGGATGCCCTCGAAGTGTGTCGGGTCTTCCGTGAGCCAGTGCAGGTCGGTGACAGCGAGGAACCCGTGCGGTGCGGAGAGCGCCTGCAGGCGATGCTGGTGCCAGCTGCGCCACTCGGCGGCGAAGTCCGCGGCGTCGCTCCGGCCGGCGTTGGTCCCTTCGGTGGCGTTCGTGGCTGGCGCGGGTGCTGGCATGGGATCCTCGTTTCCGTCGCGTGCAGGGGCCCGTGGGTGTCCGGGATTGCGCGCGGCTGCTTGGCGGTTCTGGGTGCGTGGGCGCACCGTGCGGCGCCCACCGGCATCAATATATGCAGGGGGTTCGCGGGATTTCGAGCATGCCGAAACGCTGGGTCATCCGCCTTTACATGGGGTCATCTACGAATCCCGGCGTCGGCTTGAAACTCGTGATCGAGTTTCCTCGCCCAAAGACGATGCTGTCGTCCATGGTGAACTGCCTGGGCTCGAAGTCCGTGCCGAACGGGCGGATGCCATCGCCAATGAACACCGGGTACCGCTTGATGATGATCTCGTCGATCTCCGGCAGCAAGGCACCGGCCAGCTGTCCGCCGCCGGCCAGGTAGATGTCCAGTTGGGAGTCCGCCTGCTTCAGTGCGCGGATGGTGGCGACGGGGTCCGCATCGGTGACCAGGACCGCGGGATCCGTTGCGGGGAGGCTTCGTGAAAAGACGATCTGGCGCAGGTGCGGGTACGGGCTGGTGATGCCGATCTGCAAGGCCGGATCGTAGGTGCGCCGACCCATCACCACGGTGTCGAACCGGGTCAGCGGCGCCTTCCCGATGCCCAGGTGCTCGCGTCCGTGCTGGGGCAGGGTGTCGGAGTATTTCTCGATCATGTGCTGCGTGTAGTCTTCGGAGCCTTCGAAGAAGTCGACCTCGTCCCCCGGGCCGGCAATGAAGCCGTCGAGGGTGAGGGCAATGTAGTAGACCAAGTGGCGCATGTAGGGTCCTCCCGTAGTCGACTGGTTCGACCCCACGCTATGTGGAAGTGCGTCCGTTGGCTAGGTGCGTTGGACGGATGCCGGCGCCGCATTCGTGGCTTCCACCCGCGGCCCCAGGAATCCCGAGAGGCGGTCGAGGACCGTGGGCGGGTCGCCGAGCTCGCACTCCCACAGCACCAGGGATTCCCAGCCGAGTTCCGCGAGGGCTGCCAGCGTGCGCCTGTCGCGTTCGCGCGTCGCGGTGCGTTTGGCTTCCCAGAATTCCGCATTGGTCTGGGGAGCGTGTTGCCCGGTGGGGCATTCGTGCAGGTGCCAGAAGCACCCGTTGACAAAGACCACCTTTCGGCGCGCTGAAAAGACGATGTCGGGACGTCCCGGGAGCTTGCCGCCGGGCAGGTGCGCTTGCGGGTGGTCCCGGGGAATCTGCACCATCGTTGAACGCGGGATGCTGCCCTGAAGTCGGTAGCGGTACCCGGCGGCGTGCAGCAACCTGCGCACGATCAGTTCGGGCTTGGTGTCCTTGCCCCTGATCTTCGACATGAGCGCGGAACGCTGCTGGGCGGACAGGGTGTCCATGTTTCGATTGTGCACCCTCGGCACGTGGCGGGCGCCCGTCCCCCGACTGGGTCGGTCCGGGGCGGAAAAATCTGGTTAAAAATTCGAGCACCGGCCGGAACCAAGAAGCGGGGGAATGCAACTTGGATCCAGCCGGTGCTCTCATCACTCGCACCTTCATGAGGTACTTACGACTCTAGGAGAAGAGTCTATGGATTTCATGTGTCGGGGCATCACGTTGCATGTGAAACAGGCATTGAGTGCCCGGGGTGAGCCACAGGGGTGGTGGTCAGATGGCCTCATCCTGCCCGGAATCCGCAGCCCCGGCCATGTTGATGCCGGTCCGCCGGTTAACGAGTCGAGCACCGGCCAGAACCAAGAAATGGGGGAAAGTTCTTGGTTCCGGCCGGTGCTCTCATCACTCGCACCTCCATGAGGTACTAATGACTTTAGGCGGTGAGTCTATGGATTCCATGTGCCAGGGCAAGGGGTTCCATGTGTATGTAAGTGCTCCGGTGCAACCATGCGGTCCGGACCCGTTTGCGGGGTATTGACGCTCGGTGCCCTCTTAGTTGGATGCAGCTGCCAGTTCGTTCGGGGTTTCGGGCAGGGCGATGCTCCGGGTGACCTTGCCCTGTGTGAGGTCGACGGTGTGCAGTTCCTTGCTGGCCGGATCCGTGACAAAGGCCGTGCTGCCTTCCACCAGCAATGCGGGCCGGGGTTCCTGCCAATCCAGCGGTTCCTCCCATGCGCCGACAACCTCGACGGCGGATTTTTCCTTGCCCGTCGACGGGTCGTAGACATGGAGTTTGCCGTCCGTGCCGAGCACGAGGGCATCACCCGACGCGCTGCGCCCCAGCGAGCGGAAAGAGTACGAATAGTCGGTCTCGACCAACCGAATCTTGTTGGTTGCGGTGTCCGTGAGTGAGAACGTCGTGGGGCGTTCCAGCTCTGCGTCCTTGTCCTTCTTGTAGTCGCCCAGGACCACGGAGGATTCCTCGCTGCCCGACTGGTTGCCGATCCGCCCGTAGGTGTCGGGCGACGGAACCTTGGTGATCTTTCCGTCCTTCACCACGAGCAAACCGTCTTGGCACCCGACCACGATGGACTCGTCACGGGCCGTGGCTTCACCGTGCACCCCGGGGCAGTCCTTGCTCGTGGTGATGGTGCTTCTGGTGCCGCCGGCTTGCGGCCTATCCAGCAGGCTGATGCCGGAACGGGATTCGCTGTCTCCCTCCGTGACAAGCAGGCGCCCGCCATCAAGCGCCACTGCGACGCCGTGGTGCGCGTGCGGCGTCGTGTGGTTTTCGGTTTGAGGCAAGGTTCCCTTGGACAGGTCCTTGGGGTCGAAGAGCTGGATGGTTCCCGTTGCGTCGTCAAAGAGCGCGGTTTGTCCCGCGTGGTGGACCGCATGTCCGGGTTTCTCCGCCGGGAATTTTTGGTCCTTGAGCATCGGGTCGGAGACGAAGTGGTGGGAATGGTCGCCGTGGGCTTCGGACCACGATCCGGTGTCCAAGACCTGGAATCCGCCGGCGGTGGACACCAGGACGTGCCGCCCATCGCCGGCGGGGTTCACGCGGTTGAAGCCGTCCAGCGGGAAGTCGGCGACGACTTTCCCGTCGGTGGCGCCCAGTACGAGGACGCCGCCGTCGTAGGTGACGGCCAGGCGGGGCTGGGCCTTCCGGGATTCGGTGGCGGGGGAAGCCTCGGCCGTGTCCGCGCCGTGTTCGGGATGCTGACTTGGGGACGTCGGAGTTCCCGGGGCGGCGCCGGGCGTCGGGGAAACCGCGCACGATGCGAGCAGCAACATCGAAGCGAAAGCGGTGGTCGTCGCCAAGGTCCGGCGTGCCCGGCGATCCGGATGGCACGTTTTGACATGGGTTTTTTCGGAGTGGATGGGTTTCATGATCGACAGCGTATTCTAAATAAGAATCATTCGCAATAATGAGGAAGAGGTGGGCCGTTACCTTCCGCGGCGCTGTTCCACTGATCGAACGGGCCGGCATGACCACGCGATCTGCAAGCGCGGGCGGCATCGCGGAACCGGGGAATTTGGTGTCAAACGTTCACGCCGACGTGCGGACGAAGGGGGCGTGGGGTAGGGAGCCGCGGGCATCCACGTGGCGTTGTCCCGCGAAGCGGCGGTGCATCCTCAGCGCGCCCTGCCGGCCTGCGGCTCGGGCGTGAAGTTGATGCGCATGACCATCCGCCGCGGGGTGGGGTGGCTGACCTCGGTGAAGCCGGCGTCGGCGAAGATGTTGCGGCTGCCGACAAACATTTCACCCCAGACCGCCTGCTTTCCCGGCGGCAGCACCATCGGGTAGCCCTCCAGTGCACGGGCACCCCGTTCCCGGGCGAAATCCACAGCGGCTGCCGCCAGCGCGCGCGAAACGCCTTGGCGGCGGAATCCGGTGCGCGTGACAAAACAGACCAACGCCCAGACCCCGGAATCCTCGCGGTCCTCGTCGCGCCCGCTCCAGGGAACCCGGTTTCCGAGAAGGCGCGGATAGGCGGTGCGCGGTTCAACGGCGCACCAACCCACCGCGGTGTCGCCCAGGTAGGCAACGAGTCCGCTGGTTCGCCCGGCGCCGGGGTTGCCACAGGCCGTCTGGTCTTGCAGGCGACTCTCGCGAACCTCGTCGGAGAGCTCGCGGAAGCTGCGGCCCGGATTCTGGAACCACTGGCATTGGCACGTGGAGGGATCGCCACGCGTGCCGAAAACCTCCCGAAGGTCCTCCCAGCTGGCCTCGTTGGCCGGAACCACGCGGAGGACGCCCGCCCGGGGTGATGCTGGCACACCGTTGCCCGTGGCGCCCGCAAGCTGTTCCATCAACACCCTCCGATCCGCCGGCGGCCCGGTTCCGCGCCGACCCGTGTGGACACGAGACTGCCAGCGTCGACCGCGGGGGTCAAGGAAGCTCGCCTGTCCCGCCCCGCAGCAGCGGGGCGGGACAGGCCTGGCGCGTCCGCTCCTAGCTGAGGTCCAGGTCCAGGCAGGCGGTGCTGATCTCCGGAACGATGATCAGCGCGTGCCGTTCCAACTCCTCGGTCGGGTGGGTGCCTTCGACGCAGATGGCGATCATGCCGGCCGCGGCGACGGCGCCAAGACCCGGGACGGAATCCTCGAACGCGGCAACCCGTGTGGGGTCGTTCAGCCCGAGCTCGGCGGCCGCGCGCTGGAAGCCCTCCGGGTGGGGCTTGCCGTTGACGACGTCCTCGTCGGTGACGACCACGCCGAAGAGGTCCAGCAGTCCCGCGCGCTCCAGCGCGGGGACAACCTGCAACCGGCTCGCGCCGGTGACGACGCCCAGCTTGAGGCCCGCCGCGTGCAGAGCGCGGACCAGGTCCCGGGTGGCCGGGCGGATCAGGTCCTCGCGTTCGATGCGTGCCGCGTATTCGGCGTCGATCAGCGGCAGGTACTTTTCCACGGGTCCGGCATCGACAGGGGCCAGGGCGAGGATGTCGGTCATGATCTCGCGGTCGCTGCGGCCGGCCAGGATCTCCTGGTACTGCCGGGCGGTTAGTGTCACCGAGCAGTGCTCTGCGGCCAGGTCGATGAACAAGTCCCGCAGGATGCCCTCGTCGTCGGAAAGGGTTCCGTTGAAATCGAAGAGTACGCCGTCAAGGTCCGTGAGCGTCAGGGTGGCATTGGTGGAGGAGGCGCGCATGGTGCGTATCCCATCTTGTAGTGTTGAGTGATGACACCCATAGGTCTAGACCCATGGGTGAGCGAGAGACCAAACTAGCGAGCCGACATGTCCCCGACCGCCGCTTTGGGTGGACCGCAGCAGGGCTGCGGGTTAACGGAACGTGAATCCGGCGGGCCAACGAGAGCGAGCCGAACATCAATACCGACGAATTGCTTGACCACGTCCGGACGCTTGTCCTTGACCCGGGCCTGCCGGCCCACCAGTCGATCAGCCGGTGGCTGGAGGGAATCATTGCCGACGGAGTGCTTCCGGCCGGCACCAAGCTTCCGGCCGAGCGGCAGTTTGCCCAGGGCATGGGTGTAAGCCGCATGACCCTGCGCCAGGCCCTCGACACCCTGGTCCACGAGGGGAGGATCGTGCGCGCGGTGGGTAGTCGTGGCGGTTCGTTCGTGGCCGAACCGCGGGTTCCCGTCGACATTTCCAATCTGATGGGACTCAGTGCACAGCTGCTCAAAAGCGTGCATAGTGCCTCGTCAAGTGTCCTTTCTGCGGCAACTATCCCGGCGGACAGGGCCGTGGCGGAGGCCTTGCAACTCCCGGTGGGCGATCCCGTGCACCGGATCCACCGGATCCGCTTTGCCGCCTCGACGCCCGTGGTGCTTGAAGAGACGTTCCTGCCCGCGGAGCTGTTTCCCGGGCTGCCGGAGCGCGACCTGACGGGATCGATCTACGCGGTGATGGGGGAGGGGTACGGCCTGGCGCCGTTCTCCTCGATCGAGGAACTGAATCCCGCTGTGGCGGGCGAGGAGAATGCCGGGCACCTGGAAATCGGGCCAACGACAGCCGTGCTTGGCATCAAGCGCACCGGCCTGTCCCGTGACGGGCGTCCTGTCGAGTACTCGGAGGACCTGGTGCGGACCGACCGGTTGAAGATCGTGGTTTCGGGGCGCGCGGACGGGTGAGGTGGCGCGCCGGGGAATGGTTCATTCGGTCTAGACCATTGTTCATCTCCGGGACACCTTGACGTCGCTGCGCGTCAAACTGGCGTCATTAGGTTTGTCTCTGCAAGCAGGCCTTCCCGGGCCTCCTCACTCACACGGAGAGCAACCCCCGCCATGAATCCTTCATTCGTCCCGGCAGCCATGCGTTCGATGAAAACCACCCGCCGCACCGTGCTCCGCTCGGTCGCCGGAATCGCCCTGCTGGCCACCGTCGGCGGTTCGCTCGCCGGCTGCAGCCAGGAGCCAACCGCAGCTGCAACGATCGGAACCACCACCAGCGAGCTCGCCGAGCTGGCCAAGGCAGAGGGCACGGTCCAGCTGATCGCGGTTCCGGCCGACTGGGCCAACTACGGTGGCCAGTTCGCCGCCTTCAAGGAAAAGTACGGGGTGGACACCCCCGTGGCGACACCTGATGCCTCGAGCGCGGATGAGATCACCGCGGTGAAGAACCTGCGCGGCCAGAAGACGCAGCCGGATGTGATCGACATCGGCTACTCCTTCACCAAGAAGGCGGGCGACGAGAAGCTGATCGCCCCCTACAAGCCGAGCAACTTCGATGCCATCCCTGCCGACTTGAAGGACCCGAACGGCATGTGGGTGGGCGCCTACTACGGCGTGGTCCAGGTGGGCACCAACACCTCGGTGGTCGAGGCCCCGAAGACCTGGGACGACCTGTTGGACCCGAAGTACAAGGGCAAGGTGGCCCTGCCGGGCGACCCGCGCAAGGGCGCCTCCTCGATCGCGGCTGTCTTCGCCGCGTCGCTGGCCCACGGCGGTTCCCTGGACAACATCCAGCCCGGCATCGACTTCTTCGAGAAGCTCGCCAAGTCCGGAAACCTGGTTTCCATCACCTCCCCGGTCTCCGCACTGAGCACCGGCCAGGCCGCTGTGGTTCTCGACTGGAACTACAACTTCCTGGGCATGGAAGAGGAACTGAAGAAGTCCAACGTCACCCTGGAAACCAAGACCTTCGACGAAGGCGTCTTCGGCAACTACTACGCGCAGCCGGTGGTTGCGGACTCGCCGCACCCCAACAGCGCGCGACTCTGGGTCGACTGGCTCACCAGCGACGAGGGCTCCGAGCTCTTCGCACGCGGCGGCGGCATCCCGGCACGCTACCTGGAGCTGAAGGAAGCAGGCAAGCTCTCCGAGGAAGCCCTCTCCAAGCTGCCTGAGGCCGAGGTGATCGAGAAGATCAAGTTCCCGACCGTCGAGCAGGGTGAAATCGCCGGCAAGATGATCGTCGACCAGTGGGGCCAGAAGGTCGCCGCGCAGTGACGAGCGAGCTCAAGGCGCAGGCCAAGCGGCGGGGGCCGGTGCAGGCACCGGCCCCGCGCAAGGTCCCAACCAAGACAATGACTACTACAAAACGCGGGAAAACCCGCAAGGCGCCGGGCACGGTGGCCGGTTGGCTCGGAGCGTTGCCGCTGCTGGCCTTCCTCTCGGTGTTCCTGATCGCCCCCATCGCGACGAACGTCGCCACCAGCTTCACGGTCGACGGACAGTTCTCCCTGGAATCCATGGCGAAGCTTTTCGAACCGCAGTACCGCGACGCGTTCCTGCAGACCACCAACCTGTCCCTGTTGACGGCGGCGGTCGGCGGGGTGCTCGGATTCATCCTGGCCTGGGCGCTGGCCACCGGCGAAAAGCCGGGCTGGCTGCGGAACCTCGTGCTTTCCTTCTCCGCGGTGGCCTCGCAGATGGGCGGCGTGGCCCTGGCCTTCGCGTTCATCGCGACCCTCGGCGTGCAGGGCCTGGCCACCCGCATCATCCTGTCCCTGACGGGCTGGGACCTCAGCGGGGACATCCAGCTGGCGTCGTTCGCGGGCCTGGCCCTGGTGTACCTGTACTTCCAGGTCCCGCTGATGGCCATCCTCATGCTGCCGGCCTTCGGCTCGCTGAAGAAGCAGTGGCCCGAGGCCGCCTACTCGCTGGGCGCCAGCCGCTTCCGCTACCTCAAGGACGTGGCCTTGCCCATCATGTGGCCGCCGATCGTCGGGGCCCTGCTGCTGCTCTTCGCCAACTCGTTCAGCGCCTACGCCACCGCCTACGCGCTGGCCGGCGGCCGGGTGAACCTGGTGCCGATACTTATCGGCTTCTTCATCTCGGGGGACGTCATGGCGGACGAAAGCTTCGCGGCGGCACTTGTCACAGGAATGATCGTGGTCGTGGTCGCGGCCATGGGCCTGCGCACCCTGCTTGAAAGAAGGACAAACAAATGGCTGCGCTAGACACCGCACCCCACAGTCTCCGGGGCGGCGGCACGGCGCCGCGGCCACGTGCCGCCGGGCCGAAGCTGCAGGAAGCGGCGCGGACCGCGGTCTTCGTTGCGGCGCTCATCCTGTTCTTTATCCCGCTGGTGGCCTCGGCCGCCTTCGGCTTCACACTGCCGGGCACCGGCTTCACGCTCGAGCCGCTCACCGATGCCCTGGAAGGTACCGACTTTGCCGCGCAGCTGCTGACCACCCTGAAACTGGCGGTGCTCAGCACGCTGGGATCCCTGGTGCTGCTGGTGCCGACGCTGCTCTTCCTGCACGTGAAGGCGCCGCGGATGCTGAAGCTGACCGAATGGCTCTCGGTAGTGCCCTACGTGGTGCCGGCCATCGCGCTGGTGGGCGGGGCCAACCTGTTCTTCCGCAACGTGGCGCCCGGTTTCCTGGTCAGCACGTACTCGCTGGTGCCCTTCTACATGGTGCTCACGCTGCCGCTGGTGTATCGGAGCCTGGACGCGGGAATCCGCGCCCTGGATGTGCGGACGCTGTTCGCCGCGAGCGCCAGCCTGGGCGCCAACCCCTGGCAGACGCTGCTGCACGTGGTGCTGCCGAACATGCGGCCGGCCCTGTTGGGTTCCGCGCTGCTCTCCAGCGCCATGGTGCTGGGGGAGTACGCACTGGCCAGCCTGCTGCTGCACTCGACCTTCCCGGTCTTCATGGTGCAGGTCGGCATGAACCAGCCGCGCGCCGCCGCGGCCCTGTCCTTCCTCACCATCCTTGCCACCTGGCTGCTGCTGGCCTCCCTGTCCGGGGTGACGGCGCGGCGCGCCACCAAGAAAACCACCACGAAAGGGGGATCCCGATGAAACGGGATTCTGCTGAAGTATCATTGACCGGCATCACCAAGGCCTTCGGCGGCCGCACGGTGCTTGACGGCCTCGACCTGGATCTCTCCGGCGGCGAATTGCTGGCCCTGCTGGGCCCCTCGGGCTGCGGCAAGACCACCATCCTGCGCGTGCTGGCCGGCCTGGAAACCCCGGACGCCGGCGCCGTGTCCATCGCCGGGCAGGACATGACCCGGGTCCCGGTGCGCGGGCGCGGCATAGGGATCGTCTTCCAGGCCTACAGCCTCTTCCCGCACATGAGTGCCGCGGAAAACGTCGCCTACGGGCTGAAGATCGCCGGGACGAGCGCCTCCAAGCGCACCGCCCGGGCCAAGGAACTGCTGGAAACCGTGGGTCTGGGCGAGCACGGCGCCAAGTTCCCGGCCCAGCTTTCCGGCGGCCAGGCCCAGCGCGTGGCGCTGGCCCGCGCGCTGGCGATCGAGCCGCGCGTGCTGCTGCTCGACGAGCCGCTGTCCGCCCTCGATGCGCAGGTGCGCGTGCACCTGCGCGAGGAGATCCGGCGCATCCAGACGCAGTCCGGGACCACCACGCTGCTTGTCACCCACGACCAGGAGGAAGCGCTGACCGTCGCTGACCGGGTGGGCGTGATGCTCAACGGGCGGATCGAACAACTCGGTTCCCCGCAGGAGATCTACCAGCGCCCGCGCACGGCCTTCATCTCCGAGTTTGTCGGGGCCGTGAACCGGATCCCCGCGACGGCAACCAGCGGCGGGGTCTCGGTGCTGGGCCGCATCCTGCCGATCTCCAACCCGGCCTCCGCGCCGGTGGCGGCCTCGGGCCTCGAGGCGCTGATCCGGCCGGAGGACCTGAGCCTGCAGGCGCACGAGGGTGGCGAGGGGACTGTGAGTTCCATGGTGCTGCGCGGACCGACGACCAGCGTTGTCGTCGAGCACGCCGGCTCCAGCCTGCGCGTGGATATGCCCTCGCACGAGGCCGCCGGGTTCGCCCTGGCCCAGCGCGTCGAGGTCCGCACCCGCCGCTCCTCCGTGCTCGTGGATGCGGAGCGTGCGGCATGAGCGCGCCGAGCCCAACACCACTGAACCCAATCCCGCAGGACCCAAGCCCGGGGGCCACACGGCCGAAGATCGCGCTGGTGGGGATCGACGGGCTGCGCATCGACCTGGCGCGCGGCACCGGAAGGATGCCGACGCTCGACGCCGTGGCGGAGGAGGGAGTGTTCAACGACCTGGTCATGGAGGTGCCCACGCTCTCCGGGCCCGGCTGGTCCACGCTGCTCACCGGCAGCACCCACGCCGAGCACGGGGTCAAGGACAACAAGTTCATCGGCCACACGCTGCTGCACCGGCCGGACCTGTTGAGCCGGGCCTACTTCGCCGACCAGTCGACAACCACCATGGCCGCGGCCGGCTGGCCGCCGCTGGTCGACCCGGCCGACGCCGGACCGGTGCTCTGGGAGCGGCGCGAACAGCAGCGCTCCGGGCACCACCGGGTGATTTCCCGCGACGGGGAAACCTACGGCTACCAGAAGGTCGACGCGCAGATCGCAGACCACGCCATCGACGCCATTGCCTCCAAGGGGCCCGATGTTTCCTTCATCTACTTCTGCGACGCCGACGACGAGGGTCACGTCTACGGTCCGCACAGCCCCCAGTACGCCGCGGCAATGGATCGTGTCGAAGGGCACCTGGCCCGCATCAAGCAGGCCATCGCCCGCCGCGTGGAAGAACTCGGGGAGGACTGGTACCTGGTGCTGACCACCGACCACGGGCACGTCGACGCCGGCGGCCACGGGGCCGGCAGCGCCGTGGAACGTGCCTCGTTCGTTGCGGCAACCCGCTTCGGCGCCTCGCTGGAGCACTGGCCGGAAGACCTCGCACCGGAAGAGCTCACCCCGCTGCTGCTCGAGTGCCGCAACGGCTGACCGGCGTTCCCGCCAAGCCCCGGGCAGGATTTTCCTGTCCGGGGCTTGGTGTTTCCGGCGGTGCGTCCTAACGGTGCGCGAAGCGCAAACCCAGCCGCCGCTCGCTCAGGGCGAGCGAGAGCAGGATGCCGAGGGCTGCAAAGCCGCAGGTCATCCACCAGGTGGAGGACCAGCCGCCGGTGGCCGTCGCCAGCGCCGCCACGATCATCGGGCCGGCGAAGTTCCCGGTGTTGAAGATCTGCTGCATCAGGCCCATGGCCGCGGGCGCCGATCCGCCCTCGGGGGCCAGATCGACGGCCATGCGGGTCAGTGTCGTGGGGACCATCGCGCCGGTCAGCGAAAAGAGCGCCACGCACGCCACCTGCCACCCCAGGCCGTGGGGGACCGCGGACCAGTCGACGGCGAAGGTCGCGACGCTCGTGGCACCCATCAACATGAAGGCCAGGTTCAGCAGCAGGCGGGGAGGCGCCCCGCGCTGCAGCAACGCACCGGTGGCCAGCGCGCCCGCCGCGTTCAGGCCGCCGACCAGGCCGGTGAGCACGCCGGGACCCACCCCGGTGAGGCCGGCGTCCGCATAGACGGTGGGCAGGAACCCGACCACCGCCATCCACTGGATGGTGTAGCAGCCAAAGACGATGCCGGCGATCCACACCCGGGCCGAGCGCGCGGTGATGCCGATCCGGGCCATCGCCGGGCGCACCCCGCCGCGGCCCGCCCCGTGGTCGGCCGGAACGAAGCGCGCAACCAGCGGGATCGGCAGCAGGCTGAGCCCGGCCATCATCCACCACAGGGCCTGCCAGGTTCCCACCTGCAGGAAGAACGCGCTGGCCAGCAGGCCCAGCAGGGTTGCCGTGCCCTGGTAGGCGCTCCAGCAACCCACCGCCAGGTTGACCCGCGGCGCGGGCGCGTGGAACCGGATCAATCCGGGTCCCACCACCGTTGCCACAATGAAGCCGATGCCCTCGATGGCGCGGGAAGACAGCAGCATCCCGGCCCCGGGGGAGAGCGCGCCCAGCACCGAGCCCAGGCTGAGGAACAGCAGGCCCAGCAGCAGGGTCCGGCGTGCGCCGATGACCTCGGCCAACAGCGAGACCGCCAGCCCGCCCACCATGCCGGCCAGCTGGACGATGCCCAGCAGCACGCCGGCCGTTAGCAGCGAGATCCCCAGGTCATCCTGGATCAGCGGCAGCGCGGCCGGCAGCTTCCAGATGTGCAGCGCCGCGGTGATTCCCGCGATGACCACCGTGATCCATGCGGCGTTCCCGCCCCGGGTCTTGGGGAGGCGTACTTGGGCTGTGGTCACCGGGTCGGTCCTTCGTTTGGAGGTTCCTCGCATTCTGCCACGGCCCCGGCGGCCGGTTCCACGATGTGTCGGCGGCTGCCCGGCGGCTGCCCGGCGGGTGGCCGGCACGGCGCTGGCCCGGTGTCGGAACGGGTCAGTTGGGGCGTAGCGCGTGCAGTCCAACCATGAGGTCAAGTGTCGATTGAACATGGTGGGACAGCTGCCTGCGGGCTTCCTCCGCATCGCCGCCGACAATGGCGAGAACCAGGGGCGCGTGCGACTGTCCCGTGAGCGTGTCGACGTTCGGGGGATGGACCATGTGGCGCAAGGTCCGGGTGAGCTGCCACTGGATCGAGCGTTCTGCCTCGAGGAGCATCGTCGAGCCGGACAGCTCGGCAATGTACAGGTGCAATTCGGCGTCGGCGAAGCGGAATGTTTCGGGGGAGAGCCCGTGGGCGTGGCTGGCATCCGCAAGTTCCAGGAGCCGCAGGCGTTCGGTATCCGTGATGGTTCCATCGGCGAAGCGCCGGGCAAGCCTGGCGGAAGCCTCTCCCGAGACGGCGCTGCGCCAGATGGTGAAGTCCTCGAATTCACCCAGCGTGGGGAGCTCTGCGTCCAAAAAATAGGGGGCCCGCACGGCGTCGGCGCGTACGAAGGTGCCCCCGCCGCGGCCGCGGCGGGTTTCGATCATGTCGTGCTCTCGCAGAGCCTGCAAGGCTGCACGCACCGTCATTGGTGCGACGCTGAAGGCCGTAGCGAGTTCCGTCTCCGTGGGAAGGCGGTCGCCGGGCCGCAACTCGCCCGAACCGATCAGCTCGCCGATGCGGCGAACGATGGCCTCGCTGACACCTGCTGCCACCACAGGCGAAAAAAGTTCCGTCAGGGTCTTGCGCAATGAAAACTCTATTCTCTATAGTTCATAACATTCTAGCTCAACAACGGAGGAAAACCCATGCCGATCCCAGCTATCGCGATTGCTGGCAGACTTTCAGAAGGTGCCGACACCGACCCCAGAGTAGTCGGTGCGAACCGCATTTTCCATGATGTGGTTGCGCTGGTAGCGGCAAGCGGACTCAGCCCGGTCGTTGTCACCGATCCCGGCGTCGACCTGGCGGAATTTGCCGGATTGGTGCTTCCCGGGGGCGGTGACCTGGACCCCGCGCTGTATGGCGGGGAGTCGTCACCGGCGGTGTATGACATCAACCCGGTCCAAGACGAGCTCGATCTGGGCCTGGCCAAGCTGGCCCTGGATCTTGGCATCCCGGTCCTGGGCATTTGCCGGGGTGCGCAAGTGCTGAATGTCGCGTGCGGCGGCACCCTGGTTGCCGACCTTGAACCGAGCTGCGTGGAGCACTACCACCAGCCCGGGCCTGGTGAGGACCTTGAATTCCTGTGGCACCCGGTGCGGCTTGCGGAAGGCTCAGCGATTCGCGCGGAGTTCGGCGCGGCCGAGATGAACGTTGCCTCGGGACACCACCAGGGTATCGACCGTCTGGGGGAGGGGCTGAGGGCCGTTGCCGTGGCGGCGGACGGGCTGGTCGAAGCGTTCGAAGACGAATCCGGGCGGTTCCTCGGCGTCCAATGGCACCCCGAAGCCGTTGATACGCCGAGCGCCGTGCAAAACGTGCCGTTCAAGATCTTTGCCCGCCACGTATCGGGGAGTGTCGTCCGTGCCTGAACTCGACATGCGGGGGGCGAAGCGCGCGGCCGGTGGAAACCTCGCCGCCATCAAGGACGAAGTGGTTGGAGTCTCCAGGCATCTGCATGCCAACCCGGAGACGGGTCTGGCGGAAGTGCGCTCGGCCGGATACCTGCTCGAGTCGGTGGAAAGGCTGACCGGGATTGGCGGCACCTTGGGATTGGGCAGCCTGCCGACGGCATTCCGCGTCGAAGCGGGAAACGGCGACTTGGTCATCACGCTGTGTGCCGAATACGACGCACTGCCGGACATCGGCCATGGTTGCGGCCACAACATCATCGCCGCCGCCGCAGTGGGTGCTTTCGCCGCCTTGGCGCCGATTGCCGATTCCTTGGGCATGACGGTGCGACTTCTGGGAACGCCGGCCGAGGAGAACGCGGGCGGAAAGGTGACGCTGCTCGAGGAAGGCTACTTTGACGGAACCCACGCAGCACTGATGGTCCACCCGGGGCCGTTCGACTCCGTCCGGATGGATCCGCTGGCGTCCGGTGCCATCGAAGTCGAGTTCTCGGGCCGTCCGGCCCACGCCAGCGCCTCACCCCATGAGGGGGTCAACGCACTGGACGCCTTGACCATCATGCTGACGGCCATCGGGTTGGCGCGCCAACAGCTCGAGCCGTTCCAGCAAATCCATGGGTTTGTCCGGCACGCCGGTACGGCACCCAACGTGATTCCCGGTGCGGCGGGCGGGACCTGGATGGCCCGGGGTGCCACGGCAGAGTCCCTGGGTCGCGTCATGGAGGTCATCCGCCGTTGTGCGGAGGCCGGCGCGCATGCCACGCAGGCCACCGTCACCTTCAGGGAAGGGTCGTTCCAGTACCACGATCTGATTCCGCATGACGCGCTTGATGGCGCCTATGAGGCAAACCTGAACGACCTTGGCCGTACGAGTTCGCCTTTCCCGAAGGGCGGGTCAACGGACATGGGCAACGTCTCTCACCGCTTCCCCAGCATTCACCCCATGATCGGTCTCGGGCAACCAGCGGCGGTCATCCACACCGAGGAGTTTGCCCGCCTGGCAGGATCCGAGACGGGCGACCAGGCGGCCATTGACGGCGCATTCCTGCTGGCAATGACTGCCGTCGATGCGGCATTGGATCCCGCATTGCGGGCTCGGCTTTTGTCTGAAACTTCAACCAGCGTCGATTGACGTTTTCGAAAGGTCCCACATGACACACGAACAAACGCAACTACCAAGAACAGCCAACACCAAGCCGCCTGTCCGACAGGTAGTCGTCGGCGTTGTCGGTATGATGCTTGAGATGTACGACTGGCAGGTCTATGGCTTCATGGCTGTCTACCTTGGTGCGCAGATATTCAACCCCCACGATCCGTTTGCCGGCCTCCTGAGCGCGCTGCTCACCTACGCCGTTGGGTTCTTCGTCCGACCCATTGGTGGTGCACTCATTGGTGCGTACACCGACCGCTTCGGGCGCAAGGCGGGAATGATCGTCGGCATGCTCATGCTTGGATTCGGCTCGCTCGTCATAGCGCTCATGCCCACCTACGCCCAAGTCGGTGTGTGGGCCGGAATCATTCTTGTCGTGGCACGCCTGATTCAGGGACTTGGCACCGGCGGCGAACAAGGGGCAGCGGTTTCGTACCTCAGTGAAATCGCGCCCGAGGGCAAGCGCGCCCTGTACAACGCGTTCGGCTACATCGCGAGCTCGGTTTCTGTCATTTTTGCGCTCCTGCTGGCGGCATTGCTGCCAAGGATCCTGGGGACCGAAGCGATGTCCGCTTGGGGATGGCGCATTCCGTTCATCCTCGGGGCCCTATTCACGGTCTTTGCCGTGGTGATGCGCCGTACGATGAACGAAACAACACATTTTACCGAGGCAAAGCAGGCCCGGTCGGGCCGGCGGAGTCCCCTGCGGGACCTGCTGACGACGTACCGCAAGCAGTCCCTGCTGGCGGCCTTGTTCATCGCCGGGGGCACGTTTGTGTACTACGTATTCGTGCTGCAGTACTCGACCTTCGTCAACCTGGTCACGGACATCGAGCTTTCCCAAGCCCAGCTTTTGACGACGGTCGTGATCATCGTGTTCGCGGCCTTGCAACCCGTTTTCGGCTGGCTTTCAGACCGAATCGGGCGCAAACGCATTCTCCTGGCGTCATCGTTCGGCATGCTCGTGACGATCTGGCCCGGTTTTTTGTCGGTCACCGACAATCCAGCCGTGGTTATCTCGCTGCAGATGCTGGCAGTGGTCCCCGCGGCGGCGTCGGCTTCCGTGGGAAACACCGCGCTGGCCGAGTTGTTCCCCACCGAGGTCCGGGCCATCGGGGTTGCCTTTCCGTATGCAATCTCCGTGGCGCTATTCGGTGGAACGGCGCCATACATCATGGCAGCCGCGGCCGGGAGCGGAAACGTTGTATGGCTGGCTGTCTACGGCTCGGTGCTCGTCCTTGGCACGCTCGTCGCCGTGATTCTCATGCCGGATCGGGCCAATGAACCGCTGCATTCGGCACCGATTGCCGCCGGCGCACAGGCGCACCGGATCCACCACGCACCCAGCGAATAGGGGGTTTCGGCGCAAGGCAAAGTTTGTGCCACACGGGTGGCAACGAATGCAAAGGCCTCCGGGCGAGGTGGATCCGAATTGATGATCACCATGCCCGGGGGCATTGCCGTGGTTGCTGCGTGCAAGGCTCCCGGAAACGGCAATCCCCGTGTTTCGGCGTGCATGGCGCGGTCCGGATGTCGTCATTGCCCGGAGCCAGAAACCGTTGTGGGTGCACGCGGGCCTTTAGGGGGCGGCCTTGGCCTTTGACGCTTCGATGATTTGCTTGACGCCGGCCAGGAATATTTCCCGGTGGTCCAGGGCGAGGATCTCTTCGCGGAGCGATGAGACCAGCGGATTGCGCGACGGGTCGGCCAGCAACGGGCCTGTGAACCACTCCTGGGAGTCCTGGTCTTCGGACTCGGCCAGGTCGCGGGCCAGCCCGGCCGCACCGGCCAGCACGTAGGCGCCGAAAATCGCGTACTGCTCGGCCAACTCGCGCCCGCGCAGGCCCGCTTCCGAGAAGCACTCGAGCATGTGCTCGATGCTGTCTAGTTCACCCTGCCCGCCGGTCGTCAGCGAGGTGGCAGTCACCGCGATGGCCGGGTACTCCAGGAACGTGTCAAGGGTCAAGGATGCAAACTCGGCCAGCGAGTCTTCCCACTGGGCCGTCGGGATGGTCCGCCTGGCGTGGGCCATCTTGAAGAGCCTGTCCAGCAGCTCCTGCATGAGGCTTTCCTTGCTCTGGAAGTGTCGGTAGATCGCCGTGGGGTCGACCCCCACTTCCTTGCCGAGGTCGCGGTAGGTCATGGTCAGCGTGTGGGGACGCGAAGCCAGGCGAAAAGCGGCTTCGACAAAGACTTCGCGATCCAGCGGCACCTTGGTGGATCTGCCGGTGGATGATTTGCCTGACACGCGGGCCTCCGTTCTGCCCGCCGGTGAGGGGGCTGTTGGTTTCTCCGATCATCCTACATTCGAGGCTGACAACATCTTTGTCAACATCATTGACAGCTACATTGACGACACCTATGGTCATAGCTAGCACTCCAAGGAGACGGGGGTCACACATGTCGGGGGTCTTGGCGGGTGGAGTTTTCAGCGGGGAATTTTCGGGGAAAGCGCCCTGTCATGGTGCCGACCCGGCCGGAACCGCGCCCGCGCGCATCGGGTTTCCCGCCAAGGAATGACGACCCCGTCGCGGTCCCGCGCCTCCGGGAACCAGCCGAGGTGATCGCACGCATCCCACTGAACCGTTCCACCCGAGCAAGGAGCCCGAAAATGATGAGAAAACCCCTCAAACTTGCGATAGCCACCGGTGCCGTGCTGGCATTGGCGGCCTGCTCGGCTTCCCCTGGCGGCGGCGAAGCCGTCAAGCCGAATTTCGAACTGACGGCCGAGACCCCGGCGCCGGCCGGCGAGCTCGGGAAGCTGGTTTGGTCCACGTACGCCGAACCGTACTCGCTGGACTACGTCTACGCCTTTGACTACGCGGACAACCAAATCCTGTCGAACGTCTGCGAATCGCTGGTCCGCCTGAATGAGGACATGTCGATCTCGCCGGGCCTGGCCACGAAGTACGAGAACCGGACGCCAACGACCTGGGTCTACACCATCCGCGAGGGCGTGAAATTCCATGACGGAACCACGCTCACCGCCGACGACGTGGTTGCCTCCATGAAGCGGCACCTCGATCCCAAGATCGGTTCCTTCTGGTTCACCGCCTATGACAAGGTCGCGAGCATCGAGAAAACCGGTGCCAACGAAGTCACCGTGACCACCAAGGTTCCGGATGCCCTCTTCAACGAATCGATGTCCGGTGCCGCCGGTGTCATCGGCTCGGCCGCGACCTTCAAGAAGCTCGGGGCCGACTACGGAAATTCCACCGGCGGCGTGAACTGCACCGGGCCGTTCGAGCTCAAGAAGTGGCAGAGCGGCGAGAAGCTCAGCCTCTCGCGTTTCGACGGGTACTGGGACGCCGACCTGAAGGCCAAGGCCAAGGAACTCGACTTCGTGATCATGACCGATCCCGTGGCGCGCGTCAACGCCATGAAGTCCGGCGAGGTGGACGGCGGCTGGCTGGTCCCCACCAATGCCGTGGGCGAGCTCAACGCCTCGGGCGCCGGGGACGTCTTCTTCGGCCTGAACACCGGCGTGAACTCGCTGGTGGTCTCCAACCTCGAGGGCCCGCTGGGCAACCCCGAGGTCCGGAAGGCGCTGTTGATGGCCATCGACCGCACGGGGCTGGCGCAGGCCGCCGAGGCCGGGTTCGCCAACCGCACCAATTCGCTGACCACCGAATCGGTGTGGAGCCGGGCGGACGGGGCAACCAAGGAAGCGGCGTTCAATGGCCTGGTCGACTACCCCTACGATGTCGAGGCTGCCGCCAAGATCATCAAGGAGCAGGGCATGGAGGGCAAGGAACTCACGCTGACCACGGCCCCCATGGGAGTCAACTTCTCCGTCGTGGCCCAGGCCACCGCGGCCGCCGCCGAGTCGATCGGCCTGAAGATGAAGATCAACACCGTGACCCCGAACGCCTACACCACCCTCTTCTCCGACCCGGAGGCGCGCAAGGGCACGGACCTGTACATGACCAGCTGGTACCTGTCGATCGGCGACCCCCTGGAAATGTTCAGCGTCCTGCGCACCGGCGACTTCTCCAACTACGGCAACTGGTCCAACCCCGAGTACGACAAGATCGTCAACGAGGCCATGGAAACGATGGATGCGACAGAGCGGTTCACCAAGTCCCTGGAGGCGCAGAAGATCGTCAATGCCGAACTGCCGTGGCTGCCACTGTACGCGGGCCCGAACGTCTTGTGGATGAACAAGAAGATCACCGGGGCCTCGCCGTCGGTCAACTTCATGTACTTCCCCTGGGCTGCGAAGATCGGCGCCAAGTAGCAGCGGCCGGCTGCCCCGGAAGGTATGCCCTGCATGATGGGAGGATGCCCCGCGACCCGAAGTTCGTTTCGGGTCGCGGGGCATTTTTCGGTGTCCATGGCGGGTGCCCGCTGCGGTGCCCGCTGCGGTGCCCGTGCGGCACTGCGGCACTGCGGCTCGAACCTACGCCGCGGCCGCTTGCCTTGCCGCGGTGATGAATTGCTCGACCCCGGAGAGGAAGAGGGCCCGCTGTTCCAGGGCCAGGATGTCTTCGCGGCTCGAGACGGCCAGGGGGTGGCGTTCGGGCTCGGCCACCATCGGCCCGGCGAACCACTCGTAGGATGCCGTGCCTTCTGGGTCTGCTTGGTCCCTGGCCAATCCCGCGGCCCCGGCCAACACGTAGGAACCGAAGACCGCGTATTGTTCGGCCAGCTGCCGGCCGCGCAGTCCTGCCTCGGCGAAGCAGCCGAGCATGAGCTCCATGCTGTCCATTTCGCCTTGCCCGTTGGTGGTCAGGGATGTTGCCGTCACCGCGATGGCGGGGTATTCCAGGAATGTGTCGAGGGTTGCCGTCGCGAATTCTACAAGCCGCCTGTCCCAGTCCTCCGGCGGGTTTTGCACCCGCGAGATGGCGATGCGGAGCAGCCGGTCCAGCAGCTCCTGCATGAGGTTTTCCTTGCTTTGGAAATGCCGGTAGATCGCCGTGGGGTCCACCTCGAGCTCCTGACCCAGGTCGCGGTAGGTCAGTGACAGGGTGCGCGGGCGCGCCGCGATGCGCAGGGCTGCCTCGATGAAGACGTCGCGGTCAAGGGGTGCCTTGGAAGGTCTTGACCTTGGCGGTGCGCCTGCCACGTGGGCCTCCGTTCTCCCCGCTGCGGCGGGCCTTGGTGGTTTCTCCAACAAGCCTACAATCAACGATGACAACAGATCTGTCAACATCATTGACAGGCTAGTTGACCTCCCTTAGTGTTCTACCCAACAGACTATGGAGATGAGGGTCACACATGCAGGAGATTGCGGAGATCGCATTTCGCGGGGGCAGCGTTTTTACAGGCTCCGGCGCACCCGTCACGGGGCAGGCAGTACTGGTTCGTGACGGCCGCATCGCGGCGCTCGTGCCCGAGGACGAGGCCGGGGCATACATCGGTCCCGACACCGAAGTAGTGGACCTGGGCGGAGCACTGCTGCTGCCCGGTTTCCAAGACGCCCACATCCACCCGACCGGCGGCGGAACCGAGCTGCTCCAGTGCAACCTGTCCGAAGCCGAAAGCGCCGAGGAAGCCGTGGCGGCCATCGCCGCCTACGCCGCGGCCAACCCCGAGGTCCCCTGGATCCAGGGCGGCGGCTGGTCGATGGACCACTACGAGGGCGGCGCGCCACTGGCCTCGCTCATCGACGCCGTTGTCCCCGACCGCCCGGTCTCGCTGGCCAGCCGCGACCACCACTCCATGTGGGCCAACACCGCGGCATTCCGCGCGGCGGGACTGGACGCCAGCACCCCCGACCCCTCCGACGGACGCATCGAGCGGCTGGCCGACGGCACTCCGGCGGGCACCCTGCACGAGGGTGCCATGGGCCTTGTCGAGGAGCACGCACCGGCGGCAACCCTCGACCTCCTGGTCGCTGGGCTCGCGCGGGCGCAGGACGAACTGATCGCCCAGGGCATCACCGGATGGCAGGACGCCATGGTCGGGACGGGATCCGGCATCGCGGATCCCACGGACGCCTACTACCGCCTGATCTCCGACGGCAAGCTGAAGGTCCGCGTCCGCGGCTCGCAGTGGTGGAAGCGCGACGCCGGCCTGGAACAGGTCGAGGCGATGGTCGCAGCGCGCGCCGAAGCCGAAGCCCTGGGCTTGCCCGAACGTTTCAGCCTGGGCACCGTGAAGATCATGGTGGACGGCATCGCCGAGAACTTCACCGCCTCCATGATCGATTCCTACCGGGACAAGTGCGGGCACAGCACGCACAACAACGGCCTGTCCTTCATCTCCGCCGAGGACCTCGCCGTCTACGTGACGGCGCTGGACGCCGCGGGGTTCCAGTGCCACTTCCATGCCCTGGGCGACCGCGCGGTGCGCGATGCCCTGGATGCCCTCGAAGCGGCACGCGCGGCCAACGGACCCAGCAACCTGCGCCACCACCTGGCGCACCTGCAGGTCGTCTCGGAGGCCGACGCCGCACGCTTCGCCTCACTCGGCGCCACCGCAAACCTGCAGCCGCTCTGGGCCTGCCACGAGGACCAGCTCGATGAACTGACGCTGCCGTTCATGCCCGAATCCGCGCAGGACCGCCAGTACCCGTTCGGGGACCTGTTCAACGGGGGCGCCAGGCTGGCCGCCGGCAGCGACTGGCCCGTCTCCAGCGCCGACCCGATCGCCGGGGCGCACATCGCGGTGAACCGCATTTCACCCGAGAACGACAGCCGGCCGCTCGGCGGCGAACACCAGCGCCTGGACCTGGCAGTGATCCTTGCCGCCTACACCTCCGGCACCGCCTACGTGAACCACCGCGACGATTCCACCGGCAGCATCGCGCCGGGGTACTTCGCGGATCTTGCGGTGGTGTCCCCGAACCCGTTCGAGGTAGCCCCGGAAGACATCTTCCGCAGCCGCGTCGTTTCCACCTGGATCGATGGCACGTGCGTCTACTCCGCCGCCAACGTCTCCGCTACGTCCAAGTAAGGCCCCGAGGAACATGTTCACCAAGTCACTGAAAACCGCACTGGCGGCCGGAGCCGTGCTGGCCCTTGCCGCATGCTCGGCCGGCCCCGGCGGCGACAGCGCGACTGCCGCGAAGCCCGCCTACGAGCTCACCGATAAGACCCCGGCCCCGTCGGGCGAGATCGACAAGCTCACCTGGTCCACCTACGCCGAACCCTACTCGCTGGACTACGCCTACGCCTTCGACTACGCGGACAACCAGGTACTGGCCAACGTGTGCGAGTCCCTGCTGCGGCTCAACCCTGACATGAGCGTTTCCCCGGGGCTCGCCTCCGCGTTCGAGAACCCGACACCGAGAACCTGGGTCTACACGATCCGCGAGGGTGTCAGCTTCCACGACGGAACCACGCTCACCGCCGACGACGTTGTCGCATCCATGAACCGCCACCTCGACCCCGCTGTCGGGTCCTTCTGGTTCTCCGCCTACGCGAACGTCGAGAGCATCAAGAAGACGGGCCCCAACCAGGTCACCGTGACCACCAAGATCCCCGACGCGCTCTTCAACGACTCGATGTCCGGTGCGGCCGGCGTCATCGAGTCCGCGGCAACCCTGGCCAAGGCCGGTGGCGACTACGGAAACCCCACGGGCGGAGTGAACTGCACCGGTCCGTTCGAGTTCAAGGGCTGGCGGAGCGGCGAGACGATCAACCTCGCACGTTTCGACGGGTACTGGGACGCCGAGCTGAAGGCCAAGGCGAAGGAGCTCGAATTCGTCATCCAGACCGACCCCGTGGCACGCGTCAACGCCCTGAAGTCCGGCGAGATCGACGGCGGTTGGATGCTGCCGGCCAACGCCATCGGGGACCTCAACGCCTCGGGCGCCGGCCAGGTCTTCTTCGGGCTGAACTCCTCGGTGAACTCGCTTGTCGTCTCCAATGGCAAGGGCCCGCTGGGCAACGCCGAGGTGCGCAAGGCCCTGCTGATGGCCATCGACCGCAACGGCCTGGTGCAGGCGGCGGAGGCCGGCTACGCCACCAGGACCAACGCGCTGACGACCGCATCGGTCTGGGGGTCGGCCGATGCCGCAACCAAGGAAGCCGCGTTCAAGGACCTCGCCGACTACCCCTACGACCTGGAGGCAGCCAGCAGGATCATCCAGGAGCAGGGCGTCGCGGGCCAGGAAATCACCATCACCACCGCGCCCATGGGCAACAACTTCACGGTGACCGCCCAGGCCACCGCGGCCGCGGCGGAGTCGATCGGCCTGAAGGCCAAGATCAACACCGTCACCCCGAACGCCTACACCGCGCTCTTCTCCGACCCCGCGGCCCGCGAGGGAACCGACCTGTTCTTCACCAACTGGTACCTCTCCGTGGGCAACCCGCTGGAAATGTTCGGCATCCTGCGCACCGGGGACTTCTCCAACTACGGCGAATGGTCAAACAAGGACTTCGACAAGGTTGTCAACGAGGCCCTCGAGGAGACCGACCCGGAGAAGAGCCTCGCCACGTCGCTTGAGGCGCAGAGGATCCTCAACGCCGAGCTTCCCTGGCTGCCGCTGTACGAAACCCCCACCACGCTGTGGATGAACAACAAGATCACGGGTGCCTCACCGTCGGTGAACTACCTGTACTACCCCTGGGCGGCCCACATTGGCTCAAAGTAACCCCGCAACCGCAACCGCGACCCCGCAGGCACCCGGGGGCAGCGGCCCCCGGCGCCCCGGCGCCGCCGGGTTGAAGCTCGCCGCCGGCAAGATCGGCGCGTTCCTCTTCACCGTGTTCGTCTCCTCGGTGATCGTCTTCTTCTCCCGCTGGCTGGTGCCAGGGGACCCGATCAGCTTCCTGCTGCGCGGGCGCAGCCCCAACCCGGAGGCCATCGCGGAAGTCACGGCGATCTACGGCCTGGACAAGCCGCCGCTGGAACAGTACTGGCACTGGATCACCGGCGTCGTCCAGGGCGACTTCGGCCGCTCCTTGCAGTACCGGCAGGACGTCACCGAGGTGATCCTCGGCCGCCTGCCCGTCACGCTGGGCCTGGTGGTCATGGCCGGGCTGATGATCGCTGTGCTCGGGCTTGCCGCGGGCATTGCCGCCTCGCTGTTGCGCGGTACCTGGGCCGACCGGGCGATCGTCGCCTCCATGTCCGCGCTCGCGGCCATCCCGTCGTTCGTCGGGTCGATAGTCCTGATCGCGGTCTTCGCCGTGCAGCTGGGCATGTTCCCGTCCTTCGGCTCCGGCACGGGGTTCTGGGACACGGTCTACCACCTGGTCCTGCCGTCGCTGGCGCTGGCGATCTCGTTCATCGCCGTCGTCGGACGGGTGACCCGCTCGGCCATGGTGGAGCAGTTCGCCCGCGAACACGTCGAGGTGGCACGCTCCCGCGGCGTCACCCCGGTGGCCGTTGTCGTCCGCCACGTGCTGCGCAACGCCACGGCCCCGATCCTCACGGTCAGCGGCCTGCTGGTGGCCGGGCTGCTGGTGTCCTCCTCGATCGTGGAGCAGGCCTTCGGCCTGGCCGGCCTGGGCTCGCTGCTTGTCTCCTCCGTGGACCGGCTCGACTTCCCCGTGGTGCAGGCGATAGTGCTGATCGTCGTCACCGCCTTCGTCGCCATCAACACCCTGGTTGACCTCCTGGGTCCCGTCATCGATCCGCGCCTCAAGGCCGGGGAGGGAGCACGATGAGCATCCAAGCTGCTCCGCGTTTGCCCATCAAACACCTGAGCCTGAAGAACCGACGCTGGGGGCTGGCCCTGGCCGCGGCCTTCCTGGTGGTCGTGCTGCTCGCGGCGGTGTTCGCGCCCCTGGTGGCACCGTACCCGCCGGCGGCCGTGGACCTGCTGCGCGTGAATTCCGGGCCGACGCCCGCGCACCTGTTGGGTACCGACGCCTTGGGCCGCGACATCCTCTCCCGCATGGTCCACGGCGCGCGCACCGCGCTGGCCGGCCCGGCGTTCGTGGTGTTGCTCTCCACCGTCCTGGGCCTGCTGCTGGGCCTGTGGGCCGGGTGGGCCGGCGGCAAGGTCGACGCCGTGATGAGCCGCGTCTTCGACATCGTGCTGGCCTTCCCCGCACTGCTGCTGGCGATCCTCGCCGTGGCGCTCTTCGGCAAGGGGCTGGTGGCCCCGGTGCTCGCCATGTCTATTGCCTACACCCCGTACATCGGGCGGCTGACCCGCCAGCTGGTGGCCACGGAGAAGAACCGGCAGTACGTCTCCGCCTACAAGGTGCAGGGCTTCTCGGCGCCGTGGATCGCCACGCGCGCGGTGATGCCCAACGTGCTGGGCGTCGTCGGCTCGCAGGCCACGCAGAACTTCGGGTACGTGCTCGTGGAACTCGCCGCCCTGTCCTTCCTGGGGCTGGGCATCCAGGCCCCGCAGGCCGACTGGGGCAGCATGATCAACGAGGGCCAGGCCGCCCTGGTCAGCGGCAACTTCCTGCCGGCATTGATCCCGTCGGTGGCCGTGGTGCTCGTGGTCGTGGCCGTGAACACCGTCGGCGGCTGGCTTTCCGACAAACTGGGAGATCCGTTCGCATGAACCTCTTGAACATCAACGACCTGAGCATCGAGATCAACCAGCCGGGGGGTTCCAGCCTGCTGCTGGATGCGGTGTCCCTGCACATCGCCGCCGGCGAGACGGTGGCCCTAGTGGGCGAGTCGGGATCCGGCAAGTCGCTCACGGCCCGCGCCGTGCTGGGCCTGCTGCCCTCCTCGGCCGAGGTGAGCGGGACCATCGAACTCGGGGGCGTCCAGGTGCTCGGCGCCTCGCCGGCGGAACTGCGCGCCCTGCGCCGCACCCGCGCGGCAATGGTCTTCCAGGACCCGCGCTCGTCGATCAACCCGGTGCGCACGCTCGGTGCGCACCTCATCGAACCGATGATGCAGGTGCCCGGCGCCAACAAGGCGGCACTCGAGGCCCGCGCCAGGGAACTGCTCGGATCCATGGGGCTGAGCAACCCCGAAGCCCGCATGAAGCAGTACCCGCACGAGCTCTCCGGCGGCATGCTGCAGCGCGTGATGATCGCCGGTGCCCTGATGAACGACCCGGAGCTGCTGATCTGCGACGAGTCGACGACGGCACTTGACGTGACAACCCAGGCCGCGGTGATCCAGCTGCTCTCCGACGCGGTGCGCGAACGCTCCATGGGCATGCTCTTCATCACCCACGACCTGGCGCTTGCCGCATCGATAGCGGACCGCACCTACGTGCTGCGCCACGGCGTGGTGCAGGAGCACGGCGAGACCCGACAGGTCTTCGAACGCCCCGCCGCGGAGTACACCCGGAAGCTTGTCGCGGCGACGCCCAGCATGCAGGGTGCCCCGAAAACCGGTGCCCGCCGGGCCGAATCCACCGAAGCCCCGGTGCTGAGCGTGGAAAGCGTCTCAAAGACCTACCACCTGCACGGGCAGCCGCCGGTCCAGGCGCTGAAGTCCGTCTCGCTGGCCATCCCGGCCGGAGGCGGCCTGGCGGTCGTCGGCGAGTCCGGCTCCGGCAAGTCGACGCTCGGCCGCATCGTCGCCGGCCTCGAACACGCGGATGCCGGCGAGCTGGCCATGGCCGGCGGCGAGGTCGCGGGGACCAGCGCCAAGGAACGCCGGCTGAAGACGGCATCGCGCGTCCAGATGGTGTTCCAGGATCCGTACCAGTCCCTGGACTCCCGGCTCACCCCGGCCAGGGCGCTGGAAACGGTCCTGAAGCTGCACTACAAGCTCGATGCCAAGGCCATGAAGGCGCGCATCAAGGAGCTCCTCGAGTCCGTGGGCCTCGAGGAAAAGCACGCGAACCTCTACCCGCGCAAGCTTTCCGGCGGCCAGCGACAGCGGGTGGCCATCGCCAAGGCCATGGCGTTGGAACCGCGGCTGCTGGTGCTTGACGAGGCCACCAGTGCGCTCGATGTCTCGGTCCAGGCGCAGGTGCTGGAACTTGTCAACAAGCTGCGCAGGGAAAGCGGCGTCTCGGTGCTGTTCATCAGCCACGACCTGGCCATCGTCGGCGAAATCTGCGAGGAACTGCTCGTGGTCCAGTCCGGCGAGATCGTGGAAAGCGGGCCCACCAAGGACGTGCTGGGCAACCCGCAGCACCCCTACACCCAGACGCTGCTGGCCTCGGTGCCGCGCCCGCGCTGGGAAACCACCGGCGGCGCCGGCGCTCCGGAGGACCCGGGTTCCCTCGACGGGAACCTGGAACCTGCGCAGAACAACCGCCACTAGGGAAAAAGACAATGACTACATCAACTCCGACATTCTTCGAGAATGCCGAAAAAACCATCGACCCCGCGCTGTGTGCGGCCTCCCTGCGCGACACCAAGCGTGCCGTGTACTGGCTCGATTCCCCGCAGCGCCCGGGCGTGCGCGAACCGCTGCGCACCTCCACCACCTGCGACCTGCTGGTGGTCGGCGGCGGCTACACCGGGTTGTGGACCGCGCTGCAGGCCAAGGAACGCAACCCGGAAACCGACGTGGTTCTCCTTGAGGCCGGCTGGATCGGCTCCGAGGCCTCGGGCCGCAACGGCGGTTTCTGCGAGGCATCGCTGGTCCACGGCGAATCCAACGGCGAGGCGCACCTGCCCAAGGAAAACGCGCGGCTGACCGAGCTCGGCAACGAGAACCTCGCCGGGCTGATCGAGACCATCGAACGCTACGGCATCGACTGCGACCTGCTGCGCGAGGGTGCCCTGGCGGTGGCCACCGAACCGCACCAGGACGCCTGGCTGCGCGAGGAGGCCGACGGGGAGGAAACCCTCTACCTGGACCGCGAGGAGACCTCGAAGATGATCGCCTCCGATGCGTTCATTTCCGGGGCCTGGAGCAAGACCGACACCGTGCTGGTGAACCCCGCGAAGCTGGCCTGGGGCCTGCTGGCGGCCTGCGAGAAGCTCGGCGTGCGGGTCTTCGAGCAGTCAAGGGTCACCGAACTGGAGGATGCCAACGGCACTGTCGTCGCGAAGACGGCCGCCGGACAGGTCGCCGCCTCCAGGGTCGCACTGGCCACCAATGTCTTCCCCTCCCTGCTCAAGCGCAACGCACTGATGACCGTCCCGGTCTACGACTACGTGCTTGTCACCGAGCCGCTGACGGAGGTGCAGCGCAAGGCCATCGGCTGGGAAACCCTGCACGGGCTGGTGGACCTGAACAACCGCTTCCACTACTCGCGCCCGATCATCGATGCGAACGGGGACTTCCGCATCCTCTACGGCGGCTACGACGCGATCTACCGCTTCGGCGGCAAGGTCAACCCGGAGTTCTACGACAGCGAAACCACCTACCGGAAGCTCGCCGCGCACTTCTTCGCCACCTTCCCGGAACTGCAGGAGCTGAAGTTCTCGCATGCCTGGGGCGGGGCCATCGACTCCTGCAGCCGTTTCTTCTCCTTCTTCGACCTGGCTTACAAGGGCAAGGTCGCCTCATGCGCCGGCTTCACCGGCCTGGGTGTGGGTGCCTCGCGCTTCGGTGCGCGCGTCATGCTCGATTTGCTCGAGGGCAAGGACAACGAGATCACCAACCTGGAGATGGTCAGGAAGAAGCCGCTGCCGTTCCCGCCGGAACCGGCGGCCTGGATCGGCGTGAAGATGATGACAGCGGCCCTGGCCCGCGCCGACCGCCACGAGGGCGAGCGCGGGCTGTTCCTGAAGACCATGGATGCCGTGGGCATGGGGTTCGACTCGTGAGTATCATCGAAAACATGAACATGACAAGCATCAACAACCCCACGGTCCATGCCCCCTCCGCGGCGCTGGAACACGAGCTGGTTCCGGCCGACCAGTCGGTGGCGGGGGATCCCACCACCGCCGCAGAGCGGCTCGGTGAGGTCTTCGGCGTGGAGTTCGGCCTCTGGGAAATGAGCGCCGGGATCATGACCGACGTCGAGGCCGAGGAACTCTTCGTGGTGCTCAGCGGGAAGGCCACCGTGCAGGTCCACGAGGCCAACGGCTACGCCGCGGAGGTGTTGCAGTTGGAACCGGGCACCGTCTGCCGCCTGGGCGAGGGCATGCGCACCACCTGGATCCTGGACGAGCCGCTGCGCAAGTTGTACCTGACGCAGTCCTAACGGATCGGCATCCGAATGCACAAGGCACAGGCCGAGGGAACGGGACCCTCGGCCTGTGCCGTGTGAGTTCCTTCCACCGGCTTCCGCGACCGGCCCGGTGCACTCCGGCTGGCCGTTGAATGCCGTAGCTCGCGGATTTATGCTGGTCGGGTCAATCACACTGGCGGCACGGCGTCCCGACCCTGCATCGAGTTTGGCGTGCCCGAAGAATGGAGCAAGCCATGAGCGATGACCAGGTGGACCGCAACCTCAAGGGTATGGATGACCTCGACTTCGACGGGTGGAACAACGCCGACTGGAACGGCGTGTTCGCCCACCACCACACCGAGGACGTGCTCGTGGACTGGAAGGGCCAGGCCCCCACGAACGGCGTTGGCGAGCACATCGACGCGATGAGGGCATTCGTCGATTCGGTCGGGGGAACCCCGCCGCAGATCACCTCCCACCCGATCGCCTTCGGCTCCGGCGAGTGGACCTGTGTCATCGGCGAGTTCGAGGACGGCAGCCGCATGGTGACCGTCGCGAAGTGGCGGGATGGGGCGATCGCCGAGGAATACATCTGGGCCTAGGACGCATCGGACCGCTCGAAGGCCGTTCCCCGCGGGGGAGCGGCCTTCATGCCGCCGGGGCACCTCCCCGGTCAGTCGAGCAGCTGGACGGGTTCTTCCGCGTCGGCCGGTTGCCGCCAGACAAGCACCGTGACGACTCCGACGAGGATCACCGTGGTGAGCGCGAACGGCACCGGGATCAGTGGATCGAGAAGGACGAGCAGGCTCGCCAAAGGAACCACGGTGTTGACCAGCCGGTCGGCGTACGGCCTGATCGCCAGCGCCCAGACCCCCATGATGAAAACGGCAATGGGAATGGTGAACGCGAACGACGCGAACGGCGCGGTGAGCTCGCTGTGGTGGGTGATGACGTCGATCTCCGCTTCGATGCCCGCGGACAGGGCCCCGGCTGCCGCGAAGATGAAGAAGTGCCCGTACCCGTAGGCGAGGGACTTGCCCAGGCCCTGGATGGCGCGGTGGTGCGGCGGCCAGAAGTAGATCCACCACAGGCCGGCGGTGGCCACCAGGGTCAGCACGGCGATGGCAATCAGCGGGCCCAGTGATTCGGCGTCGTGCAGTGCCTCGATGATGGCGTTGGCGGAGGCGAGCAGGCTTTCACCGAGCAGGATCAGCGCGAACAGCCCGTAGCGCTCGGTGATGTGGTGCGGGTGCCACGGGGTGTTTCCGTGGCGCTCGGCGATGATCGGTACCGCCAATTCGGCGATGATCAGGGCGATCAGCGCGCCGGTAAACCACTGGGCGGGAAGCATCAGGGCGCCCAGCCAGAGCACCTGGACAAGCGTGATGCCGGCGGCGTACAGGATCGTCGAGCGCCTGGTGGCGCCTCCCGAGCGCGAGGCGCGCAGCCACTGGGCGACCAGCGCCAGACGGATGACGATGTAGGCGAGGATCAGCACCGTGTAGTCGTGCTTCTCGAAGGCCGGGGCGATGCCGGAGGCGAGCACCAGCACGCCGCTCATCTGGATGATGGTCAGCACCCGGTACAGCCAGTCGTCGGTGTCGAAGGAGGTGGCGAACCACGTGAAGTTCATCCAGGCCCACCAGATCCCGAAGAACACGATTCCGTAGCTGGCGATCCCGTCAAGCACGTGGCCCTCGGACAGGGAATGGTGCAGCTGGGCCGCGGCAATGCCCACGGCGATCACGAAGACCAGGTCGAAGAACAGTTCCAGCGAGGACGCGCTGCGCCCGGACTCCTGGGGGTCGCGCGGCCGCATGGGCACGAGCCTGAAGCGGGAGGCATCTGTCATGTCGTCATGTCCTTCTGTGCAGGTTGCGGTGCATGAGGTGACGAAAGTATAGGTCAGGGGGAGCGCATGTGGGGCCGGAATGCACGGAGAACCGCCGGTGCCCGACCCCCGGTTGCCCCGTGCACACCGTATGCCCTGCCGACGGCCGGCAGGGCATACGGTGTGGCGTGCTGTTGCTCCGGGTCCGGATCCGGGACTAGACGGCTGCTTCCGCGGTGTTCATGGCCGGCCACCAGCTCGACCGGGTCCACAGGTCAAGGGCTTCCTCGAGCGCCTGGCCCAGGGTGAAGACCGTCGCGTCGTCGTAGGTGCGCCCGACGATCTGCACGCCGGTGGGCAGGCCGTTGGGTGCCACGCCGGAGGGCAGCGCCAGGACCGGAACGCGGCCGATCACGTTGAACGGCACGGTCAGGGCCGCCTCGATCCAGGACACGGAGGCCCCTCCCACGTCGATGAGCCCGGCCGGGTCGGCGAAGTCGGCGGCCATGCCCTGGGTGGCAAGGGTCGGGCAGAGCAGTGCGTCGTAGGTTTCGAAGACCTTGCCCAGCGGCTCGTAGACGGCGGCCTCGGCCACCAGACCCTCTGCGAAGGAACCGGCCTGCGCGGCGCGCTTGGCGAAGTCCAATGTGTAGGGCATCAGCAGGTCCGAATCGGCACCGGCTACCTCGGTGATGAAGGGCCCCATGATGCCGCCGAAGTGCGCCCAGGCGGCCTCGACGATCTGCTTGCGGGTCCACGGCAGGGAGATCTCCTCGACGATGACGCCGGCGCCGCGCAGGGCCTCGGCGGCGGCGCGGGTGTTGGCCTCGATGACCGGGTCCACGATGTAGTCGCCGAGGTTCACGCACAGCGCCACGCGCATGCCCGCGGCCGCCGCGGCGTTCGGTGTCGGCAGCGTGTATGCGGGGCGCAGCGACGCCTGGTCGACGCGGTGCGGCCCGGCGATCACGTTCTGCAGCATCGCGACGTCGGCGACGCTGCGGCCCATGGGGCCGTCGGCGCAGTAAGTGTCCTGGTTGAAGGGCGGCAGGCCCGGGACGCGGCCGAACGGCGGCTTGAACCCGACGATGCCGGAGAAGGAGGACGGGATGCGGATGGAGCCGCCGATGTCCGACCCGGTGGCCAGGATGGATTCGCCCGCGGCCAGTGCGGCGCCCGAACCTCCCGAGGATCCGCCCGGGGTCAGCTCCGTGTTCCAGGGGTTGCGGGTGACGCCCCACAGCTTGGAGTGCGTGTACGGGGCGCAGCAGAACTCCGGGGTGGTGGTGCGGCCGTGGACCACGGCGCCCGCGTTGAAGATCCGGTCGACGATCGGGTGGCTGACCTCGGCGATGGTGCCTTTCTCGGTCAGCGAGCCTTCCTCGGCCAGACGGCCGGCGATCGGCTGCTCCTCCTTGAGCAGCAGCGGGATGCCCTCCAGGGCGCCGAGCCGCGTGCCGCCGGCCGCGAAGCGTTCCTGCGAGGTGCGGGCCGCGGCGTAGGCGTCGTCGAGCATCTCCTCGGTCAGCGCGTTGATGCCCGGTTCGACCGCGGCGGTGCGGGCCACCACCGCGTCGAGCAGCTCGACGGGGGAGAGCTCCTTGCGCTCGAAAAGTTCGTGGGCCTTGGTGGCGGTCAGGTGGTGTAGCTCCATGCGGGGATTGCTCCAATCGGTTCGAATCCCGGTGCCGCGCGCAGGGTCGGGCCGGCGGTGGACGGGGTCGGGAAAGTCATTGCTGGAATTGAGACTAGGCTCACAACGGCAGGAAGTCAACGGCGCTGTCATCAATGTTGACAGGAAGTTTCGGGCCGCCCGGTCGTGGGCGTGCAAACGGCGCCCGGAACGTCGGTGCGGTGTCCCGCTCCGACGTTCCGGGCGCCGTTTCCCTTTGCTCCCCGGCTAGTGGGCGTAGCTGGTGTCGTTGACCGACTTCACCGTCCACGTCCCGTTCCTGTACTGCAATTCGTTCACCGCGCCGTTTTCGATGGGCCCGTCCGGCAGGGTGCCGCCGAGCTCGTCGATGACGCAGGAGATCGACATGCCGCTGCTGACGGCCAGCACCTTGGTCTGCCCCGACCGCGTGGCCTTCCGCGCGATCTCGTCCAGGGACTCCTGCATGCGCGGCCCCGCGACCGAGCAACCTTCGGCCGGCAGCTCCGGGTTCGGGTTGGCGGCGGCGATCGCGTCGGTGATTTCCGGAAGGGTGTAGTTCATCAGCAGCTCGTCCATGGACCCGACGTTCAACTGCCTGGCCGCGGCGGCAAACAGGTCCTTCCCCGGGCCGCCCTCGAACCCGCCGAAGGCAAGTTCGCGCAGGCGCCGGTCCCGGGTCACCTCGAGGCGCGGGCTGATCTGTTTGGCCATCAGGGACGCCGTCTCGAAATGCCGGACCATGTCCGCCGAATACACGGCATCCACCGTGCCGACCTTCTTTTTCAGCCCCTTGCCGACGGCCGTGGCGATCTCCCGGCCCTCCTCCGTCAACGGGGAATCGCTCCAGCCCTGGGCGCGACCCAGGGCGTTGAGCATCGTCTCCCCGTGCCGGGTCAGATAGACGGTCACCGAGCGGTTCGAGGCCGTCACCGCGGTCATGCCGGTCCCCGCGGCGGCCTGCGGTGCGGGGGACTGGGCGCACCCGGATGTGCCGATGGCGGCGAGGGCCAGGATCGATGCTGCCACGTAACGCTTGGGTGTTGCTTTCATGACGACTCCTCAGGTCAGGCAGGGGTAAGGGCGGGTGGTGCGGTTGACAAGCCGGGCGCGGGTGCCCGGAGTCGGGTTCCTAGCGTGTCGCTGCGGCCAGCGCTGCCGGCCGCAGCGCCGCCACGCCGGCATACCCGTCGTGCACGGGTTCCGAGCGCGGGTGGTCGAAGACCATGGTGGTCTTCCCTGGCAGGTAGGGCTCCCAGCCGGGATCCCCGGTGGTGATGAAGCGCAGGGCGGCGGCGTGGACCGTGTCCGCCAGTTCCTGGGGTGGGTTCTCCCCGGCCAGCGGGGCCACTTTTTCGGAGTCAAGGCAGTCGAAGAAGAACGGCACGTCGATGCAGTGCACGGCGGCGTTGAAGACGGGCGAGCGCCAGCTGAAGCGGGAGACCCAGGTCGGCGCGTCTCCGCGGTGGGCGACGGCCTCCGCCAGGCCGACCTTGAAGAACTTGTCGCTGATGTAGCGGCCCAGCACCGACTTGGTGCCGCGTCCGTGTGCATCAGGGTTTGCCGCCAACCAGTCGCGGCGCGTCCTGCGTCCCGCGCCCATGCGCGCGAGCATGAACCCCGCGGGGAGCACGTTCAGGAAGCCCGGCGCTTCGGCAAAGACCATGCCGAACTCGTCGTCCGCCGCATTGATCAGCAGCGGGACGTCGGATTTTTCCCCGGCCGCCAGCGACTCCAAGGTGGGGCGCGGGATCAGGTCCCCGTCGATCGTGGGGCCCAGTGCCAGCCCGTCGTCCATCATCTTGAGCATGGCCTTGGACGAAGCAATGTCGGTGGCCTCCTTCTGGAACCCGAGCAGTGCCTCCTCGGTGAGCGAGGAGAAGCCCGCCCTGTCGCAACTGACGCCCGCCGCGGCGGCGATCTTCCGCGACAGTTCCGCGGCGCGGTCGGGGCCCACGTCCCCGACCGCGCTGGAGAGCGCTATTGCCTGCTGGAAAAGACCGCGTGCCGCGGGCATCCCCAGCAGCGTGAGCACAGCGCCGCCGCCGGCGGACTGCCCGGCAAGGGTGACGCGGTTCGGGTCCCCGCCGAAGGAAGCGACGTGCTCGCGCACCCATTCCAGGGCGCACAGCCAGTCGCGGACGCCGCGGTTGGAGGGGGCGCCGGGGATGTGGCCGAACCCGTCAAAGCCCAGGCGGTAGGAAACCACCACCGTGACGACGCCGTCCCGGGCAAAGGCGGGGCTGGAATACCAGGGGCTCGCGGGAGAGCCGGCAAAGTAGCCGCCGCCGTGGATCCACACGAGCACCGGCAGCCCCGCGCCGGGGTCGCCGGCCGCGGGGGTGACCACGTTGACGTTCAGCGTGGCCTCGCCGGGAATGCTGGGTTCGGGGATCAGGGTGACGCCGGGGTCCCCGCGCTGTGCGGTGGGCCCGAAGTCCAGGGCGTCCAGCACCCCGGCCCACGGCTCGACGGGCGCCGGTGCGGCGAAACGCAATTCGCCGACCGGCGCCTGGGCGAAGGGGATTCCCTTGAAGGTGGCAACAGCTTTCGACGCGCCCGCCGGGACGGCGAACCTTCCGCGGACCTTTCCCGAGGGGGTGTCGATGACGACGGTGTCGTCCAAGGTGATGTCGGGGGATGGCATGGGGACGGTCCTATCTGACGTTCTTGATGGGTGCAACGGCGATGGCCGCGAGGACCACAACGATCATGCCAAAGACGAAGAGCGCCGGGTATCCTCCCGCTGTGGCGATGATGAGTCCGGCAATGGCCGGGCTCATGGCCTGGGGGATGTTGGTGGCGACGTTCAGGATGCCCAGGTCCTTGCCGGCGGCTATGCCCTGACCCGGGAGCACCTCGTTCATCAACGCGGTGTCCGCCGACATGTAGAAACCGAAACCGATGCCGTTGACGACGGCGGAGGCGACCATGCCTCCCAGCGTCGGGCTGGCCAGCGGGATCGCCAGGGAGGCGACCATGATGAGCGTCGCCGCGTAGATGAAGACCTTGCGCCTGCCGATCTTGTCGCTCCACCAGCCGGCCAGCATGATTGTCGCGAGCGTCGGAACCGTGGCGGCCAGGGCGATGGTGCCGATCGCGACCTGCGCCTCGACGAGCGACATCTTGATGTAGTCGGTGAGGATGTAGAGCTGGAAGGCGGCGACAACGAAATAGCCGAGGATGAAGAGGAACCTGGCCGTGAACGCCCAGGCGAAGTCGGGGTTCTTGCGGGGGTCGATCCAGAAGTCCTTGAGGAACCTGCCCCAGCTCCACGCCGGGACGACGGAGTCCTTGGAGGACCAGTCGCGGTTCGCCAGGACAAAGAGCAGGGTGGTGGCGATGACGGCGACGCCGAAAACCGAGTAGGCGACACCCAGCGTCCCGGCCAGGGCGCCGGCACCGATGACGCCGAGCGTGCCGCCGATCTGCATGCCGACGCCGGACATGGCGCTGGCCATGCCGAGCTTGTTCTTCGGGAAGCGGTCCGGGGTGATGGCGCTGAGCGGGCCCTGCAGGGCGTTTAGTGCCACCTGGATCAGCACCCAGAACACCGTGATCCACAGCAGGGACGTGAAGGACCCGAGTCCGAGCATCAGGATCCCGCCGACGAGTGCGCCGAGGATCATCCAGGGCGCGCGCCGGCCGAGCCTCGAGCGGGTGCGGTCGCTGAGGGCGCCGACGATCGGCTGGGCAAAGAGCGTGAAGACGAATGACACGGTGGTGACGATCGCGAAGTTCGCGACCTTGTTTTCCTCGTCGATCAGTGCGATCTGGGACGGGAGCAGCACGGCGATCAGGCCCGCGTAGGTGGCGAAGAGCGTCATGGAGGCGACAAGGATGCCGGGCAGCAGTCGCTTGGTCGGCGGCGGGCTCGCCGGGGCGCTACCCGCCGGTGGCTGGGTGGTGGCGGGCGGTGTCTCGAGCGGCACGGCAAGTGCGGGATGGGTGCCTGAAGGCTCTTGGCTCACGGGTTGTCCTCGACGTTGAGTGTGTGCGGCCGGCGCGCTCGACCGAATACCGAGCGGTATTCGGTATAAGTGTGCAAGCTCACGTCGGGCCCGTCAAGGGTGTTTGTGGATTGGTTTGAGCGCCCCCGGCAGGGTGCCCGGGGTTGCCCCGGGGAGGCTTCAGGCGTTGCTGCGCCAGGCGTCGATGGCCTCGACGATGTGCGCCGCCATGTCGAAGTCGGGATCCAGGAGCCACTGGGTCTGCAGGCCATCGGCCAGCGCCAGCAGGGCGCGGGCGGCGGAGTCGGGGTGGACCGAGGCCATCATCTCGCCGCTCTCCTGGCCCTGGCGGATCTCCGCGGCGATCTCCCGGCGGAAGCGTTCGAAGCGTTCGGTGAAGAAGTCCCGGGCGAAGTGTCCGGGGGCCGTGGCCTCGGCGGAGAAGCTCACGTAGAGCTGGACGAGTCCGGGGACCTCGGCATTGTGCCTGACCACCTGTGGGAAGATTTCGAGGATGCCGGCCTCGGGGCTGCTTGCGGCGAGGGCAGTGTCCACCTCGTCGCGCAGGCGCAGGATTTCGGTGAACAATTCGTCCTTGGAGGCGAAGTGGTGCATGAGCCCGGCTTGGCTCAGTCCCGCGGCGGCGGCGATTTCCTTGACCGACGTCCCCCGGCACCCCTCGCGGGCCACCACCTCCAGGGCTGCGGTGAGGATCTCCTCGCGCTTGGCGACACCCTTTGCATACGATCCTCGACGAGCCATGTGGCAAGTGTATCCGGTGGCGGATTGCCTCTTGCCATGCAATACCGAGTGACATACGGTATTGGCGGGTGGATCAACCCGCAGAGCCGTCCAAGGGAGAAGCCATGACCGATTACGCGCCAGCCGACCTGGGCGTTGAAGAACGCGCACGGCTCGTCACGGGCAAGAATTTCTGGAGCACCAGCGGGGTGGAGCGCGCCGGGATCCCTCCGGTGACCATGACCGACGGGCCGCACGGGCTGCGCCTGCAGACCGGGGACGCCGACCACCTGGGCCTCGCGGATTCCGTCCCGGCCACCTGCTTCCCGCCCGCCGTCACCCTGGGGTCCACCTTCGACACGGACCTGGCCGGACGGATCGGGGCCGCGATTGCGCGGGAGGCGTTGGCCCACCACGTGGGCGTGGTGCTGGGCCCGGGCATCAACGTCAAGCGCTCGCCGTTGTGCGGGCGCAACTTCGAGTACTTCTCCGAGGACCCGCTGGTTTCCGGCATGCTCGGAGCCTCGCTGGTACGCGGCCTGCAGTCGCAGGGGGTGGGTGCCTCGGTCAAGCACTTCGCGGTGAACAACCAGGAACACGACCGCATGCGCGTCTCCGCCGACGTCGCGGCCCGCCCGCTGCGCGAGATCTACCTGCGCGGATTCGAACGCGTGGTGCGCACCGCCGCCCCGTGGACCGTCATGTGCTCCTACAACAAGGTCAACGGCGTGCTGGCCTCCGAAAACCACTGGCTGCTCACCGAGGTGCTGCGCGGGGAGTGGGGATTCGACGGGATCGTCGTCTCCGACTGGGGCGCCGTCGCCGACCGGGTGCGCGCCCTGCAGGCCGGGCTGGACCTGGAAATGCCGGGCAACCCGGGCCACTCCATCCCGCGAGTCACCCGGGCGCTGGAATCCGGCGAACTCGACAGGGCGGTGCTGGATGCCAGCACCGAACGCCTGGCCGACTTCGCGCGGCGCACGCTCAACCCGGAGTCCGGCACCCCTGCCGACCTGGATGCCAACCACGCCCTGGCCCGCGAGGCGGCGGGGCGCGGGGTGGTGCTGCTGAAGAACGAGGGGGACCTGCTGCCGGTCCGCGCGGGCCAACGACTGGCCGTCATCGGCGAATTCGCCAGGACCCCGCGCTACCAGGGGGCCGGATCCTCGCTGGTGAACCCGACCCGCGTGGAAAACTTGCTCGATGAGCTGCGCGCTATCCACGGCGGGGAGCTGGTGGACTTCGCGGCGGGCTACGGGCTTGACGCCGACTCGGCACAGGACGCCGCCCTTTCAGCCGAGGCCGTCGCCGCCGCGGCTGCCGCCCAGACGGTGCTGGTGGTGCTCGGCCTGCCGAACTCCGCCGAATCCGAGGGCTTCGACCGAACCCACCTGAAGCTGCCGGCCGCGCAACTGGCCCTGCTGGAAGAGGTGCGCACCGCCAACGCCAACGTGGTGGTGGCCGTGGTGGGCGGCGGCGTGGTGGAGCTGCCCTTCGCCGATGATGTTCCGGCGCTGCTCTCCGCCTGGCTGGGTGGCCAGGGTGGTGGTGGCGGGTTGGCCGACGTCGTCACGGGCCGGGTCAACCCCTCGGGCCGGTTGGCGGAGACGATTCCGCTGCGCCTGGCGGACACCCCCGCGGCGCTGGATTTCCCCGGCGAGCACGGACACGTGGTCTACGGGGAGGGCATCCACGTGGGGTACCGCTGGTACGACGCGCGCGAGATGGCGGTGCGCTACCCGTTCGGGCACGGGCTGTCCTACACCGGCTTCGCCTACTCCGACCTGGTGGTGGCCGAGCACGGCGACGGACTGCGGGCCACGCTGAGGGTCACCAACACCGGGGACGTGGCGGGCCGCGAGATCGTGCAGCTCTATGTGGGCCGGGCGGACTCCGCGGTGGCCCGCCCTCCGCTCGGCCTTGCCGCGTTCGCCGCCACGCCGGAGCTCGAGCCGGGGGAGGGGTGCGAGGTGGAACTTCTGGTTGACCGCAGCGAACTTGCCTACTGGGACGTGCGCGTCGATGAATGGGCGCTGGAACCGGGGTGCTACGGGCTCTCCGTCGGCGCCTCCAGCCGCGACGTGCGCGCCACCGCCGCGATCGAGCTGGCCGGCGACGCGGTGGAAATCCCGCTGACCGCGGAGTCGACAGTGGGCGAGGTGATGGCCCACCCGGCGGCGGCCGGGCTGCTGGGCGAGGCGCTTGCCGCGTTGGTGCCCGCCTCCTCCGGGGACGCGCCCGGCGCCGCGGATGACACGATGTCCGCCATGATGGCTTCCTTCCCGATCGGCCGGCTGCCGAACTTCCCGGATGTGCCGCTCACCCACGAACAGCTGGCCGGGTTGCTGGCCAGGCTTGGGGCATCGGCAGACGTGCCCGGCTAGGGCCGAACCCGGATCTACGCCGACGGCGGCGCGCCGCGCATTTCCCGTGGGGGATGAATGCGCGGGGCGCCGCCGCCTGGGCGATGCAACCTGTCGCGGAGCTAGCCGGCGGCTCCGCCGGGCTGGATCCCCACGCGGACATCGGCGCCGGTCCGTGCCGCGTCGAGCGCCGCGTCGAGTTCGTGCAGGAAGTACCGCGGGCCCACGAGCTCGGCGAAGGGCATGGTGTCCCAGGTGGCGGAGATGAAAGCCACTGCCGTTTCCAGGTCCTCCGCCGCGTAGTTGTGCACGCCGGTGATCGTCTTCAGCCCCCGCACGATGGCCTCCGGGTCGATCCCCACCGCCGGGCCGGGCGAGACGCTGCCCACCAGCACCGCGATCCCGCCGATGCCCAGCGCGTCGATGGCGGTTCCCACGGCGGCCGGGGCACCGGAGGCCTCGAAGCAGGCCAGCGGTGCGGGAAGGTGCGCCGCGGTGAGCGCGTCGCCCAGGGCCGTCCGGCCCGGTGCCGGAGCCTCCGGCGCCGCCGGGACCACGGCCCGGGGATCCAGCGCCCGGGGATCCAGTGCCAGCACGGCGCCGAACTTCAGGGCCATGGCGCGGCGTTCCGCGGCCGGGTCCAGCACCACCACGTTGGCGCCGGCGGTCACCGCCATCGCGGTGATGCTCAGGCCCACCATGCCGGCCCCCGAGACAAGGACCGTGGTCCCGGCGAGCGGGTGGTGGCCGGCGGCCGCGCGCAGGGCCGCCGCGGCCGTGGCCGTCGCGCAGGAGACCGGTGCCAGGATGGCCGCGGGGACCTCCTCGGGCACCCGGGTGATCCCGGACCCGGCCTTCACGTGCACGTGGGTGGCAAACCCCCCGTTGAGTTCCCAGCCGCGGACGATGCGCTCGTGCCCGTACTTGAGGATCGCCTCGCACTTCTGCCCCAGTCCGCGTGCGCAGGTGGCGCAGCGCCCGCAGCTGACGGTGACGGTCCAGACCACCCTGTCCCCGGGGGCCAGCGGCGTGCCGTCGTGCAGCACGGCCTCCGGCGTCGCGGCCACCACGCGGCCCACCTGCTCGTGGCCCAGCACCAGGGGCGGGGCGGCGCTGCGGTGGCCGGAGACGGTGTGGATGTCCGACCCGCAGATCGTCGCGTACTCGATTTCCACCAGGGCGTCGCCCGCGCCCAGGTCGATGTGCGGAACCGCGATGGTCTCGTGCGGCAGTCCCGGTCCCTTCCACGCCATGGCGGTGGGTGCGGGGGTGCGGCTGGTTGTCGGTGGCATGGGGCTCCTGGGCTCTGTTCTGTCTGGGTCTTGTCGGGTGGGTGTGCCGGCGGGCGGTGCCGGCGGCGGGGCAGGTGCTGTCGGCGCCGCGGCGGGGCTAGCGCAGGACCTTGCGGACCCACATAGCCAGGCCCTCGACGGCGAGCACCGTCACCAGGATCATCAGCACAATGGAGGTGACAAGCGGGTAGTTGGACCCCTGCCCGGCATTGAGCAGGTAGTAGCCGATGCCGCCGCCGCCGACGATGCCCAGGATCGTTGCCGCACGGATGTTGGTGTCCAGCAGGTAGAAGCTGTGGCCGATGATGGCGCGGGCGCCCTGCGGCAGCGTCGCCGAGGCGTAGGTCTGCAGGCGGGTGGCGCCGCTGGCCGTGAGGGCGCGCTGCGGTCCGGTCTGCACCTCCTCGAGGGAGTCGGCGATCAGCTTGCCCAGCAGGCCCACGCCGCCGAAGGCCAGGGCGATGATGCCGGCCTGGCTGCCCAGCCCGGTGACGACGATCAGCAGGATCGCCAGGATGACCTCGGGGACGCCGCGGATGACCACCAGGGCCAGCCGCGAGCCGGTGCGCACCGAGTCGTTGGGCGCCACGTTTCGCGCCGCGAAGGAGCCGAGCAGCAGGGAGAAGGCCAGCGCCAGGATCACCGCGGCCAGCGCGATGGACAGCGTCTTGCCCATCGCCGAGGCCATCGTCGCGAAGTCGTAGGAGCCGAAGTTCGGCGGCCAGAACTGGGCCATGATGGCCGGGAGCTTGGGCCAGACCTCGACCAGGTCCATCCACTTGATGTCGCAGACCCACACGCCAGCCAGCGCAACGGCCACGGCGCCCCAGCCCCAGAGGAGGTTGCGCACGCGTGCCGGGGTCCACGGCCGCGGCGAGTGCGGCGTCAACGGGGCTGCCGAGTGTGCGGCGGTGCGCGCGGCACGGCGGGCCGCCGCGCCCCGGCCACCGCGCGGGGATGCCGCTGCATGGCCCAGCAGCACCTTGCGGATGGCGCCGGAGACAAGTTCCATGGCCACGCAGAGCACGAACATCACCAGCGCGATGCCCACGCCAAGCGAGTAGTTCAGCGACTTGAACGCGTGGGACATTTCCAGCCCCAGGCCCACCACTCCCACGTAGCCCAGGATGACCGAGCCGCGCAGGTTGATGTCGTTGCGGTGCAGCACCGTGGCGATCCACGAGGGCAGCACCTGCGGCAGCACCCCGGAGATGAACTCCTGGGTCCGGGACCCGCCGGAGGCCCGGATGGCCAGCCGCGGCCCCTCGTCGATCTGCTCGATGGCGTCGGCGAAGAGCTTGGAGATCATGCCGATCGAGTGCAGCCCGATGGCCAGGATGCCCGGCAGCGCCCCGATCGAGAACACCAGGATGAAGACCATGGCGAAGACGACGTCGGGGATGGCGCGGGTGAAGACGGTGATGAAGCGGCCGACGGCCTGGAAGGCGGGGCCGGGGGTGGTGTTTGCTGCGGCGATGTAGGCCACCGGCACGGAGAGTGCGGCGGCCAGCAGCGTGCCGGTCAGCACCAGGCCCAGGGTCAGTGCCGTGAGTTCGAGCAGTTCCGCCATGGGCGGGAACTTCACGGTGCCGACGCGGGCCAGGAAACGTTCGGCGTTCTCGATGCTCCCGAGCATGTTGGCGATCGAGATCTCGGCCTGCGCCAGCGAGTAGAGGGACACTCCCACCAGGGCCAGCAGGGTCAGTACCACCGCTGTGCGTTCGGGGGTCGGCCGCGGCAGGGCGCCGGGCCAGCCCGCTGCCGCCGCCGGGGAGGGTCGTGCGGGGATCCGGGTGTCGAGGCTCATCGGGCGGATGCCCCGCTGACGGCCAGGGATGCTGCGTGCACCGGGTGCTGCGGCGCCTCGGGCGCCGCGGCGGCCTCGACGGAGACCTTCCCGTAGATTTCCATGACCTCGGCGCGGCCCAGCCCGGCGGTCGGGGTGTCCAGGACCACTGCGCCCTCGCGCAGCCCGATGATCCGGTCGGCCCAGGAGAGGGCCAGGTCCACTTGGTGCAGCGAGCACAGTACCGTGAGGTTGCGTTCGCGGGCGATGTCGCGGATCAGCGACATGACCACCCGGCTCGATTCGGGGTCAAGCGAGGCGACGGGTTCGTCGGCCAGCAGGATCTCGGGTTCCTGCATGAGGGCGCGGGCGATCGCGACGCGCTGCTGCTGCCCGCCGGAGAGGGTGTCGGCGCGGGCGTAGGCACGCTCCAGCAGGCCCACCCGCTCGAGGGTTTCAAGCGCCTTCACGCGCAGGCGGCGCGGGTAGGTGGCAAGGCCCAGGCGCGGGCCGCGGAGCGTGGCCAGGGTGCCGGTCAGCACGTTTTCGAGTGCCGTCAGGGATGGAACAAGCTCGAACTGCTGGAACACGAAGCCGACCCGGGAGCGCAGCTGGCGCATCTCCCGGCCCGAGAGCGTGGAGAGGTCCCGGCCCAGCACGTTCAGCGTGCCGCTGGTCGGGGTTTCCAGCCCGTCCACGTGGCGCAGGAAGGTCGACTTCCCGGAACCCGAAAGGCCCAGCAGCACCACCATTTCCCCGGGCTCCACGGCGAGGTCGACGCCCTTGAGGGCCGTCTTGTCGCCGAAGACCTTGACCACGTTCGTGGCCGTGATTGCGTGTCCAGTCATCTTCTCCACCTGTTCCATCCCTTCGATCTACGTGTTGGCTACTGGCACTGCGAGGCGTTGGTGCTCTTGCAGATGTCGCGGATGGTGTTGTAGTAGGCGTCGTCCACCGGCTTGGTCTCGAAGAAGACGGCCTTGAAGCCCTCGGAGTCGGCGCCCTTGATGCCGGCCGCGGCGATCTCGTCGATGCTCAGTTCCTTCATCAGCCCTGCGACCTCGGTGCGCAGGTCCTCCGGCAGGTTGTTGGAGACAACGATCGGTGCACCGGGAACCATGGTCTGGTCGATGACCTTGACCTTGTCGCTCTTGGCCACCTCGCTGTCCTCGGCGAAGCCTGCCTCGCACTCCTTGCCCTCGCCGACCTTCGTCACGGAGACGTCGTGCTTTCCGGCGAAGACCTTCTCGATGTCCGCCTCGACGTTGATGCCGGCCTTGCCCAGGTTGTAGGACGGGAAGAGGTAGCCGGAGGTGGAGGACGGGTCCACGAAGCAGACCTTCTTGCCCTTCATGTCGGCGATGGTCTTGATGTCGCTGTCCACCGGCACGATGGCCTGGGAGTAGTAGCCCGGCTCCTGGCCCTCGGCGGTGACGATGGAGGACACCGGGGTGAGCTTGGCGCCGTTGTTGGTGGCCGTCACGTACGTGAAGCCGGAGAAGGAGGCGACGTCGATCTTGCCGGCGATGGAGGCCTCGATGAGCGCTGCGTAGTCGGTGGACTCGTGGTACTCGACGGTCTTGCCGGTTTCCTTGGCCAGGTAGTCCATCAGCGGCTGGTAGTTGGTCTCGGTGTCGACGGAGTCCGGGACGACGCCGAACACCAGGGTGTTGGCGTCCTTGGCGAAGCCGGCTGCGGCTTCCGGGGTCTGTGCGTTGCCCGCGGGGGTGGACGAGCAGGCCGCCAGGGAGACGCTGGCGAGCAGGGCGAGGGTGAGGGCCGAAATCTTGGTGCGAGTAGACACGGTGCTGGTTCCTTCGGAAGTCATCATCTTGTGTGCACAGGATCCTGTGCCGAACGACGACGCTATGCACCGACTTCAACCACAAACCACCAAATCCGTGAACTGACGGTGAACGGACACTGCATTTCTGGTGTTGGGATTCCGGCGCGCGTTGAACCGCTGACCTGTAGCGGTGCGGTTAACGGGAGGTGAGCCGCCTGTCGCGTGGCCCGCGGTGCGGGAGCCGGGGCCGGTTGTGCAGGTGCGGGGGGAGTTGACCAGACAACTCGGCTGCCGCCCCGGTCCGCGGGCGCTGAAATGCTGCGCCGAAGAGCCCCGGCGAGGTCCTGTGGCGGCCGCCGCAAAGGGTGCAAGGAAGGCAGCGACCGGCGGTCAGCTACCGAGGGTGCGGCTTCCGGTGGGAGCGACGGAAACCGGCTGGACCCCGCGCCGCCGGGGCATCGCTTCGGGCGCGGCGGCTTGGGCCGGGGCCAGGGCGAGCACCGCAAGGGCCGCGCCGATGACGGCCAGCCCGACCCAGCCAAGGGGGCCAAGGGTTTCCCCGACAACGAGCACCGCAAGCAGCGCTGCAACGGCCGGCTCGCTCAGAGTGATGGTGGTGGCCGTGCCGGCGCCCAGGCGCGCCAGGCCGTACCCGAACAGCACGTAGCCCAGGAACATCGGAACCAGGGCCATGTAGGTGGCCACGGCGAACGCCTGCTGGCTGGCGAGCAGCGGTGCGCCGGTCACCACGAGCACCGGAAGCAGCAGGAGGCCTCCGGCGCCGAACACCGCGCCCATCGAGGCGGAGCGTTCGACGCCCCGGTCCATAAGTCGGCGGGCGCACCACGAATAGCAGGCGTAGGTGGCGCCGGCGACGAGCCCGAGCGCCATCCCGGCCAGGGTGTTTCCGGCATCGCCGGACCCGCCGCCCATCTTGGACAGGCAGAGCAGGACGCTGCCGGTGATGCCGAGCCCCGCCGCAACCATCCACCAGGTGCCCAGCGGTGTGCGCTGCACGAACCGCTCGAGCAGCCCGGAGGCAAGCGGTGCGGAGGCCAGCGACACCACGGTGCCCAGCGCCACCCCGGCCAGGTGCATGGAGCTGTAGAACGCCAGGGGGTAGATCGCCACGGCCAGCGCGCCCAGGGCCACCAGCGGCAGGTTGGCGCGCAACAGGGATCGGTGGGCCAGCAGAGCGGGGACCGCGATCAGGGCCTGCAGGATGCCGCCGATCCCCAGGGCTGCTGCACCGATCGCCAGCGGCCCGGCGGCCGGTGCGAAGGTTGCCGCGGTTCCCGTGGTGCCCCACAGGACCGAGGTCACGGTGACGGCCCCGATGGCCAGCAACCGCCCGCGGTTCATGCGGCGCCCGCCAGCGCACCGTCCACGAGCGCCGCGGCCATGGTACGGGCGCGGACCAGGCGTTCGGCAGTGCCTTCCAGGCCGGCGCGGGCCACGGCCCCTTCGAGCAGGAACGAGAGCTGCTCGGCCGTTTCGGCAGCTCGTTCGGCGCCGAGGTCCTCGGCCAGTGCCGCGGCAAGGAGGGACTCGACCTCTTCCTTGTGCTCGCGCACCGACTCCCGCCCGGGCGCACCGGCGGGCAGCTCGGCCGCGGCGTTGAGCAGGCCGCACCCGCGGAAGCCGTGGGAGTATGCGGATTCGGCGTGGTCGATGTAGGCGTCGAATACCGCGAGCACCAGCTCCCGTGCCGTGCGCGCGCCGGCTGCGCGTTGCCGGTGGAGCTCCAGCCACTCGAGGTGCCGCTCGGTGAGGTAGGTGAGTACCAGCTCGTCCTTGGACGCGAAGTTGTTGTAGAGGCTCTTGCGCGCGACGCCGGCCTGAGCCGTGACGGCGTCGATTCCCGTCGCGGCGATTCCCTGCGCGTAGAACAAGTCGGCCGCGGCCCTGAGCAACCGTTCCCGCGCCGGGCGCTGCCGGCCTGCCGATTCACCCATTGCATCCCAACTTTCAGTAGGTAGACCAGTCTACCTACTGAAAGTGAATGCTGTCACGGATTGGTTTGGCACGGTTCCCGGCGGCCACGGTGTCGCACCATGAACAATGCCCCTGCCACCGGATCCGGTGGCAGGGGCATTGTTTGCTCAAGTGGCGAGGTCAGGGCGCGGGGTAACCCGCCGGCCAGGCCTGGCCCTTGTCGAAGCGCGCACCTGCCGGGTTCGAGGGCATCAGCACGAAGACCAGGACGACGATCGACCCGAAGAAGGGGACGAATGCGAGCAGGTAGAGCCAGCCGCTGAAGTTGGCGTCGTGGAAGCGGCGCACCACCAGTGCCAGGCTGGGGATGAATGTGGCAAGGCCGTAGAGGCTCAGCAGCAGGACGCCGGGGATGGCGCCCGGAGGCATCTCGCCGGCAGTGGCCGGTTCGTTGAAGCCGCCGCCGATGGCCACGATGGCCAGTGCCGCGAACCCGACCAGCGCGTTGAACAGCTGGACCCACCAGTATTCGCTGCGGCTGGCGCGGCCGCTGAATGTCGCGTACTTGGTGAAGTACCGCTTGACGGCCTGGCCCAAGCTGGCCCCATACAGGGGAAGGTCCAGGCTGTCCTGGGGAGTCGAAGGGGCTGGGGCCCCATAGGGGTTTGGCGGGTATGACATGGTGTGTTCCTCCATCGAAGTGATCGTTCGCCATACTACTCGACGCACCGCCCGGGATTCGCGGGCCGTTGGATGCCGGACGACGGATCCGCCGGGTGCTGAGTCGCGCACGCGGCCTGATATGTGCTCGGAGGTCGTAAGGACGCACTGCTGTCACACATGTGTTGCCGACGTCGTTTGCCTCGTGGCTACTGCTCCGGCTGCTCCGTTGGCGGGACCCAGCCTTTGTCGAATCGTACGCCCGCCGAGTCGGACGGCTTCAGGGCAAGGAATAGGGCGATGGGCAACCCGACGTACGGCGTCATGCAGATCAGGTAGGGCACGTCGATGTTGGCGTCGTGGAAGCGGCGGGTTCCCAGGGCCCAATTCGGGAACAGCGTGGCGAGGTAGTAGGCCAGCCACAGCAGCAGCCAGAAAGTCGCAACATCAGGCATCTCGGTGGATGTCCGGTCGAAGATGTTCTTGCCGCCCGCCACCATGAGGGCAAGGCAAGCGACCGTGACGAGGGTATTGAGCAACATGATCCACCAGTACTCGCTGCGGCTGGCACGGCCCTCGAAGGTTCCGTATTTCTTGAAGAACAGTGCGACGGCTTCGCCGAACGTGGCTCCGTAGCGGGGCAGGTCCAGGTCATCCGGTGCGGGGAGTGCTGAGGGGGACTGGTTGGGGCCCACGGGGTGTGGCATCGAGCTTGTTCCTCCATGGAAGTGATCTTCCGCCATGCTACTCGAACTTCTTTCCGGTGCAATGGCGGGGTTTCGTGACCTTGGAGGACGGCCGCGCGTCCGGTGGCGGCGGAATCCGTGCGCCAGCTGAACGGGAAACCCCAGCGGGCGCCGGCCTTGGAAAGGGTCCTCTACCAAGCGTTTGGGTGCACCAAGCGATGGAGGGCCCGCCGTACGGCGGGCCCTCCATCGGTTCTCATGCTTCGGCGGCCGGGTTCGCGGGTGCGTTCCCGGCGGCAGGAGTCAGGGCCTACTCGGGGGCTAGGACCGAGGAGTCCTTGTTGATGGTTTCCCGGCGGAAGAACGGCTTGGACTCGGGGAACATCGACCAGAGGAACATTGCCACCAGGCCCAGCGCCAGTGAGCCGAAGCCGATCACGAAGGTCGAGCCGATCCCGGCGATGGTTGCGTACCCGTAGTCCGGGTCGGCCATGTCGAACGCCGACTGGATGAATGCCCAGGCCATGAAGACGCCGCCCAGCAGCGGGAAGAAGAAGCGGTAGAAGAAGTTCCGGGCCGAGGTGAAGAGGGTGGCGCGGAAGAACCAGATGCAGGCGAAGGATGCGATCCCGTAGAACAGTGCGATCGCCAGGCCGATCGAAAGGATCGAGTCCTGCAGCAGGTTGTTGCTGACCATGCTCATGCCCACGAAGTAGGCGATGGAGATGATGCCCATCAACATGGTGGAGAACGTCGGTGTCTGGGACTTCTCGCTGACCTTGGCGAAGCGGGCCGGCAGGGCCTTGTAGATGCCCATGGCGAAGGTGCCGCGAGCCGTGGGAAGGATGGTGGTCTGCGAGGAGGACAGTGCGGAGATTGCCACGGCGATGACCAGGAACCAGCCCAGCGGGCCCATGGCCTGGGATGCCAGGCCGAAGAAGACGTCGTCGGCGTTCTCCGCGTTGGCCAGGCCCGTGCCTTCCTCGCCGATGCCCGCGTACATCATGACCGCGATGGTGATGCCGACGTATGTGACAAGCAGCAGCAGGGTGGAGAGCAGGGCCGCGCGGCCAGGGGTCTTCTGCGGGTCCTTGGTTTCCTCGCTCAGGGCCAGGCAGGTGTCCCAGCCCCAGTAGATGAACAGGGCAAGCATGACGGCCTGGACCATGCCGGACTTGTCGGCAAGCATCGGGTTGAACCAGTCGATGGACATCGGCGTGGCATCCGGGGCGTTGCCGCTGAAGAAGCCGATGAGGCAGCCGATGACGAACGCGGCCATGGCGGCGTATTGGATGGCCAACAGTGCCACCTGGACCTTTTCGCCCAGTTCCACACCGCGCATCGACACGTAGGTCATGGCGGCGATGGTGGCGGCGCCAAGGGACACGACAACGACGCGGTTTTCGGCCAACGAGCCGTCGCCGACCAGGTGCAGGACGTAGACGGCGGAGATCTCGGCGAGGTTCGCCATGACGAAGATGCCTGCCACCGCCAGCGCCCAACCGGAGAACCAGCCGGTGCGCGGGCCGAAGGCCTTCGCGGCCCAGGTGAAGACCGTACCGCAGTCGGGGATCGCGCTGTTGAGCTCGCGGTAGGCGAAGGCCGTGAACATCATGGGGACGAACGCAATGATGAAGGCGATGGGAGCCTGTGCCCCGACGGCCAGCACCACGTAGCCCAGGGTCGCGGCAAGCGAGAAGAGGGGGGCCGTGGAGGCGAGGCCGATCACGGTGGAGCCGGCGATGCCGAGCTTGCCCGTGGCAAGGCCCTTGCCCTGGGCGACCGGTGGTGCTTGCTGAATGACGGGGCTTTGCGTTGCGGTGTCCATTCGTGCCCTTCCACGGACGTGTGATCCACCTCACGGGTGGCTAGGGGCAAAAACCTACCACCTGGTTGGTAGGTCGACAAGTGGTTCGCGACACATTCGCGTGGGGCGTGTCATGTCCCCACGTCAGGAGGCTTGTCAGGCCGCGGCGCGGATTCGCTCGACGAGGCCGAGCATGTCGGTGGCGGTCGAGGCGTCAAGGAACGACTCCGGCTCGCCGTCCACGCTGAGCAGCACGTTGTGGGTGATGCCGTAGCCGGTGAAAAGGACCAGCTTGGCTAAGGTTGCATCTCCCAGCGCCAGCAGCAGGGCCTCGTACCAGCCCTTGCGGCAGGTGCGCAGCACGGCGCCGGCGACCTCGTCGCCGGTCTGCGCGAGCCGGTGCACCGCCTCGATCAGGCGCTCCAGCAGACTGTCGTGGTCAAGGGATGAGACCAGGTAGTAGGTGGTGGCGTTCGGCAGGTCGGCAAGCATCTTGTTGGCATCCTCCGCGGCCTGCGCCTCGAGTTCGGCGAAGATCGCCTGCCGGAGGGCGCCCATGGAGGAAAAGTGGTGCAGCACCCCGGCCTTCGACAGCCGGCATGCGGAGCCGACGGCATCGAGGGTCGCAGCGCGGGTCCCCTGGTCCACGAGCAGGTTCAGGTATGCGGTGAGGATGGTCTCCCGCTTTCCGTCTTGGGTCAGCATGCGCTCAATCCTACGCAGGCACCGGGTCCCCGCGGGGTTAAGGTTGCACCGTGAACGCGGAAAAGACGTTGCGGGCCGTGTTGCCCGACGGCACCGGGCTCTCCTATGCGATGGCCGGCCCGGAGGGAGGCAGGCCCGTCCTGTTGCTGCACGCCTGGGGCGAAACACGCCGATCCTTTGACAGGCTCCTGCCGTTGCTTCCCGCCTCGGTGCGTGTGGCGGCCGTCGACCAGCGGGGCCACGGGCAGTCGGAGAAGCCGTCGGCGGGGTACTCGCTGGGCGCGATGGCCGCGGACGTCGTGGGGTTCATCGATGCCATCGGATTCGAATCGGCAGTCGTGGTGGGATCGTCGAGCGGGGGCTACGTCGCCCAGCAGGTTGCGGTTGCCGCGCCGGATCGAGTGGCTGCCCTGGTGCTGGTCGGTTCCCCGCTCAGCCTGCGGGGCCGGCCGGACTTTGCCGGCGAGGTCGAGTCCCTCGGTGATCCCGTGGATCCCGGATGGGTTCGCAAGTCCCTTTCCTGGTTCCCCTGTGCCACCCCGGTTCCGCAGTGGTACCTCGAGGACCGGATCCGGGACGGTGCCAACATCCCCGCCCAGGTCTGGGGCGGGACCCTCGACGGGCTCTGCGGCGCGATGCCGCCGACAGAAGCCGGGAGCATCGAGTGCCCCACGCTCATCCTGTGGGGCGAGCGGGACGGAGTCCTGCCGCGGGCCCAGCAGGACGGGCTGGCGGCGGCGATCCCCGGTTCGCGGCTCGTGGTCTACGCGAACACCGGACACCTGGTCCTCTGGGAACAGCCCGGGCGTGTCGCCGAGGACATTGCGGCGTTCCTGCAGACCCTGGGCTAGCTTGCGGCCGGCTCCGGGTCCGCAGGAACACACGACGCCCGGCCGGAAACCCGGCCGGGCGTCGTGTATTGCCGGCTAGTTCTGCTCGAAGACAGGGGTTTCGAGCTTGGTGTCGCCCTGGGGCTCTGCTGCGGCAACCGGCGTGTCGTTCGCCGGGGCGACGGGCTTCGCTCCGCCGCCGAGCAGACCCGACAGCATCTCGCCGAGGTCCACGCCGGAGCCGGCCTTGATCATGGCCAGGCCTTCGGTGACGACGCGGTTCGCCTGTTTGACGGCATCCGAGGCGCCGTCCGAGCTGATGACCGTGTAGTTGTCGATGCCCGACATCGCATCCGAGCTGGCCTTGACGACCTCCGGGAGTGCGCTGATCGCCAGGAACGCCAGGCTGGCCTGGGTGTGGCCGGTCAGTGCCGTGGCCTTTGCATCCTCCGCCGAGGCGGTTGCCGCGCCGATGGCGGCGATGGACGCGCCCTCGGCCTCGCCGCGCAGGCGGATGGCGTCGGCCTCGGCCTTGGCGTTGTACTCAACGGCCGTCGCTTCGGCCTTGGCGTTCAGTTCCACGGCGGTGGCCTGGCCCTGGGCGCGGAACACCTCGGCGTTCTTCGAGGCTTCTGCCTCCACCGTCTGGGCTGCCGCGCGGGCCTCGGCATCGGCGATGGATGCGCGCTTGGCGCCGTCGGCCTCGATGGCCTTGGACTCGGAACGGGCCGTTGCGTTGAAGACGTCGGCATCGCGCTTGGCCTGCGCCTCGGTGCGCAGCTTGTACGCCTGGGCGTCGGCCGGCTTGTGGACCTCGATGTCCAGGCGTTCCTGCTCCACGAGGGCCTTTTCGGCCAGTGCCTTGCGTTCGAGCTCCGCCACCAGGACGTCCTGCTCCGCCTTGGCCAGCTCGTGGGCCGAGCTGGCGATGGCCGCGGCGCGGTCCTCCTCGGCCTTGAACTCGGACTTCTTGATGGCGAGGTCGCGGGCCAGGGCGGCCGTTGCGGCTTCCTGCTCGATGCGGGCGGCTTCGGATTCCTGGAAGGCCTTGGACGTGGCGATGCGGGCCTCGCGCTTGGCGCGCTCCAGGCCCGGCTTGCCGACTTCCTCCAGGTAGTCGATGGTGGTCGGCTTGTTGTCCGGGCCGACCACGGTGCGCGACGGGGTGCTGACCGAAGAGATGTTGAAGGCATCGATCTGGATGCCCTGCTCGGCGAACTGGGTGACGGCGGACTCCAGGGACTGGTCCTGGAATTCCTTGCGGTTGTTGTTTGCGTCCTCGACCGACATGGCCGAGACGATGCCGCGCAGCACGCCTTCGGCAGACTTCGTCACCGAGGCGTTCAGGTCCTCCTTGGAGTGAGTGAGGAAGCGCTGGACGGCCTTGCTCATGCCCTCGACCGAGTCGTCGAACTTGAAGTTCAGGCTGGCCGTCACCGAGGTGGTGATGAAGTTCTTGTCAACGCCTTCCACGGCGAGTTCAACCTGGCGCTGTTCAAGGGACATCACGTACTTCTGGTGGATGACCGGCAGGAAAAGCACAATGCCCTTGGTGAAGATCTGCACCTGGCCCTTCGCGCCCTTGCCCGCGCGAATGACCGCCTGGTTGGGGGCCACCGTGACAAGGCGGGTGGTGGCGTACCAGACGAGGGCAATGAGGACGGCGAGGATCGCTGCGACGGCGATGACCGTTCCGTTTGCGGCAAAATCCATGGGTTAGGCTCCGTTCAGTTCAGAGGTGGATGCGACCCTGATGCGGTCCCCGACAATGGCGACGACGGCAATGGGTGTGCCCCGCTCGATGGGGCTGGTTGAGAATGCGAGGCGCTGGTTGATTTCATCGGGGTGGTTCAGCTGGACCTTTCCGATGACGTCGTTGATGTCCGTGGTGGCGACGCCCAGGAGCCCGATGACCTCGTGGGGCTGCGCGTTCGAAATGCTGGCCATCTTCCGGGCAAGCAGTGCCACGCACACGATGGCGATGGCCCCCAGGACGGAGCCGGCGATGTAGGCCAGGAACAGGGGGCCGTCGTTGAGCAGCACTATCGCGCCCGCGGCCCCGAAGAGCGTGGCGGCCGCACCGACCGCGGTGGTGGAGATGAACCCGTCGAAGAGGTCGAACATCTCTCCCAGGGTCATGGAAAGGATCAGGAGCAGGAGGCCGATGCCTCCGATCACTGCGAATGCGAGCATCGGGCTTTCTTTCCGTCGAAGGGATTAACTATTCAGCCTACTGGGGAAAGTGAGGGGTGCACGGCATTTGCTGTTCCCGCAATGTTCCACGTCGACCCGCGGAAGCACTGTTGGTCAAGGCCTTTGAGTTAGCGCCGGGCCGCAGCATGGTCGTACCGGCGGCGGCCCGCCTACGCGTAGAACGGGGAGCTGTGGCCGGGGCAGGTGCAGTGGATTTCGTACATGGGCAGGCCCGCGGGGGCCCCTCCGTGCCCGGTGGAAACCAGGTGCTCCTCGGCGAACATGAACATCGGGTACTCGTGGCTGGCGTGGGGGTTGTAGGGGGTCGGGTAGACCCAGTGCCCGACGATTTCGTAGCTGGGCAGCGCGTACGGGTCGCGCTGGTTGTGTGCGCTCGGGTAGAACTCGGTGCCGACCAGGTAGTGGCTGGCCACGCCATACTCGTGTTCCTGGTTGATGTGCGTCGGGAACAAGATGGCTTCCATCGGGTACTTCCTGATCTAGTGAGGAGGCCGGCGGAGGGACCACTGCGAAAGCCCCGTCCGCCGGCCTAACGCCAGCAAAGCGATGAAGTAAGGCTAACCTAAGATATTTACCTTGTCGATCGGTTACGTTATTTGAATCGCCCGGTGCTTCGTGTGCGACGGAAACGTTGGCCTGTGTGTTCGAGGCCGAAACGCAGAAGCACCACGCCGCAGGGCTGCCCCCGGCGGGGGTGCGCTGTGGCGTGGTGCCTCGGGCGGGACGTTGACGGCGCCGCCGGATCCTCAGACCGCCTGGGGTACCGCGGCGCCCTCATCGAGGGGGTCGGCGGCGGGGCCGGAGGCGAGCTGTCCGGGACGCAGCGGCTCATCGGCCAGGTGTTTCAGATAGCCGCGCTGGATGGTGATCTGCTCGGCCAGGTACTTGGCGTCGTGCCAGACTCCCCAGATGAAGCTCGATCCGCGGTGTGACTGCCAGGGCAGGCCCAGGAAGTAGATCCCGGTTTCCGTGGACACCCCGCGCTGGTGCCTGGGCCGCCCGTTGGCGTCGACGGCGTCGGCCGGCAACCAGCCGTAGTCGAGGGCGAATCCGGTGGCCCAGACGATGGAGGTGATTCCGGCTTCCGCAAGGTCGAGCGCAAGGGTGGGGTCCGTCAGGTCGGCCGGGTCGTCGGCCAGGATCCTGGCCTCCGGTTCCTCCGGGAAGTCCAGGCCGTTGCGGAGGATGTAGGCGTCAGCCTCGTCCAGCACCGAAAGGTAGTTGGCGTCGCCGTTGGCGATGTTCCGCGCCAGGTCCGGCGCGAAGGCCATGGTTCCGTCCGCGTACGACTCGGTGCGGCCGACCAGCTTGATGCCGCGCGCGGCGAGGGCCCGGAAATCCACGGTGTGCCCGCCGTTGGCGCCGCTGACGGCGATGGTGACGTGTTCGGCTCCCTTGGGAGGCGCCGAGGCCGACCACTTGTCCAGGACCCCGAGCCACCAGCAGAAGTCCTTGCCGCGGTACTGGCGCGGCGGGCGGTCGTGCGGCCCGACCGAGAGGACGACGGGCCGGCCCGAGCGGCGAAGTTCCTCGGCGATCTGCACCCCGGAGGATCCGGCGCCGACCACCATGACACCGCCCTCCGGCAGCTGCTGCGGATTGCGGTAGGAGCTGGAGTGCAGCTGCACCAACCCGGAGTCGTCCGGGACGACCGCGGGAACCAGCGGCCGCTGGAAGGGACCCGTCGCGGCCACCACGTAGCGGGCGTTGATGGTTCCGTCGGTGGTTTCGACGTGGAAACCGGGCTTTCCGGTGTTCCGGCGCACGTTTGTCACCTCGACGCCGCAACGGATGGGGGCATCGAACTTCGCGGCGTAGGCCTCGAAGTACTCCGCGACGCGGTCCTTGGGGGCGAACCCGTCGGGGGACACGTCGTCGAACTCCATGCCGGGGAAGCGGTCGTGCCAGGCAGGCCCGTTGGCCACCAGGGAGTCCCATCGCCCGGTGCGCCAGCGTTCGGCGATGCGGTCCCGTTCCAGGACGAGGTGCGGGATGCCTCGCGCGCCCAGGTGCTCGCTCATGGCCACTCCGGCCTGGCCTGCGCCGACAATCAAGACCTCGGTCTCTTGGTTCGACATGCCAACCTCCATTGTTCTAGGTAGTCTTGTCCGCTGCGATGCGGCAGGTGTTTTGTCCATCGGAATACATTCACGAAACCGCATTTCGCGGCATCGTTCAAACATTTGTTCTCGTTCGATTGCATCGATTTTTTAGATATGAATCGGCAGGGCACGGTGGGTCCCGCCGCAGGCTACGGGGATGCGGGGGCGGGCAGTCCCGCCAGCACCGCGGGGGAGAGCAGGGCGTCCAGCCTGTCTGCCCCGAGGAGCCCGCGGTCGAGAACGAGCTCCCTGACGCTGCGCCCGGTGGCCAGGGATTCCTTGGCCAGCATGGCGGCCGCGGCGTAGCCGATGAGCGGCGCCATGCCCGTGACGACGCTGACCGATTCCTCCATGCGCCTGGCCAGCACGGGCTCGTTGGCCTCGATGCCGTCGACGCACCTGGTGCGCAGCGTGTGGCAGGCCGCGGTGAGCCACTGCATGGATTCGAGCAGGCAATCGGCCATCACCGGTTCGAAGGCATTGAGTTGCAGCTGCCCCGCCTCGGCCGCCATGGTGACGGTTGCATCGGCACCGACGACCCGGAACGCCACTTGGTTCACGACCTCCGGGATCACCGGGTTGACCTTCCCGGGCATGATCGAGGAGCCGGCCTGGACCGCGGGCAGGATGATCTCGTTGAAACCGGCCTGCGGCCCCGAGGACAGCAGCCTCAGGTCGTTGCAGATCTTCGAGAGCTTGATGGCCGAGCGTTTCAGCACGCCGGAAAGGAGCATGAACACACCGGTGTCGGAGGTTGCCTCGATCAGGTCCTTCGCGGAGACCAGTTCCAGCCCCGTCAGCCGGCCCAGCTCCCGGACGGCAAGCGCGCGGTACTCCGGGTGGGCGGTGATGCCGGTGCCGATGGCCGTGGCGCCGAGGTTGATTTCCAGCAGGTGCGGCACGAGTTCGGCCAGCCGCTGCAGGTCCTCGCGCAGCGTCTCGGCGAACGCCGCGAACTCCTGGCCCAGCGTCATCGGCACGGCATCCTGCAGTTGGGTCCGCCCGACCTTCACGATCCCCGCGAAGCGGGTTCCCCGGGCGGCGAAGGAGTCCGCCAGGAGCCGGTGCTCGGTGCGGTAGTCCTCCAGCGCCGAGAGCAGGGAGATCTTCACGGCTGTCGGGTAGGTGTCGTTGGTGCTTTGGCTGCGGTTGACGTGGTCGATCGGGTCCAGCTCGCGGTAGTCGCCCTTGGCGAAGCCGAGGATCTCCAGGGCCCGGTTGGCAATGACCTCGTTGACGTTCATGTTGGTGCTGGTGCCGGCCCCGCCCTGGATGCGGTCGACGGGGAAATGCTCGTCCAGCGCGCCGTCGCGCACCTCCAGGGCCGCCAGTTCGATGGCGGCCGCCCGTGGCGGATCAAGCAGGCCCAGGGCGGCGTTGGCCCTGGCCGCGGCGCACTTGAGGGCGCCGAAGGCGCTGACCAGCGAGCGCAGGCTGCCCACCGGGCGGCCGCTGACCGGGAAGTTCTCGATGGCCCGGAGCGTGCTGATGCCCCAGTAGGCGTCGGCCGGAACCTCCCGTTCGCCCAGGGAATCGCGCTCCAGGCGGGTGCCGGCGGTGCCTTTCGGGTGCTGGTTCATGGCGTGTCCACTCGTTTCCTGGGGTCTTCCGGGGCCCCGACGTAGTCCAACGCGGTCAGCGCGAGGGCCGCGGCGCCGTCGTGGATGGCGAGGTTTGCTGCGTCCCCGACGCAGTGTGCGGCGAATTCGGGTTGGTGGTTGGCCGCGGGGAAGCAGCCGAGCCCGATGTAGGGGTGGATCGCGGGGACCACCTGGGACACGTTGCCCATGTCGGTCGAGGCGCGGTTCATGGTGGCCTGTTCGGGCGGGGCATCGAAGGTGCGGCCCAGTGCGAGGGCGTGGCGCCGGTAGATCCCCAGCGCGCGTTCGTCGGTCCGGAACTCCGAGTAGGGCTCGGACTCGGCGGTGATCTCCAACTCGCAGCCCGTGGCCAGGGCGCCGGCCTCGAAGCACCTGTTGACCCGCTCGTTCAGCGGGCCCAGTTCGGCAAGCGTCTCGGCGCGGACGTACCAGCGGCCCCGGGTGGTTTCCGGGATGGCGTTGGGTGCCTCCCCGCCGCGGGTCTGCACCCCGTGGACCCGGCTTTCGGCGGGAAGCTGCTGGCGCAGCATGCCGAGGGCCACCTGGGCGATGACGAAGGCGTCGTTGGCGTTGATTCCCTGCTCCGGGTAGGCGGCGGCGTGCGCCGACTTCCCGCGGTACTCCACGTGCTGGTGCGCGACGGCGAACGGGTTTGCCTCCGCGGAGTCGACGGGGCTGGGGTGGACCATCATCGCGAGGTCCAGGCCGGCGAAGGCACCGCGCTTGAGCATCTCGATCTTGCCGCCGCCGCCCTCCTCCGCGGGCGTCCCGTAGAGCTCGATGGACAGGTCGTACTCCCGGGCGAAGCCGGCCAGGGCGCAGGCCGCACCCACGGAGGCGGCGGCAATGATGTTGTGGCCGCAGGCGTGCCCGAGCCCGGGCAGCGCGTCGTACTCCGCCATCAGCCCGATGCGCCGGCGGCCGGTGCCCAGCACGGCGCGCAGCGCCGTGGGGAACCCGAGGTACCCGCGTTCGACGGCGAACCCGCGGGCCTCGAGGTAGTTGGCGGTCCAGGCCGCGGCGCGGTGTTCCTCCCAGCCTGTTTCCGGGTTGGCATGGATGGTTTCGGAGAGCTCCACCAGCGCGCGGTGCTCAGCGCGGACGGCCTCGAGGACCCGCCCGCGGGCGGTGCCCGCCGTGCGTGCCGGGGGCAGCAGGGTGCTATCTGTCATCGCCGGGCACCCCGTAACCCTCGGACGCGACGGGGTCCAGCCCCCGGGTCACATAGGCCTGGCGCTGCGGCAGCCAGATCCCCAGCAGCCTGCCCAGCTCGGCGACGGGGTCCCCGTGCCAGTCAACGCGCAGGTCGGTGTCCCTCCAGCCGTGGCCCGAGACGACGGACAGGCCTGCCGAGTGCACGGGGCCCGCTTCGCCACCGGCGGCCAGGGCCCCGCGCAACCCGGCCAGCAGCCGTTCCTCGAGCTCGCCGCCGGCCGACTCGAAAGCGTCGCAGGCCGCCTGCGCCACCGAGGCGGAGGCCAGCATGTTGCCGGCCCCCGCGCTGGCCGGCCCGCGGCCGTGGCCGTGGATCCCCAGGGTCCGGGCGCCGCTGTAAAGGGCGGATCCGCCGTGCGAATCCAGGACCACGAGCTGCCGGAAGTCGATGTCCGGCGCCGCGGCGACGACGGCGTCAAGTGCCTGCCGGGCATCCTCGCCGGCCTCGAGGCGGTCGAGCAGCGCCGGGCCCAGCCGCGGGTCAGTGATGTTCTGGGAGCTGACGGCGCCCACGCCGTCGCGCAGGTGGATGCAGCGTGCCGCAACCGCGGGGGAGGAGGAGGCGACGGCCAGGCCGAACCGACCGTTGCCGTCCGTGCCGGCGATGCTGAAGGTCATTTCGCGTCCCCCGACAGCACTGCTGTGGCATCGATCTCCACGAGCCATTCGGGGCGGGCCAGGGCAGAGACGACGAGCCCGGTGGAGACGGGGAAGACGCCCTTGAGCCAGCGGCCCATGGTGCGGTACACGGTTTCGCGGTAGCGCGGGTCGATCAGGTAGACGGTCACCTTGACGATGTCCTCCAGGGTGCCCCCGGCCTCCTCCAGCAGCATCTTGATGTTGGCCATGGCCTTCTCCGTCTGGGCCTCCACGTCGCCGATGCCCACAGATTCGCGGGTGTCCAGGTCCTGGCCGATCTGCCCGCGCAGGTAGACGACGCCGCCGGCGACAACCGCCTGGCAGAGGTCGTTGTCCAGGTTTTGCTCCGGGTAGGTGTCCTTGGTGTTGAAGGTGCGGATGCGGGTGTGTTTCACGGTCCTGCCGCCTTTCCTGTGGCCGGGCCTGCCGGCGGTCGGTCTGTTCTGGGGGTGGGCCGCCATCCCGGGCGGGTGCCCGCTCCGGGACGCGGGTGCGTGAGTCAAGCATTCAACGCACCAGCACATCTGTCTAACAGTTTTTTTAGAGAAGATGCATCTGAATTTCAGATGCAATGGTCTATGCTCGGGGGATGGACGTGACGTTGACGCAAATGAGGTACTTCGCCGAGGCCGCCGCGCGGCTGTCGATGACGGGGGCCGCCGAGCGGCTGAACGTCGCGCAGTCCGCGGTGTCAAGTGCCGTGGCCCAGCTCGAGCGCCAGATCGGCTCGCAGTTCTTCATCCGCCAGCGTTCCAAGGGGCTGGTGCTCACCCCCGCGGGCGAGCTGTTCCTGCGCGACGCGCTGGCCGTGCTGGCCCACGTCGAGGAGGCCGTCGACCACGCCCGCGGCGAGCAGGCCAGCCTCGCCGGGCGCGTGCGGCTTGCCTGCTTCAGCACGCTGGCCCCGTTCCTGCTTCCCGGACTGCTCAGCCGGATGCGCCTGGAGCACCCGGACCTCGAACTGGAGGTGGTGGAGGCCGACGCGGCGGGCTGTTCCGCGGCCCTGCTCAACGGCCAGGTGGACCTGGCGCTCTGCTACGACCTGGGACTGCCCGAGGAGGTCGCCGCCACGGCGGTGCACGGCGCCCGCCCGTACCTCGCGCTGCCGCCCGAACACCGTTTCGCCCAGCGCGCGGAGGTGGACCTGGCGGAGATGCGGGACGAGCCGTTCGTGCTGCTGGACCTGCCGCACACCCGCGAGCTGATGCTCTCGATCCTCTCCGAGGCCGGTCTGGAGCCCAACGTGCGTTTCCGCTCCGGCAGCTACGAGACGGTGCGCACCTTCGTGGCCAACGGGCACGGGTATTCGATCCTGCACCAGCGTCCGCAGCATGATTTCACGTACGACGGCGGGCGCGTGGTGCCCGTGGCGATCAAGGGACGCGTCCCGGAACTGCAGACGGTGATCGCCCGGCTGCGCATCCAGCGCCCCACCGCCAGGACGCGCGCCGTGGCGCAGGCGGTGCGCATGCAGGTGGAGGGGCTCGCGGCGCGGTCGCGGGACCGGGAGGCCCGGGGCTAGACCAGGGCCAGCGAGATCCGCTCGAGCATGCCGTCGAGCAGCCGGCGCTGGCGCGAGCCGGTCATGGCCCCGGGGTCGAGCATCGCGGTGATGTGCAGCCCCATCATGGTGTTCAGCAGCTCGTCGGCCACCAGGTCCGGGTCCGCGGGTCCGTGCGCCCCGGTGTCGGCGCGTTCCTGCGCGAGGCACGACATGATCGCCGCGTGCCAGAATGCGAGGGCGTCGCGCCCCACCCGGCGCAGCTCGGTGTCGCTTTGCGCCCGCTGCCAGAAGGACACCGCGACCCGCGCCTCCACGGCGGTCAGGTCCTCCGCCGGGATGATCTCCAGGCAGAGGGTGCGCAGCGCGGCGAGCCCCCGCTTGCCCGCGGTGGAGGCGGCGATGCGCTCGTTGGTCCGTTGGCAGATCAGTTCGTAGGAGGCCAGCAGCAGGGCGTCCTTGTTGGGGAAGTAGTGCGCCAGGATCCCGGGGGCCGCGTAGCCGCACTCGCGGGCGATGTCGCGCATGCTGGCATTCTCGATGCCGCGCTCGGCAATGACCTTCCAGGTGGTTTCGATGATGGCGCTGCGGCGTTCGGCGTGGTCGACCAACCGGGGCATGGGGGTTCTTCCTCCTGGAAAGACGGGTGACGGGCGGGGTCCCGCGGGAGCCCGCCCGTCGTCACTGTACCACCGCGGCCGGATCGCCGCGGCGGGGTCCGGAGCCGGCTACTTGCCGCCCTCGCAGCCGCCGGGCGCGCAGTGGCCGGCGGTCGACGCGGGCAGGTTCAGCGTCGGGTTCTGGTCGAAGAAACCGTGCGGCTTGAGCTTGAATCCGGTGGTGTCCACCGGCATGATCGGCCAGTCCTCCGGGCGCGGGAAGTGGGTGAGCCCGAAGGAGTGCCAGAGCACCAGGTCCTCGCCGTCGAGCCCGCGGTCCCGGGCGACGAAGGCCGGCAGGCCGGCGCCGCCGGGGTGCTGGTTGACGAAGTCGCCCGCGGCGTAGAGCTCGTCCGCGGCGAACCGGGTCACCCACAGGTGGTGCCGGGCGAAGGCGGCCCGGGAGGCGATGGAGGAGTCGTCGGCCATCGCCAGGGTGGGGGCGGCCTCCGGGTAGAGCGTGTAGCCGACGGGCTCGCCCATCTTGTTCAGCGACCCCGGGTTGCTGATGTGCCAGACCCGGCCCACGGTGCCGTCGGCGTCGCGGACGGCCTGAGCCTCGGAGGCCAGGACGGTGCGCTGCTGCGTGAAGGCGTTTCCGTGGGGGTTGCCCTCTCCCTTGGGCAGGCGCTTGAGGTCCAGTTCCTCGACGCGGTTGGTGCTGCCGTCGACCATCATGTCCATGCGGGCGCTGAAGAGGTGCTGGTGGTACGGGGCGCCCAGGCCCGGGGCGATCTCCGAGGCGTAGGCGTAGCCCTTGTGCGGCAGGGCCGCGGTGAAGACGATGCCGGTCGCTTTGGCCTCGAACTCGATGGTGCCGTCCAGGTAGAGGTACCAGTAGAAGCCGTAGTCGTAGTTGCCGACGGTCGTGAAGAAGGAGACGACGAGCCGGCGGTTGCGGCGGACCTCGTTGGACCCCGCCCATTCGTCGGTGTGCTTCCAGGCGATCCCGGCGTCCTCCTCGTGGATGCAGATGCCATTGGGGATGGTGCGCGGGTTGCCGAAGTCGTCGGCCACCACGGGGGAGAGATAGGTGATCTCGCCCAGGCAGTCGCACCCGAGTTTCAGCGAGTTCGCATCCCGGCCCACCAGGTATTCCCCGGAGTCGAAGTAGTTCTGCCAGCTGCGGTAGGGGGCGGGGTCGCCGTAGGGGACGACCATTTCCGAGATCGCGGCGCGGTGGATGACGGGGCGCCGCCGACCGTCGAGCGTGTGGTGCAGCTGGTGCAGGACGAGTCCCTCCCGGGCGTCGAAGCCAACGCGCAGGTCCCAGCCCAGCCAGGACAGGTGGTTGCCCTCGAGGGTGAAGCTGGCTCCCTCGGGCTGGATGACCTCGATCGGCTTGAGGTCGGTGCGCAGCTCCCCGTGGATGGCCGGGTCCGTGTAGTTGCCGTTGACGTCCGGGACGGGGACCGGGCCGTCGTCGATGAGGTGGTTGACGCGCCGCTTCTCCACATCCACGAAGGCCACGAGCCCGTCGATCGGGTGCGCCCAGGCGTGGTCTGCCGGGTGGTCCTGGCGGAAACCGAGCCCGCGAAGCAGGCGCTTGCCCGTCTCGTCCTCGTAGTCGAAGACCCCCGCCGAGAGCGGGGCGACGCGGACCTGGGCGGTGGTCAGCCCGCGGGATGCCAGCGCGGCGATCCACTGTTCGTCCGCCGCCAGGATTTGTTCGATGATCTCGAATTCCTCGAGCAGCACCGGAAGTTGTCCGTCGACCGCCGGGTCCAGCTCGCGCAGGCTGAGCACGCTGCGGCTGGCGAGGGACACCGTGAGGTCCAGGGAGCGGGAGAGCGCCGCGTCCCAGAGCATGACCCGCACACGCCGGTCGGTGCCCGGGGAAACCTCCGGGTAGAGCTCGTCCTTGGACGGCTCCAGCAGGCCGACGTAGGCAAACCGGGTGGTCTCCGGCACGAGCCCGGCGGTGTCCAGGATGGAGCGCACGGCACTGAATTCGTCGGTGGTCAGCTGGTCCAGGGGGTGCGCGGTCTGCGTGGCCCGGCGGTCGGTTTGGAGAGTCATGGGTCTTCCTCAAGCTGGGGTTTTGGTGATACAACTGTTCAATCAACAATTCGATGTTACCCACATCACCGGCGCCCGTAAAGGGTGTTTTGGCGGGGCATCGTTCCAAGCACCGGTGGAAGGGCTGCAAAGCGATGGAAGAGGAACCGGGTTTCCCCGAGGCCGGCGCACGCGCCATGTCGTGGCTGCTGCGCGGTGTCGTGCTGCTGGTTTCGGCCGCCCACCTGCTGGCCGCGCTCGGATCCGAGGGCGTATCGGCGCTGGCCATGGGAGCCATGGGCGCGCTCTGCCTCACTTGCCTGCCCCACCTGCGGGCGGCCCGCTGCAACCTCGGGAAATCCGCGCTCCAGCTCATGCTGATGTCTGCGGCCATGGCGGTCATCCACTTGCTGTGGATCGGCATGCCCGGGATGGAAGGGCATGGGCACGGGGCACACGCGGGCCGCGGGCCCGCCGGCGAGCACGGCGCCGCCATGCTCGGCCTTGTTGCCCTCGAACTCCTGGCGCTGGCGACGGCCTCGGCCGTCCTGCGCCACAGCCATCCGGCGCGCCGGGAACCTGCCGCGGTGCGCGCCTGAGAACCACCTGCAACCAATGGAGAACACACATGACAAACCAGACCTTGGCCACATGGGATACCCTGGCCGATGCCCTGCGGATCGACGGCCGCGCCATCATCAACGGCCAACGTCGCGACGCGGCCTCCGGCCGCAGGCGCCCGACCACCAGCCCGATCGACAACCGCGAACTAGCTCTGCTCAGCGGCTGCGGCTCGGACGACGTCGATGCGGCGGTGGCCGCAGCCCGGAGGGCCTTCCCTGCATGGTCGCGCTCCGGCCCTGAGGTGCGGAAATCGGTGCTCCTGGCCTGGGCCGCCCTGATGGAAAAGCACGCCGAGGAACTGGCACTGCTGGAGAGCCTCGACAGCGGAAAGCCGATCCTGCAGGCGAGCACCGTCGATGTCCCGGGCGCCATTTCCACGCTGCGCTGGTATGCGGAGGCCATCGACAAGCAATCGGGAGAACTTCCGGCAGTGCCACCGGGTGCCACGGCGCTGGTGACCCGCGAGCCGCTGGGCGTCGTGGCTGCCATCGTGCCGTGGAACTTCCCGTTGGAGATCGCAGTCTGGAAGCTTGCCCCCGCTCTGGCTGCCGGGAACTCGGTGGTGCTGAAACCGGCCGAGCAGACCTCGCTGAGCATCCTGCGCGCCGCAGAGCTGGCGGCAGAGGCCGGAATGCCGGACGGGGTGCTCAACGTCGTGACCGGTTCCGGGCGCGAGGTCGGATCGGCGTTGGCGTTGCACATGGACGTGGATGCGTTGGCCTTCACAGGATCGACGGCCGTCTCGCGTACCTTGCTCGAAGCCTCGGGACGCAGCAACCTCAAGCGCCTGAGCCTCGAAGCCGGCGGCAAGAGCTCGAACCTGGTCTTCGCCGACACCACGGACCTGGCACTGGCCGCGGACAAGGCTGCCTTCGGGGCGTTCTACAACCAGGGGCAGGTGTGCTCCGCCAACTCGCGCATCCTGGTCCAGCGCTCCATCCACGACGAGTTCCTTTCACTGCTGGAGCGTGCGGCCGCGGCGTACGCGCCCGCCGATCCGCTGGCGGGGCTCTCCGGCAACGGGGCGCTGGTCTCTGGCGGCCACACCGATTCCGTGGAGACATGGGTCCACCGCGGACGCCGCGAGGGTGCCGTTCTCTTCGGCGGCGAACGTCTCGAGATCCGTGGGTCGAATGCCTACCTGGAACCCACGCTGCTTGGCGGACTTGATGCTGGGCACGAGGTGCACCGGGAGGAGATCTTCGGGCCCGTGGCCGTGCTGCAGCCCTTCGACACCGAGGAGGAGGCCGTTGCCATGGCCAACGCCACGGACTACGGGTTGGCGGCCTCGCTGTGGACCTCGGACCTGGGCCGCGCCCATCGCGTTGCAGCGGAGCTGGTCGCCGGTACCGTGTCGGTGAATACCGTCGATGCCCTGGGCAACACGACGCCGTTCGGCGGGTTCAAGCAGTCGGGCTTCGGGCGCGACCTCTCGCTGCAGGCTTTCGACAACTACACGGCCTCCAAGACCACGTGGATCCAGTTCGGCTAAATGGGCCGATTCACGGCGTGGCCTCCCCGGTGTGTTCGGGGAGGCCGCATCTGTTTGAGCGATGAACTGCATCGATTGAAACTTCTTTACGTGATGCGACTCACCGACCTAGCGTTGGGCACAGTCCACCGCCCGACGCCACCTCCAGCGAGGGCTTCCTCTCCCAGTCAGGAACGACATGAGCACCAACCAAAGATCCAGGCTCTTTGAAATCGAGCAGGAATCCATTGCGCCCATTCCCGAGGACGCCAGACACGGAAAAGCCACGGAACTGTTCACCATTTGGTTCGGGATGAACATGACGCCGCTGACCGTTGTTACCGGAGCCACTGCCACGACCTTGTTGGAACTTCCGTTGGTTGCCTCCATCGTCGCGATCCTTGTGGGCCACGCGTTGGGCGGGATCGGGATGGCATTGCATGCGGCGCAGGGGCCCGCGCTCGGCGTCCCGCAGATGCTGCAGGCCCGAGGGCAATTCGGATCCAAGGGTGCCAGCCTCATCGTGGCAGTGGCGATCCTGATGTTCATTGGCTACTTTTCCTCCAACCTCATCGTGTCCGCCGACTCGATCACCACCCTGGTTCCCGGCGCCAGCGGTTCCGTCCTGATCGTCGCCTGCGCCGTCCTGAGTTTCGTGATTGCCGCCTTTGGCTACAACCTGGTTCGCAAGGTCACCCAGCTCGGGGCGTACATCGTCGGAGGCCTCGTCTTGGTCTCGTTCGTGGCACTGTTCGCCAACGGGGATTTCTGGGGCAACGTTTCGGCCGGCACATTTTCCTGGCCCGGGTTCTTTGCCATGCTTGCCATCGGCATCGTGTGGCAGCTGACCTACGCCCCCTACGTTTCGGACTACTCCCGCTACATGCCGGCGAAGTCTGGCACGAAGGGCGCCTTCTGGGGGACCTACCTTGGGTGCGTCACCTCCAGCGCGCTGCTGATGGTTCTCGGCGCGGGAATCGGACTTGCCGTGACAGGGGTCGACACCATGACGGGACTGCACGGCATCCTTGGTCCGGTGATCGGATTCCTGGTGCTGACCGGTTTCGCGCTCGTTGCGGCTGCGGGGAACTCCGTGAACGCCTACTGCAGCGCTCTGTGCGCACTGACCCTTCTCGAAACCTTCCGCAGCGGATGGCGCCCCGGGGCCAAGGCCCGCTTGGCCACGTCGTTGGTGTTGCATGCTGTCGGCATCGCCCTGGCGCTGGCGGCGGCCACTAATTTTGCCTCGTCCTACTTCAGCTTCCTCAGCGTCCTGCTCTACGTGCTGATCCCGTGGTCGGCCGTGAACCTGGTGGACTACTACGTCATCCGTCACGGATCGTACGCGGTGTCAGAGTTCTACGCTGCCGACGGAGGACGCTACGGCCGCTGGAACACCGGTGCCTTGTTGGTCTTCGGCATCGGGGTCGCTGCCCAGGTCCCGTTCATGGCGACCACGTTCTACACAGGTCCGCTGGCCAGTGCCATGAACGGCGTCGACATCGCATGGTTCATCGGTCTGGCGGTCAGTGCCGTTGCCTACATCGTCATTGCCCGGGTCGCGCCGACACTTGTTCGCTTGGACCCCGCCGTTTCCCTGCCGGCTTCCGGGAAGTAGGTTCCATGTCCAGCGCAGACCTCCTGTTCAGCAACGGCCCCATCCACACCATGGACGCCTCCAACCCCCGCAGCCACGCCCTGGCGGTAAGCGACGGCAAGGTCGTGGCGCTCGGCGACGAGGCGCTCCGAATGCGCGGCGCCGCAACCGAGGTAGTCGACCTCGCCGGCAAAGCGCTGCTCCCGGGGTTCCAGGACGCCCATGTCCACCCGCTCATGGGAGGCCTCCAGATGGTGTCCTGCGATCTTTCCGAGGTCCATGCGTGGGACGACTACCGGCGCCTCATCTCCGGATATTCCCGGGCGAACCCCGGCAACGAGTGGGTGGAAGGCGGTGGTTGGTACGGGGATGTCTTCGACGGCGGTTTCCCCCACCGGGACCTGCTCGATGAATTGGTTCCGGATCGGCCGGCCTACTTCCTGAGCCATGACGCCCATGGGGCGTGGGTGAACACGCGAGCCCTGGAGCTGGCCGGCATCACGGATACGACGCCCGATCCCGACGGGGGCATCATTGCCAGGGATTCCGAGGGCCACGCGACGGGCATGCTCATCGAGCACGCCGCCGAACTCGTGTCCAGGCTCATCCCCGCACCCGGGGAAAACCACATCCGCCGCGCACTGCTGGCGGCACAGGCCTTCATGAATTCCAAGGGAATCACCGCGTGGCAGGATGCGGCCGTGGGGGATGCCCTCGGAGCCCCCGACGTCTTCGAGCACTACCTGGCCCTGGAGGAGCAGGGTTTGCTGACCGCGACGGTGACAGGCGCCCTGTGGTGGCAGCGGGACCAGGGGCTCGAGCAACTTGACCTGTTCCGCGACAGGCGTGCCCGTGCCCGGGGGCGGTTCCGGGCCACGGCCGTTAAGCTCATGCTGGACGGGGTGTGCGAGAACCTCACGGCGGCGTTGACCCGCCCCTACCGGGGACACCCGCATGAGAGGGGCATGACGCTCATCGAGCCCGAAGCCTTGGCGTTGATCACCCGAGCCCTTGACGCAGCAGGGTTCGACCTGCACCTGCATGCCGTGGGCGACCGAGCCGTCGGCGACGGTTTGGCAGCGCTGGATCTTCCGGGTCGTCCGGGATGGGATCCCCGTCACCAGCTGGCGCACCTCGACATCATTGACGGTCGTGATCTCTCGGCATTCGCCCGGATCGGTGCGATCGCAAACATCCAGCCGCTGTGGGCCCGGCAGGACCCCGTGCTGGTCGAAACCAAATTGCCGTACCTGGACGCCGGACACCGGGGGATGCACTTTGCCTTCGAATCCCTGCGCGTCGCCGGTGTCCCGCTGGCCATGGGAAGTGATTGGCCGGTTTCGAGTCCCGACCCGATGTGGGGCGTACACGTGGCGGTGAACCGCACGGCGCCCCCGGCGGACCCGCACGCCGCCGATCGGAGGTCCCAGCATGATCCCTTGCTGGCGCACGAGGGGATTGTCGTGGATGCCGCACTCCACGCGGCGACGATCGGTGCGGCACGAGCCAACCGGCTTGAGGCCGAACGGGGATTGCTTCGTGCCGGCATGGTTGCCGATCTCGTGGTCCTTGAGGCGGACCCATACGCGGTGCGGGTGGGCGAACTGGGCACGATAGGAACTGAGCAAACCTATGTGGATGGATCGTTGGTTTACCAACGCAACTAGGAGCGGGCCGCTACGCGGATATTCGCCATTAGTTGCATCTGAATATCCGATGTGGATGATCGAAAAGTATTTCTTTCCGTGATTCAGGTCACGATCTAGGGTTGGGTCTACGGCGCTACCGAGACCGTTTCCGGCCCAGGCGCTCACAACTCCCCCTCAAAGGGGCAATGACAGAGGACTGATCATGGAACACCCCGCATCATCAACGCGTCTCGCGCAGGAACAGACCAAGCATCTGCAGAAATCGCTGGGACGCATGGACATCCTCCTCTTGGTTGTCGCAGCCGTTGTCTCAATCGAGGTCCTGGGCCAGGTGTCCGGCTTCGGCGGAGAGACCTTTACCTGGACGCTCATCCTGGCCGTGACGTTCATGATTCCCTACGGGCTGATCTTCGCCGAGACCGGTGGAACGTTTATCGAAGAGGGCGGTGTCTACGTGTGGACGAAGATGGCTTTCGGCCGCGTGGTCGCCGCCATCGCGGCGCTGTTCACATGGGTGACCCAGCCGGTCTGGGTCGGCGGCGCCATGGCATTCGTCGCCGTTGAAACCTGGTCCGAGTACGTGGGCCACATCGAAGCCGGCGGGGTGGCGGACTACCTCTTCAAGCTGGGCTTCATCTGGATCACCGTCACCTCGGCGATCATCAGCCTGAAGCACGGCAAGTGGCTGCCGTCCCTCGGCGCCATCCTGAAGGTCCTGTTCCTCGGTTTCTTCCTGGTTGTCACGGTCGTCTACGGATTCCAGCACGGATTCAACGGCCTGAACCTGGAATTCTTCTCGCCCACCATGGCCGGTTTCCTCGGTGTCACCCCGCTGCTGCTCTTTTCCTTCCTGGGCTTCGAGTCCGGGAACAGTGCGGCAGGGGAGATGAAGAACCCGGCAAAGGACGTCCCGATCTCCATCGCCCGCACCTCGATGCTGGCCGCGGCGAGCTACCTCCTGCCGATCCTGGCGATCCTGCTGGTGGTTCCGCTGGACGAGATCACCGGCATCGGAGGCCTCTTCGGGGCGGTGGCCACCGTCTACACCGTCTTTGGCCCCGCCGCCGAAGCAATGCTTGCCATCTCCGCTGTGGTCTTCTGCTTCGTCCTGGTGTCCCAGGGCGCCGCGTGGATGATCATCAGCGACCGCATGCAGGCCATGGCGGCGGCCGATGGATCGTTCTTCGGAGGGTTCTTCGGGCGCTTCCACCCGAAACTCGGCACTCCGATCCGCGTGAACACCCTCTCCGGCATCGTGGCCACGGTCTTCATGCTGGCTGCCATGCAACTGACGGGGTCCAGCAGCGCCCTGTTCGGGGTTGTCCTGACAATCTCGATCTCCACTTTCCTGCTCAGCTACCTGATCGCGATCCCGGCCGCCGTCAGGCTGCGCACCAAGTACCCCTCGGTGGAGCGCCCGTTCAAGGTGCCGGTGTCGGACACGGGGTTCAAGGTCCTGGGCTGGATCTGCCTGGCCTGGATCGCCGTAGGTTCCTGGGTCGCGGTGTTCCCGGGAACCCTTGAACGGGTCTTCGGGCTCGAGTACGACTTCGACGCGATCTGGGGGCTTTCACAGGCCGCCTTCACTTCGTTCGCGCTGGGAACGCTCGGAAGCATCCTGGCCCTGGGAATCGTGGGCTACGTCTTCGGCCGAAAGGTTCGGGAGGAAACGCACCCTGGCGGCGCGATGGCCCCGCAGCCTCCCGTGGCACTGTCGGTCCGCGACGGGCAGGACTGATTCCCGCAGCGCGAAGCTGAACAGATTCCCCGCAGATGCCGTGCCGGCAGCAAGGATCCCCCGGGTCCCGCCGGCGCGGCATCTGCGCGTTCGGCGGTGGTTCTCCGTCCCGAAACGCGGGGGACCGGTGGCAGAATCGACAACATGGAGATCCAACCGGAAGGCCACCGTCCGCCGGAGCCGGCGGAGACCCGGCTGCGCGTTGAAAGCTGGGCGCTGTGGATGGGCTTGGGGTGGACCCTGGCGGGAACGGGCATCGGCCTCATTGCGTTCTCCAACTACCGCCCGAACCTGGCAGGCACCGGCTCGGTGGCCGTCTATGCGGCAGCGGTCTCGGCCTGTGCCGCGACGGCCGGAAGCCTGGCGGGCTACCTCAGGATCCTTGTCCTCACCCAACCGTGGTTGAGGGGATTCCCGCTCTACCGGCAGGTCACCAATGCCGTGGCACTGGTGATCATCCACGCGGCGATCTCCGTCATGGCCGCACTCGTCTCCTTCCGGATCTTCCAGGATTCCTTCCTGGGCCTCACCGTCGACCGCTATGCCGGAGGGCTCATGGTGGGGGTGTGCGCGGGCATCGCCGGGTATGTCGCGCTGACTTCCGCAGCGCGCCTGACGGCCCAAAGCCTTGCCACGCTCCTGGCGGTGTTCCTGGCCACCGGGGTCTTCATCAGCATGCTTGCGGCGGAGAACCCCCTGTGGTGGACCGGCATGTTCTCAACCCTGGGGACCTGGCAATCGGGGCAGACGTCCTTCTGGACATTCAACGTGACCCTGGTCGTGTCCGGGCTGGTGTTGAGCACGCTGACCGCGTTCATCGTGCGCGACCTGAGCCTCATGGCCCGCCTGCACGACGACTTCGCCAAGGTGGCGGGCCGACCGCCCGCGCGCTTCATGCGTCCCCGCCCCGCGGTGGTCAGGGTCTGCCTGCTCGGTGTGGGGATCTGCACCACGGGCATCGGGCTCGTCCCCCTGGACGTGGCCGAACCCGTGCATTCCTGGCTGGCACGGCTGGCCGTGGGGTTCATAGCGGTGCTGCTGCTGGGTGCGGCGGTGTGGCTGCCGGGATTCCCCGTGGCCTTCCACCTGTTCACCGTGGCCTGCCTGCTGGGCATCGTCGGCGCCGGGCTGTTGTGGCGCCCGCTGCGCTACTACGACCTGACGGCCTTTGAGCTGGCCATCGTGGGAACCATGATCGGCTGGCTTGCGGTCTTCGTCCGCACGACCTCCGCGGCGCTCGCCGTCGACGAGCGGGCCCTGGAACGGGCCATGGCCGGCAACGGGTAGGCGGGTGCCGCCCGTTGCCGGCGGGAACCCGGGCTAGCGGCCCGTGTCCTTGCGCTGCTCCTCCGTGAAGACCGACCCGATGAGGACCTCGTCCAGGTCCGCCCCGCGGCTGCGGGCTCGCCGGGCCGTGCTGGTCAGCGCGCTGTAGGCGTCCATGGCCTCGGCGGCGGTTTCACGCGTGTAGGTCAGCGAACGCTCCGGGGCGATCCCCAGGCTCGTGCCGACCTCCACCGCGTCCTGGTCGCAACCCATGTAGGAAATGATCCACTTGTCGACCTCCTGCTGGGTCTGGACCAAGTCGCGGATGGCGTTGCGGGAGTACTTCGTGGAGGCGTTTTCCAGCCCGTCGGTGGCGATGTTCAGGTGCACGATTCCCGGACGCTTGGCCTCTGGCATCGCGGCAATCCGCTTGCGGGTCTCGGTGATGGTCCGGGCAATCGAATCGAAAAGGGCCGTGGAGCCGCGCGGTTCCAGGGTGAAACGCGGGACCTCGTCCAGCGGCTTGTCCAGGTAGACGTCCTCGTAGACGTTGTCGAACTGGTGGAGCGAGGCCAGGGCGGTGCCCGCCTCGGCGCGCTGCTGGTCGAGGTAGGCGTTCAGGCCGCCTTCGATGTCCTCCTTGATGTCGTACATGGAGCCGGAACGGTCAAGCAGGAAGACGAGCAGGGCGGTGTCTTTGTCGGTCATGGCTGGTGCCTTTCGGGACGTGGTGCGTGGGGACCTGGGACGGCGGCTAGTTGGGGCGGCGGGGTTTGAAGGTCATGGGCTCCTTGGGTGCCGGGCGCCCGGTTTCCGAGTCGTAGCGGGCCCGCTCGATGGAGGAGCTCGACACCTTGCCCACGGCATCGGTGTAGCCGGAGAGCTGCGCGGTGCGGGCCAGCCGTGGCGGGACGGCGTTGGGCGAGAGCCCGGCGCGGACGGCCACCGAACGGATCGATGCGCCGTCGAGGGTGGCCTCGGCCATTGCCTCGTTAAGTGCCGCATCGATGAGTTCGCGGGCCTCTCCCAGCCGTTCGACGGCCGCCAGCGGGTCGGACGGTATGTCCGAGAGCATCCGGCGGGCGTCGTCGATCGGTGTCCGCTTCTTGTTGTTCATAAACACATCATGCGCAGTTTCTGCGCATGAGTCAATAGTGAGTATCAAGATATTTTGCGCATCTCTATGGCGGCCGTGGCCACTGCCCCGGCCAGGCGATGCAAAAGAGCACGTGGCCTGCATGTTCGATGCAGGCCACGTGCTCTTTTGGAGGTGGGTCGGAGTCCTAGAGTGCCCGGAGGACGATGGCGCTGCCCTGACCGCCGCCGCCGCAGATGCCCGTCGCACCGAGGGATCCGGTGCCGAGCTCGGCCAGCTGGCGGGCGAGCGTTCCGACAATGCGGGCACCGGAGGCCCCGATCGGGTGACCCAGGGCGATGGCGCCTCCCTTGGCGTTCACGATGTCCGGGTCGATGCCCAGCTTCTCGGTTGAGCGCACGCCGACAGCGGCGAAGGCTTCGTTGATTTCCACGGCCAACAGGTCTGCCGGTGCAATGCCCGTGCCCTCCAGCGCAGCGAGGATGGCGTTGGCTGGCTGCTCATGCAGCCGTACGTCCGGACCGGCGACGAGTGAGTGGGAGACGATTTCCGCCAGCGGCGTGAGCCCCAGGCGTTCTGCCGCCGCCGGGCTGACCAGCACCACTGCCGCAGCGCCGTCGGTGATTTGCGATGCGTTGCCCGCGGTGATGGTGCCTTCCTTGCTGAATGCCGGGCGCAGCTTGCCCAGGGATTCCGCTGTGGTTTCCGGGCGCACACCGTCGTCGAGCGAGACGACGGTGTCCCCGCGCCGGGAACTGATGGTGAAGGGGGCGATCTCCGCGGCATGGAACGCGGCGGATTCGGCGGCCAGGCGGTGGGAACGGGCCGAGAACTCGTCCTGCTCGGCGCGGTTGATGCCCAGGTCGCTGTTGCCGTCCTCCGTGGAGGAGCCCATCGAACGGGCCTCGAACGCATCGGTGAGGCCGTCGAACTCGAGGGTGTCGAGCAGTTCGATCGCGCCGTACTTGGTCCCGGCGCGTGCCCGCTGCACGTGCGGGGCCAGCGACATGGACTCCTGTCCGATGGCCACCACGATCTCCGCCTCGCCGGCGGCGATCATCCGCGCGCCGGCAACCACGGCCTCGGTGCCCGAGAGGCACACGGCGTTCAGGGTCAGCGCCGGGACGTTCAGGCCGATTCCGGCCCCGACCGCCGACTGCCGGGCCGGGTTCTGGCCGGCGCCCGCCTGAAGCACCTGCCCGGCGAAGACGCGCTGCACGTCCGCGGCCTGGATGCCGGCACGCTCGAGGGCGGCGGCCGCGGCATGGGCTCCGAGGTCGGTGGCGGGGACGCTGGAAAATGCACCGTTGAATCGTGCGAAGGGGGTGCGGGCGTACCCGGCGATCAATGCGTTCATGTTGTTTCCTCAAAAACCTTGTTTGCCATGCTCTTCGCAACATCGTCCATGATGTGGAATGCACGGAATTCTCCCTTCGACCGTAGTGACGCGTTGCATTGGCGGTCAACGAATCGGCAAAAGTTACAGGGCATTGCTCGACTTGTGGTGAGGTGGCGTCAAATCGACCATAATGTGGACATGAGTTCTTCGTTCCCCGGTGCCCAGATGGTCGGCAGGATGGCGGCGGTGCTGCGCGCCGTGAGCACCGCGATGCCCCGTGGCATCTCCACCTCCGAGGTGGCCAGGAGCACCGGGCTCGCGCGGCCCACGGTGCACCGGCTGCTGGGGGCCATGGCGGCCGAGGGGTTCTGCGACCACGACCACCAGGAGGGGCTCTGGATGCTGGGCCCGGAAATGTACATCATGGGCACCGTGGCAGCCGAGCGCTACGACATCACCGAGATCGCCCGGGAGCACGTTGCAGCGCTGGCCGATGCCACGGGCGAAAGCGCTTTCCTTTCGGTGCGGCGGGGCGAGGAAACGGTGTGCCTGCTGCGTGCCGACGGCGCGTTCCCGATCCGTTCCTTCGTCCTCTACGAGGGCAAGAGGTTCCCGCTCGGCGTGGCCTCCGCAGGCCTGGCCATCCTCTCGTTCCTGCCCGAGCACGCCATCGAACGCTACCTGGACGGCCACGACCTGGAACCCGGGTACGGCAGCGACCACGCACGCGAGGCCCTGGCCCTGCGCATCGCCGAAACCCGGGAACGCGGCTGGGCCGAGAACCCCGCACTGATCGTTGAGGGCAGCTGGGGGATGGGGGCCGCTGTTTTCGACGCGGCGGGCCAACCTGCCTGGGCGCTGAGCCTGACGGGGGTCGAATCCCGTTTCCTGCCCGAACGGCGTCCCGAGCTGGGCCGGCTGCTGATGCACCACGCCCACGAGCTTTCCAAGAAGCTGCGCAGCGACAAGGCCCTCACCGCCCGCTGAGGCTCACCGGGAAGGCCTGCCGGCCTACCCGGGGACCTGCTCGAAGTGCGCCACGAACATGTCAGGGCGCACCAGGACCACCGAACCCTCCGCCAGCAGGTGTTTGGGGGCTGCCGGGAAAACGTGGCAGGGCATCCCGAGTTCCCCGGCAAGCTGGTTGGCCCTCTCCGAGGCGCTGGCCCCGTATCCGTGGACCTGCCAGGTGGCGTCGTTGAGTACCTCGAAATTGTCCGGGTACTCTCCGGTCCGGAAGGGAACCCATGGCAGCCGACGACCCATCACGTCCCCGCGGCGCCGGGCCTTGGCAAAGCCGCGCGCCAGGGACGCCCTGTCGCGGGCGTGCTCGGTCATCCAGTAGTGGATCCGTATCTGGGACAGGTAGCCGAAGAAGCGCCGGCCCGAGGGGACGCGGCCGATCACGCGGATGGCCACCGGCCAGATAACCGGAAGCAGGCGGATCCGCACCGTGCGTGCGAGCCGTGAACTTGAGGTCACGGCGCTGAAGACGCGGTCCGTGGTCGAAACAAGGCGCAGGGCCACGGGGCGGCGCTCGGCCTCGTAGCGCTGCAGGTAGTCCTCGCTCATCCGCCCCGACAGCACGTCGTTGAGCTTGCACACCAGGTTGTGCACGTCCTGCAGGCCGGTGTTCATGCCCTGCGCGCCGACGGGGGAGTGGATGTGTGCGGCATCCCCGGCCAGGAAGACCCTGCCGCGGGCAAAGGAATCCGCCACGCGGTGGTGCACCCTGTAGCGGGAGAACCACTGGGCGTCGGTGTACCGGACACCGAATTCCTGGCGCAGCGCGGTGCGGGCCTGCGCCTCGTCCATCCCGATGGCATCGCTCCCGGCGGTTTCCGGCTCGCTCACGATGCCCAGCAGCCTGCGGCGTTCCCCGCCGTGGGCATCGGTGCCCATGGGGAAACCGAGCATGAAGTTGTCCTCGGCGAAACGCACGTTGATTCCCGATCCCATGCCGCTCACGCCGTTGGCGTCAAGCACGTAGAACACCTGGTCCGCGGTCTGGCCCTCGAACCGGATGCCCAGTTGCTCGCGGACGCCGGATGATGCCCCGTCGGCGGCGATCACGTAGCGCGCAGAGATCTCCAGGGGTCCGTCGGGGCCGGTGCAGCGGACCTCGACGCGTTCGCCGGCCTCCCGCAGCGAGTCGAAGCCGTGCTCCCAGAGCACCGGGCGCCCGGCCTCCCGGAGCGCGTCGGAAAGGATTTCCTCGTTGGCGCTCTGCTCCAACATGGTCAGGCCCGCGTACCGGGTCTGGGCGTACCCCAGCCGGTTGAGCTTGATGCTCGTGAAGCTCGTGGCGCCGATGCCCGGGCGCAGCTCGCCGGTGGGGATGGCGCGGCGCAGGACCTCCTCGACGAGGCCGAGCTGGCGGTAGATCTCCATGCTGCGCGCCTGCAGGGCCAGTGCGCGCGACTCCCGGGTGGGTCCCGGCTTCGCGTCGACGACCTGCGCGTCGATCCCGAACTTGTGCAGCCACGCTGCGGCCATAAGCCCGGTGGGACCTGCGCCGATGACCAACACGTCCGTCTGAAGCTGCTTGGAATCCATGGTTCTCACGCTACGCCCGAATCCTGTGCAAATCACCAGTGCCGCAGCGGCACGCCGCGTGTCCGCCCGGCGTCGGCGCGGTGCCACAGGGGAGGCCGTGGCCCGCCCGGTCAGGCTAGGGTCTGCGGGTTTCCCCGGCCGCGGCTGCTGGGTCCCGGCGGCTCGGTGCGGGAGCGGCGCTGCCCGGGCCGTCGTCCGTGAGCCTGGTTCCGACCAAGTGCTCCGCGACGCTGCAGATCAGGTTGACCACGTCCTGGCGTGCCTTGGCGCCGGTGAGGATGTCCATCACCAGCCCGTCCTCCAACGCCACCAAGGTCCATGCGAGCGCATCGGCGTCCAGCGTCGGCCGAAACGCCCCCGAGGCGGTCCCGTCCCGGATGATGCGTCCGTAGATCGCCACTTCGCGCTGGTCCAGCACCCGGTCGGCGTCGTTCATTCCTGCATCACGCAGCCCGGTGGGCCAGAACTCGTAGAGAATGCGGGAATCGTTGCTGTCCAGGCCGCCGGTCGTGCCGGCCACGATGGCGGCCCGCAGGCGGGCCTCGGGTGTTGCGGCCGTCTTGACGGCCGCTTCGATGTGCTCGATGAAGGCATCGGACGACGCAAAAACGAGTTCACGGAAGATTTCGGCCAGCCCGCCGAAATAGTAGAGCACGGCCGGCGGTTCCATCCCCGCCTGGGCGGCGATCGCCCGCAGCGTGGTGCCGGCGGCGCCGTCGCGCACCGCAACGGTCTTGGCGGCGGCGAGGATCTCGGCGCGCCGTTCGGTCTGTCGATTGGGTCGTCCCATCCTGCCATTCTGCCTTAAGCGGGCGCGGACCTTGACAGCTGCCCCGGGTGTTGTTTGAATGACGTTCAGTAATCTGAATCACATTCAGACAAAATCGAAGGAGCATCCGCCATGAACGAATCCGCCCCGCCGAGTGCCCCGCCGACGTCCGCTGCCGACAAGGGCCTCCGCCGCGATGCCATCGGGATGGTGCGGATCGTGGCCGTCGGCCTGGCCGCAGTGGCACCCGCCTACAGCCTGGCGGTGACCCTCGGATTCGTCGCCGATTCCGTGGGCGTCCACGCCCCCGCAGCCTTCCTTGTCGGGTTCCTTCCGATCCTCTGCACCGCCTTTGCCTTCCGCGACCTCAACCGCGTGATGCCCGATTGCGGCGGCGTGTTCGTCTGGATTTCCCGCGTGCTGGGCCCCGTCGCCGGATGGTTCTTCGGAGGGTGGGTTCCCCAGGTGGCAACGTTTATCGCGACGGCGGCCCTGGCGCAGGTGGCCACGGTCTACCTCCTGGACTCCGTGGGGCTGGACGCACTCGCGGCGAACCCCGTGGCCACCGTTCCGCTGGCGATCGCCCTGATCGTGGCCAGCGCCGTGGTTGCGATCCGCGGGATCGAGCTCGCGGCCTGGGTCCAGTACGCCCTCATCGGCCTCCAGGTCTTGGCCATCGGCGGGTTCTGCGTCGGAGCGTTTCTGGCGATCGGACGCGGCACCGTTCCGGCGGGCGCCGAACCGGTCAGCCTGGATTGGTTCAACCCGTTTGCCGCGGACCCCTCGGGCCTTGTCGCGGGAGTGATCCTGGCGCTGTTCATCTATTGGGGGTGGGACTCGTTGATTGCCGTCAACGAGGAAACCACCCACCGCTCCCGCACCCCGGGCCGCGCCGCCATCGTCTCGACGGTGATCCTCTTGGTCCTCTACGTCATGGCCTCCGTGGCAGCGCTGGGATTCGGCGGCGTCGACCTGCTGACCTCGGACGAGGCGATCGGCGATGTCCTCTCGGTGATCGGCCCCCTGGCGACCGGCGAGTTCTTTGGCCGAATCATCACGTTGGCGATCGGCTTCTCCGCGCTGTCCGCGCTCTTCACGGTGGCCGTCGCGTCCCCGCGTTCCTGGCTGAGCATGGCAACCTACCGGGCACTTCCCCGATCGATCGGCACCGTGGACCCCAAGAGCCGCACGCCCAAGACCGCGACGCTGTGGTGGGCGGGGCTGAGCGTACTCACCATCGTGGTGCTGTCCCTGGTCTCCCCGGACTTCGTCGGCCTGGCCATCTTGTCCATCGGTTTGCTCGTCGCCGTGTACTACGCGGCCACGGCGATCGCGGCCATTGTCTTCTTCGCTCCCCGGATGGGGGACCCGAAGACCCTCGTCCTGGCCGGCATCCTGCCGGGGCTCGGGGCCCTGATGATGGCCATCGCGTTCGTCGCAAGCGCCATCGACATGGCCCGCCCCGAGTACGCCGGAGTTTCCTGGCTCGGCATCGGGGCGGTCTTCTGGATCGGCGTCGGGACGCTGGCCATCGGACTGGTTGTCGTGTTTGCGGTCCGGCCCCTCTGGCCCGAATTTTTCAGCCGCTCCACGATTCCCGTGGGCAATGCGGACAGTACCGATTTCCAGATCATGGATCCAACCGAAGAAATGAGCCACTGACCATGCGCATCCTCAACCTCGCAGCCATCCAGACCGCCCCGGTGCCCGGCGACCTTGAAGCCACGTACGAACGGTTCCAGGCGCAGGTGCGCGCCGTGACCGCCATGCGTCCGAACCTGGACCTGGTGGTCGTCCCCGAACTGCTGCTTGCCGCGCCGAAGGCAATGCTGGATCCCGACCCCGACTTCGACGAGCGCGCGGCAACCACCGTGCCGGGTCCTCTCACCGACCGGCTGTCCGCCCTGGCCCGGGAACTGGGGATCTGGCTTGTTCCAGGGTCGCTGGTCGAGCGTTCGGGGGAACACCTCTACAACACCGCCATTGCGATAAGCCCCGACGGGGAGGTCGTTGCCCGGTACCGCAAGATCTTCCCGTGGCGGCCCTACGAGACCCTCGAACCGGGCACCGGGTTCACGACGTTCGACATCCCGGGCGTCGGGCGCATCGGCCTGGCGATCTGCTACGACGGAAGCTTCCCGGAAGTGGCCCGCCAGCTGGCCTGGCTCGGTGCCGAGGTGATCATCCAGCCCACGCTCACCACCACCCGGGACCGCGAGATGGAGCTGGTCATGGCCAGGGCCAATGCATTCACCAACCAGGTCTTCGTCGTGAACGTCAATGGATCGGGTGCTGCGGGCGTTGGTGAGAGCGTGCTCGTCGACCCCGAAGGAACCATCATGCAGCAGGCAGGTCCCGGCGAGGAAACCCTCTTCGGGGTCCTGGACCTGGACAGGGTGTCACTGGTTCGCACCCATGGAACCCACGGCATCAACAAGCCCTGGGACGAGCTGGAAAGCAAGTGCGCCAGCCTTTCCTTCCCGATGTACGGAGGGGCGCGCATGCTGCCTCCGGTCTTCCGCACCGACCCCTCACAGGAGGATGCGCACCTGCACGATGAGGTTGCCTCAGTGGTTCTCCGTTAGGTCCCCCGGCGGCGGGCGCATACCCGCACCCGCCGCCGGGGTGCCGTGCATGTGCTCCTTCATGCGGGCATAGGCCTCAAGTGCACGGGCGCGGGATTCCTTCAGGTCGATGATCGGCCCGGCTGCCACCGGGGCGAACCTGGCGACGTAGGAGCCGCGCGGATCGAACTTCCTGGCCTGCAATTCCGGATTGAAGACCCTGAAGTAGGGGGACGCGTCGGCGCCGCAGCCGGCCACCCACTGCCAGTTGGCGGGGTTTGCCGCGGCGTCGGCGTCCACGAGCGTGTCCCAGAACCACTGTTCGCCGGCCCGCCAGTGGATGCCGAGGTTCTTCACCAGCAGGCTCGCGGTGACCATGCGGACCCGGTTGTGCATCCACCCGGTGTCCCAGAGCTGTTTCATGCCGGCATCCACCAGCCCGAAGCCAGTCTCGCCGCGGCACCACGCCCGGAAGTCGCCGGTGACAGCTGCCTCGCCGGCGTCCCGGGTGTCCCCGGGAACACCGTCGGAGGGCCATGCCCACTCGAACGCGTCGAACTCCTGGCGCAGGTTTTGCTCGGCCATCCCCGGCTGGTGGTAGAGCAGGTTCCAGCAGAAGTCGCGCCAGGCCAGCTGGCGCATCATGGCGCGTGCACCCGCGGCGGCCCCGGGGTTCGCGCCGATGAGCGTGCCGAGCGACTCCCACACCTGGACGGGGCTCAGGTGGCCCCAGCGCAGGGCCGGCGACAGCCGGGCGGTGCCGTCCAGGTCCGGCCGGTCGCGGGTTTCCGCGTACCCGGCGGCAACCTCGTCCAGGACCAGCTGCAGCCGCTCGCGCGCGCCAGCTTCCCCGGGAACCCATGCCCGGGCCAACCCGTGGGACCAGTCGGGGGACACGGGCAGCAGCGCCCAGTCGGCCAGCTCGTCGCCGGCTACCGGCGGGATCCCGGCAGGTTCCCGCGGTTGCGGTTCGCCCAGTGCCGGGCGCAGCGGCAGCCGTTGCAGGGCATTGAAGAACGGCGTGAAGACCTTGAACGGCCTGCCGTCCTGGGTCAGCGGCACCCACGGTTCCTGCAGCAGCATGCCCGAAAAGCTCGTGGCAGTGGTTCCCGATGCCCGCAGGATTTCCTTGACCCGGGTGTCCACCGCGCGTTCGGGGCCGCCGTAGCGGCGGTTCCAGAAGGCGGTCCCGACGCCGGCGGCGGAAACAATGCCGGGCAGGATGCTGTCCGCCGCGCCGCGCCGCAGGAACAGGGGAACCCCGAGTGCCTCGAGGCTTGCCCGGAGCTCGACCAGCGCATGGTGCAGCCACCAGCGGGCGGCCCCGCCCAACGGGCGGATCCCCGGGGATTCCTCGTCGAGGATGTACACGGCCAGCGTGGGGCCCGCGGCCAGGGCGGCGTCGAGCGCCGGATTGTCGGCGACCCGCAGGTCGTCGCGGAACCACACCAGGTTCGTGGTGCGTGGGGCCATCGGTGCGCCTTTCAGGGAATGCGTTCGAAGGACACCGGGTTGCCGGCAGGGCCCGGTACCCGGGGAAGCGGTGTCAGCGGTCAAGGGCGTACCGGATGAGCAGCATCGTGACGAAGAACCCGGTGACGTAGTTCAGCCAGAGGAACCTGGTCCACCCCGCGTGGGCACGCTCCGACTCGGCATCCTCCAGGTTGGCGTAGGGCAGCACGTTGGCCAGGTAGGGCAGCGCGAGCAACCCGGCCACGGGTCCGGGCCAGTCGGTGGACAGCAGCAGGCCGGAGAGCAGGTAGGTGAACGCTGCACCGCGCACCGTCCATTTGGCGCCGAGCACCGTTCCGATGGAACCCAGGGATGCGGCACGGTCCGGAATGATGTCCTGCACGGCGCCGAAGGCGTGGGAGGCCATGCCCCACAGGAAGAACGCTGCAAGAACCGCCAGCAACTGCCCGTCGAAAGGCGCGCCGGCAAGCACCAGCCCGTAGAGCGCGGGGGATACGAAGTGGGTGCTGGAGGTCAGCGAATCCAGGAAGGGGCGTTCCTTGAAACGCAGCCCCGGTGCGCTGTAGGCCAGCAACGCGAACATCGACACCAGCAGCACCAGGTTCGCCGACCACGACCCGGCCAGCAGCAGGACCGCCAGGAACGGCACCGTCGCGACGGCGCAGGCCACCAGGACGCCGCGGTGCCGGGTGCGCTCCAGCACGGCGCCCTCGGCCCCGCCCTTGCGCGGGTTGAGCAGGTCCGACTCGTGGTCGAACACGTCGTTCACGCCGTACATGGCCAGGTTGTAGGGGACCAGGAAGAAGAACGTGCCAACCACCCAGAGCCAATCGATCCGCCCCGCCGCCAACAGGTAGGCGGCGGCAAAGGGGTAGGCGGTGTTCACCCAGGAAAGGGGTCGGCTTGTCAGGAGCAGTGCGCGGATCATGTGCCGTCCCTTCCCGCCGGGACGGTGCCGCCGCCCAGCCACCACAGTGCCGGCATGAACAGCACTGCCGCGAGCGGATAGCTGAAGTCCTCGATCGGGGCCAGCCCCACGCGGATCCCCAGCAGTGAAGCCTGCCCGTAGTCGAAAAGCCCGGAGGCGATCATGAGGTTGTCGAAGACCGCTGTCAGCACCAGCAGGACGGCGGCGGTCGCCCCGAGGGCCGGCGCAACGGCCCCCAGCGGGATGCGGCGCAGCCGCAGGGCCACCACGAAGAGGGCCAGGGAGCCGAGCAGGAACCATCCGGAAAGAAGTGCGAAACTCACGGGGCATCGACCCCCGCCCGCGTGGTGGCCCGGTGCGCGCGCCAGGCGAGCGCCCCGTTGAGCAGCAGCATGGTTTGGTAGCAGAGGAAGAACAGGAAGAAGGCCTCCTCCAGGGGAAGCTGCTCGCCGAGCATCGCCCCCGTCATGAGCGGGGACTCGCGGTGCAGGAAGATCCCCTGGTCGATCGCCACGACGTCCCAGGCCAGGAAGATGCAGGTGCCCAGGGTCAGCGAGGCGAGGGCAGGGAGCGGCCGGGCGAAGACGAAAAGCCGGTACCGGGCATCGAGCAGCACCAGGCACCCGATCAGGGCCAGCAGCAGGAGCAGGTAGGTCACGTGGCCACCCGTTCTTCCGGCGCATCGCCCGCCGGTTCGCCCGGGCTTCGGCACGGGGCGGGCAGGGACAAGGGGCCGGGATCCTTGATCCCGTTCACGGCCTTTGCCACGATTTCCGCGCTGATCAGGCACATGGGCACCCCGATGCCCGGACGGACCGAACTCCCGGCATAGTGCAGGCCTTCCACCCGTTGGTTCCGGTTGGAGGGCCGGAAGAAAGCACTCTGCCCCAGGGTGTGCGCCAGCCCCAGCGCACTTCCGCGCCAGGCGTTCACATTCTCCACGAAGTCCCCGGGGCCATAGCTTTGCCGGACCACAACACGTTCCGCCAAATCCGCGATGCCCGCCCAGGCCGCGAGCTGGGCCAGGGCCGCGTCCGCGACGGCTTCCACCGGCGCGCTGCCGTGCCCGTCGGCCCCGCCGGTTCCCCACTCCGGCAGCGCCGGGGCGGGGACGAGGATGAAGAGGTTCTCGTGCCCGGCCGGGGCGACCCCCGGGTCCGTGGCGCTGGGCATGCACACGTAGATGCTGGTTTCGCGTTCCAGTGCCTCCCCGCGGTGGATGCGGCCGAAGTTCTCGTCCCAGTCCCGGGTGAAGAAGAGGTTGTGGTGCAGCAGCTTCGGCAGTTTGCCGCGGATGCCCAGGCAGAGCAGCACGGCGCTGGGGCCCGGGTCGCGGCGTTTCCACGACGACTCGGAGCGGGAGCGCAGGTGCGGGGGCAGCAGCCGCGTTTCGAGGTGGTGAAGGTCGGCGGCGCCGACCACGACGTCGGCCGCGAGGCGGTGCTCCGCGCCCGCGGCGTCGCGCCAGCGCACAGACTCCACGCGGGTCCTCCTGCCGCGGCGCACGGTGCCGATGCCCTCCGCCGTGGCGCCGGTAAGGATCTCGACCCCGGCCCCCGTGCAGACCTCCGCCATGGCGTCCACGAGCCCGGCGAAGCCGCCGAGCGGGTACTTCACGCCCTGGGTCAGGTCAAGGTGGCTCATCAGGTGGTAGAGGGCGGGGATGCGCCCGGGGCTGCCGCCCAGGAAGACCGCCGGGTAGCCCAGGAGCTGGCGCAGGCGCGGGTCCTCGAAGCGCTGCGCGATGAACGATTCCAGCGGGCGGGCCAGCAGCGGGGCCATCCCGGCGGCCAGCATCGGCAGCCGGGGGTTGAGCAGGGACCTGGCGGAGGTGAAGCCGTCGTAGAGGAAGTGCCCAAGCGCCTGCCGGTGGCCGCCGGCCGCGGAGGCCAGGTACTTGTCCAGGGCGGCTCCAGCCCCGGGTTCCAGGGACTCGAAGGCCTGAACGGCGCCGCGCCCCGCGGGAATGTCCAGCGGTTCGTCGTGGCCCTCGAACCAGGTGCGGTACCCGGGGTCCAGGTCCACCAGGTCCAGTTCCGCCGCCGTGGAGGTGCCCATGAGCCCGAACCAGTGCTCGAAGACCTCCGGCATGAGGTACCAGGAGGGTCCGGTGTCGAAGCGGAAGCCGGCGCGGTCCAGTCGGCCGGCCCGGCCCCCGAGGGTGTCCTGCTTTTCCAGCAGCGTGACCCGGTGCCCGGAGGCCGCCAGCAACCCGGCGGTGGCCAGCCCGGAGAACCCGCCGCCGATGACCACGACGCTTTCGGTGGGCGGGTGCGTCATGCCGCTGCCTTCCTGCGGGTGCCGATCGCCGAGCGCAGGGCGACGAGGGCCTTGCGCCGCGCGGGGACGGAAATCCGGCGGTGCACCAGCTGTTCGGCGCCGGTGCGGTCCAGCTCGTTCACCAGCGCGCCGAAGAGCCCGTGGGCCATGCGCACCGCGCGGGCCGCGCGCGGTGCCAGGTGCGGGATGCCAAGCTCCGCCGCGTCGAGGTCGGCGCGGATATCGGCGACAAGGGCGTCCTTGTGGGCGTCGGTGAACGCGGCGGGATCCAGCCCGGGGAAGTAGCTGCGGCCCAGCTGGCCGGTGTCCTCGGCGAGGTCGCGCAGGAAGTTGACCTTCTGGAAGGCGGAGCCCAGGTGCCGGGCCGCTCTCTCCAGCTCCGCCGCGTGGCCGGCGGGGGCCTGCGGCATGGATCGGAACACCCGCAGGCACATCAGCCCCACGACCTCGGCCGACCCGTAGATGTACTGCTCGAGGGTCTCGGCGTCGTGGGTGGCCACGGAAAGGTCCGCCCGCATGGAGGCGAAGAACGGCCGGGTCAGTGCCGGGCCGATGCCCTGGTCCCGGGCCGTGCAGGCGAAGGCGTGGACTATCAGGTTGGTGCTGTAGCCGGTGCGCAGCGCCGCCTCGGTTTCGGCCTCGAGCCGGGCCAGGGCCTCGGCGACGGCGTGCGGGTCGAGTCCCGCCTCCCGGGCCACCCCGTCCACGACCTCGTCGGCCAGGCGGACCAGTGCATAGATGTTCGAGATGTGCCGGCGGGAGGCGTGGTCGAGCATCCTGCAGGCCAGCGAGAACGACGTCGAGTACCGCCTGATGACCACGCCGGCGCTGCTGCTCGCGGCCTCCGTGTAACGCTCCAATGCCGTGTGTTCCATGGTGGCTAAGCCTCCCGGTGCATGATCAGCGAGGCGAAGTCCTCCAGCGCGGCACCCACGTGCGCCGGCAGCCTCAACTGGTGGGCCGCAGCGGTGGCGCCGTGGCAGAGTTCCCCGGCAAGCTGCCGGGCGAAGGACTCGGCGCCGGTGCGCCGCAGGCTCTCGCGCAGTGCCTCCAGGTCGATCCGGTGTTCGCGGTAGAGCTGCAGGTCCCGCGCGAACCCCGGCGCCGCGGAGGCCATGGCTGTGAGGATGGTGCTCTTGCCTTCGCGCAGGTCCGACTCGATGGATTTTCCCGTGGCCCGCGGGTCCCCGAAGGTTCCGAGCACGTCGTCGATGACCTGGTAGGCAACGCCGAGCTGGCTGCCGATGTCCCCGAGCGCGGCGGCCTGGTCGGTGTCGGCCCCGGCGAGCAGCGCCCCGGCGTGCAGCGGCACCCGGAAGGAGTACGCGGCGGTCTTCAGTTCCTCCATGCGCAGCACCTCCTGGACCGTGGCCGGGGAACCGGCGAGGGAGAACAAGAGGTCCTCCAGCTCCCCGGCCCCAGCGTGGTGGATGCCCTGGTGGAACGCGTTTTCGATGGCGTCCGCCGCAGGCAGGGAAGCGGCGGCCTTGAGGGCCAACTTGATGGATGCGGCGAGCAGCAGGTCCCCGGCGATGATCGCCGCGGCGTGGCCGGCATGCTCGGCATCGGCCCGGGACTTGCCCGCGGCGAGTGCCTCGTCGCGGTAGTGCGCCGAGAGTGTGGGCCGGCCGCGGCGCGCGAAGTCCCTGTCGATCACGTCGTCGTGCATCAGCAGCGAGCCGTGGAGCAGCTCGAAGGCGCAGCCGAGCGTCACGGCGCGTGCGGTGTCCCGGCCGCCGAAGGCCTCGTGGCCCAGCATGGCCAGGCGCGGCCGGGTGAGCTTTCCGCCCGCGAGTGCCGCACCGATGCGGTCCCAGAGGAGCGCCGTCGCGGGCGAGTACCCGGCGGCGGCCCGCCGGTACCCGGCGATGACCGCATCAAGTTCGCGGCGCACCGGGTGGTTCGGGGGCGGGGTGCCGTCGATCGTCGGTGCGGCGCCGGTCCGTGTGGTGCTGTGGGTTGGCAGGCTCATCGTCATCCCTTTCGATTCCCGGTGGTGGCGTTCTCCATGGCTTCGATCTGCCCATGCATGGCCCCGCGCACCCCGTCGAGGTAGCGCACGACGGCCCGCTCATCCTCGGGGGACATGGCCAGGGTGAGTTGCTCGGCGGCGTTGAAGAGCGGGTCCAGGGCCGCAAGCGTCTGGGCCAGGGCGGCGGGGCTGGGGGAGAGCAGGAAGCTGCGGCGGTCGCTCGGGTGGGGTGTGCGCAGCACATGGCCGCGCTTTGTCATCCTGTCGATGACCGCGGTGGTTGCCGCGGTGGAAATGCGCAGGTGCGCGGCCAATTCGCTGGGGGTCAGGGAGAGCAGGCGGATGAGGTGCCGCAGGGCCTGGAAGTCTGTCGCGTTGATGTCCAGATGGCGGCATATCGCGTGTTCGAGGGCGTCGTTGAGCACCAGTACCTCTTGCAGCAACCTCGAGGCGGGGTGTGGCGCAAAGCCGTCGTCCGGTGGTACCCGAGTCATCTTTACCCCTCAAGGTTGATTGCTAGCCTGTCTAGATACATGATGGGTTAACAAGTTGCTGCTTGTCGAGTGGAACGGGCAAGTACGTGGAAAATCCCCCTGGCAGGAGGCCCGGATGAGCGCCGAAGGAAAGACCCCGTTGACGATTCCGCTGGTTGTCGCGTTGGCCGTGTTCGCGGCGATCGGCGGGGCATTCGTGGCCAGCGGTGCGCTGGGCGGAACACCAATCAAGGATGCCGCGGACGGGTGGCTGGGGGCGGATTCGACGCTGCTGGCACCCGGCACCGGCGCCTTTGCGATATGGAGCGTGATCTACCTGGGGCTGGCCGTCTATGCGGTGTGGCAGCTGGGCGCGACGGCACGCATGTCGCCGACCCAGCGGGCCCTGCGGCCGCTGGCTGCCGCCTCGGCGCTCCTGAACGCGCTCTGGCTCGCCGCGGCGCAGCTCGGCTGGCTGGGAGCCACGGTGCTGGTGATGGCGGCATTGCTTGCGGTGCTGATCTGGATCTTCATGTTTCTGGTCAGGGAACCGCTGGAGAACCCCACCGAACGCTGGATCATGTGGCTGGTCTTCGGACCCTACCTGGGGTGGGTCAGCGTTGCGACGGTGGCCAACATCGCCGCATGGCTGGCCTCGCTCGGTGTAGGCCGCGATTCCGGGTGGGTGCAGCCGCTGGCGGTGGTGCTTGTCGTTGTCGCGGCGCTTATCGGCGCGGCGACAGTGCTGTATTCGAACGGACGGGTGTCAGCTGCCTTGGCCATGGCGTGGGGCGTTGCATGGATCGGGGTGGGCCGCAGTGACGGAGGAACCACTTCGAGTGTTGTTGCCGTGGGTGCGTTTGCCTGCGCCGGCGCCCTGTTGCTTTTCACGGTGATTGCCGGGGCAGTGCTCACTTCCCGCCGGAAGCGGTTGCAGGGGGCACGGCCATGAGCATCATCGCCGTGACGGGTGCCTCGGGCTACATCGGCGGGCGGCTGGTCCCGTTGCTGCTGGAGGAAGGCCACCGGGTACGGGTGCTGACACGCCGGAAGGACGCACTGCGCGATGTTCCCTGGAGGGCTCAGGTGGACGAGGTCCACGGCGACCTCACCGACTTGCGCGCCGCACGGGAACTCTGCCGCGGGGCATCGGTCCTCTACTACCTGGTGCACTCGATGGGCGGTACCTCGGACTTCGCCCCGCTGGAGGAACGCTGCGCCAGGACCATGGTGCAGGCGGCGAGAGACGAGGGAATCGAACGCATCGTATACCTGTCGGGGCTGCATCCCGACGGGGAGCTCAGCCGCCACCTGTCCTCGCGGGTCAGGGTGGGGGAGATCCTCGAGGCCAGCGGCATCCCCGTCCTCACCCTGCAGGCGGGGCTGATCATCGGCTCCGGCTCCGCAAGCTTCGAAATGGTCAGGCACCTCACGGACGTGTTGCCGGTGATGCCCGCACCGCGCTGGGTGCTCAACAAGGTCCAACCCATCGCCGTGCGCGACGCCCTGCACTACCTCGCCCGTGCCGCGGGACTCCCGCCGGAGACCCGTGGCGCCTTCGACATCGGCGGCCCGGACGCGCACAGCTACGGCGATTTGATGCGCCTCTATGCGGAGGCGGCGCACATCCGCCGACCCGTCATCTGGCCGCTGCCGGTGCTGACCCCGTGGCTGGCGGCCCAGTGGGTCAACCTCGTGACCCCGATTCCACGCTCCCTCGCGGTACCGCTGGTGGAATCCCTGCAGCACGACTGCGTGATGCGCAACAGGGACATCGACACGGTCATTGCATCTCCGGACGGGGGACTGACGGACTACCGCAGGGCGGTGGAACTGGCGCTTGCCAAGATGGAAGCCGACACCGTCGAAACGACGTGGGCCACCGCCCACGCGCTCGAGTCCCCGGCCGAACCGCTGCCCTCCGACCCCCAATGGGCCGGGCAAACCGTCTACACTGATGTGCGCGAACGCACGACGACAGCGACGCCGGGCCAGGTCTTCGCCGTTGTCCAGGGGATCGGCGGGGAAGCGGGATACTACTCGCTTCCCGGGGCCTGGGCAGTGCGCGGATTCCTGGACAAGCTCGCCGGCGGGGTCGGCTTGCGCCGGGGCCGCCGCAACCGCAGCTCCCTGGCGCTGGGCGACGCGTTGGACTGGTGGCGCGTCGAGGAAATCGTCCCGGACGAACTGCTGCGCCTGAGGGCGGAGATGCGGGTCCCGGGCCGCGCCTGGCTGGAGCTGTCGGTCATGCCCGTTCCGGGCGGGAGCCGCTATCGGCAGCGGGCCGTCTTCTTTCCCCGCGGGCTGGCGGGCCGCCTCTACTGGTTGTCCATCCTGCCGTTCCACGGGGTGATCTTCTCCTCGATGGCGCGCCGGATCACCAAGGCTGCGGAAAATCTCGGCGGCTCGAAGGACCGGGACCGACCCGGCAGATCCGGCACGGAGCCGGGTGTGGAGGGCTAGGCGTTATTGTCCTGGCGCTCGCCGACCGAGTCGATGCTGTCCTCCAGGTCGTGCGCGGTCTCGGCCAGGAAGCGGATGACGATGTCCCGCTCCGCTGCGCTGAGCCGTGCGGCGGCGCCGAAACGGGCGGCATGGTGGCGGCCGACCTGTTCGCGGGCCGCCATATGGGTTTCCGCGGTCACCGTGACGCGAAGCGAGCGGCGGTCCGTCGGGTGGGAGGTGCGCACCACGTGGCCGGCCTGCTCGAGGCGGTCGATCAGCTTGGTCACCGAGGCGGTGGTGATCGACAGATGCTTGGCCAGCATGCCCGGCGTGACGGACCTCGAGGTGTTCTTGGCAGAGATCAGGTAGCGGATGGCCCGCATGTCCGTCTCGTTCAGGTTCATGTAGCGCTGGGAGGCACGCGAGATCTTGCGCTCGACCGCCCGCAACCGGCCCATCTCCGCCATGATGCGGTCGATCTGCGCCAGTGTTTCGCCGTCCAGCCCGGACCTGTCGATCAGTTCGCTGCGGGGGTCGCTCGCATCGAGGTTGAAGATGGTGGGAAGCTCTTCGCGTTCCATTGGCTTCCCCGCCTTCCTCGATTCACGCCGATGTAGTTGACCAATTCATGATACGGCTCTCGGGTGGCGGCCAGCCCAACCCACCGTTCGGTGTCGGCAGCACACCTCCGTCGGCTCCGGCCGCGGGCGCAAACGCGTGCCCAATCTCACCGTCGCGGTGCTGGACATGCGTGGGACAATGGTAAGGATGACTTCCCCCATTGAAACCCCAGAGACCGTGCCTGCCGAAACTGCGCCCAGCGCGCAGGACGTGGCCGAGCGCCGTGCCGCCCAGGCAAAAGCCCAAGCCGCCCAGCAAATGCGCATCTCCGAATCCCGCGCCAAGGCCGAAGGCCGCGCGCAGGTACGCCCGACCGCCGAAGGCTGGAAGCAGGCGATGGGTGAGGACGGTCGTCCGCAGCTCCAGTTCACCGCCAAGAAGCGCGTCTCGCAGCCGCCGGTGCACCTGGCCGACCTGACGCTGGCCGAGCGTGCCGAGAAGCTCAAGGAAATGGGCCTGCCCGGATTCCGCGCCAAGCAGTTGTCCGTGCACTACTTCCAGCACTACACGACCGACCCCGAGCTGATGAGCGATCTCCCCAAGGACCGCCGCGCCGAGCTGGCCGAAGCCATGTTCCCGAAGCTGCTCACCGAGGTCAAGCGACTGACCACCGACAACGGCGACACCGTGAAGTTCCTCTGGCGCCTGTTCGACGGTTCGCTGGTCGAGTCTGTGCTCATGCGCTACCCGGGCCGAGTCACCCTGTGCGTGTCCAGCCAGTGCGGCTGCGGCATGAACTGCCCGTTCTGCGCCACCGGCCAGGCCGGGCTGACCCGCAACATGTCCACCGCCGAAATCCTGGACCAGATCGTCCAGGCCAACCGTGTGATCGCGGAGGGCGGCCTGGGCGGCAAGCGCCGCGACGGGGGCCACGACGCCGAGCGCGTCACCAACATCGTCTTCATGGGCATGGGCGAACCGCTGGCCAACTACAAGCGTGTCATGGCGGCCGTGCACCGCATGGCCGCCGAGGCTCCCGAGGGCCTGGGCATGAGCGCCCGTGGCATCACCGTCTCCACCGTGGGCCTGGTCCCGGCGATCAACAAGCTGGCCGAGGAGAACATCCCTGTCACCTTCGCACTTTCGCTGCATGCCCCGGACGATGAGCTGCGCGACGAAATGATCCCGGTCAACGGGCGCTGGAAGGTCGACGAGGCCCTGGACGCCGCATTCAACTACTACGTGAAGACCGGCCGCCGCGTCTCCATCGAGTACGCGTTGATCAAGGACATGAACGACCACGGCTGGCGGGCGGACCTGCTGGCCCGCAAGCTCAACGCCCGCGGCCGCGGCTGGGTCCACGTGAACCCGATCCCGCTGAACCCGACCCCTGGCTCGGTGTGGACCGCATCGGAAAAGGACGTCACCGAGGAGTTCATCGACCGCCTCGAGTCCGCAGGCGTGCCGACCACGCTGCGCGACACACGCGGCAAGGAAATCGACGGTGCCTGCGGCCAGCTGGCCGCCGCCGAGTAGTGTTCTAGGCAAGGTAACACGCAGCGTTTTTCTGGAGGCCACACCATGTCACTGTCGGATCCGTTCTTCCTCGACAAGTCGGATCCCGACAGCTGGAAGGCGCTGAATGCCTTCGCTCTGAAGGTGAAGGCGGCGGGTGAGGCGGCGGGGCTCGAGCACCGGCTCATCGAGCTGCTGAACGTCCGCATCTCGCAGATCAACGGCTGCGCCTTCTGCCTGGACATGCATGTGCGCCAGGCACTTGAAGCGGGGGAGAGCACGCAGCGCCTGGCCGTGCTCCCCAGCTGGCGGGAAACCACGCTCTTCAGCGACCTCGAAGCCGCAGCGCTGTCCGTGGCGGAGGCGGCGACGATCCTGCCTGACACAGAATCCCGGGTTGCAGAGCTCGCCGCGGCACGCCTGGTGCTCACCGACGGGCAGTTCGCCGCCGTCCAGTGGGCAGCCATCGCGATGAACGCCTTCAACCGCGTGTCGATCCTCTCGCAGCATCCGGTGCGGGCCCGCCGGGACTGAGCCAGGGGTGGCCGCTGCGCCCGCGGACCCACAGGTTTCCGCCGCGTTTGGCTGACGTTCCTCGTCAGCGTGTTTTTTCTCGGGTATTCTTCGGCTGTTAGACAAAAGAATCCGAGGGGAACGTCTTATGGAGACAGCACGGTTCATCATCGAGTTGCTCATCGTCCTGGGTGCCATCATCATGGGTACGCGATCCAGCGGCGTGGGCCTTGGCCTGTGGGGCGGTGCAGGCGTGGTCCTGCTCGTCTTCGTCATGGGACTGCCGGTGGGGTCCCCGCCGGTTGACGCACTGCTCATTGTGCTGGCAGTGATTGTCGCCAGCTCCATGATGCAAGTCGCCGGAGGCATCGACTGGATGGTCTCGATCGCCGCCAACCTGATTTCGAAGAACCCGAAGGCCATCACCTTTGTCGCACCGGTTGTGTCATTCCTGTTTGCCGCCGGCGCCGGAACCTCCAACATCCTCTATCCGCTGCTGCCGGTGATCCAGGACCTTTCCTACCGCAACGGCGTGCGCCCTTCGCGCCCGCTCTCGCTGTCCGTGGTGGCCACCGGCGTCGCGCTTGCATGTTCGCCGGTATCCGCTGCGATGGCGGCCATGGTCACGCTGACGGCCGTGAACCCGTACAACTTCGAGCTGATCGACATCATCAAGATCACCTTCCCGGCGGCCCTGATCGGCATCGTCGCAGCGGCGTTCTTCGTCAACAAGCTCGGCAAGGAGATCGCCGACGACCCGGAGATCCAGGCAAAGATCGCCGCCGGCGAGATCCCGGCACCCGATGCCGGGGGAGCCGCAACCCAGGTCCAGGTGACTGTCACAGCGGCCGGCCGGAACGCCGCACTGGTCTTCTTTGCGGGCGTTGCGGCCATCGTGGTCTTCGGCCTGTTCAAGGACCTGCGCCCACAGGATGCCGCGGGCGAGCCGATTTCGATGACCCCGCTGATCCAGATGATCATGCTGCTGGTCGGCACGGTGATCTGGCTGGTGGCCCGCCCCGACGTCAAGGAAGTACCCGGGACCACCGTCTTCAAGGCCGGCATGGTCTCCGCGATCGCGCTCTTTGGCCTGGCCTGGCTGACCGACACGTTCCTGGGCGCCCACACCGAAATGATCGCGAACGGGGTGGGTGCCATGGTGCAGAGTGCCCCGTGGATCTTCGCGCTGGGTGTGTTCCTGGTCTGCGTGCTCACCACCAGCCAGTCGACCGCGACCCGGACCGTGGTGCCGATCGGCCTGGCCGCGGGCATGGCGCCCGGACTGCTCTCCGGTATGTGGGCGGCGGCCTTCGCCGGCATCTACCTGCTGCCGACCAACGGCTCGCAGATCGCCGCGGCGAACTTCGATTCCTCCGGTTCCACGAAGCTGGGCAGCAAGCTCTACGACCACTCGTTCTTCGTTCCGACGTTGATCCTCACGGTGACCACGATCGTGCCCGGCGCGATCCTGGGCCTGGCCCTGGGCTGATTCCGCAGTCCTCAGAAGACAGCAATGCGGGGTGCTACCCGATGCCCCTTCGGGCGACAGGTGGCACCCCGTTGGCGTGTGTCCGGTAGTTCGTCGGACCAGCTCCGGGCGGGCTGCTTGAAGCTTGGTGCAGGATCAGGGCGTGCTGGATGGAAGACCTGTCCCGCAGCAGGAACAAGACCGCATATTCCATCGACCACTAGGCATAACGTCAGGTGATCTAGTAATTTGGCTGGCAGGGTGCCGAGCGCGATGTTCGGACATATGCGTGGAGGAGACACCGTGGCGTCAGGAACCAGGCAACAAAAGAACCAGCGATTCGGTCGATTGGTCGAGCGGGCAGATGGCCGAGACTTCCCTTACTACAACGGCGAACCCATTGAAGTCGCCGGGTGGAAATGGGCAGTGATTGTCCTCGCCTGTGCTGTTGGCATTGCAACCTTAATGTTCTTTCCGGCTGCAAACGACCTTCAGTCGCTCATTCCCCGGTTCTTGTTCACCGCGATTCCCCTCGCGGTATTCATCGGCTTCACCGGACGCTACTGGAAGTCGCTGTTCAAGAAGCTGACGGGCGTCGACTACTTGAACATGGTCGTATTTTGGCTTTTGAACCTCGCCGTCACGGGTGTTGTCGGAATCTTTGTTGCTGCTGTCTTCGGTGCCAACAGCAACCCCGCCACAGGCGGCGTCCTCGAAGGTGGAGTAGCCAACACTGCCGCCTTCTACGTGGGAACAGGCATCCAGCTTCTAGGTGAAGAAATCTTTACCATCCTGCCGTTCCTGGCTGTCATGTACCTGCTCTTCACCAAGGCCAAGCTCTCAAGGAACACGTCGGTGATCCTTGCCTGGCTAATCACGGCACTGTGGTTCGGGGCCGCGCACCTGCCCACCTACGGCTGGAACTTCGCCCAGGCGTTCCTGATCATCGGGGTCGCCAGGCTCGTCCTCACCCTCGCCTACATGAGGACGAAGAACATCCTTGTCTCAACGGGTGCCCATGTGCTCAACGACTGGACGATCTTCACCTTCGCCCTCATCGCTGCCGGGGCCTCGGGCTAGTACGGATCACCAACCGGCGGAAACGGATCTGGCGACAGGTCGCACTCTTCGGCCCCCGGATTCACTGCTGGGCAGAGCCGCGTCCGGCGAGGACACCGCGAATGGCTGAAAGACAGAGGGAAGACCTCCGGGATGTCGCGTTTGCCGGAGCATTCACGACATCCGAGAGGTCTTTCCCATGTCCATGGCCCCACGCGGAGCATCCGCGGTCCCTGCATCATTGACGGGCAGCACCGGAACGGAGCCGGCGCGCCCGGCTAATCCTCCTGCGAGGTGAACCAGGCGCGGAATTCGTCCCAGCTGGCCATGCAGTGCCGACCCAGCGTCGCAGTCCACTCGGTGTCCTCCTCCGGCCATCCGGTACCCGGACGCTGCAGCGCCGCCGTTGCCGCAGGTCCCAGCAGGTATTCGCGCAGGAACTCGGCTTGCACCGCACCGAGCTGCACGGTACCCTCACCGGAGGGCAGGGCGAATGTCGAGTCGGTGAGGTTCCTGAAGCGTTCCCCCGAGGCGATGATTTCCTGGCTGCCGAGGTAGGGGGAGTTCAGGGCGACGTCGGCGTCGAAGGCCACGTCGAATCCGGTTCGGTGGCAGTCCGCCAGCGCACGCAGCGCCTCCGGGTCCATGGTGATGACGTCATCGCCGCGCCGCTCACCCCGGGCATCTCCGCGGTTCGAGAGGGCGACGACGTCGGGCAGCTGGTCGGCCGGGGCCCGCAGCACGTTCACCGCTCCGTCACGCGTCGTGGTGTGGTTCATGGTGTCGTGGAAGGAGAGGGTGGTGACCTGTGCCCGGCCTCCGTTCTTCACACGCTCGGAGGCCGCGGCGATCATGGCGTTGCGGATCGAGTTCCGCGTCGACTCGTACACGCCCAGCCCACGCTCGGCCACCGATTCGAAGGCCTTGACCATGGTCTCCAGCTCGGCCTCGGAGTCTGGCACCCGCAGCAGCGGGAAGAAGGAGAAAGTGACGGGGCGGATGGTGTCTACGCCCGTGAGATCGACCTTGTTCCAGGCGCCTGCCTCGCGCACGCGGTTGAAGGCCTCGCGCAGCTGCGCCCCGAGGTTCGCCGGCCGCGGCCGGTTCGGGTCGCGCAGCAGCCGTGGGTGCGGGTTCTCGACGTAGATGATGCGCGGATCAACCTGCGCCCAGGCGCGCACCACGGGACCGGTGGTGCGGTCGGAGTAGTCGAACTGCAGCCGCTGGGTGAACTCGGGGGCGAGGAACCCCGCAAGTTCCTCGGGCACGGCATCCCCGGAGTGCGGGCAGCTGACCAGTACGTCGGCCTCGGCGATGGCTTGTTCCAGGGTGCGCGTGCCCTGGTCCTTGAAGAACGTGATGTCCTCCGGCCTGAAGGTTGTCCCGGCAGGTATGAGCACCGGCGCGCCGGTGCGGTCCTGCGTGCTCTGATCCGACTGCGACATGCGGTTTCTCCTGTGTCGGCCCGTTCGTCCCGGGCGCTGGGCGGCTTGCTCCCGAGCATACGGCAAACGCATCGTGCGGGGTACAAACGATGTGCAAATGGCGGTTCGAGAGCCCGGAAGCTTCCGCGTGGGGCAATCGTTCAGGGTGGCCCGGCAGAATGGGAAGGCGGATGCTGGGCAGTTCCCTCACCGCATCCAGTGCAGGCGAGGCAGGGAGAAAATACGGGTGTTCGGTAAGAAGGGCGCGGCTCAGGCAGCCACGGTGATGGGCCGATATGCACCGGAAAGCGTCTACCTGCTCGGCGGTGGCCGGGCGATACTCCTGCAATTGGCGATGCCCCAGGTGGGCCACGGCGTGGCCCGGCACTCGGATTTCGCCAACAACCCGATGGGCCGTTTGCACGGAACCCTGACCTACATCTACGCGCTGAGCAACGGAACCGAGGCACAGCGTGACGCGGTGCGCGGCATCGTGCACAGGGCCCACGCCCCGGTGCGCGGATCGGCCGCAGCTGACGGATCACACCCGGCCTACTCGGCCAGGGACCCCAAACTCCAGCTCTGGGTGGCCGCCACACTCTATGACTCGGCCATGCAGATCCACGAGGCCGTCCTTCCCGCCCTTGACGACGCCACCGCCGAACAGCTGTACCGGGAATACGCCCGGCTGGGCACCGAGCTCGGCATGCCCGACGCGTACTGGCCCGCCGACCGCGCGGCATTCGCGGAGTACTGGCAGCGCACCTGCACCGATCTCGAGGTGGACCAGCGGGTTCGCGAGGTGGCGGCGGAACTCCTCGCCGCGCGAAACGCGCCGGTGTGGGTGCGCGCCGTGATGCCGCTGGCCAGGCTGGCGTCGGTTGGGCTGCTCCCGCCGGAGGTCCGCACCATGTTCGGGTTCGAGTGGAACCGTCGCCGGCAACGCCGCTTCGACCTGTTCATGGGAGCCGTCCGGGTTGCCGTCCGGCTCCTGCCACGTCAGGTCCGGCACTTCCCCATGCACTTCTACCTGCGGCGCCTCGACGCGGCGATGCGACAGGGAGCCTCCTCCTAGCCTGCCGGCGAATCCGTGTGGCCGGATGGCCAGTACGGGGGAACCCCTCGGCCAGTGGGCCCGCATCAAGGGGCCAGACATCGCTTCATGATGTTCAAGTGAACGGTTTTTGGAGGCGAACACTGCTAGCTTTCGAGTATCCGCTCCAGGGCCGTGGCCCCGGGAAGGATGCAGTGTCTGCAGTTCCACATCATTTCATCGCTACTGAGGGGGAGCGCATGGCTGGGAAAGAGACGAACCGCAAGATCAGGGCCGTCATGGCCGGCGGGCTGGTGCTGGGCGTGGGTGCAGTGGTGACGCTGGCCGCCTGGAACAGTTCCGACTTTGCCGCCGGGGTGTTTGGCACCGGCGCACTTGTCTTGGAAGGCAGCACCAACGGCACGGACTTCGCCCACCACGACGAGGCCGGCGCTGCCGTACTGGACTTCGGGTTGAGTGCGGCGAACCTCAGCCCCGGCGAAAGCGTCAGCGCGCCCTACGCCGTGCACCTGGATGCCACGAGCACCTACGACTCCACGGTGGAGATGAGCACGTCCTTCGGGAACGGCCTGTCCGGACTCAGTTACAGGGTCTATTCGACGGCGGCCTTCGGCTGCGCCGAGGCGAGCACGGGCGACGTGGTTGCCAGCACGCCACTGGTCCCGGGCACCGGCGTTGCAACATTCGACCTGGCCAAGGGCAGCTCCGGCGCAGACGGGGCCGCGAAGAACCTGTGCTTCGTCGTCACGGCCGGCGACGAAGCGACGTTGAGCAAGGGCGCGACCTCCACCGCGGTGTGGGAGTTCGCAGGAACCCAGAAGAACTAGGCAGGACCATGACCAAGCAGCGGGCGGGGACCAAGCGGAAGGTGGCCGCGGTGCTCGCCGGCGGCTTGGTGCTGGGCACCGGCGCGGTCACGACCCTTGCCGCCTGGACCGATTCCCAGAGTGCGACGGCCTCGTTCACCGCCGGGGTCTTCAAGCTCGAGAGCAGCGTCAACGGAACCAGCTGGAGCGACCACACCTCCGCAGCCCCGGCCCAGCTCGCGCTGGGCACCACGGGCATGTCACCGGGCGTCTCGAGCTTCGGCTACCTCGACGTGCGCACCACGGATGCCTCCACCTTGGGTGGCACGGTGCTGCTGCAGGCGGCCACGAAGGGGGCCTCCGATCCGCAGGACATGGTCGACTCCCTGGAGTTCCGGGCCAAGGCCCTGCCGTCCGGGCAGGCGTGCGATGCGGCGGCCCTTTCGTCCGTGGCCTTTGCCGAAATCACGTCCGTGCCGGTGGTTTCGGGAAGCCAAAGCCTGTCGCCCAACAAGGCGAACACTGTCCGCTACTGCCTTCAGGCGCGCATGAAGTCCACGGCGCCGAGCAGTGTCCAGGGCAAGAGTGCAAACCTGACCTGGACGGTCCAGGGAACCAGCACATGAGCATCCAACGATCTTCCGAACCCGTCAGCGGTTCGGGCAGCAGACGGCCGGACATCCCCAATGTCCGGCCTCCCCGCGCCGCGGGTCATGGGATCCCCCAAGTCCATGACCCGCGGCGCACCTTAGGCGTGATAGGGGGCGCTTTCATGTGGGCTGCGGCCCTCGGGGGCCTGCTCTGCATGGCGCTCGTCGTTGCAGCCCTGGTTTTCCACATCTCACTCATCATGTTCAAGACGGGGTCGATGTCCCCGACCATCCCGGCCGGTTCCGTGGCACTGGTCCGTGAAATCCCCGCAAGCGAGGCCGGGATCGGTGACGTGGTTACCGTGGACCGGCCGGGGAACCTGCCCGTGACCCACCGGGTGACGGCCGTCGAGGCCATGGACGGTGAACAGCGGCGCCTGTTCCTGAAAGGCGACGCCAACGCGCAGCCGGATCCGCTGCCGTACGAGGTCGTGACGGTGCGCCAGACGCTGGGCCACCTGCCGGGGCTGGCGCCGGTCATCGTCTGGCTGGGTTCCCCTGCCGTCATGGGTTCGTTGACCCTGGGCGCCGCGGCACTTGTCACCTGGGCTTTTTGGCCGCGCCGCACGGGACGGCACGCGGCGGCATGAACACCTCGTGGTTGGTGCGCGCGGCAGCGATCGGGATCGCCGGGATGCTGGTGGCCGGTGTTGCCGTTACCGGGGCGACTGCCGAGACCGAGGCTTCCTGGATGCACCCGCAGGCCGCCCAGGCAACCGTCGCGGCGGCGGTGGCTCCTGCTCCAGTGGGTGTCAACTGCACGTCGTCCGATTCTGCGCTCGGGGGACCGGTGGCGACGATCCGCTGGAGCGCACCGGCATCGGTCAACGGCGCAACCATCACCTATGTCGTCGCGGGCAAGCGGAATGCGGGCGATGCCGCGTGGACGAAGATCGCCGATGCTTCGGGGAATTCCTACGCCTTCGGCAATGGCCTGCTGGGCGGCCTGGTGGGCGGCATCCTGAATCTGCTCTTTGGTGGCGGAAGCGAAATCACCGTGGGGGTCATCGCCCTGCACACGTTTTCCGGTGGAGCCGTCTGGGAGTCCGTCCCGGGGCAAACCGTGAAGGTTTCAAAGGCCCAAGGGGGAGCGCTGGGGCTCCTGGACGGCTTCAAGTGCGGGTGATTCCACCTGCACAGGGGGCAGCCGCCCGGCCTGCGAAACAAGTTGGGGGCCCGGCAATATGCCGGGCCCCCAACCGGGGAAAAGCCGCTTACTTGCAGGTGCAGCGGTCGGCAACTGCGACGTCGCCGAGTGCGGCTTCGATGTGTTCGCCGCAGCCTTCCCAGGTTGGCTTGGCGCAGGTGTTGCAGGTGACCTTCTTGCACATGTGGTGACTCCTCGTTGACGGTGAAGAAACGTTCTCTCGGAATAATACCCCTGTGGGTATGGTTAGGCTATTCGAGGGCCTGTTTGGGGTCCGCCTCCGCACCTCCCGAAGGGATGAAGCACCCATGGCTTCCGTTGAACTTAATGCAGCAAACTTTGAATCGATCATCTCGGCACCGGGCACGGTACTGGTGGACTTCTGGGCGGCCTGGTGCGGACCGTGCCGCCAGTTTGCCCCCGTTTTCGAAGCCGCGAGCGAGAAGCACGGGGATATTGTCTTCGGCAAGATCGACACCGAGGCCGAGCAACAGCTGGCCGCCGCCGCAAACATCACCTCCATCCCGACGCTGATGGCATTCCGCGACGGGATCCTCGTGTTCTCCCAGCCCGGTGCGCTTCCGGGCGAGGCGCTCGAGGATCTGATCGGCCAGATCAAGGGCCTGGACATGGAAGCCATCAAGAAGGACATCGCCGAGCGCGCCGACGCCTGATCCATGCGGCTTGTGCCGCCGTGGCCCTGACCGGATCGACATCCGGGCGGGGCCACGGCCGTTTTGTGCCCGGCCTGTGACAGGGTGGGAGGGAGCAATGACGCAACGGTTGGAGGAAACATGCAGCGCAGCCTCAAGGTCGCCGCACGGGCGAAGGTTCCGGCCTTCGAAGTCATGAGCATTCTCGACAGGGTCGCCGCCCTGCGTGCGGCAGGGCGGGACGTGGTGTCGCTGTGTGCGGGGGAGCCCGGCGAGGGGGCCCCATCGGCGGTGTCAAAGCGCGCCGCGGAGATCCACCTGGTCGGCACCCCGATGACCTACACGCCTCCCCTCGGAATCCGCGAGTTGCGCGAAGCGATCTCCGGGCACTACAAGCGTTGGTACAACATCGAGGTTCCCGCGGCCAACGTCGCCGTCACCACCGGCAGCTCAGGGGCGTTCATGCTGTTGTTCCTGGCCGCTTTCAACGCGGGGGACAAAGTCGCGCTGGCGCGTCCGGGCTACCCGGCGTACGCGAACATCCTTCGCACCCTCGGCATCGAGGTGGTGGAATTGGCCGCAGGTCCGGATTCCCGCTACCAGCCGAGCATCGACCTGCTCGAGGCCGCGTGGCAGGAACACGGAGCCCTCGACGGGCTGGTGCTGGCCTCCCCTGCCAACCCGACAGGCACCATGGTCTCCGGGACCGAGCTGGCCGAACTCGCCGCCTGGTGCCGTGAGCGCGGCGTGCGGCTGGTCAGCGACGAGATCTACCACGGAATCGACTACCCGGAATCCGGGGCCGGTTCCCGAAGGTCGGTCAGCTCGTGGGAGATCGACACCGACACCATCGTGGTTTCGAGCTTCTCCAAGTACTGGGGCATGACAGGGTGGAGGCTGGGCTGGGCACTGGTGCCCGACGACCTGATCGGCACCGTCGACGCGCTGGCCGGGAACCTCGCGCTCTGCCCGCCGGCTCCGGCGCAGTATGCGGCGCTTGCGGCGTTCGGCGAGGAGTCCTACCGGGAGGCCGAGGCCAGGGTTGACGAGTTCGCCAGGGCTCGGGGCGCACTCCTGGAGGCGTTGCCGCGCCTGGGGTGGGGGGAATGCGCCCCTGCCGACGGTGCCTTCTACCTCTACGCCGACCTGGGTGAGAAGCTCGGTTCCTTCGCGACGTCCAGCGACTACTGTGCCGCGCTTCTGGAGGCTGAGGGCGTGGCCATCGTTCCGGGCTCAGATTTCGACAAGGTCGACGGGGGACGTCGCGTCAGGTTGAGCTTTGCCGCGGGACTTGGCCCGGTCTCCGAGGCCATCGAGCGCATCGTCCGGTTCCAGTCGGGACCCTGACGCCCGCGCGTCCTGCGGGCCCGGGTCCTGTGCGGCACTTTCCCGCACCGGTTGCATCGGTGCGGTATCCGGTGCCGTTGCGTCCACAGGTTCCCCGCGGCCGGGTTCGCTCCGGGTGATGCCGGTCCATCCTTGAGGCACACCAAGCCCGGGAGGAACCGATGGAACAGTACCCCGACAAGCAGCTCGAAGACGCGTTGAAGACCGTTCGGACGCTGCTGCCCTTCCGCCACGAATGCCTGGCCTGCTACGTTTTTCGAATGCTCGCGCAGGGGTGCGACGGGCTGAAGTGGTCGCGGACATACCGTGACATGCGCGCGCCGCGGGCCACCGCGCTGGAAAGGAAGTTCCCCGAACTCGGCGGGTATTGCGACTGCGAGGTCATGGTGAACGTCTTCCATCCCATCGAGGCGATGTGGGAGCTTGACGAGGCGGGGGAGATCGACGAGACGCGCGTCCCGCAGTGCCGCGAGGTCCGGCTCGGGACCATCCGGCCGTGTGCGTTGTGGGCCATGCGCAGGGGCGTCCAATGGGGCGGCGGGGTCTACCGGAGACCGGCGAAGGCGTCCTGAGGGATGCCGCGATCCGGCGGTGCCCCGCCGGTCCTAGAGGTTGGCCCCGGCCAATGATCCGGTGGTCTTCCCTTTTTCCGGGTCACCGATCAGGCACTGCACGGTTCGGTCGCCGTCTTTCCAGCTGAGCTCGGAGGGCTCTAGCGTGGTGAAGTCCAACCGCGAGTCATCGATGTCGCGTCCGACGAAGCCCTGGAACGCTGTTTCACACTTTGGGCCGACGATCTCCAGCATGGCGTCGTCGGTCTTCGGGTATGTGGCTTCCTTGAGGGTGAATTCGTGGAATACTTCGAACTCGTGCGGCGTCGAACACGGGACCACGGGCACGCTCTCGATGTCGCCTTCCCCGGGGTCATTGAGGCAGTCGCCGTTGCGGATGGTGAAGGCGTCGGCGTCGGCTTCCTTGTTGATGGTACCGTCCTCATCCCGCGGGGCCCGTTCGGGGCCGAAGAGTGCTCCGCAGCCGCTCAGGGCCAGGGTGGCCGAGAGCAGCAGGGCCGTGGCGAGTGCAGGACGTTTCATGTTTTTCCCCCGGGATTCAGATGCGCGAATTGTCGGACAAGCGTAGCGGCATTCCACGCCGGGTCGTTAGTTGCCACGGCGGCGCCTGGGACTTAGTCCTCGGGGTGCTTGATCTTCAGGTGTTCGCCCGGGATGCGGTCCCGGTCGTAGGTGATTTCCGTGAAGCCGTGGGGAGCTGGCTGTCCGTCCTTGCCGATGTTCACGAACACGATCTTCTCGATGGTGAGGATCGACTGGCGGGTGAACATGTTGCGCACCTCGGCGCGCATGGTCAGCGAGGTGCGGCCGAAAGCCGTTGCCGTCAGCCCCATTTCGATCAGGTCGCCCTGCTGTGCGGAAGAGACGAAGTTGATTTCCGACATGTATTTGGTGACGGCGAAGCCGTTGCCCAACTGGACGATCGCGTAGATCGCCGCCTCCTCGTCGATCCAGCGCAACAGCGACCCGCCAAAGAGGGTGCCGTTGGCGTTGAGGTCTTCGGGGCGGACCCACTTGCGGGTGTGGAACGTGATATCACCGTCAGTCATGCCTCGATTCTAGGGGGCTGGCGTGCCTGGCAGCGAGAATCGGGACCAGAGGCCCTACAGGACAGGGCCGGGGGAAGAGTGAATCGGGGTGGTCGTCAGCCCAGGTGGTCCATGGCCTCGCACGGGTTGGCACCTGGCTGGGCTCGGTGAACCGACATCGAGAGCTTGCCCAGCAGGCCCGCCAGCCGTGCACTTTCGTCGGCGTCAAGGCCGGTGAGCAGCGTCTGCTCGGCGTCTGCGACGCGCTTTTCCAGCCGCTCCAGCAATTCGGTGCCCTTGTCCGTCGCGACGATCTTGCGGGCGCGGCGGTCCGTGGGTGCCGGGACCCGCTCGACAAGTTCCGCGGCGACGAGGTCGTCGATCAGGTAGGTCAGTACCGTGCGGTCGATGCCCAGATGGGCGCCGAGCGCCTGCTGGTTCGCCGGATCGTGGTGGACCACCGTGGAAAGCATCTGGTAGCCGCGCACCGAACAGGGCATCTCCTCGACCGCCTGGGCAAAGAGTGTCTGGTGGCCGCGCAGGATCATGCCCAGGTGCCAGGCAAGGTCGCCGGGGATGAATCCGGGAAGTGGCTTGTCCAGGGAAAGCTGTGTGCGCGGTGAGTTTGCCATGGCTCCATCATAGCCGAAAGCATGGTGTTGCACAGATGTTCTGTTTGGAATATGGTCTGTCTTACAACATATATTTTAGGGAGAAGGAACGATGGACATCGGCGCACAACAGCAGGTGGCAACCCGCGGGACACTTGGTGTCCTGGGTGCGGGCCGCGTGGGCACGGCCATTGCCCGGCTGGCCCTCGCCGCCGGCTACCGCGTGAAGATCGCGACCTCGAAGCCGGCGGCCGAAAATGCGCTGATCATCGAGATCGTCACCCCAGGTGCCGAAGCCGTCGACGCGGCAGAGGCCGCCGACTCCGACCTGGTCCTCGTCGCGATCCCGCTGCACAAGTACAAGGGGCTCGCCGCCGAGGCACTGGCCGGCAAGGTCGTCATCGACGCGATGAACTACTGGTCCGTCACCGACGGGGACATCGCCGACTTCGAGGCCGACAACCGTTCCTCGTCCGAGGTCGTCGCCGCCCACCTCTCCGGCTCCCGCGTGGTGAAGTCCTTCAACCACATCGGCTACCACGAGATGGAACCCGACGCCTCGGCGCCCGGAACCGCCGACCGCCGCGCGTTGGCCGTGGCCGGAGACGACGCCGAAGCCAAGGAGCTGGTTGCGGGATTCATCGACGCGCTCGGCTTCGATGCCGTCGACGCCGGCGAGCTGGCTGCGGGCAGGGCCTACGAGCCCGGAACCGACGTCTTCAACGGCCGCTTCACCTCCGGGGAGCTCTCCGCGAAACTGCGCGCCAGCCTCGTCTCCGCCTGAGCATTCCCGCATACCCACCCCAGCCTCTCGACCCAAAGAACAATGCACACCATGGAAATCGGCGCCTACAGCTTTGGCGATTCGCAGCGCAACGAGGACGGGTCGCTCCGCTCGACCACCGAGGCGGTGCAGAACCTCTTCGCCGCCATCAAGCACGCCGACGCCGTCGGCCTTGACTACTTCGGCGTCGGTGAGCACCACACCGCCACCATGCCCGCGTCCTCGCCTGGCGCCATGATCGCGGCCGCCGCGGCCGCCACCACACAGATCAAGCTGGGCAGCGCGGCAAGCATCATCGGCACGGACGACCCGGTACGCATCTTCCAGCAGTTCGCCACCGCCGACGCCATCTCCGGCGGCGGGCGCGTGGAGATCACTGCCGGCCGCGGATCCTCGGTGGAGACGTTCCCGCTTTTTGGCTACAGCCTCGAGGACTACGACGACCTCTACGCCCAGAAGCTCGACCTGCTGATGACCATCAACCGGGCACCGGCCGAGGAAGTCACCTGGTCGGGCACCGTGCGTCCGTCCATCGAGAACCTGGCCGTGGTCCCGCGCCCGGCCTCGGGCAGCCTGCCGATCTGGCTGGCCACCGGCGGCAATGCCAGCTCCTCCGCCCGCGCGGGCCAGCTCGGCCTGCCGGTGTCCTACGGTATCATCGGCGGGGCCCCGCAACGCTTCGCCCCGCTGGCCGACCTCTACCGCAAGGCCGGCGCCGCCTCGGGCCACACGCCGGATTCCCTCAAGGTCTCCGTCGGGGCACTGGGCTTCATCGCCCCGACCAAGCAGGAAGCGCTCGACCGCTTCTACCCGGGCTGGCACAACCTGAACGTGGAAATGGGCCGGCTGCGCGGCTGGCCGGCGCCCGACAAGCGCGCCTACCTGGCCCAGGCCGACGCCCCGGGAGCCTACTACGTGGGATCTCCCGACGAGGTTGCCGAGCGCATCGTGCACCTGCACGGCTACCTGGGGCACATGCGCCATTTCCTGCAGATGGACATTGGCGGCATCCCCCAGGAACAGCTGCTCGAGTCGATCACGCTGCTGGCCACCGAGGTCAAGCCGCGCGTCGAACGCCTTCTCGCACAGAAGTAGCGGGGCGCCGGTGGCGGGCGTTGGGCCCGGCCCCGGGCGCCTGTTGCCAAGGGCCGCAAGCGGTGCCACCGTGGAAGCACCAGCAACAACAGGGGAGGGTGTCGTGGGCAACCACCACCATGAGGACGAACGCTACAAGAAGTTCTACGACAGGACCCCGCACGGGGAGGTACCCGCCGACGAGCGCGTGCGCCGGGCCCGGGAAGACGGCGCCGATCCGGTCGAGGCCGACGAACAGGCCCCCTCGCCGGAACCGTCCGGGGAAGCGAAGGCCTAGCCGGACCGCATGCGGGGTACCAGGCCGTTGCCCGGCGGCCGGGCCCGGGGCTACCCTCGAGCCATGACGGCGGTGCCGGCGCCTGCCGGGCACGTGCACGACGGGAGAGGCGGCCGGACATGCGGCAACTGGCGGTTCTGGACAACCTGACCCTCGACGGGGTCATGCAGGGCCCGGGGCGCGGTGACGAGGACACCCGCCACGGGTTCCGCCACGGTGGCTGGGCTCAGCCTTATGCGGACCCGGTGCTAGGCGAGTACCTGGGCAGCGGCATGGGCGAGGCGCACGAGCTCGTGATGGGTCGGCGCACCTGGCAGGATTTCGCGGGCTTCTGGCCCACACAGCTGGGCAACCCGTTCACCGAGCTGCTGAACTCGATCACCAAGCACGTCGCCTCGCGCACGCTGCACGAACCGCTGGCCTGGGCGAACTCGAAGCTGCTGCCCGGTGACGCCGTCGAGGCCGTGGCACAGTTGCTGGAGCGGCCGGGCCCGGACCTGTTGTGCATGGGAAGTGGCAACCTGGTGCAGTCACTCATCGCCTCGGGGCTGGTGGGCGAATACACGCTCCTCATCCACCCGCTGGTGCTCGGCACAGGCGACCGCCTGTTCGCCCCCGGGCTGCCGCGCACCGAACTGAAACTTGTCGAGGCGGTCACCACGACCACCGGCGTGATTATCGCTGTGTACCGGCCGCAGGACTGAAACGCGCCGGCGTTGACAGGCGCAAGTTTGTGTCGAAGAACGTCCCGGACCGGACAAAAAATGGCGCGTTCATGTAGTTGTATGACGCGCAGGGCCGTTCCGGGGCGGTCAGGCCGCGTCATCCTCCGTCGTCAAAGGCAATGCCCGTACATGTGACGGGTCCCCGACACGAAGCGAACCTAATCTGGATCCAATTCCCATTAAGTGATCTTCCGTTCGGAGCAACCCATCATGTCCCAGCAACAGACCCTAGCACCAGCGCCCGCCGGCGCGCCGGATGCCGCAACCGCCCGTCCCCGGTTGCGCGGCAACCTCGGCGTCGCCTCCATCGTCTTCATCGTCGTCGCCGCGGCCTCGCCCCTGGGGGTCATCGGCGGCCCGGTTCCGCTCGGCATCGCCTTCGGCAACGGCGCGGGCTTCCCCTTCTCCTTCGTCATCGCCACCGTGGTGCTGCTGCTCTTCTCCGTGGGCTTCACCCAGATGACCCGCTTCGTGCCGACCGCCGGGGCGTTCTACTCCTACGTCAGCAAGGGGCTGGGTCGCGGGTTCGGCCTGGGCGCCGCCTTCGTGGCGCTGCTGGCCTACCTGGCACTCGAGGCAGGGGTCTTCGGGCTCTTCGGCCCCGGGCTGGCCGAGCTGGTCAAGTCCTACGGCGGGCCCGATCTGCCGTGGTGGGCATGGGCGGCCGTCGGCTTCGTGGCCGTGACGGCGCTGGGCTACCGGAACATCGAGCTCTCCGGAAAGCTGCTGGCCGTGCTGCTCATTGCCGAGGTAGCGATCGTGCTCGTCCTCGACGCAGTCGTGGTGTTCTCCGGCGGCGGGCCCGAGGGCTTCGCCACCGGCATCGTGACCCCCTCGGAAATCGTCTCCGGGGCACCGGGCATGGGCATCCTCTTCGCCATCCTCAGCTTCGTGGGCTTCGAGGCCACCGCGGTCTTCCGCGACGAGGCCAGGGACCCGGACCGCACCATCCCGCGGGCCACGTACATCTCGCTGATCTCCATCGGCATCTTCTACACCATCTCCAGCTGGGTGTTGATCAGCGCCAACGGCGAGAGCGACATCGTCGCCAACGCGACCGAGAACCCGGGCACCATCCTGCAGACCACCACCCAGGCCTACCTGGGCGCCGCCGGCGGACACATCGTGCAGCTGCTCTTCGTCACGAGCCTTTTCGCCTGCATCCTCTCCTTCCACAACATCGCCTCCCGCTACCTGTTCCAGCTCGGCGCCCGCGGCGTGCTGCCCGCACCGCTGGGCAGCGCCCACCGGGTCCACGGTGCACCGTCGGCCGCCTCGCTGGCGGCCTCCGGCACCGTCGCCGTGCTGGTGCTCGTCGCCGCTGTGCTCGGGCTCGACCCGATTGCCCAGTTCTACACCTGGCTCGGCGGGATTTCCTCGGTCGGCATCGTCCTGCTGCTGGCGCTGACCTCTGTCGCAGTGCTGGTCTTCTTCGGGCGCAAGGAACGCGGCGGCCCGGTCTGGCAGCGCCGCATCGCCCCGGCACTGGGGCTTGTCGGGCTGCTGGCCTTCCTTGCCATCATCCTGGTGAACCTCCCGGTGCTGGTCGGTGAGAGCAGCTACGGCCCGTTCTCCATCGGCGTGCTGGTCCTGCTGGGTGCGGCCCTTGTCGCCGGCCCCGTGGTGGCCGCGGGCCGCCGCACCGTGGTCCTCGACTAGCACCGGCACCGCCTCACCCCTTCAACCGCACGTCTTTCCAGGAGCACCCATGAGCACCGTCCTTTCACCGCAGGCCCCGGCCTCCACGAACCTCTGGTCCGGCCACGCCGACGCCGCCGAGCTGGAGCAGTGGAGCGCCGTGGCGCAGACCGTCGCCACCGAACTGGCCCGTGGCGCCCTGGAGCGCGACCGCGAAGGAACCGACCCGCTGGACGCGCTGGAACTGCTGCGCACCCACGGGCTGGCGGGCCTGGTGGTCCCGGCCGTCCACGGCGGCGCCGGTGCGCACTGGGAAACGGCCTTCCGGGTGATCCGGATCCTGGCGCGGGCCGATGCCTCGGTGGCGCAGATCCTGGGCTACCACTACCTGAACTCCTCGTGCCTCGGTTTCTACGGGGCGGGCCGCGACCAGTCGGCGTGGTTCCTGAACATCGCCGAACGGAAGGAGCTCTGGAGCGACGCGCTGAACCCCGTCGACCCGGACCTCGAACTTGTCGCAGACGGAACGGGTTACCTGTTGACCGGGCTCAAGCGTTTTGCCACGGGGGCATCGGCCACCGACGTGATCATCTCCGCGGCGCAGGCCAGCGGCGGCGTACACGACGGCCGCGTGGTCATCTTCGCCGTGGAGCGAGGGCGTGCGGGCATCGGTTTCCCGGGGGACTGGGACCACCTGGGCCAGCGCGCCTCGGCCAGTGGTTCCGTGCGCTTCGAGGCGGTCCGCGTGGAGGAGGCGGATATCGTGGGGTTCGATGACGGCAGCGCGTTCTCCACCGTGGTGACCCCGGGCGTTCAACTGCTCTTCGGGAACATCTACCTGGCTGCCGCCGAGGGCGCGCTGGACCAGGCCCGGGACCTGACACTGGCACGCCCCAACTCCTGGTTCCTCTCCGGGGTGCAGGCCTACGCCGAGGACCCGCTGGTGCACCGCACCTTCGGTGAGCTCGTGGCCAGGACCCAGGCCGTTGAGGCCCTCGCGGACAAGCTGAACCGCCGCTACGACGAGGTCATCGGCCTGGGCGGCGCTGTGACCGAAGCGGACCGCGCACGCCTCGAGGTGGAGGTGGCCGGGCTTAAGGTCGTCTCCACGGAGACGGCGCTCGAGGTCACCAGCCGCGTGTTCGAGGTGACGGGTGCGAGTTCGACAAAGCGCTCGGTGGGCCTTGACCTGTACTGGCGCAACATCCGCACCCACTCGTTGCACGATCCCGTGGACTACAAGAAGATCGAGGTCGGTGCGTACTTCCTCAACGGAACGGTGCAGCCGATCTCGCTCTACACCTAAGGATCTGTTGCCCGGTCCGGCCCGTCCCCGCACCCGGGGGCGGGCCGTCGTGCTTTGCGGGGAAAGGCAGGGGCGCACGCGGGCAAAGAGGTTCGTGAAACCCCTTGCCCAGCGGCCGGCCCCGGCGTAACCTACAACCAAATGGTTGTATATGAATTGAGCGAAACCGAGATCGACCGCATCTTCCAGGCCATGGCGGATGCGACCCGGCGCGACATCATCAAGCAGGCGATGCAACGGGAACAATCGGTCTCCGAACTGGCGAGGCACTACCGGATGAGTTTCGCGGCCGTGCAAAAGCACGTCGCGGTCCTGGAAAAGGCCTCGCTGATCACCAAGGAAAAGCGCGGAAGGGAGCAGATCGTGCACGGAAACCCGGACATGCTGCGCCGCGCGGCGCAACTGCTCGACGCCTACGGGGAGATCTGGCGGCAGCGCGCGAACCGCATCGGGGAGATCCTCTCCGAACCAGACAAGGGAACGGAACCATGACCGTCATCAGTTCACACCAGGACACCGAAAACCTCTCGCTCACCTTCGTCGCGGAATTCGCGGCGGACCTCGAGCGCGTCTGGCAGGTCTGGGAGGACCCGCGGCAGCTCGAGCGCTGGTGGGGCCCGCCGACGTGGCCCGCCACGTTCGTCCGCCACGAACTCGTCGCCGGCGGCGAATCCCGCTACTACATGACGGGCCCGGAGGGCGAGAAGTCCCGCGGCTGGTGGAAGACCACAGCCGTCCAGGCCCCCTCGTCACTCGAGTTCGACGACGGCTTCGCCGGGGACGACGGCGAGCCCAGCGGGTTCCTCGGCACCACGCACTGCACGGTGACCCTCGAGGGCGACGGCGCCACCACCCGGATGACCACCCGGAGCACCTTCGAGAGCCTGGAACAGCTCGAGGAAATGCTCAAGATGGGCATGGAGGAGGGCATGCGTGAGGCCATGGGCCAGATCGACGGGCTGTTGGCGCTGCGTTCGGGCGCCTAAGCGGCGCCGCCCCGCGCGGCTCAGCCCGCGGGGACCGTGTCCTCGTGGGGGGCGGTCCCCGCGACCAGCTCGCGGATCCGCTCCCTGGTCGGGGTACCGGCCACCGGTGCATACATGACAAGGTGCAGGTCCGGTGCGTCGGAGGGCACCAGCCGGTGTTGTTCGAAGACCAGCTCGCCGGCGAGCGGGTGCAGGAAGACCCGCTGCCGGGAGGCGAAACGCTCCACCCCGCGGTCCGCCCACAGCTTGGCGAATTGCGGGTTGGCTTCGCCCAGCCGCTTGATGAGCGCCTTGTGGGCCGCCGACCCCAGGCGGGCGCCGGCCTCGGCGCGGAACTCGGCCACGAAGTGCCGGGAGGTTTCCTCCCAGTCGGGCAGCATCTCGCGCAGGTGCGGGTCGGTGAAGATCAGCCAGAGCAGGTTCCGCTCCTGCGGCTGCGCCGTGGCGATTCGCGCATAGAGGCCCTCGTAGGCGCGGTTCCATCCGGCGATTCCCCAGTCCGGCGCGACGGCAAAGGCCGGGAAGTCGAAGGTCTCGAGCAGCCGCTGCAGGTGGTCCGGCGCCTGCTCGATCGGCACGGCCTCGGTGGCCGGAGCCGGCGTGTAGCCGCCCATGGCCAGCAGGTACGAGGTCTCCGCCGGGGTCAGGGCGAGCACCCGCGCGATCGATTCAAAGACCTGCCGCGAGGCATTGATGTCCCGGCCCTGTTCAAGCCAGGTGTACCAGGTGACGCTGACGGCGGCAAAGGAGGCAATTTCCTCCCGGCGCAGGCCCAGCGTGCGGTTGCGACCGATCGGCGGCAGTCCCAATTCGGCGCGGACCAGGTTGCCGCGCCTGTCGCGCAGGAACTGCCCCAGTTCCCGCCTGCGTTCATCGCTCATTGACCTAAATCTATCACTGCCACTACTAGTATTGGCACCGTCTTCCGGCCCGCTCGCGTTCTTTGGTTAGATGGTTCCATGCCTGAATTACGTTCACGAACAGTCACCCACGGCCGCAACATGGTCGGCGCCCGCGCCCTGCTCCGCGCCGCCGGAGTCAAGGGCTCCGACTTCGGAAAGCCGATCATCGCCGTCGCCAACAGCTTCACAGAGTTCGTGCCCGGGCACACCCACCTCCAGCCCGTGGGCCGGATCGTCTCCGACGCCATCATCGAGGCCGGCGGCATCCCGCGCGAATTCAACACCATCGCCGTCGACGACGGCATCGCCATGGGCCACGGCGGCATGCTCTACTCGCTGCCCTCCCGCGACCTGATCGCCGACTCCGTCGAGTACATGGTCAACGCCCACTGCGCCGACGCACTGATCTGCATCTCCAACTGCGACAAGATCACCCCGGGCATGATGATGGCCGCCATGCGCCTGAACATCCCCACGGTGTTCGTCTCCGGCGGCCCGATGGAGGGCGGCACCGCCGTGCTGGTGGACGGCACCGTGCGCAAGCGCCTGAACCTGATCTCCGCGATCGCCGACGCCGTCAACGACTCGGTCTCCGACGAGGACCTGCTGAACGTCGAGGAAAATGCCTGCCCCACGTGCGGTTCCTGCTCCGGCATGTTCACCGCCAACTCGATGAACTGCCTCACCGAGGCCCTGGGCCTCTCGCTGCCGGGCAACGGAACCACGCTGGCAACGCACACCGCCCGCAAGGACCTCTACGAGGACGCCGGCCGCGCGGTCGTGGAGATCACCAAGTCCTACTACTTCGACGGCGACGAGTCGGTGCTGCCGCGCGCCATCGCGGACCGCCCCGCCTTCGAGAACGCCATGACCATGGACATCGCCATGGGCGGCTCCTCCAACACCATCCTGCACCTGCTGGCCGCGGCGCAGGAGGCCGAGCTGGACTTCACGCTCGACGACATCGACGAAATCTCCCGCCGCACCCCCTGCCTGACCAAGGTCGCCCCCAACGGCGACTACCTGGTCGAGGACGTCCACCGTGCCGGCGGAATCCCCGCCATCCTGGGCGAGCTGGACCGCGGAGGCCGCCTGAACCACAACGTCCGCTCCGTGCACAGCACCGACCTGCGCAGCTGGCTCGACGACTGGGACATCCGCGGCGGCAAGGCCACCGAGACGGCGATCGAGCTGTTCCACGCGGCCCCCGGCTGCGTGCGCTCCGCCGAGGCGTTCTCCCAGTCCGAGCGCTGGGACACCCTGGACCTGGATGCCAAGAACGGCTGCATCCGCTCCATGGAACACGCCCACTCCGTCGAGGGCGGCCTGGCCGTGCTGCGCGGCAACATCTCCGCCGACGGCTGCGTGGTCAAGACCGCCGGCGTCGACGAATCGATCCTCACGTTCTCCGGCCCGGCCGTGGTCTTCGAGTCCCAGGACGACGCCGTCACCGCGATCCTGAGCAAGGAAATCGTTGCCGGCGACGTCGTGGTGATCCGCTACGAGGGCCCGCGCGGCGGCCCGGGCATGCAGGAAATGCTCTACCCGACCTCCTTCCTCAAGGGCCTGGGCCTGGGCGCCAAGTGCGCGCTGATCACCGACGGCCGCTTCTCCGGCGGCACCTCGGGACTCTCGATCGGCCACATCTCCCCGGAGGCAGCGGCCGGCGGGGCCATCGCGCTGGTGGAGAACGGGGACACCGTCTCCATCGACATCCCCTCGCGCTCCATCACCCTTGAGGTCTCGGAGGACGAGTTGGAGCGCCGCCGCGCGGTGCTCGAATCCACCATCGGCTACCAGCCGCGCGACCGCGACCGCGTGGTCTCGCCGGCGCTGCGTGCCTACGCGGCCTTCGCGCAGTCCGCTGACAAGGGTGCCGTGCGGTACGTGCCGCCGATCGGCCAGCCCATCGGCCAGCCTGCTGCCCAGCCGGTGGCAACCCTGGCCTAAGGGCCGCCGGACGCACCAGTGGCGCCTCACGGAGGACGGGATTACCCCGCCTTCCGTGCGGCGCTTTGTGCTGTTTGTGCCGGGGCGTCGCCATCGGTGTCCCGGCGGCGTACCGTGGAAGTACATGCGCGCACGTGCGCACGTACCGATGTCGGGATTGATGGCCATGAAACCCGTAGCAGCCAAGAAATGGATACCAGCGGCGGCGGCGCCCGTGCTTGTCGCCGCGATCGCCGTGGGGGCCGGTACCTCCGCCCGGGCGGAGACGGCGCTGGAGCCCAAGTCACCGCAGGAAGTCCTGGAGATGATCGCGAACTCCAAGGACACCGACTTTTCCGGGAACCTCACCGCGGCCTTCGACCTGGGCCTGCCGCAGCTGCCCGACGGAGAGGGGTTCGGCCCCTCCGATCCGGGCGCGTCCGGGGACCTGGGGGAGTCCGGCCCCGGGGAATCCGGCGCCGACAAGCTGGCCCACATGCTTTCCGCGCTGTCCGGAACCCACGAGGCACGCATCTACGCGGACAAGCCGGACAAGCTCCGGCTGCAGGTCATGGACGGCATGGACGAGCAGGACTTCATCCGCAACGGCACCGAACTGTGGCACTGGGACTCGGCGACAAACACCGCGGAGCGGGCCACCCTGCCCGAGGATGGCATGGGGCACTGGGAAGGCGGCGGCAACGGGGAATCGATGACACCGGGCGAACTTGCGCAGAAGTTCCTGGCCGACATCGACCCGAGCACCATGGTGGAGGTCAACGGGGACGTGAGGATCGCGGGCCGCGATGCCTACAGTCTGGAACTGACCCCGCGCACCGAGGACACCCTGGTGGCCGGTGTCGGCATCGACGTCGATGCCGATACCGGCGTGCCGCTGGGCGTCACCGTGGACGCGGTGGGCCAGGAGGAACCTGCCATCTCCATCGAGTTCAGCTCCTTCACCCCCGAAACCCCTGACGCGGCCCGGTTCGACTTCACCCCGCCGGAGGGCGCCACGATCCGCGAACACGACATGTCCGAACACATGCGGCAGCGGGACATGGGCCACATGGGCATGAACAACGAGGACATGAACCACAAGGACATGGGCGATGGCATGGCCAAGGACGGCATGCGCGGAAAGCCGGAAACCGTGGGAACGGGTTGGGAAACCGTGGCTGTGCTTTCCGGTGAACAGGTGCCACCGGACCTGCTGGACTCCGCAATGCTGGACCAGCTCGCCGTACCCGTCGAGGGCGGTCGGCTCCTGCACACCGCGCTGCTGAACGTCCTTGTCACAGACGACGGGGAAGTGCTCGTCGGTGCCGTACCCGAGGCCCGGCTGCAGGCCGTGGCCGACGGCCGGTGAGCGACCCGCCCCGCGACGGGGAACCCGCCATCCAGACCTTCGGGCTGGGCAAGAGCTTCGGCAAGCGCCGGGCCGTCAACAACCTCGACCTCGAGGTGCCGCACGGATCGGTCTTCGGGTTCCTGGGCCCCAACGGGTCCGGGAAGACCACCACCATCCGGATGCTGCTCGGGCTCGCCACGCCCGGCAGCGGCAGCATCAACCTGCTCTCGCGACCCATGCCCGCGGCCGCGGCCCAGGTGCTTCCCCGCGTCGGCGCCCTGATCGAGGGGCCCGCCTTCCACCCCTACCTCTCCGGGCGGGCCAACCTGGTCCGCATGGATTGCGCCGACACCACCTCGGACCCGGCGACCCGGCGTGGGCGCGTGGACTTGGCGCTGGAGAAGGTCGGCTTGTCCAAGGCCGCCAAGCTGGCCGTGCACGCCTACTCCCTGGGCATGAAACAACGCCTGGGTATCGCCAATGCGCTGTTGCGCGAACGCGACCTGCTGGTTCTCGACGAACCGACGAACGGCCTTGACCCGCAGGGCACCCGCGAGGTCAGGCACCTGATCGGGGCACTCGCGGCCGAAGGGACAACCATCTTCGTCTCCAGCCACCTGCTCAGCGAGATCGAGCAGATGTGCACCCATGTGGCGGTGATGAGCACCGGAAACCTGCTGGCCCAGGGGACGCTGGCGCAGTTGCGGTCCGGCGGGCGCAACCGGCTGGCGCTGCGCACCCCGGATGCCGCGCTCGCCTTGGGCGTGCTGGCGGGGCTGGGGCTCGAGGCAACGCTCGACCCGCAGGACCACGGCACCGATGCCATGCTGGGTTCGGTGCTTGCCGAAGGGGCTCCGGAGGCCGAGCGGATCGTGGCAGAGCTGGTGGCCGCCGGCGTGCGCGTGCGCGGCTTCGGCGTGGAACCGGCCAGCCTGGAGGAACGCTTTGTGGAGATGACGGGGGAGGGGTTCGACCTTGCTCAGTAGCGGATTGATGCGCTCGGAACTCGCGCTGCTCTTCAGGCGCCGCCGCACTTGGGCCATGCTGCTGGCGCTGGGGGCGGTGCCGGTGCTCATCGCCGTGGCCGTCAGGCTCACCTCCGGTCCGCCGTCCGGGCGCGGCCCCGCGTTCCTGGACAGGGTGGCGGGCAACGGATTGTTCGTCGCCGTCACCGGTCTGCTGGTGTGCATCCCGCTCTTCCTGCCGCTGACCGTCTCGGTGGTTGCGGGGGATTCGATCGCCGGGGAGGCTGGTGCCGGGACGCTGCGCTACCTGCTCACGGCCCCCGTTTCGCGCCCGCGGCTGCTGCTTGTCAAGTACGTGGCAGCGGTGGTCTTCTGCCTGGCCGCGGCACTCATGGTGGCGCTGTGCGGGGTGCTGGTTGGCTGGCTGCTTTTCCCCGTGGGACCGGTGACCCTGCTCTCGGGGGACACGATCGGCACCGCCGGCGCGTTGGGGCGGGTGGGTCTCATCGCCGCCTATGTGGCGCTCTCGCTGCTGGGGCTGGCGGCCGTCGGCCTGTTCATCTCCACACTCACGGACGTGCCTGTCGGTGCCATGGCGGCCACGGCGGTGCTTGCCGTCACCGCGCAGATCCTGAACCAGCTGCCGCAGCTGGACTGGTTGCACCCGTGGCTGTTCCCGCACCACTGGATGGGCTTCGCGGACATGCTCCGCGAGCCCATCCTGTGGACGTCGTTCGGCGAGAATGCCGTGCTGCAGGGCGGCTACGTGTTGGTCTTCGGGGCGCTGGCCTGGGCCAGGTTCGCCACCAAGGACGTCTTGTCCTGAGCCGCCGCCGGCATCCCGAGGGAGGCCCGGCTGTCGCTTGGGACTACTTCGTGGACATGCCCGGGCGGATCGGCACGAACTCGACGACCTTGTTGCGTGCCAGCGGCTTGCCCTTGTTGCGGTCGAAGCCCTTGGCATCCAGGTCGTTGGCCAGGCGGAATGCCTTGTTGGCTTCGGTGCGCAGTTCGTTCAGGCGTTTGCCGCTGTATTCCTCGGTGCTGCCATCGGTGAATTCGACGGTGACGCGGACGCCGGCCGGATAGATGGCGCGCATGCGGATGTTGCCGTCGGAGTCCTGCTTGAGAGTCAACATATGGGGTTTCGCCTTTGTGGGAGTGCGGTTCGGTTCCCAGCCATTTTACTGCCGGCTGCAACGCGACACCGGAAGGCCGGGGAGACGCGCCGGTCCGATCGCAGGCAGGGGGCCGTTTGGTCAGAGCCGGTTGAATGTTTGGCGCAGCAATTCATCGTACTGCTGCAGATCGAAACGATAGGACAGCCCGTGCGGGAAGAGGTGGAATGGCTCGGCGAACCCGGTGTCATGTGCCTGGAACCCGTCCCAGAGGACAGTGCGCTCAAGCCGCCTGACCCGGGCAGTGATAGCACCGCGATCGACCTTGAGGTGCTCACCGACCAACAGCGGAACCCTGCCCGGATATTCGGCAAAAGCGCGCTGGCCCAGGAGCATCTCCAGGATCTCGCCACCCGCCGGGCCGTAGGGGGTTCCGCGTTCGTGGACGGGCGAATGCACCAGGCCGGAAAGCCTTCTGCGCTCTTGCTTCGATTTCACCCGTCCCAGGGATTTCTGCAGGATCCGGGCCAGCGGCAAGCCGTCGACCGTCCATTGCAGCCCTTCCCTGGGATCGTGGAGCCGAAGGCTGCGCCGGGATACCCCGGCCCCGATGCCCAGTGCCGCGGGCTTGGGGAACGCCGTGAGGGAGTGTGCCTCGGCGAAGACCGCGCGCAGGTACACTCCGAGGTCGTCGAGGGCCTTCTTGTACGCGGCCCGCTCAAAGGTGAAGGGGCCGATGTCATCCAGCGGGTCGGGTTCGTTGTCTTCTTCGGGGTCGGGTTCGGAATCGGGGTCGTTAGTGAAGTCCGACCACACCACGACGTTCGCCGATACTGTGACCCTGACGTTGACTCCGCCGCATCCCTCGTCCAAGCACGAGGAGCAGAAATACAGCCACACGCGGTCCCCGTCCAGGTCGGCTGGGGCCTCGCCCTTGAGCCGCCGGATCTGTTCCAGCGCCGCATCGAGGTATGAGCCGCGCCGCAGCAAGGTCAGGGGGTCATGCGCGGGATTCGACGGGGCAAATACCAGCCCGCGCAGGAAACGGCCGTCGATGACGAAGTCGAAGCCACCCGTGGGGTCGGGACGAAGTTCAAACGTGTTGACGTGCACGACGCGCCTTCCTCGGGATCCGGTGGCTCGGGGTCGGGACCTTCCCCGCGGCTTCCACGATAGATCACCGGTTCGGGTGCGTCGGTGCACGTCGCGGGACCTCCAAAGGCCCGCGCCGTGCACCGAGGTTGGTTCAGGAACCGATGAGCACCGCGGCGGCGCGTTCCCCGATCATCACCGAGGGCGCATTGGTGTTTCCGGTGGGAACCAGCGGCATGATCGAGGCATCCGCGATCCGCAGGCCCGAGAGCCCGTGGACCCGGAAGGTGCCCGGGTCCACGACAGCCAGCTCGTCGACACCCATCTTGCAGGTGCCAACCTGGTGGTGGTACGTCACCACGGATTCGCGCACATACTGTTCAAGGTCGTCGTCGGAAACCTCGGGACCGGGGTAGATTTCCCGGGGCTCCCAGCCGGCCAGCGCCTGGGTGCGGCCGATCTCGCGGCATTGGCGCACCGAGGCCACCAGCGCATCGACATCGGCCTGCTCCGAGAGGGCGCCGAGGTCGATCAGGAGCGGGTCCTGCTCGCCGGGGCCGCTGAGCGTGATCTCGCCGCGGCTTTGCGGGCGGACCAGGCCGCCGAGCATCGAAAAGGCGTTGTCCGGCCCGGTCATTTCGCCCGGCCCGAATCCCTGCGAATACATCGGGACCGAGAAGAAGATCGGCTGCGTGTCGGCCACGGGAAGCCCGGGCCGGCTCTTGGCAAAGAAGTGGACCTCCGCTGGGGCCACGTCGCCCATCGGAACCGGCTTGGCGTCGGTGGCGAAGATGACGGGGGAGAGCAGATGGTCCTGGAGGTTCTTGCCGACACCGGGCAGGTCGTGCACCGGCTCGATGCCTGCCTCGCGCAGTTCGCCGGCCGGGCCGATGCCCGAGCGCAGCAGGATCTCCGGGGAGTTGATGGCCCCGGCGGCCAGCACGGTTTCCCCGGCGCGCAGCGTCTTCCGTTCGCCGTCGTGGTCGAACTCGACGCCCACCACGTGCCCGTCCTCGACGAGAAGGCGCCGCACGTGGGCGCCGGTGAGGATCGTCAGGTTGGGGTGCCCGGCCACCGGCTTGAGGTAGGCGTGCCAGGTGTTGAACCGCTTGCCGTCGCGCACGTTGAGCTGCATCCGGGAGACACCCTCCACGTCACCTGAGTTGTAGTCATCGTTCAGCGGGATCCCGGCCTCCACGGCGCCCGCCAACATGTCTTCCTGGATGGGGTTGCGTGCGAAGTCCTGCACGACGTCGAGCAGCCCGGCATCGCCGCGGGTCTGCGAGGAACCGCCGTCGAAGTTCTCGATGGCCTTGTACACGGGCAAGACATCGTCCCAGCCCCAACCGGCGCACCCCTCCTTCTCCCAGGCTTCGTAGTCCCGGCGGTCCCCGCGCACCCAAATCGTCGCGTTCAACGCGTGCGAGCCGCCCATGACCTTGCCGCGCGGCAGGTGGATGCGGCGGCCCGCGGCCCCGGCCTGTGCGGTGGTGTAGTAGTCCCAGTCCTGTTCGCTGTGCCAGAGCAGGCCGAGGGTGTAGAGCTGGGCGATGTTCGGGTTGGTGTCCGCCTCGCCTGCTTCCAGCACAGCCACGCGCTTCCCGGCATCCACCAGGCGTCGGGCTATGACGTTGCCGGCCGAGCCGGCGCCAACCACGAGGTAATCGAATTCCATGTCTGTAGTCCTGTCGTCTTAGTAGCTGATGACCTGGGGCTGGCCCAGGTGCTTGAGGCCTTCGGAGCCGAACTCCAGTCCGTATCCGGACTGCTTGGCCCCGCCGAACGGGACCCGCGGGTCAACGGCGCCGTGCTTGTTGATCCACACCGTGCCGGCCTCGATGCGGGCGGCCACCTCGCGGGCGGCATCCTTGTCGCCGGACCAGACCGAGGCGCCGAGGCCCACCTCGAGCCCGTTGGCCATCTCGATGGCCTCATCCAGGTTCGAGTACTTGATGATCGGCAGGGCCGGGCCGAACTGCTCCTGGGCGACCAGCGGGTTCGAGTTCTCGATGTCCGCGACAAGCGTCGTCGGGTAGAAGAAGCCGGGCTGGCCGGCCTCCGGGTTTCCGCCCAGCAGGATCCGGGCGCCCGCGTCCTTGGCCTGCTGCACGAGCGAGGAAACGATGTCGAACTGCGCCTTGTTCTGCAGCGGACCCAGCACGTTGTTCTCGTCCAGCCCCACGCCCATGGGCATCTGCGAGGCGACTTCCGCCAGTGCCTCGCACACCTGCTCGTAGAGGTCTTCGTGCACGTAGAGGCGCTTCAGGGCCGCGCAGGTCTGGCCGGTGTTGATGAAGGCGCCCCAGAACAGGTCCATGGCGATGGCCTTCGGGTCCGCGTCGGGCAGCACGATGCCGGCGTCGTTGCCGCCGAGCTCCAGGGTGACGCGCTTGACCGTGTCCGCGCTGGAGCGGATGATGGCCTTGCCCGTCGCTGTGGACCCGGTGAACATGATCTTGTCGATCCCCCGGTGGGTGGACAGCGCCTCGCCGACGTCGCGGCCGCCGGAGACCACCTGCAGCAGGTCCTGCGGCAGTGCGGAGTTGATGACGCGGGCGAGGGCGAGCACCGAAAGCGGGGTGTATTCGGAGGGCTTGAGCACCACGGTGTTGCCCATGCGCAGGGCCGGGGCCAGCTGCCAGACGGAGATCATCATGGGCCAGTTCCAGGGGCCGATGGCGCCGACCACGCCCAGCGGGCGGTAGTGGAGTTCGGCGCGGCCGCCCTCGTCATCCACCAGCACCTCCGGATCCAGGGCGAAGGCGGCCGTGGCACGCAGCCATGCGGCGCAGGCGCCGACCTCGAACCGGGCATTGGGCCCGTTCAGCGGCTTGCCTTGTTCGCGGGAAAGCAGCACGGCCAGTGCCTCGGCGTTGGCCTCGACGGCATCGGCGGCGCGGTTCAGCGCCTCGCTGCGTGCGGCGTGGCCCTGGGCGGCCCAGGCCGGTTGCGCCGCGCGGGCGGCGGCGACGGCCGAATCGAGGTCGGCGACGGTGTGCTCCGGTGCGCGGCCCACGGGTTCGCCGGTGGCCGGGTCGAGGATGGTCCGTCCGCCGGTTGCCGGTTCGATGGCGGCCAGCAACTCCGCGTCGGTGGCGAATACTGTAGCTTCGGTGGTCATGGCGCACTCCTTGGGGTGAAGGTCGGCCGTTGGCGTCGGCCTGAACGGTTCTCACTCCCAGTGTGTCGCGTGCCACATGTTTGTGGCTTGGCTTTCCCCGTACACTTCTTGGCTTCCCGCGCCCCGGGGCGCCCGCGGCGGGAACGCTAGTGCTGGAGGGCCGCGGGATTCCGCCGGTACTGGCTTGGCGGGAGCCCGTAGGTGGCGCGGAAGACCCGGCTGAAGTGCGCGCCGTCGGCAAGGCCCCAGCGGGCCCCGATCTCTCCCACGGAAACGTCTTCGCACAGCGGGTCGGCCAGGTCCCTGCGGCATTGCTCCATCCGGCGTTCCCGGATCCACCCCGCCACCGTGAGGCCGGCGGCGGAGAAGACCTTTTGCAGGGTCCTTGTGGCGATGTGGTGCGCCCGCGCAATGGACTCCGGGCCCAGCAGCGGGTCCGCAATGTTCGCCTCGATGTGGTGCTGGACCCGGCGCAGCATGCGTGCGTTGGTGTCCGTGGCCTGGTCGGGCCGCGAGTAGATCTCGTCGGCAAGCATGGTGGAGAGCAGGTCGACGATGTTCAACGCCAGACGGTGGCCGATGGGGCTCTTCAACCGGGGCAGTTGCGCCGCGATGTTGGCCACGAACGGCGTGACGGCCTCTGCGAGGTGGTTGCCCTTGCCCATGCGAACCGCTGTGAGCTCGGAGACGTCATCGACCGAGAGCCCGAGCAGGTGCCGGGGAAACATCAGCACCAGGGTCTCGAACGGGTCGTCGAAGGTGAGGGTGTAGGGGCGTTGGGTGTCGTAGATCGCGACGTCGCCTGGCTGCAGCACCGCTTCCCTGCCGTCCTGCAGGAGCTGTGCGTGTCCGGAGAGCTGCAGGCTCAATTTGTAGTGCCCCGTCCCGCCGCGGGCAAGGAGTTCGGGGGAGCGGAGCACCGTTTGCGGCCCGGCCTCCAGGCGCATGATGCCCACGTCGTGCATCGTGCGGCCGCTGAGTTGGCCGCTGAACGGCCCCCTGCGCACGGGTTCGGCTTCCAGCGGCACGAACGTGTTCGAGATCATCGTCTTCCACGCCGAAAACGAATCTGCCTGCTGGACCTGATACATGGAAACCCTTTCATGCGGCACTCTTCTGTAGCCTACGCCACACGGGTGCCGCCGGGCTCGGGGCGCTTCATGCGCCGGGGTCCCGCGACATGGCGATGCCCCGGCGCATGAAGCGGGCCGGCGCGTTGTCGGTCAGCCGTTGAAGGTGCCGGGGTGCGGACCGGTGCGCCCGTCGCGCTCGAGTGCATCAAGGGCCGCGACTTCCCCGCCACTGAGCTCGAACCCGAAGACGTCGAAGTTCGAGGCCATGCGCGAGGCCGTGACGGACTTGGGGATCACCACGTTGCCGCCTTGCAGGTGCCAGCGCAGGACCACCTGGGCCGGGGTCACCCCGTGCGCAGCTGCGGCATCGAGCACCGCGGGTTCGCCCAGTGCCGCGCCCTGGGCCAGCGGGCTCCACGCCTCGGTGGCGATCCCGTGGGCGCGGTTCACCGCGGAGGTTTCCCTGTTCTGCAACAGGGGGTGGAGTTCGACCTGGTTCACCGCGGGGACCGTCCCGCCCAGGGCGATGATCCGTTCGAGCTGCTCGGGAAGGAAGTTGGAGACGCCGATCGCGCGGGTCAGCCCCTCGGCCTGCAATTCCTCAAGCACCTGCCACGATTCGAGGTAGGCGTCGGTGTCGGTGCCCGGCCAGTGGATGAGGTAGAGGTCCACGTAGTCGAGCCCGAGCTTCTCCAGGCTGGCGAGCAGCGCCGCGCGGGTCTTCCCGCGGCCCAGGTCCGCGAGCCACAACTTGGTGGTCACGAACAGCTCCGCGCGGGGGATGCCGGATTCGGCCAGTGCGCGTCCTACGCCGGCCTCGTTTCCGTAGATCGCTGCGGTGTCGATGCTTCGGTACCCGGTTTCCAGGGCCTTGGCTACTGCGGCGGTGGTTTCCTCGTCGGAGACCTGGAAGACCCCGAAGCCTAGCTGGGGCATGGTGATCCCGTTGTTGAGCGTGATCGTGGGGACGGTGGTGGTGTTCATAGCGTTGGTTCCTTGGGTTGATGGTGTTTGGTGGTGGGGAACAGGTGGCTAGGGGGCCGGTACGGAAACCGGTGCCGGTTCCGGGGTGGGGGCTAATTCGCCGCCGCGCACCCGGACGGCAAGCAGCAGGACCATCAGCCCCGCGACGGTGATCGCGGCACCGGCCCACAGCGGGGACGTGTAGCCGAGTCCTGCGGCAATGGCCAGGCCGCCGACCCACGCCCCGAAGGCGTTGCCGATGTTGAAGGCAGCGATGTTGGCGCCCGAGGCCAGGGTGGGTGCGTGTGCGGCATGGTTCATGATGCGCATCTGCATCCCGGGAACCGTGGCGAACCCGACCCCGCCCATGAGCACCAGGGCGATGACGGTGGCGACCTGGTTTTCGGCGGTGAGTGCGAAGCCGGCCAGGACCACCGTGAGGACCACCAGCAGGGTGATGAGGGTTTTCGGCAGGTTCCTGTCCGCCGCGCGGCCGCCGAGGATGTTGCCGACGAACAACCCGACCCCGAAGAGGATCAGCAGCCACGGCACAGCGCCCGGGGCGAATCCGCCGACGCCGGTGAGCGTGAAGGCGATGTAGGTGAAGGCGCCGAACATGCCGCCGTAGCCCAGGATCGTGATGAGCATCGACAGCCAGACCTGCGGGTTGCGGAAGATGGTGAATTCGCCAAGGACCCCGGTGTTGGTGGAGCGGGCGAGGTTGCCCGGCACCAACAGCACGATGCCGGTCAGTGCGACGACGCCGATGGCCGTGATGGCCCAAAAGGTGGCGCGCCATCCGGCGGCCTGGCCGAGCATGGTGCCCAGGGGCACGCCCAGCACGTTGGCGATGGTGAGTCCCGCGAACATGAATGCGATGGCCCCGGCGCGCTTGGTGGCCGGCACCAGGTCGGCGGCGACGACCGAGCCGATGCCGAAGAACGCCCCGTGGCACAGTGCGGCGACGATGCGTCCGAGCATGACCAGCTCGTAGCTCGGGCCTGTGGCCGAGAGCAGGTTGCCGACGATGAACAGCACCATCAGGAACAACAGGGATTTCTTGCGGTCGAAGCGCCCCAGCAGGGCGGTGAAGATGATGGCGCCGATGGCCACGGCGAGGGCGTACCCGGAAATCAGGTACCCGGCGACGGTTTCGGTAACCCCGAAGTCGGCCGCCACCTCGGGCAGCAAGCCCATGATGACGAATTCCGTGAGGCCGATGCCGAAGCCGCCAAGGGCCAGGGCGTAAAGAGCAACAGGCATGAGAACCTTCTGTGTGGATGGGGGGAGGCGGGTGCAGCTGCGTACCGGCCGGATACGTTCGTTGCGTGTGCAACTACTGCATGAGCAATGATTGCACGCGCGGCATATCCGCGCAAGGTGGTAGTCTTGTGGTGTAGAGAACGGAAGGTTCGACCATGGGAATCAAGGACGACGCTGTACAGGTTCGCGCGCAGGGCTGGCGTACGCTTGCCGCGCTGCACAACCTCATTGAAGGCGAGCTGGAACGCGCGCTGCAGGCCAAGCACGGCCTGTCGGTGGTTGAGTTCACGGTGCTCGATGCCTTGGGGCGGCAGGACGGCTGGCACATGCGCATGGCGCAGCTCGCCCGCGCCGCGGCACTCTCCAGCAGTGCCATCACCCGCCTGGTCACGCGCCTCGAAGACCGTGGCCTGCTCACCCGCATCCTCTGCATGGACGACCGCCGCGGTATCTACACCGAACTCACTGCGGCCGGCGAGAAGCTGCTGAACGAGGCGCACCCGACCCACGACGCGGTGTTGCGCGAGGCGCTCGAAAGCGCCGCCCGGGTGCCCGAACTCCAGGACCTTGTCACCGCCGTCGCGCCCGGCGACGACTGAGGCCCGGCGCGGGTCGCGGTGCACCCGGCACGCCCGTCCGTGACGGAACAAGACCTTGCATGACGGGACGTGACATGGAAACCCGCGGAACACGACGGCCAACGGGCCGGTCCTTACCCCGCGTGAAGCGGGCGGTGTACAGCGCTTCCGCGGGTTCCTAGGGTTGCATGTATTCGTGCGAACGAAAACATGCAAACCACGCCCGGAAGGAACCGCCCAGCATGACAAGCACCGACCTCGAGGCACCGCCACGCACCCGGATCGAACGGCTCGAGGAGCGGTTCGCACCGTTGTTTGCCGCCATCGCGGCGGGGGCCGCGGAACGCGATGCCTCCCGCAGCCTGCCCCGTGAGTCGATCAGGGAACTTGCCGCCGCCGGGTTCGGTGCCCTGCGGGTGCCCGAATCCCACGGAGGCGCCGGAGCCACCCTGCCCGAGCTCTTTTCCCTGCTGACGTCCCTGGCCGCCGCCGATCCGAACATCGCCCAGGCACTGCGCGGGCACTTTGCGTTCGTGGAGGACCGGCTCGTCGCGCAGGAAGGTTCCGAGCGAGACGCTTGGCTTGAACGCTTCGCGGCCGGGGACCTCGTGGGAAACTCCTGGACCGAGGTCGGCGCCGTGGCCCTGGGCGAGGTGAACACCAAGGTGTCCCCGGACGGCAACGGCGGTTTCAGCGTGACAGGGACCAAGTACTATTCCACCGGCAGCATCTTCGCCGACTGGATCGACACCTACGCGGAGCGCACCGACACCGGGCAACGCGTCATTGCCGTCGTCAAGGCCCACCAACCGGGGGTCGCCCTGGGGGACGACTGGGACGGGTTCGGGCAACGCACCACAGGCACCGGCACCGCGACCTTTGCCGCGGCGTCGGTGGAACCGGGGAACCTCATCGACTTCGACACCCGCTTCAAGTACCAGACAGCGTTCTACCAGGTCGTGCTGCTCGCGGTGCTGGCCGGCACGGCCAAGGCCGCGGAACGCGATTTCGCCTCCGAGCTCGGTGCCCGCAAGCGCACCTTCAGCCACGGCGCAGCGGCCCTGGCCAACGAGGATCCGCAGCTGTTGCAGGTCATCGGCGAGGTGTCGTCCGCCGCGTTCGTGGCGGCCGCGGCCGTCGATTCCGCCGCAGTGGCACTGGAGGGCGCCTACCGGGCGGCGGTGGCCGTGCGTGCGGGGGAGCTGGGCGTCGATGACGAGGAAGCCGCGAACGACGCGGCCGAGCTCGCCTCGGCCCAGGCACAGGTCGCGCTGACCCCGTTGGTCACCAACGCCCTGTCGCACGCCTTCGACGCGCTGGCTGCCTCCGCCACGAGCACCTCGAAGAACCTGGACCGGCACTGGCGCAATGCGCGCACCGCCGGAAACCACAACCCCTGGGTGTTCAAGGCCCGGCTGGTCGGGGAAAACGCCGTCCACGGTTGGGCCTTGCCGCGCGTCTGGGCCATCGGGGCCTCGGGCGGCAAGCGGGCCTGAGTGCCTGAACGCCGCGGGGCGGGTGCGCGCCCGCGCACCCGCCCCGCCATGTCTGCCGCGCGTCAACGCGGGGTGGCCGGGCCCCCGGTGGCCGGCGGGCAGCCGATGCCGTCGCAGACCAGCTCGATGCCCGCGATGACCCTGTCGCGGGCGGCCTCGGACCGCCATTCGCCGCGCACCACACCCTGGTAGTAGCCGAGCCCGTTGATCAAATCCAGCACCACCTCGGGGTCCACGTCGGGGCGGATCCGCCCCTCGTCCCGGGCCTGGTGCAGCAGCCGGGCAAAGCCCTCGCGGCGCCGGCTGACGTGCCGTTCCCAGTAGGAACGCTGCAGGGAGGGGTCCCGCAGGCCCAGGATCAGCCGCTTGATGACCATGGCCAGCGTGGGTTCGTCGATGTCCGCGATGCCGGCGGAGTATCCGCGGATGAGGGTTTCGCGCAGCGACGCCGCGGCGGGCAGCGGGATCGGCTTGCGGTCCGCGTCCAGTGCCGCCACAGAGACCGCGCGCACCGAATCCCAGCGCCGGTAGATCGCGGCGCGGCTCACCCCGCTGCGTTCCACCAGCTGCGCCAGCGTGTAGTCGCCGGAGTCGTTGCTCTCGCGGATCAGGTCCCGCGCCGCGGCGACAACCTTCGCCTCGATGGCCCTGTCGCGCGGCCGCCCGGGCCGGGCGGCGGGCCGCTGCGTCCCGGGCGCCGGGGCGGAGGCGTCAGGCACCCGCGACAAGCTTCTCCCGCAGCCGCTGCTCCAGCTTAGGATCCAGCCCGGCGGCGCGCAGCACCTCCAGCGGCCCGCCGGAGTCCCCGAGCACGGCGAGCATCGATTCCATGGCCGTGGCCTCGGCGCGCAGCAGCGGGTGCGCCGGGTCGATCTCCGGGTGGTCGCTGCGCCGGCCGGTGGCCGCCAGGGAGGCGGCGATGCGCTCCATGACCGCCGGGACGTTGGCATCGGTGAGCGCGTAGTCGACAACGATGTCCGACTCCCGGGCGCCCAGCACGCTGAGCACCGCGGCGGCGAGCATGCCCGTGCGGTCCTTGCCCGCGGCGCAGTGGAAGAGCACGCCGCCGTCGGTGTCGGCGATGATCCCCAGCGCCCGCACGAACACCTCGGCCCGGGTGGCGAAGGTGTGCGCGTACCAGGCGCCGACCTTCGCGGGGGAGTCGATGGCAGCCATCGAGGCGCCGAGGGCCTGCGGGTCAGACACGTCGGGGATCACCGCGAGGTGTTCGTGCGCGATCCCCGCGTCGGCCAGGAACGGCGAGGTCGAGGTCTCCAGCTCCGCCGCCGAGCGCAGGTCGATCACCGTGCGCAGGCCGCGGACCGCCAGCTCGTCGACCTGGGCGGCGGGGCTCAGCGACACGTCGTCGCCGCGCCACAGCAGTCCCGGGGCGACGGTGCCGCCGGCCACCGGGATGCCGCCGAGGTCGCGCAGGTTGGCCAGCGGCGAGAAGGCCGCCTCGGGGAGGAAGACGGGTGTTGTCATCAGGAGAGCTTCTTTCGGATCAGTGCGCTGGCACGGTCGATGACCGTCACCAGGACGACGATGGAGATGATGATGGCGAACATGTGCCCGTAATCGTACAGGCGCATGGCGTTTGTCAGTTCGAGGCCGATGCCGCCGGCCCCGACCAGCCCGAGCACCGAGGCGCCGCGGACGTTGCCCTCGAAGAGCATCAGGGTGTAGCTGACAAGCAGCGGGGAGGCCTGCGGCAGCACGCCGTAGGCGATGACCTGGCGGCGGTTGGCTCCGGTGGATTCCAGGGCCAGCAGCGGGGCGGGTTTCACCGACTCCATGGACTCGGCGTACATCTTGCCGATCGAGCCGATGGAGCCGAGCACAATCGCCAGGATGCCGGCGAAGGGGCCCAGTCCGACGGCCGAAACGAACATCAGCGCGAAGACCAGTTCGGGGATCGAACGCAGCACGTTCAGCACCGCTCGGGTGGCGGTGTATAGCCAGCGCGGGGCGATGTTCGAGGCCGCGCCGAACGCGATGACCAGCGAGAGCAGCGCGCCGACCAGCGTGCCGACGACCGCCATCTGCAGCGTCTCGACGAGCAGCTCGATGACCACGCCGATCTTCTCGAAGTTCGGCGGCCACATGCGAGCCAGGTAGTCGCCCATCTTCGGGAGGCCCTCGAGCAGCTTCTCGAGGCTGAAGCCGGCACCCGCCATGGACCACGCGACGGCAGCGGCGGCCACCGCCAGGCCGATGACGCCGCCGGCGCCGGGTGCCTGGAAGGGGCGCGAAAGCCGGAGCCTGTCGCGCTCGTCGAGTGCCGGCGCGGCGGGTGCCGGCGCCTCCAGCAGGGTACCGCCGGGGTTCTCATGCGCGGACATTGATCGGGTCCTCTCCGTAGATGCCGGCGACCATCTCGTCGTCCAGGTCGCCGATGGCCCCGCGGTGGGTGGCCGTACCGGCGTCGAGGGCCACGAAGCGGTCGGTGTAGCGGCGAGCGAGCTCGACAACGTGAAGGCTCACCACCACGGGGATGGAATCCTCGTGGGCGATCTGCCGCATCAGCGAGAGCACCGAGCCGGCCAGCCGCGGGTCCAGCGAGGCGACGGGCTCGTCGGCCAGGATGACCTTGGGGTCCTGCATCAGGGCGCGGGCGATCGCCACGCGCTGCTGCTGGCCGCCGGAGAGCGAGTCGGCCCGGTGGGCGGCCTTGTCCGCCAAGCCCACGCGGTCCAGCAGTTCCAGGGCGCGCACGCGCTGGGCGCGCGGGAAGAGCCCGATGCGGTTCAGCGGCCCGGCCTCGTACAGCCCGCCGGTGAGCACGTTTGTCAGTGCGCTGAGCCGGGGCACCAGGTTGAAGTGCTGGAACACGTAGCCGATCTCGGAGCGGACGGCGCGCAGCCGGGCACCGGTGGCACCGGTGACCTCGGCGCCGGCCACCGAGAGCTGCGTGGCCGTGGCCGGGGCCATGCCGGTGACGGCCTTCATGAACGTCGACTTGCCGCTGCCGGAGTGTCCCAGCAGCGAGACGATTTCGCCGGGGCGCACATCAAGGGTGAAGTCCCTCAGCGCGGTGAACCCGTTGGGGTAGGTCACCGTGAGGTCCTTGACCGCCAGCACTGCCGGTTCCAGGTCCACGAGCGTTCCCGGGCCAGCGTCGCGCGCGGAGGCCAGGGGGAGTCCCGGCCGGCTCACCGCATGTCCTCAAGGTCCACGCCGACGTTCTGCGCGACCTCGAGCAGCGGCTGGTAGACCTCGATGCCCGGGTTCAGCGTGTAGCTGCCGGTCAGCGAGAGGTCCTTGAGCTTTTCGTTGCCCGTCAGCTTCTTCGGCAGTTCCTCGAGCAGCTTGGCGCGCACCGCGGGGTCCATGTCCTTGGCGACGACGATGCCCACGCCCACCGGCAGCGGCTTGGTGGCGGCGACCTGCTTGATGTCGTCGGCCTCGAAGGTTCCCGCCTCGATGAGGCGTTCGGCGATCGAGCTGCAGGCCACGTCGACGGATCCGTTGACCAGGGCCAGCATGGCGGTGTCGTGCCCGCCGGCGAAGGTCGAGGTGTAGTCGGTGCCGTCGACCATGCCGGCCTCGGTGAGCATCGACTTGGGCATGAAGTAGCCGGTGGCCGATCCCGGGTCGACGAAGGCCACCTGCTTGCCCTTGATGTCCTCGAGCGTTTCGATCCCGGAGTCGGGGCGTGAGTAGCAGTAGGACGCTGGTTTCTGTGCGTCGGCCTCCCAGACCACCAGCGGGTCGACTGAGCCGTTCTTGACGGCCAGCGCCGTGGAGAAGGGACTCATGAAGGCGACGTCGACGTGTCCCTGGCGGACGGCCTCGACCACGCCGAGGTAGTCGGCCGGCATCTCCTGCTCCACGGCCAGGCCGGTTGCGGCGGAGATGATGTTCTTGAGTTCGGTGGCAGATTCCTTGATGTCGCCGTCCTCGGGGGCCGGCGGCATGGCGAAGACCAGTGCCTCGCCTGCGGGTTCGGCCTTGGCCGGGGACTCCGCGGAGGAGCAGCCCGCCAGGGCGAGGGCGCCGATGCCGAGCAGGGCGGCCACGGCCAACGGGCGGTGGGCCGGGTGGGTGGTGCGGTGCGAGCGTGAGGTGCGGGAGAACATGTCAGGCCCTTTCGTGTGGGGTCGATGTGATGACTCCACCCTGACGTGGGTACATGACGGGCAATTTCGAGACTGACGGACTCTGAATGTCGTTTGGGTGAACAGTGGGTGTCCCGGAACGCGAAAGCGCATGTCCCCACGGCAAAACATAAGAAAAACCGGTTAAGAAGAGAGATAAAAACAGTTTTACGGATGTGATGCGGGGCACCATCCTTGAAATGGAAGACCAATAGATACCGAGCCCAAGGAGCCGTTCGCGTGAGCAGCACACCACTGAACCCCCATGTCGTGACGCTGGGGACCGCCGGCGGTCCCCGCTGGTGGACCGGCGAGAATGCCGGCAAGCGCGCGGGCATCTGCACGGCGGTGGTCGTCGGGGAGTCCGTGTACCTGGTGGACGCCGGAACGGGCGTCGGCAACCAGCTCATGAAGGCGGGGTTGGAGATGGCCAACCTGCGCGGGATCTTCCTGACCCACCTGCATTCGGACCACACCATCGACCTTGCATCGCTGGCGATCTTCGGGATGTTCACTCTCGCCCCGGGGCAGGCCCCCATCCACGTCATCGGGCCCGGCGACAGGGGCATGCTGCCCCCGGCCTCACCGCGTGCCGCGGTGCCGCCGGTTCCGCTCTACCCGGCCAACCCGACCCCGGGAACGGCGGCCATGTTCGGCCACCTCATGCAGGCGTACGCCACGGACCTGAACGACCGCGTGATCGACGCGCTGCGACCCTCCCCGCTCGAGCACTTCGCAGCCTCCGACATCCGGATCCCCGAAGGGACCGGGTACCACCCGAACGGGAACCCGACCCCGGAGGGCTTCGCCCCGTTCGAGATCTACCGCGACGAACTTGTCACCGTCACGGCGACCCTGGTCAAGCACCCCCCGATCGCCCCGGCCTTTGCCTTCCGCTTCGACACCGCCGAGGGTTCGGTGACCCTCTCCGGGGACACCGCACCGTGCGACAACCTTGTCACGCTGGCCCGCGGCACCGACCTGCTGCTGCACGAGGCCATCGACTTCGACTGGGTCGAGCGTTCCTACGGCGCCATCGACACCGAGGCGGCACGGGCCTCCATGGACCACCACCGCGCTTCCCACACCTCCGCGGCCCAGGCCATCGACCTGGCCGAGCGGGCCGGGGCCCGAACCCTGGCCCTGCACCACCTGGTTCCCGGAACGACCCCCGTCCCGGTGTGGCTGTCCCACGCCGAGGACTTCCCCGGTACCTTCCTGGTGCCGGATGACCTGGACGCGATTTCCTTCGCCACCGAACGAGCAGAAATGGTAGTCTCCCGATGACACACAACCCGGCTATCGACAAGGCCCCCGAGAAGTTGGACGTCCCGTCGCTGAACTCGCCACAGATGAGGCGCATCCTGGCCTCGTCCTTCATTGGAAGCGCCATCGAGTTCTACGACTTCATCCTCTACGCCACGGCCGCCTCGCTGGTCTTCAACAAGGTGTTCTTCGTGAACCTTGAACCCACGGTGGCGATCTTCGCCTCCTTCGCGACACTCGCGGTCGGCTACCTGGCCCGCCCGCTGGGCGGCATCGTCTTTGGCCACTTCGGCGACAAGCTCGGGCGCAAGGGCGTGCTGATCACCTCGATGGTGATGATGGGTGCCGCGTCGACCATCATCGGGCTGCTCCCGCCCACCGCGCAGGTGGGCATGGTCGCCCCTGTCGCGCTGATCGTCCTGCGCATTGTGCAGGGCCTGGCCGTGGGCGGGGAATGGGGCGGGGCCATGCTGATGGCCCTCGAGCACGCACCCAAGGAACGCCGCGGATTCGCCGCGAGCTTCGCGAACATGGGCGGCCCCGCAGGCGCCGTCCTGGCGACCCTGGCCGTCTCCGCGGTCTCGACGCTCCCCAACGACCAGTTCCTGGCCTGGGGCTGGCGCATCCCCTTCATCGCGAGCCTGGGCCTGGTGGCCATCGGCCTGGTCATCCGGCTGAAGGTCTCCGAGTCCCCGCTCTTCCTGGCCCTTGAGCACGAGGCCGAGGACAAGAAGATCCCGCTGATGCAGGTGCTGACCAAGTACCCGAAGTCGGTTCTCATGGGAACGCTGGTCGGGATGAGCTCCTACACCGTGCAGGGCATCATGACAGTCTGGGCCATCTCCTACGTGGTGGAGGCCGGTGGCATGGACCGTACCTCGGTGCTGAACATCAAGGCCGTGGGTGCCACGCTGACAGTGGTGTTCGTCTGGATCGCGGCACGCTACTCGGACCGGATCGGGCGCCGTCCGGTGATGATGGTTGGCATCCTGGCCGGGGCCGTGCTCGCGCTGCCGATCATGTGGAGCCTCCAGCTGGGGCAGCTGTGGCTCTTCGCCATCGCGTTGTTCCTGGCCAACGGCCTGATCCAGGGCATCATCTTCGGTCCATTCGGTGCCTTCACCGCGGAGTTGTTCCCCACCCGGATCCGCTACACCGGAGCCTCGCTGGTCTACCAACTGTCCTCGACGCTCGGCGCCGGATTCACGCCGATGATCGTCACGGGCCTGGTGCTCCTCGGTGGCGGATCGCTGTGGATCGCCGGGGTGGTGTGGGCCCTGACCTTCGTGGTCGCCGCACTGGCGATGCGCAGCGTGAAGGAAGGAAAGGACGCCGACTTGAGCGCCGAAAGGATGTAGCTCCCGGGGTGCTTGGCGGGGCGGGTGGTTTCTCCGGAAACCGCCCGCCCTTTCATTGTCCATCGACATCGGCCCGGTCGGGGAGCCTTGCGAAGCCAGCCGGGTGCATATCCCCTTGTCATGGCTGCTTCGGGGCTTGTCGCCGGTGGGTTTGGGGTCTTCCGGGGCCGCCGGGAGGTACGTGTTGCCCGGTGCTAGGCCGCCGGGAGGCCCTACCCCTGCCCGCGCGCGCCGGGTGGGTGCGCACCGCCGCCGGAACCTATGATCCCCATCACGGGGGTGTGGTGCCAGTGACACCCGGATGGGGTGCCGCAGCGCCCGGAAACTGGCATTTTTCCGGTTCCCCGGGGCTGGCTCCCGAGAGACCCCCGGCACACAGGGGTGCCGCGCGGAGGGGTATTGTCTCCAAGGGCGTTCCTCGCCCATGCACCAGAGCGCACTTCTGGCAGGCGGCCGAGTCGCCCAAACATCCTTGGCAAGACCCCGGAAAGTTTCACATGGCTATTAGCACTTCATCGACGGCAACGGAGCCGTCCGCCCCGGACGAGGCAGGCACCAAGCTTCGCTCGCGGCACGTCACCATGATCACCCTCGGCGGCATCATCGGCGCCAGCCTCTTCGTCGGTTCGGGCAACGTCATCCGTTCGGTCGGCCCGGCCGCCGTCATTTCCTACCTCATCGGCGGGCTCCTGGTCTTTCTGGCCATGCGCATGCTCGGCGAGATGGCCGCGGCACGCCCGGCCGTCGGTTCGTTCATGGAGTACGCCCGCCAGGGCCTGGGCAACTGGGCCGCCTACCTCGTGGGCTGGCTCTACTGGTACTTCTGGGTCGGCGTGCTGGCCTACGAATCGGTGCTCGGCGGCGAGATGCTCAACGGCTGGTTCCCCCAGCTGCCGTCGTGGCTGTTCTCCGCAGCGCTGCTTGTCCTCTTCATCTGCACCAACATCATTTCGGTGCGCACCTTCGGTGAGGTCGAGTTCTGGCTGGCCAGCATCAAGGTAGTCGCAATTGTCGTCTTCCTGGGCGTCGGCGTGCTCTTCGCGCTGGGCCTGTGGCCCGAATCCACCTTCTCCGTCGGAAACCTCTGGCAGCACGGCGGGTTCGCCCCGAATGGCGTATGGATCTCCATCACCGGCGTGGCCATCGTGATCTTCTCCTACTTCGGCACCGAGATCGCCGTCATGGCGGCCGCCGAGTCCGAGGACCCGGCCAAGGGCATCCGCCAGGCCAGCAGCACCATCATCTGGCGCATCCTGCTCTTCTTCGTGGGTGCCGTGCTGGTGATCGTGACCATCGTGCCGTGGAACCAGCTCCCGGATCCGGCCGAGATCGCGCCGTTCACCTACGTGTTCTCGCTCTTCGGCATGCCGGGCGCGGAATTGGTGATGAGCCTGATCATCTTCACCGCCGTCTGCTCGGTGCTGAACTCCGGCCTGTATTCCGCTTCGCGCATGTTTGCCGCGCTGGCAGACCAGGGCTTCGCCCCGAAGGTCATGACCAAGCGCTCGAAGAACGGCGTGCCGCTGGCCGCCCTGATCGCCTCGACCGTCGGCGGGTTCGCCGCGACGATCGTGAACTTCGCGCTGCCGGAGTCGGGCATCTTCGACTTCATCATGAACTCCGCCGGCCTGGTGGCACTGTTCGTCTACGTCTTCATCGCCGTGACCCAGATGCGTCTGCGCTCGCGCATGTCGCCGGAGGAAGTCGCCGGCCTGAAGCTGAAGATGTGGCTCTTCCCCTGGCTGAACTACCTGCTGATCGCCGGTGTTGTGGGTGTCCTGGTGATCATGCTGACCACCGAATCGGGCCGGACCCAGGTCTGGACCAGCCTGCTGGCCACGCTGGTGCTTGTCGCCTTCTGGCCGCTGGTGCGCAAGAAGCTTGCCGCCCGCGACAGCGAGGCAGGCTCCAAGGAAACCACCTCGGAGGAAACCACCCCGGTGGCTTCCTGACCCGAAAACGCATGACCCCACCCCGCCGCCCGGCCAGAACCGGAGCGCGGGGCGAGGTCACGCCAGCAGTGCCCGTCCCCGGGTTCTTCCCCGGGGACGGGCACTGCCTGCGTTAACGGGCGGAGCCGGGGCCCGGTCGGCCAGTCTCGGAATCGTCCGGGATCCCGTCCTGTTCCGCCTCCCGTTCGGCACCGGTCCGCTGGCAGAACTCGATGAAGGCGCGCAGCCGCAGGCTCGGTCGTTCCGAGGCCGTGTAGGCGACGCAGATGTCGCTGCGGCCCACCGGCCCCTCGATTTCCAGCGTCGCCAGCGGCAGGCCGTCGTAGCTCACGTTCACCGGGGGCCGCTGGACCAGCACCGTGTAGCCCAGGCCGCGGGCCACCATCCCGCGGACCGCCTCGAAGTTCGTGCTGCTCCAGGCGACCTTGGGATCGAGCCCCGACATGCGCAGGTTCACCAGCTGGTTGTCGCGCACCGAGGGGATGTCCAGGGATACGAAGTCCTCGTCGGCCAGTTCGGCCAGCCTGATGCTGCGCCGGCCGGCCATCGGGTGGCTCGCGGCCAGCAGCACGTAGGGGCTGCCGGTCATCACGGGGGTGTGCTTGACGGTGGGCAGCAGGTGCCGGGTGTGAGTGAGCACCGCGTCCAGGTATCCGTCGAGCATCCGTTCCTGCAGGGCGGCACCGTCGCCCTCGACGATCCGCACCTCAAGGCCCGGGTTCGGCTTGGTGAACTGCTCGCAGATGACCGGCAGCCAGAACGCCGAAAGGCCCGTGTAGCAGCCGATGACCAGTGGGCCGGAAAGGGTGCTTTGGCGGTCCCCGATGTTGCCCTGGACTTCCTCGGCATGGCGCACCAGGTCCTTGGCATCGCGCAGGAACTGGGCTCCCACCGCGGTGAGCGCCACTCCGCGGGCCCGTTGCCGCACCAACAGCTGCGACCCCACGATGCGTTCGAGTTCGTTGATCGCCTGCGACATGGCTGCCTGCGAAATGTGGCACGTGGCGGCGGCGCCGGAAATGGACCGGGCGTCGGCCACCGCGATGAAATACTGCAGCTGCTTGAGGGTGTAGTTGACCACACCCTCAGCGTAGGTGATGCCGCGGACGATGAAACGATCGAAGTCCCCGGAATGACGCGGCAACGGGTCGTTTCGGGTGCCGGCCGGCCGGAATCCAAGAGGCAGGACTAGAGTCCGCCCATGAGCGAGCAGACGTAGGTGCCGTTCGTGGCCTTCACCCCGATGGTGATCCCGGCCTCGGGTGAGGGCGCGAGGATCTGTGCTCCGCCGGCCGTCATCCCCTGGACACCCATCCCCGCAACAAGGTGTTCCTCTTCGGGTGAAACGGGGTGCGCCCGGTCGCCGCAGTTGTAGTCCCGCCCGGCGAACTGGACCTTTCCCGGAACCTCGCGCGGCTACAGCCTCCAGTCCCATGTCTGCTCATGCACGAACCACATCCGCAACCCCAGGGCCGCGGCCACGAGCACCAGCGCCCCCGCGCACACGACCCGCCCCGTTGTCTTCATGGACCAAGTATCCACAGGTGGCCTTCGGATATCCGCCCGCCGTGCCGTGCCGCCGGTTCCTTGCCTTCGGGTGGGCCCCGTGCCTAGGCTCGGTCATGCCGGGACAGGTCGTCGTGCACGGTCAGGCGTCCCGGCCCGAATCCACCAGGGAAGGTCCAGATCCACGTGAGCGAGAACAACATCTACGGCCCCGAAGCGCCAGCCTTCACCAGGCCGGGTATGGCAACGGCACTGAACCGGCACCGGATCCCGCAAGGTGAAATGCTTCCGGAAACCGCCTACCAAATCGTCCACGACGAAACCATGCTCGACGGAAACTCCCGTCTGAATCTTGCGACGTTTGTCAGCACCTGGATGGACGAGCACGCGAACCGCCTGTATGCGGAGTCGTTCGACAAGAACATGATCGACAAGGACGAGTACCCGGAAACAGCAGCGATCGAGGACAACTGCTGGCGCATCCTGGCGAACCTGTGGAACGCCCCGGACACTGACAACGCCATAGGGACCTCGACCATCGGCTCGTCCGAGGCCTGCATGCTCGGCGGGCTGGCCCTGAAGCGGCGCTGGCAGCACGCCCGCCGGGCCCAGGGGAAGTCCACGGAGACCCCGAACCTGGTCATGAGCAGCGCGGTGCAGGTCTGCTGGGAAAAGTTCTGCAACTACTTCGACATCGAGGCGCGCTACGTGCCGATCAGCCTGGAGCACAAGACGCTCGACGGCCACGAGATCGGGAAGTACGTCGATGAGAACACCATCGGGGTCGTCGCCATCATGGGAGTCACCTACACCGGCATGTATGAACCGGTGGACTTGATCGCCAAGGCGCTGGACGAGTTGCAGGCAACCACGGGGCTGGATGTCCCCATCCATGTCGACGGGGCCTCCGGGGCCATGGTCGCCCCGTTCCTGCAGCCGGACACCGTCTGGGACTTCCGCCTGGAGCGCGTGCATTCCATCAGCACCTCCGGGCACAAGTACGGGCTCGTGTACCCGGGGCTCGGCTGGGTGATCTGGCGCGAGAAGAAGTGGCTGCCCGAGGAGCTGGTCTTCCGGGTCAGCTACCTGGGCGGAAGCATGCCCACCTTCGCCCTGAACTTTTCCCGCCCCGGGGCGCAGGTCCTGCTGCAGTACTACCTGTTCCTGCGGCTCGGGTTCGACGGATACCGGGCGGTGCACCAGGCCTCGCAGGACGTCGCCAAGTACCTGGCCCGGGGGATTTCGGAGATCGGTGCGTTCGAGCTCTGGAACGACGGTTCCGACATCCCCGTCTTTGCGTGGCAGCTGAAGGCCGGGCACACGGAAAACTGGAACCTCTACCACCTCTCGGACAGGCTGCGGATGCGGGGCTGGCAGGTGCCGGCCTACCCGCTTCCGGACAACCTCGCGGACCGGACCGTCCAGCGCATTGTGGTGCGCGACGGGCTCAGCATGGACATCGCCGAAGACCTGCTGGGGCACATCAGGACCGAGACCGCCTACCTCGATTCGCTGCAGAGCCCCATGCCTGTCGTGGCCCCGCAGAAAGGGTTCCACCACTAGCCCGGGCATGGGCCGGAGGACCGCTCGGGTGCCGGTGTACCTGCCTCGTCAAGTCCCGTGCGCGCATAGCCAAGTCGGATGAATGTCGACGAACGTAGACTTATCAAACCCCTGTCGTCGACCAAAGGAAACAGTGCCGTGAAACCCGACCGAGCCGACCTTGTGCTGCTTAACGGCACCATCGAAACCATGGACGGCGAGGGCGGCCGCACCCATGCGCTGGCCGTCAAGGGCGGGAGGGTCCTCGCGCTCGGCGACCCCGCGCTGGAGAGCGCCGGGACCGGGACGCACGTCGTGGACCTGGAGGGCGCCTGCGTCATGCCGGGACTGCAGGACGTGCACAACCACCACATGCTTGCCGGGCAGCTGGATTTGTTCGAACTCGACGCTTCGCCGACCCTGGACCTGGACGGGTTCCTGGCCGCCGTCGCCGAGTACTCGCGGGGAATCCCGGCGGACTCCTGGGTCGTGGGCGGCAGCTGGGGATCGGGCCTGATGAACGAGCTCAATTCCGTCGATGCCCGCCGCCGGCTCGACGCCGCAACGGAGGGTCGGCCCGCGCTGTTCAAGGACGACAGCAAGCACAACAGGTGGGCGAACACCCGGGCGCTGGAACTTGCGGGGATCACCGCGGGCACCCCCGACCCCGAGGGTGGCCGGATCCTGCGCGACGGTTCCGGCCGGGCCACCGGGGTGCTGATCGAGGCCGGCGGGGTGATCGTGGAAAAGACGCTGGCAGCCATGCAGCCGACCACCACCGCGGACCTTGCAAGGGCCGCGGCGCGGGGCATCGAGATCCTTCACTCCCACGGCATCACGGCATTCCAGGACGCCGCCAGCTCGCTGCAATTGATGCAGGCCCTGAAGGAGCTGGACCGGCGGGGGGAGCTGAAGGCGTGGGTTGTCAGTTCCATGGCCGCCAACGACTTCATCTTCGGGACCAGCCCGCTGGGCGAGGGCATCATTGCCCGCCGCGAGGAAACCCGGAGCACGCACCACCGCCCCGACTTCATCAAGATCTTCCTGGACGGGGTGCCGCCGGCCGGGACGGCGGCCTTCATCGAACCGTACCTGGCCGGGGCCGGCTTCGGCGACTGCCATTGCGGCGGGACAACGATGCCCGCCGCCGAGCTGGAATCCTGGCTGTTTTCCACGGCCGAGCGGGGGATCTCGGCCAAGATCCACTGCACCGGGGACGCCTCGGTGCGCCTGGTGCTCGACACGGTGGCGAAGGTGCGCGCGGCCGGCCACCACGCCGTGCGCTACCACGTGGCCCACGGGCAGTTCGTGCACCCCGATGACGTCGCCCGCTTCGCGGCGCTTGATGTCACGGCCGACATTTCTCCGACCTTGTGGTTCCCCGGAGTCATCTCCGAGGCCATCGCGAAGGTCCTGCCGGGCGATCGTGCCCGGCGCATGCAGCCCAACCGCGACCTGCTGGATGCCGGGGCCCGGATCGCCGGCGGGTCGGACTGGCCGGTGAGCGAGTCTCCGAACGTATGGGAAGGGGTCTACGGGTTGGTCACCCGTGCCGATCCGAGCGGGCGGTTCCCCGGCACGCTGTGGCCGGAACAGGCCATCACCCTCGATGAGGCGCTGCGCATCTACACTGTCGACGCCGCCGAGGCCATGGGGCAGGCGGCGCACACCGGTTCCCTGGAGCCGGGCAAGTCGGCGGACTTCGTGGTGCTCAGCGATGATCCGCGGCAGGTCCCGGTGGACCGGATCCGTTTCATCACCGCTCGACAGACGTGGTTCGCGGGCGAGCTGGTGTTCGATGCGGCAGGGCTGCCACGGCCGGAGGAGTTGGCGGGGCCCGGTTTCTAGCTGTCCGGGTTCCGCGGTGCGCGCGGCGGGACAGGGTGGCCGGCCTCGTGTGTCGCGGGGCTCCGGGTGCCAGACAAAACGCGCCAACAATCGTAGACTCATACCTATATCTACTTGTAAGCGTTTGCTGACGTGCGCCAATTGATGGAGAGCGTAGTGCCAAGAAAAATCGACCACGAACAACGCCGAAGCGACGTCATCGCCGTGACCCGCCAGCTGATCGTCGACGGCGGCATCGAGGCCGCCACCATGCGCGAGATTGCCGCCAAGGCCGGCTTTGCCAACGGTGCCCTCAAACACTACTTCGACGGCAAGGACGACATCATCCAGGCGACCTACCAGGAGGCCTTGGGGCAGATGGCGGAGTTCCTGGGCACCGACATGGCCGGCAGGCGTGGGCTGGATGCCCTGGAAACCATGTGCCAGGCCATCATGCCCGGCGACGAGGAGCGCATCACCGCGGGCCGGGTCCTGATTTCCTTCTGGGAGAGGGCCGTCAACAAGGAGCCCATGCGTCAGACCTACCTCAAGCATCTCGAAGCCTGGCGGGGTGCCATGGCGGGCTACCTGGCAGAGGGTCGCGCGGACGGGGACGTCCTGACCGGCACTCCCGACGAGCAGCTGGTGGACGAGCTGGTCCTCCTCAACGTGGGGGCGAACGTCATGGTCCTGATGGCGCCGGAGACCTCCACCGTGGCCCTGCAGAAGGCGCACCTGGCATCGTTCTTCGAGCGGCTCGGTCGCCCGTAGATCCCCGATTTGCCGCTGAAACGAGTGTGGCCGGCCGCAATCCCGGGATCGCGGCCGGCCATGCTGCCTGCGGGAACTACACCGCCTTGGCAACAAGCAGGCGCGGGCTGCCCGGGAGGTCGATGAGCTCCATCGGCTCGAACCCTGCCCCGCGCAACCACTGGTTGACCGTTGAGGATGGGTAGACGACGGTTCCGTCGATGTTGTAGTACTCCCCGGCGTGCAGGGCGTCGATCTTGCGCTGCAGCGGGCTGTCGTCGAGGTAGAAGTCGAGCATCACCAGGGTCGCGCCCGGGGCGGCCGCGGCGCGGGCCGCGGCAATGATCGAACGGTTGGCCGCCTCGTCGAAGCGGTGCGCCACGTGGTTGAGCATCACGAGGTCGTAGTCCCCGGACGGTGCCGCCTGCTCGGTGGCGACGCCCTCGACCGAGCTGCGTCCGGCCAGGCCGGCCGCCTCAAGCGCGTCCGCGACGCTCCCGGCGAAGCCCGGGTCGACCAGGAAATCCGTGCGCAGGTTTTCATTGGCCTGCATGGCCCCGATGGCGAAGGCGGGGGAGAGGCCGCCGAAGTCCAGCGCCTTGGTGAAGGCGGAGGAATCAAAATGCCGGTTGAACATTGCCGCGTGCAGCTCGTTGTAGCGCATCACGCCGGCCATGAAGTCGGACCAGCCGGACTCGTCGAGTTCCAGGGTTCCCGCGTCGTTGGTGTCAACGGTGCTGTCGTACCCGCGCCACTGGTCGTAGCTGATCGAACCGAGGAACGCGAGGAACGGCGCAAGGTCCAGCTCCGAGCGTTCGCCGGTCAGGAATGCCGCGGCGTCCCCGCGGAGGGAGTAGTTTCCGTCCACGCGCTCCAGCAGCCCTTGGGCGCTCATGGAGTCGGCCAGGATGCGCACCTGCGCTTGCGGGGTGTTGGTGGCCAGTGCCAGCGCTTCAATCGCCAGCGGTCCATCGGAGAGCGCCGCGAACAGGCCGATGCGGCTGGCGGCAAAGAGCTGCTTGGCACCCATGAATCCGATGGCGATGTCGATGATGGCCTCGGGGGTTGCGGTGGTGGTTGCCGGGGCGGCGGAAGTTGTCATTTGCGGCTGTACCTTCTGTGGGTTCGGGAACGTGCTCCATGGTGGCGCCCAGCCCCGGAATGAAGTGGCGGGGGCCTGTGAAATCAGAGTCTACAGACGTAGACTAAAAGTGTCTAGGGTCCCATTTCCGCTTGCGGGCGGGGTGGCCGGCCCGATCCGGAACCAGCCATTTACCTGAGGGAAGATCTTCATGCCACGAGAAAACGACATTGCCGTTGTCCACCATTCGCCGGCAGGAGCGACGGGCAGGCCCGTGCTCCTGATCCACGGATTTGCCTCCGACTGGGAGTCGGACTTCGGGGCAAACGGTTGGGTGGAGGCGTTGGCCGGCTCCGGTGCCAGGGTGTCCACCGTCGACCTCCCGGGCCATGCCCGGGGTCCGGCGGTCGGGAGCGTTGAGGCCGGGGCGACCTCGAGGGTCCTCGAGTACCTGGTGGCGGCGGTGGAGGAAGTTGCCGACCACTACGGTGCCGGCGCCGTGGACGTCCTGGGCTATTCCCTGGGGGCGAGGTTGGCCTGGGAGCTTCCGGCCGCCGGTGCCCGGGTGGGCAGGTTGGTGTTGGGAGGGCTTGGCGTCCGGGAACCGTTCGCGGCTGTCGACGTGCAGGAACTGCGCAACGCCGTCGCGGGGTCGGGCGAAGTGGCCGACCCGCTGGTGGGCATGTTGTCTGCGCTGGTCGGTGCGCCGGGGAAGGACTCGGAATCCCTTGTCAACCTCGTTGGCGGACTGGGTAGCGAGCCCTTCGACCCCGATTCCGCGGCTCCCGCCACCGAGGTGCTGTTCATCGCCGGCGAGGAGGACTTCATGACAGCCGGGATCGAGGGGATCGTCGGCCTGGTGGGGTCCGGCGAGCTCCGCAAGGTGCCAGGCGACCACCATGGCGCCTTGGCGGCGCCGGAGTTCCGCGACCTGGCCACGGCGTTCCTGGGTCGGGCCGGGTAGCCGGCGGTGCGCGCGGCGCGGGCCTGTTCCCGCGCCGCGCGCATCCGCTTCCGGCGGGCGGGGAGCCCCCTCAGCCGGCCGGCCAGGTTCCGTCCGGATTCACCGCAGTGTCCAGCCACAGGCCCCTGGTGTCCTCGCGGATGCGTTCGGCCCCGATCCGCTCGAGGACCTCGAGTGCGCCGATGTTCTCCTCCAGCTGGGCAATGCTGCTCGCCCCGAAAAGCACGTTCGAGGTCGCCGGGTTCGACAGCGTGAAGGCCAGTGCCAGCTGGGTGGGGGTGGCTCCGTAACCCTCGGCCACCCGGGCCGCCTCGGGGTAGGCGGCGACGATCCCGGCGCGGATGTCACCGACGTCCGCGCCGATCTTGCGCGTGGGGAAGAGCTTCCCGGCCAGGATGCCGCCCTCAAGGACGTCCGAGGCCTGCAGTCCCAGGATTCCCTGCTCGAAGAGCGGGCCGTAGAAATCCCCCTCGGCCATGCTTCGGCGCACCAGGGAGTACTTCAGCTGGGCGAAGGTCGGCGGCGTGAGGTTGTGCTTGGCGGCGTGGTCAAGCGCCGTGCGCAGCTCCTCGATTCCCCAGTTGTTCACGCCCCACGAATCAAAGCGGCCGGCCTCGATTTCCGCTGCCGCGTCCTCGACGATGCGCCGGGCGTCGACCTGGCCGAAGTAGTCCCCGACCACCACGTGGTCGGCCTTTGCGACGTCCATGCGCTCGAGGGAGCGTTGCATCTGTTCCGCGAAGCTGGTCTGCGGGTATTCCCAGAGCCAGAGCTTGCCGCACAGCGTGTAGTCCTCGCGGCGCAGCCCTGCCTCCGCGACGGCGCGCCCGAAGATGAGGTCCGTTGTGGCGTTTTCGGCGTGCGGGCCCATGTTGTAGTGGGCGACGTCGAAGAACGCGGCCCCCAGCTCGGCGGCGCGGGCGACGAGTGCGGTGGAGGCCTCCAACCCGATCCTGTCCCAGATGTTCCAGGATCCGAGCGAAAAGACCGGAACCGCGGGGCTGTTGGGCCCCAGTGGGCGCGTGGGGACGGGACTTGTCTGGTTCATCGTTGCTCCTGGGTTCGACGTGGCGGGCATCACTGTTTTTTGTCTACAACCGTATACTATAACGCGTAGGTGGCCACCTGGAGGGTGGCCCGACGACCCCAAGGGAGAACAAATGGCTAGGCAGCGAATCGTCGTGGTGACCGGCGGTGCGGGCGGAATCGGGCGCAGCATCGGCATGGGTTTTGCGGCGCAGGGGGACAGGGTGGTGCTGGTGGACCGCGATGCCGAGGCCGTCGCGCTGGCGGCCGCGGACATCGGTGCCGGCTTCCGCGTGCTGGATTTGACCGATGCGCGGGCGGTGGAGGCGGTGTTCGAGGAGATTGCCGAGGCCGAGGGCGGCATCGACGTCCTGGTCAACAACGCGGGGCTGCTCTCGGTGCACGGGACGCTCACCGAACTGCGCCCCGAGGACTACGAGGCCATCTTGCGGGTCAACGTGCTGGGGACCTTCATGGCGACCCAGGCCGTCGCCCGCGGCATGATTGCCCGCGAAACCGCGGGGGCGATCGTCAACATCTCCTCGATCGGCTCGCGCCAGCCGACGTTCGGGATGGGCGGGTACGAGTCCTCCAAGGCCGCAGTGGACTCGCTCACCCGGTGGGCCTCGCTGGAGCTTTCGGGGCACTCGATCCGGGTCAACGCGGTGGCGCCCGGCCCCGTGCTGACCCCGATGCTGGCCCAGGGCATGCCCGAGGGCTCGGAAGCGCGGGCGGCCTGGGAATCGCGGATTCCGTTGCGCGCGCTTGCCGAAACCTCCGACGTGGCGGAGGCGGTGCTCTTCCTGGCCTCGGAGCGGGCCCGGCACATCACCGGGGTCAGCCTGCCCGTGGACGGCGGCCAGCTGCTGACCTAGGACACGCGAACGGGCCTGGGGATTCCAGGCCCGTTCGGGATCAGCCGGCGGTTTCCGTGCGGTGGTGCGGCGGGCGCGAGTAGACGACCCGTCCGTCGAAAATGGTGTGTTCGACCTCCACCGACGGCATCTGCCGGGGTTCCAGGTCGTAGGGGTTGGTGTCCAGCACGACGATGTCGGCGAGCATCCCGGGTGCGAGGGTCCCCTTGTAGTGTTCCGCGTGGTCTTGCCAGGCGGGGGTCGTGGTGTAGCAATGCAGCAGGGCGCCCATCCGCGCCCGGGGGTCGTCGGTGGGGCCCATCCAGCGGTCGGCCGCCGCAATGCCCTCCCGCCAGTCCGGCGGCAGGATCGGTGCGTCGGAGCTCAGGGCAAGCCGCACCCCGGCGCCCAGCGCTGCCTCCAGCGGCCAGGCCTGGTCGGCGCGCTCGGGTCCAAGGACCCCGGCCAGCCACTGGCTGGTGTGGGTGGCGATTCCGCTTTGGACGTTGATGCCCATGCCCAGCTCGGCGAGCCGGCCCAGGGCCTCGGTGCTCACCAGGTCCCCGTGGATCACGTAGTGGCGGTTCTCCCGCGGGTTTTCGGTGGAGGCGACGGCGTCGATGAAGGCGTCGATGCTGCGGTCCCCGGTGGCGTGCACCCCCACCTGCAGGCCGGCCTCGTGGGCCAGGGTGATCATCCGGTGCAGGGTCTCGGCCCTGGCTGCCTCGGTGGGTTCGTCGATGAGCAGCCCGCCGCGCGAGCCGTCGGGGTAGCAGTCGTGGATCCAGGCGTTCTGCATGGGGGGAATGCCGTCCGCGAAGACCTTTACCCCGGCAACGCGCAGGTGCCGGGGGTTTTCGGCGGCGCGGTCGATGGAGGCCAGCCCCGCGCGGAAATCCGCAAGCCGGCTTTCCCCGTCCAACAGCCCGTAGAGCATCAGGACGTTGACGCGCGCTGTCAGCAGGTTCTCGCGGGCCAGTGCCCGGTAGGTTGCCAGGACGTCCTGGTCGAAGCAGCCCGTGGGTCCGGCGTTTTCGCCGGGCCCCAGGCCAGGTTCGGTGTAGCTGGTGATGCCCAGCGAAGCGGCAATCCCGGCGGTGTGGAGGATCGCCGCGCGCCGGTCCGCCTCCGAATCGAGAAGCCTCGGCGTCTCCCCGTGCCCGGCCAGCGGTTCGGCGGAGCCGAAAACCGTGTGCGGCCACAGTACGCCAAGCCAGGCGCCGTGCAGGTGGGAGTCGTTGATGCCCGGCATCGCCGTTGCGCCGCAAAGGTCGATGGTTTCCGTGGCGGGCCCGCGCAGGGCCGGGTCCAGTGCCGCATCGCCCAGGGCCGTGACGGTGTTGCCGGTGATGGCCAGCGCATGGTGGACGGAGTCGTCCCCGTCCAGGGTGAGGATGGTGCCGTTGTGCAGGATGAGGTCTGCCGGCCGGTCCGCGGACCGTGCTGAATTCGGGGTGGGGACCATGGAAGCTCCTTGGCGGTGGGGGTTCTCAATTTATGTCAACGTCTGTAGACTATCCCACAATAGTGCTGCGAATCACAGCGGGCCACGGTTGCCCGGCTGCCGCCCCGTCCCGAAGAACACCACCAGGAGACCCCGATGCCACTGCCCACCTCCACCCGCGCCGCCGTGCTGACCGAGTTCGGCGGGGACCTGGAAATCCAGGACCTGCCCCTGCCCGAAACGCTGGAACCCGGTGCGGTGCTGGTGCGCATCAAGCGCACCACGCTCTGCGGCACCGACATCGAAATCTGGCAGGGGAAGATGGGATTCCCGGGCATGCTGCCGATGGTCCTCGGCCACGAAATGGTCGGAGAGGTCGTTGCCGCCGGAGAAGCGGCCCGCGACGTGCTGGGCCGCGGCCTGAACGTGGGTGACCGCATCGGCTGGTCCGAATCGACCTGCGGGGAATGCCACGGCTGCCGTGTCCTGCGCCAGCCCGTCGCCTGCTCGAAGCGCGGCTACGGTTTCCTGCAACGCAGCGACACCCCGCCCTACGCCACCGGCGGTCTGGTGGAGCTGTGCTACGTGACCCCGCGCGCGGAAAAGCTCCTGCTTCCCGAGGGCGTCGACGACACGCTCGCCGCCATGGCCGGCTGCGCGGCCAAGACCGTGCTGCGGGCCTTCGACCGCGCCGGGGCCATCCGGCCGGGGGCCTCCGTGGTCATCCAGGGTTCCGGGGCACTGGGGATCTTCGCGACGGCCGTGGCGCGCATCGCCGGGGCGGGAACCGTCATCACCATCGGGTCCCCGGCGGCCAGGCTGGCGATGGCCAAGCGCTTCGGGGCCGACCTGGTGCTCGACATCGTCGAGGGCAGCGAGGCCAACCTGGCCGCGGTGCTCGAGGCCACGGCGGGACGCGGGGCGGACTTCGTCTTCGACTTCGCCGGGGCCTCCTCCGTGGGCGCCGAGGCGGTCGCCATGGCGGCCCAGCGAGGCACGTTCGTCGTTGTCGGTTCCACTTCGCCGCATTCCGACGCGTTCGCCCTGGGCACCGTGATGGGCAAGGAACTTTCGATCGTGGGGTCCCTGAACGGGGATGTCTCCGACTACCACCACGCCATCGAGTTCTTTGCCGCCTTCGCCGACCGCATGCCGTGGCACGAGCTCTTCGATGCGCCCCTTCCGCTCTCCGGGGCAGGGGCTGCCATCCGCGCGATGGCGGCCCACGGGTCCATCAAGGCCGTCATCGACCCCTCCGCCTGACCACCCTCCGCCTGACCCCCACACCGTCCACCACCAGCGGCCCCGCCCCGGCCGGCCGCACCCACCGCACAGAGCAGGGAGAAATCACCATGAGCGCACCAACCCAAACCCGCGTCCCGCACCACCGGATCGGCGACAGCGAGCTGCGTGCATCAGCGCTGTCGCTCGGCTCCTGGCACACCTACGACCGCATGGACTTCGTCGATGCCGTCGCCATGCTGCGGCTGGCCCATGAATCGGGCATCAACCTTTTCGACGTGGGGGTCTACGGGCTCCCCGGCGTCCAGCCGCCGGTGTTCACCGACGTGATCTTCTCTGCCATGGTCCGGGCCGCAGGGCTGCGCCGGGAGGACTACCTGCTCTCCTCCAAGCTGTGGCTGGAGGGCTACGACGACGCCGGGTTCAGGCCGCAGCTGGAGAACGCGCTCTTCCGCTGCGGCGTCGAGCACGCGGACCTGGTGATCCTCGGCGACCTGCGCCGCGACGACCTCGAGCTGCGCGACCTGGTGCTGGACCTGGCAGGCCTCGAGAAGGCCGGGCTTATCCGCGCCTGGGGCGTGAACAACTGGTCCGCCCCCAACATCGCCGAGCTGCGGCGCATTGCCGCCGCCGAGGGCGTTGCGGGGCCGCAGATCGCCCAGCTGAAGTACTCGGTCTCCCGCCGCTCCATCCCCGACGGGGAACCGTTCGCGGAGCTGTTCGCCGAGGGGCTTTCCATGCAGGCCTCCGACGTGATGGAGGGCGGCATCCTGGCCGGGAACACCAACCCCGCGCGCGAGGTGGGCCGCGACCCGGGGGCCATCCGCCAGCGCATCACCGACTCCGCGGCCGAGGTCGCGGAGCTGGCCCGCGGCTTCGGGGCGACCCCGGCCCAGCTGCTCATCGCCTTCACGCTCACCCACCCGGCCACGGCCACCACGCTCTTCGGTTCCAGCCGGATCCCGCAGCTGGTGGAAAACCTCGGAGCCATCGAACTGCTCGAACGCGTGGGGGCGGCAGCACTCCGCGAGGCCTGCGCCGGGCTCTGGGCCGACCGCGAGGTCATCGACCCGGCAGGGCCCTGAGCCGGCCCGGTCCACCGCCGCAGGAAACCACAAACACCAGCCCACAGGAGCACACCATGAACACCGAAACACTCTGCCCGGTTCCCTTCGCACCGGAGATCCAGCCGGTCGTCGACGCGATGGCGCAGGCGGAACCCATGACCCTGCAGACGGTGCTGGCCATGCGCGGGGGCATGGCCAACGCCTTCCCCGCGCCGGACGCCGTCATCGGGGACCGCGCGGTGGAAAGCATCGAAGGCATCATCCCGGGCCCGGCCGGGGCCCCTGATCTGGAGATCACGATCCTGCGCCCCCGGGGGCTGGATCTTTCAACGCCGGTCCCGGGCCTCTACAACATCCACGGCGGCGGCATGGTCGTGGGCCACCGCAACTGGGAAACCGGCCGCCTGGTGGACCTCGTGGAGCGGCTGGGCGTCGTGGCGGTCAACGTGGAATACCGGCTGGCGCCGGAAAACCCGTACCCGGCAGGAGCGGAGGACTGCTACGCGGGATTCGTGTGGATGAGCGAGAACGCCGCCGAGCTCGGCGTCGACCCCGAACGGATCGTGGTCATGGGCGGCAGCGCCGGCGGCGCGTTCAGCGCGGCCGTTGCCTTGATGGCGCGGGACCGCCGCGGGCCGGCGATGGCCGGGCAGCTGCTGCTGTGCCCGATGGTGGACAACACCAACACCACCGTCTCCTCGCACCAGTACCGGTCGCTGGGCACCTGGACCCGCGAGGCCAACGAGCTGGCCTGGCCGCTGGTGCTGGGCGAGGACCTCGCCTTCAGTGCCGACGCCCCGGCCTACGCCGCGCCCGCGCGCGCCAAGGACCTTTCCGGGCTGCCCCCTGCCTTCATCGAGGTCGGGTCGGCCGAGCTCTTCCGCGACGAAGACGTCGAGTTCGCCTCCCGCATCTGGGCCGTCGGAGGCGAGGCGGAATTGCACGTCTTCTCCGGCGGTTGCCACGGCTTCGACATGTACGCACCGCAGAGCGAACTGACCCGTGCCGCGTTGGCCACCCGGGAATCCTGGCTTTGCCGCGTCCTTGACCTGCCGCTTCCGGCGACCCGCGATGTCTAGGCCCGCCCCGGTTCCCTACGACCCCGAACTGCTCGCGGGAATGGAAGGGTTCCGGGAGCTCTTTGAACCCTTCCCGCTGCGCGGGGAGACCATCCTGGCCAGCCGCGAACACGTCGAGTCGATCATTCCGCCCCTTGAAACCCAGGTGCGGGGGCGTGCGGTACTGGCCACCGAAATCACCATCCCGGCGGGCGCCGGGAACCCGGAAATCGCGGCGACCCTGGTGCGGCCCGCCACCCCGGCGGCCGGGCCGGTTCCCGGTGTGCTGGCCATCCACGGCGGCGGGATGGTGCTGGGCAACAGGTTCTTCGCCACGCCCGAGTTGATCGGGCTGGCCGAACGGTACTCGATGGTGGGGCTCTCCGTGGAGTACCGGCTCTCGCCCGAACACCCGGGGACCGCCGCCACCGAGGACTGCCACGCGGCCCTGGTGTGGCTGGCCGAGCATGCGGACGAACTGGGCGTGGACCTGGGGCGCCTGCTGGTCTCCGGTGCCAGCGCCGGCGGGGGCCTTGCCGCGGCCGTGGCCCTGATGGCCCGCGACCGATCCGGCCCCGCGATCGCCGGGCAGCTGCTGAACACCCCGATGCTTGATGACCGCAACAACACGGTCTCCAGCCACCAATACGACGGAATCGGCATCTGGGACAGGAACAACAACCACACGGGTTGGGCGGCACGGCTGGGCGCCGAACGCGGAGGAGACACGGTGAGCGCCTATTGCGCGCCGGCCCGTGCCGCAAGCCTCGCCGGCCTGCCCCCGGCCTTCATCGAGGTCGGCGCGGCCGAGGTGTTCCGCGACGAAGCCATCGACTACGCCTCGCGGATCTGGGCCGCCGGCGGCAGCGCCGAACTGCACGTCTACGCGGGTGCCTACCACGGGTTCTCGGGCTCCAGCCCGGAGGCGCTGGTGTCGCGGCGGGCCAACGCGCTGAGGGATTCCTGGATCCGCCGCACGCTCGGCGTGGAGGCCCCGGCGCCATGACGGATGCAGCCGTGCGCCCGGGAACGGCCGGGCGGTTGAAGCTCATCCTGTTGCTGGGCATGCTCGAGGCCTTCGGCCCGCTGTCCATGGACCTGTACATGCCGGTGCTTCCGGAACTGGCGCGCTCGCTGGAGACCAGCGACACCCTGGCGCAGGCGAGCATGAGCGTGTGCATGATGGGGCTGGGTTTGGGGCAATTGCTCATGGGGCCGCTCAGCGACAGGTACGGCCGGAAGAAACCGCTCTTGGTCGGCGTGGCCCTCTTTGCGGTGTTCTCCCTTGCCTGTGCGCTGGCGCCGGGCATCGAGCTGCTGCTGGTGGCCAGGGCCCTGCAGGGGCTGGCCGGCGCGGCAGGGGTGGTGATAGCGCTGGCCATCGCCCGCGACCTGTTCAGCGGCATTGAGCTTTCCAAGATGCTCTCCATGCTGGCGTTGGTGGGAGCCTCGGCGCCGGTCATCGCACCGGTGCTGGGCGGGCAACTGGCAAGGTTCATGGACTGGCGCGGCATTTTCGCCGTGCTCGCCGGGATCGGGGTCCTGCTGCTGCTCGCGGCCATGGCGCTTGGCGAAACGCTGGCCCCGGAACGGCGTTCACGCGGCGGTGCGGCCTCGACAGTGGGGGACTACGCCCGCGTCGCCAAGGACCGGCTGTTCATCGCGCTGCTGCTCACCAGCACGCTGGGCGGCATCGGGTTCTTCAGCTACCTCTCCATGTCCAGTTTCGTGGTGCAGAACCAGTTCGGCCTCACCCCGCAGGTGTTCAGCGTCGTGTTTGCCGCAAACGCCTTGGCAAACATGGGAGGGGCACAGGTCAGCCGCCTGTTGGTGGGCCGCTTCGGCCCCGCAGCAACCTACCTGGCCGGCTACGGCGCCACGGGGTTCATGGCGGTCGCACTGCTGGCGGCGGCGCTGCTGGGTACTGCCCCCGGCGTTTTTCTGGGGCTGCTTGCCGGCTACCTGATGGCCGCGGGCATCAGCGGCCCGAACACCACGACGCTGGCGTTGGACGGCCACGGGCAGCGGGCGGGAACCGCCGCGGCGCTCTTTGGCATGGGTTCCTTTGCCGTGGGTCCAGTGGTTGCCCCGCTGGCGGCCTGGGGCGGTGCCACCACCATGTCCATGGCGATTGCCATCGCCTCGGCGGTGGGCCTGGCGACGATCCTGGCGTTCTGCCTCGTGCGCCCGCGCCTCGTCGCACGCGGACTTCTTGATTCCCGTGCGCCGCGGGAGGCGAAGGAGAAGCAAACCACGTAGGACCGGGCGGCATCGCCCACGGCGCAGGGCCCCCGCAGTTCCACGTTGGTGGACGGGCGGGGGCCTTTCGCATGCCTGCGGAGTGCGGGGGAAAAGGCCGGCGGCGCTGTGCCCGGTCGACGACACGTTCGGTGAGGGCCGGGCTTTCCCTGTCCGGGGACCTTGCCACGGGACCTGTTCACGATCGTGCCCCGTGTGTCCCGTTCCCACGACCCTGCCGCGGGAAACAAGAAGGCCGGCGGCCCCGCCGGGCTTCGCCGCGGTGGAATACACCGCAGCGTGAACCCGAGGGGGACGCCGGCCCGACACCTCAAACCCGTGGATGCTCAGACTGCCACGCCGGTCCCGTCCGCGGCCTGCGCGCGCAGCTTCAGCCAGGTGGCCCTGCGTTCGGCCTGGGCCTGCGGGTGGGCGATCGGGGACGCCGCGAGAAGCCGCTTGGTGTACGGGTGGGAGGGGTTGTCGCTGACCTGTTCCCCGGTCCCGGTTTCGACGATCTCCCCGTGGTACATCACGGCGACCCTGTGGCAGACCCGTCGCACCACGCCCAGGTCGTGGGTGATGAACAGGTAGGAAACCCCGGTGTCGCGCTGCAGCTCGATGAACAGGTCCAGGATGGAGGCCTGCGTGGTCAGGTCCAGTGCGGAGACGGGCTCGTCGCAGATCACCAGGCGTGGCTTGCGCACGAGGGCCCGGGCGATGGCGATCCGCTGCCGCTGCCCGCCGGAAAACTCGTGGGGGTAGCGGTTGACCGAATCGGCGGGCAGCTTCACCCGTTCGAGCATTTCCCGGGCACGGCCCATGGCCTCGGGGTGGGAGAGCCCGGAGGTGATGAGCGGTTCGGTGAGGATCTGGCCGATCGGCATCGACGGGTTCAGGGAGCCGTAGGGGTCCTGGAACACGACCTGCAGGGAATCCGCGAGTGCCCGGCGCTTCGAACGGGCCAGCCCGGTGAGGTCCCGGCCATCGAAGTGGATCGAGCCTCCGCTGCTCTCCACGAGCCCGAGGACCGCCTTGCCGAGCGTCGATTTCCCGGAACCGGACTCGCCCACCAGCCCGACGCATTCGCCGGGGGCAATCTCCAGGTCAACCCCCTTCAGTGCCTTGAATGTCTTGCGGCGCCCTGCCATGCGGTAGTCGACGGAGAGTCCCGTGACGCTCAACAGCGGCTGCGGCCCTGTTGCCTGCTCGGTGGTGCTCATACGCTCACGCTCCTTGTGTCCCTGTCTTCGTCGAGTTCGTCCTTGCCGGCGGCCGCGATGGCCGCGGCGTCCAGTTCCGCGCGGGATTCCACGTCATCCAGGCAAGCGGCGATCAGCTCGGCCGTGTAGGGGCTGGCGGGCGCGCTGAAGACCTCCGCGACGGATCCGGCCTCTTCGACGCGTCCGTGGCGCATCACCACCACCTTGTCGCAGATGTCCGCGACGACACCGAAGTTGTGGGTCACCATGACCAGCGCCATCCCGTACTCGGCCTGGAGTTCGCGCAGCAGTTCGAGCACCTCGGCCTGGACCGTCACATCCAGCGCGGTGGTCGGTTCGTCGGCCACCAGGATGCGGGGCTTGGCTGCAATGGCCCCGGCGATCAGCACGCGTTGGGCCATGCCCCCGGAGAGCTGGTGGGGGTAGGAACCCATGACGCGTTCGGGGTCCGTGATCCCGACCCGGGCGAGCACCTCCAGGGCCCGTTGGCGCGCCTGCGACTTGGACATCTTGCTGACCGAGCGCAGCGGCTCCATGAGCTGGTAGCCCACCGTGTAGGACGGGTCCAGATTGGTCATGGGTTCCTGCGGCACGTAGCCCAGCGTGGTGCCCAGAAGCGCGCGGCGTTCCCTCGGCGCCAGGGTGTCGGCGCGGGATCCGTTGATCCACAACTCGTCGAAGCTCGCCGTGCCGGCGGCAGGCAGCAGGTCGAGGACCGAGAAAACGGTCTGCGACTTCCCCGAACCGGATTCGCCCACGATGCCCAGGACTTCGCCCGGTGCAACATCCAGGTCGATGCCGTGGACCACCTCGACGGGCGTGCCGTTGCCCGGGTAGCCGACCCTGAGGTTGCGCAGCGACACGGCGGCCAGTGCGGGTTCGAGGTCCAGGGTTCCGGTGCGTGGTTCGCCGGAGTCCGGGGCGGCCGAGCCGCGCTTGCTGCGTGCCGGGGCCGCGCTGCGCACGGCCAGGGCGTCGCCGAGGGTGGAACCCATGATGGCAAGCACAGCAATGGTGATCCCCAGTGCCAGGGAGGGCCAGAGCAGCAGCAGCGGGTCGGTGAGCATGGCCCGGAAACCCTCGTTCATCATCGCGCCCCAGCCCGGGTCCTTGGCCCCGCCGATGCCCAGGAACTGCAGGCCCGCCTGCATGCCCATGGCCATGCCGGCGGTCAGCGCCGTTTGGATGGTGATCGGTGCGTAGACGGCCTTGATGACGTGCCGGCCCAGGATGCGGGCGTCAGAGAGCCCGGAGACTATCGCGGCGTCGATGTAGGCCTCGTTGCGCACGGTCAGCACCGTGGAACGGGTCAGCCTGAAGTAGCCGGGAGCCATGAAGACGCCGACGGTGAGCATGATGACGGTGAAGTTGTTGCCGCTGCCCGCCGCCACGATCAGCAAGATGATCATGCCGGGCACGGCCTGCAGCGCGTCGGAAACCCAGGTGCAGACGCGGTCCGCCACGCCGCCGAAGTAGCCGGCGGCCAGGCCTGCCGGCACGCCGACGGCCAGGGAACACAGGATGGCGATAGCTGCGCCGACCATGGTGGAGCGCGCCCCGAAGAGCAGCCGGGAAAGGATGTCGCGGCCGTTGGAATCCCCGCCCAGCCAGTGTTCGGCACTCGGCGGGGACTTGGCGATGGACAGGTCCACGAGGTTCGGGTCGTGCGGGGCCAACAACGGTGCGAAGACCGCGGCGAGGACGATCAGCAGGAAGATGCCCAGCGAGATGGCCCCTGCGGGGCGGCGGATGAAGCGGGAGAAGACGCTGCCGTGATTCACGGCGCGGGGGTCGGGGTTTCCAGTCAACGGGGTGCTCATTTCACACGCGCCTTCGGGTTGATCCAGCCGAGCACCACGTCGAGGGCGAAGTTGACGGCGACGACGAAGATGACGGAAATGACGGTGATGCCCAGCAGGACCGGGATGTCGCCGTTCTGCGAGGAGCCGTTGGTCATGGCCCCGATGCCCGGCAGGGCGAAGACCTGTTCCACGACGATCGCCCCGCCGAGCAGGCCGACAAACATCAGGGCGAGGACCGTCAGCGAGGACGGGGCGGCATTGCGCAGCATGTGCACGACGACCCGTCCCCGACCCAGGCCGCGGCTGCGCAGCGTGCGCACGTAGTCCTGGGTGCCGACATTGATCAGCGCGTTGCGCAGTTGTTCGGCGATCATGACCACTGCCCCCAGCGCGAGGGACACCGCCGGAAGCGTGATCGAGCGTATCCAGCCGCCGGGGGAGACCGACGGTTGGATGTAGCCGACGGCCGGGAACCACTTGAGGTTGACGGCGAACCAGATCACCAGCACCAGGGAGACCCAGAACCCCGGAAGGGCGAAGAGCACGACGGAGGCGCCCTTGACGGTCCTGTCGATCGCCGAGCCGGGGTTCAGGCCCGCCAGGATGCCGAAGAGCGCGCCGAAGACTGCCGAGAGGACGATGGCGAAGGTGACCACCGAAAGGGTCACCGGCAGCTTGAGCATGATCTGCTCGTTGACCGGCTGGAAGTTTCGCCAGGAGACACCGAAGTCCCCGGTGAGTGCGTGGATGCCCCAGTCGAGGAACTGGGCGGGAAGCGGGCGGTCGATGCCGATCTTGTGGGCGAGGGCTTCCTGCTGGGCGGCCGTTGCGCTGTTGCCCAAGAGCCCCACGGTCGGGTCGCCGATGGCCAGGTGGGCCAGGAAAAAGGTCCCGGTCGACACAATGAGCAGCAGGACGATGCCCGAGAGGAGTCTCTTGAGAGTAAACCTGAGCATGGTTGGATCTTTCTGGTGTCGCACGCGCCTGGTGCCAAGCAGGCGGGGCAGGGAAACCGGCAGCGTGCCGGATCCCGTACCCCGCCGTGCGGGTGGCGCACCATCAAGGTGCGTGCGGTGGGTGGGGACTAGTTCTTTACGGAAATCTGGCGCAGCGTCGGGTACATCATGCCGGTCACCGGGGTGACCTCGATGTTCTTGGCGCTGACGTAGGCGTTGTTGGCCTGGTACCAGACGGAGAACCACGCCTTTTCGGTGACCAGCTTGTTCAGGGCCTCGATCTCGGCCAGCTGGGCATCCGGGGCAGCGGTGAGCACCTTCTCGACCTGCGCCTGAACCTCGGGGAACTTGTCCACCTGCGGGTTCGGGTTGTACCACTGCGGGGTCGACACCTGGCGAAGCACCGTGGCGACCGGGTTCGAATCCATCGAGAGGAAGGACACGAACATCGGGTAGGTCGCGGCCTTGGCCTGGTAGTCCATGTACTGCATGTCCTTCCAGGCGACCTTGATGCCGAGCTGGCCGAAGACCTGGTCGACGGAGGGCTGCCAGACCTGGAAGACCTGGCTCATGGGCATCTCGACCTCGAAGCCTTCTGCGTAGCCGGCCTCGGCCATGAGCTGCTTTGCCGTGTCGATGTTGGTGGCGTAGCGGGAGTTCAGGTCCGCCAGGTTGCCCGGCATTCCGGCGGGGAAGACCTGGTTGGTGGCCTCGCCGGCGCCCGAACCGAGGGCACCGAGGATTTCGGCGCCGTTGAACGCGTAGTTCAGGGCCTGGCGGACGCGTTCGTCGCCCAGCGGCTTGAACTTTTCGCCGGCACGGTCGGTGAACTGCAGCCCGACCCAGCCCGATACCTTCTTGGCGACGTTCCAGCCCTGTGCCGGGGCCTGGTCGATGGCCGCCTGGTCCGCATAGTTGAGGTTGACCTGGCCCGAGAGCATGGCGTTGTTGCGAGCCGTCCCGTCCTGGATCGGGAAGATGGCCAGCGGGTCGAACGCGAACTGGTCCGCGGCCCAGTGGTCGGCGACCTTGGTGAAGTGGTATTCGGCACCGGGCACGGAGTTCGCAGCCAGGGTGTAGGGGCCCGAACCGACCGGCGCGGTTGCCAGCGAGCCGGCATCGATGGCCTTGGGCGACATCATGTAGCTGCGGCCAAGACCCATGAAGTAGAGCAGGGTGTCGTCGCGTTCCTTGAGGTGGATTTCGATGGTGTCATCGTCAACCTTGGTGAAGTCCTTGACCTTCAGGTACGCCTCCTGGGAGCGCGCACCGTCCTTGAGGTAGTTCAGGGACTTGACCGCGGCGTCCGGGCCGAACGCCTCGCCGTCGCTGAACTTCGCATCGGTGCGCAGGTCCATGGTCACGGTCAGGAAGTCGTCGGAGACCTTCCATGTGGTGGCCAACGCCGGAGTGGGCTTGCCCTCCCCGTCCACGCCAAGCAGCGGGTCGTAGATGGCCGAGAGGTAGGGGCCGTCAAAGCCGATGTCGGCCAGGGACGGGTCCCAGGACGTGACGTCCGCGAATTGCCCGATGTTCAGTGCCCCGCCGGCCGCTGCGGCGCCGTCGCCACCGGTCGCGCCGGGGTTGGCGTTGGCGTTTCCCCCGCCGCCGCAGGCCGAGAGCGTCATGGCCGCGATGGCCATGACTGCGAGTGCCGAAACCTTTTTCATCTAGTGTCTCTCCGTTGCAAATCGTCGGTTGCCCGTGAAGCAAGCTTTGCGGGCGTGTAAATGCGTGAACGGTGCGCCCGAACGTGGAATCGCGAGAGTGTTTGAAGTCACATTCGCAATGTCGCTGCGGTAAGTCTACAGACGTTGACAAGAAATGCCAATGGATTTTCTACGCATGAAGATCAATGCGCCGGAAGTGGTTCGCCAAGGGGGATGGGGCCGCGAAACGCCGCGTGATTCGCGCGCCGGGTCCCGCCGTGCGGAGGGGGTTGGGCGAAAGTCTTTCGTCGGCGGGCGGGCGCCCGGACGCCTTGCGGTTCCAGCGGCCTGGCTGCGGGCGAAGGGGAATTGTGGGTGTTGGTTTTATACCCCCTGGGGTATGTGTCATACTCGAAGGCGAGGGGGTTTTGAGTATCCCCGGAATCCATTGCCGCCAATCACGAGGAGCAATCACATGTGCCGTGCAGTCAAGTGCCGCAAGTGCCAGAAAACCACCTGGGCCGGTTGCGGCCAACACGTCAAGCAGGTGATGGCCCACGTTCCGCGCACGGAGCAATGCTCCTGTGATCCGAACGCGCCGAAGGCCCCCAAGGAGTCCGGGGGATGGTTGGCACGGCTTCTGGGTCGGTAGGCCTGCTGGCGCCGGGGTTTTGCGTGGCCGTGGCCCGGTCCGACGTTCCGGTCACCGTCCTGCCTGGTCCGCTTGGCGGACCTGTTTGAAGTGTCCGCGATCTTGATTTACGACCCCAGGGGAATATCGTTGGATTCAGGCACCATACCCCCAGGGGCATCACGGGTTGATGATGCAACCAAGGAGAGACATGCTTCTAGAACGTATCTATGACGAAGACCTGGCACAGGCCAGCTACCTCGTTGGCTGCCAAGCAAAGGGCGAAGCAATCGTCGTTGACGCGCGTCGCGACATCGAGGTGTACCGAATACTCGCCGCGGCGCACGGGATGAAGATCGTGGCCGTCACCGAAACGCACATCCATGCCGACTACCTTTCCGGCACCAGGGAACTGGCGGCGGCAACAGGCGCAACGATCCACGTCTCGGGCGAAGGCGGTCCCGACTGGCAATACGGTTTCGCGGGCGAACGCCTCCACGACGGGGACACCATCACCCTGGGGAACATCACCGTCAAGGCTCTCCACACCCCGGGACATACCCCCGAGCACCTGTCGTTCCTGATCACCGACGGCGCGTTCAGCGACCAGCCCGGTTTCCTGCTTTCGGGAGATTTCGTGTTCTCCGGCGACCTGGGCCGCCCGGACCTGCTCGACGAGGCGGCGGGCGGAATCGACACACGCTTCGACGGCGCACGGGACCTGTTCGCCTCCCTGCAGCACACGTTCCTGGCGCTGCCCGACTACATCCAGGTCTACCCGGGGCACGGTGCCGGGAGTGCCTGCGGCAAGGCCTTGGGCGCGATCCCTTCCACGACGGTGGGGTACGAGCGCAACTTCGCCTGGTGGGGCGTCTACCTTGAAGCGAACGACGAAGCCGGATTCATCGAGGCTCTGCTTGACGGGCAGCCCGATGCCCATGCCTACTTCGGCCGCATGAAACGCCAGAACCGCGAAGGGCCCGCCATCATGGGCGAACGGGAACCCCTGGCCGAACTCTCACCGCAGGCCGTCGCCGATGCCCTGGCCGCCGACGAAATCGGCGTCGTCGACACCCGCCACCATTCGAAGGTCCACGCCGGCACCGTGGCCGGAGCGCTGAACATCCCCGCCGGGAGGAAGACGGCCAGCTACGGGGCCTGGGCCGTGGACCCGGAAACGGACAAGCGCCCGCTGGTGCTTCTGGCACCGGACAGCGAGAGCGCCACGGAGATGTGGGACCATCTGGTCCGCGTGGGAATCGACGCCGTGGCCGGCTACGTGAGGACGCTCGACGGCCTGCCAAGCTACACCCCGGAAACCGTGGACCCCGCAGACCTGGCCGGGTTCGGCGCGGCCATGTTGCTCGATGTGCGCAACAAGACCGAGCACGCGGCCGGGCACATCCCCGGTTCCGTCCAGCTCAATGCCGGGCGGGTGCTCTGGCACACCGACCTCCTTCCGGCCGGAGGCGCGGTCGTCAGCTACTGCCAGTCGGGGGTGCGCAATTCCGTGGCGGCCTCGGCCCTCCGCCGGGCCGGGCACCGGGTGGTCGAGCTCGAGGGCAGCTATGCGGGCTGGGAAGCCTGGAGGGGCCGCGCAGGCTAGGTTCGCCGGACAGGATCCATCCACCTCACGGGTTGGCCATGACAAGTGTCATGGCCAACCCGTGAGCTTTTGTTCTTCTGCCAGGGGCCCAAAACCAGAAGACTATGGATATGAGTGAAAGAACCGACTTGAAGACCGTGGCGGAATCCGGTCGTTCCGGCACAGCGCACGCCGGCGCAGGCCAGGCACTGGATATGCGTCAGGTACGCAAGACGTTCCGCACCGCCCACGGCCCGGTGGAGGCCGTCGCTGGAATCGACCTGAGCGTCGGCACCGGAGAGATCGTTGCCTTCCTCGGGCCCAATGGGGCAGGAAAAACCACCAGCATCGACATGATGTTGGGGTTGACGGAACCGACCTTCGGGAATATCACCGTCTTTGGCAGGAATCCACGGGTGGCCGTGGAAGCGGGCGATGTTTCCGCGGTGCTGCAAACCGGGGGCCTGTTGCGCGACCTCACAGTTCGCGAGACGGTCACCGCCATCGCCGCCCTGCACGGGGCCAAGGACCGCATCGAGGAAGTCATGGAGCGGACAAACATCGTCTCCCTGGCCCGCCGCAAGGTCTCCAAATGCTCGGGCGGCGAACAGCAACGCCTGAAATTTGCGCTTGCCCTGCTGCCCGATCCGCGCTTGCTGATCCTCGACGAACCAACGGCGGGAATGGATGTTTCCGCGCGCCGCGCGTTCTGGGACACCATGCGCCAGGACGCCCTGCAGGGACGAACCGTCCTCTTCGCCACGCACTACCTCGAGGAAGCCCAAGACTTCGCCGAACGAACAGTGCTCATCGGCGGCGGGCGGATCCTTGCGGACGGACCGACAAGTGAGCTGCGCGCCATGACCGGCGGCCGTACGGTCAGTGCCACGCTGCCGGCGGGGCACTCCCTGGACAGTGTGCGCTTGGCGCTCGAGGCCCTGCCGCACACCGGGTCGGTCCAGCTTCGGGGACGCCGGGTCGCAGTAACGGGGCCGGCATCGGATGCCGCGGCCTTGGTGCTTCTCACCAGGTTCGACGCCCAAGACCTCGAAATCACCGCACCCACGCTCGAATCCGCCTTCATGGCACTGACGGAAGCACCCTCATGAACCCCACCTATGTACGCATCGAACTGTTCCGCCAATCCCGGGACATCGGCAACATCATGTTTACTATCTGCATGCCCGCGGTCATGTACCTTCTTTTCGGCAACATGTTCGGTGGCGGGGACCAGCCGGCAGGAAACGGCAACGTGAAGTTCTACGTGATGGCATCCATGGCCGCCTACGGCGCGGCGGTGGCGACCACCTCGGTCGCAGGAACCGCCGCCACCGAATCCATGCTCGGCTGGGGAAGGCAGATTGCCTTGACTCCCATGAAGCCCTCGGGGTTCGTCGCATGCAAGCTCACCGTCTCGCTGATCGTTGCCGGAGTGAGCGCCGCGGCGGTATTCGTGATCGGCGCCGCCACGGGGGCCCGGGCCGACGAACCGTGGATCTGGGTGGCCAGCTTCCTGGCCGTCGTGCTGGGTTCCGGGGTATTCGCCCTCTACGGGATGGGCGTCGGACTCAGCTTCAAATCGGAAACGGCCATCGGCGTGGCCAGCGGCGGCATCGTGTTCTTCTCCTTCTTCGGGAACGTTTTCATGCCGCTGAGCGGCACCATGCTCGACATTGCGCGGTTCACCCCCATGTACGGGTACGCCGGACTGGTGCGGTACCCACTCACCGAGGGCACCAGCGCCTCGGCTGGCGGGGCAACAGATTCCGTGGGGCTGCTTGTCGCTAACCTTGTGGCATGGACTCTGATCTTCGCGGGCCTGGCGCTCTGGGCGGTGCGCCGTTCCCGGGCACGCCGGTGAGAAGCCCGCGCGCCGAACCCGATTCGTTCTGGCCACGCTACGGATGGCTGCTGGCAGCCGTTTGGGTGCTCTTCCTGGTCTTCCCGGTCCTCTCGATCGCCAGGTCCGATGCGCCGGTGTCCACCCAGGTGGCCGGCTACGTGTTGATAGCGGCCTTTGCCGCGGTCTACCTGTGGTCCTTCCGCACCCACAGTGCGGAACTCGGCGTCAGCGCCGAGGGGATAGCTGCCGCTCGGCTTCCCTTCGTTGTCCTGGCGCTGCTGGTGGCCGGCCTCGTCCCGGTGATCGGGCCGAACGTGCTCAGTTTCGGGCCGTTCATCGTTTCCTACGCGGCCTACCTGCTTTCGGCGCGAGCCATGTGGATCGTGAATGCCGTGGTCCTCGCGCTGTCTGTGGGAACCGCTGTGGCTTTCGGGGAATCGGGCTCCTTCATTTTCCTGCTCATCCTGCTGCCGGTCCTGATCGTGGTCAATGCCGTGGAAACCGTGCTGATCAGGCGCAGCATCGCGGCGGACGAGCTGCGACTGGACTATGCGGTGCTGGCCGAACAGGACAGGATGGCCCGGGACGTGCACGACGTGCTGGGCCATTCACTGACGGCGGTAGGGCTGAAGGCCGAGCTCGCCGAACGCCTGCTGGAATCGGACGTGGACGCGGCCCGCGCCGAACTGCGGCAGATCCGGGCGCTGACTGCCGAGGCCATGGACTCCATCCGCGCCACCGTGGGAGGTCTGCGCCGCACCCCCTTGGCCGAGGAACTCTCCTCCGTGCGCACGGCGCTGGATGACGCGCAGGTGAGGACCGTGCTGGTCGGCAACGCCCACAGCGTGGATCCGGTGCGCTCCACAGTGCTGTCCTGGATCCTGCGCGAGGCCGTCACCAACGTGCTGCGGCACGCACACGCAACCACCTGCTGGATCCGCATCTCCGCGGATGTGCTGAGCATCGAGGACGACGGGGACTCCCTGGCCGGACACCACGAGGGCCACGGCATGCGGGGCATGAGGGAAAGGGCCAGGTTGGCGGGCGCCATGTGCGAGACAGGTGTCTCCGAACACGGGGGAGCCAGGGTGGTGGTGTCATGGACATGACCGAGACCGCAACGGGCTCCCGCGTCGGCTCCCCGATCCGCGTGCTGGTGGCCGACGACCAGGCCCTGGTGCGCGGGGCGCTCGCGGCCCTGCTGAACCTGGAACCGGACATCGAGGTCGTCGCGGAGGCCGGCGACGGCACCACCGTGGTGGCCCTCGCCGAGGAACATCGCGTCCAGGTCGCACTGCTCGACATCCAGATGCCGCTCATGGGCGGGCTCGAGGCGGCCACGCGGCTCCGGGCCCGGCTGCCGGAGTGCAAGGTGCTTATGGTGACGACCTTCGACCGCCCCGGCCACCTGCGCGCGGCCTTCGATGCAGGGGCCAGCGGGTTCCTGGTCAAGGACACCCCGTCCTCCGAGCTTGCCGCGGCGGTGCGCCGGGTGCATGCTGGCGGGCGCGTGGTGGACCCGGCGCTTGCCGCCGAATCTCTGGTGGGCGGGGTGAATCCGCTCACGGACAGGGAACGCGAGGTGCTCGCGCACGCGCAGTCGGGGATGCCCGTCGCCAGGATTGCTGCGGAGCTCTGCCTGAGCGCCGGAACCGTGCGCAACCATCTCTCCGGCGCCATCGGCAAGACCGGGGCCGCGAACCGGATCGAGGCCGCGCACCTGGCCCGCGCGCAGGGCTGGATCTAGGCCGCCGGGCATGCAGCGGCAGGTCCGCTGCCGGGGCTACTGAACGCCGAGCTCCGGCGGCTTCCGGGTGAAACCCTTGGTCAGGAACGCCAGGTAGACGGCTCCGAGCACCACCCAGGCCACGCTGACGGCCAGTGCCGGTAATTGTCGGGTCTGACGGTTACGCTCGGGCCCAAGTCGCAATGTCGTCGGATCGTCAGGGAAATGGTGTGTCCGGTGACCAGGTGGCCCGCCGATTCCCGGGGCGAGAAGTTCACGGGAATGTGCACCAAAGTTCATTGCCTCGTGCCAGCCCCGGACATAGACTCGCCACTGGAGCTGACCCCCACTCATGGAACGGAATTCACATGCCCAAGCCAGACATCACTGCCGGATCGCCATGCTGGATCGACCTGATGACCGCTGATCCCCAGCGTTCGATGGATTTCTATTCGGAGCTCTTCGGGTGGACCTACGAGGTGGGGGACCAGGAGAAGTACGGCGGCTACACCATGGCGTTCAAGGACGGCCAGCCCGTCGCCGGTCTCATGAAGAACGACGGTGAGTCCGGGTACCCGGACGTTTGGTCGACCTACCTGCGCGTGGATGATATCGATGCCACGGTGGCGGCGGCCGCTGCCAACGGCGGCGCCGTCTACATGCCGCCGATGGAGGTGCCCGAGCAGGGCAAGATGGCGATGATCGGCGATGCGGGAGGCGCCAGCGTCGGCCTCTGGGAATTCGGAGGACACACGGGCTACCAGCTCGTTGCCGAATCCGGGGCGCCGGCATGGCACGAGCTTTTCACCCGCGACTTCCCGTCCGCCGTGAAGTTCTACCAGGACGTCTTTGGCTGGGACATCAACGTCGTGGGGGACACCGACGAGTTCCGCTATTCCACCCTGGGCGCCAACGAGGAGGCCAAGGCCGGAATCATGGATGCCAGTTCGTTCCTCCCGGCCGAGGCGCCGGCCAACTGGCATGTCTACTTCGCTGTCGACAGCGCGGATGAAACCATTGAAAAGACCCTGGCCCGCGGTGGCACCGTCATCCAGCCGGCCGAGGACACCCCGTTCGGGCGCAATGCGGCGCTCAGCGACGCAACAGGTGCGCCGTTCTGGATCACCCAGGAAATCAAGCAGGGCTAACCACTGGCTGACGCGGGGCCGGCCGCTTCCCGAGCAGGGGGTGCGGCCGGCCTTGTTTGTCCCAGGAACACCGGATGTTGGCTGCCGCTGCCCGCATCCGGGCTTCGGTTTAGAGCTCGGGCCCGTCGTACTCCGAGCGTGCATCGAGGATCGCGCGGTGGTTGGTTGCAGCCCAGCCCACCAGGCCAATCACCGGTTCGCTCAGGGAGCGGCCGAGCGCCGTCGTGGCGTACTCGACGCGGGGCGGGATCTCCGGGTAGCTCTTCCGGGTGACGAGACCGTCGCGCTCTAGGCTGCGCAGGGTCTGCGTGAGCATCCGGTGGGAGATCCCGTCGACGCTGCGCTGGATTTCCGTGAAGCGGCGCGGGCCGTCGTGCAGGAGCCCGATCACCAGCAGGCTCCACTTGTCGCCGACGCGGGAGAGCACCTCGCGGATCACGCGGCTGGCCCGGTTGTCGGTGCTGCACATCTCGGCGCCCTCGGTGGCGCCTGCCACGTGGACGAATCCCTGCGCCGGAGCATGCTGCGGATCGGTGTCCATGTATCTTCCCTCCCAATAGGCACCTGAAGGTGCGTAACGAACGTAAAAGTGCGGCTGTCGCTTGGGGAATATCCTAACAGTTGGTGCGTTATGCACTATCAGTAACTAATGGGATAGGAGCCCCGATGTACATCGCACTTTGGGTAATAACAGGTATCTTTGCAGCACTCTTCGCCATGGCGGGGACCATGAAGGCCGTCACGCCGTACGGCCAGGTGCGCGAGAAGATGGCGTGGGTTGAAGACGTGACCCCCGCACAGTTGAAGGGGATCGGCATCGTCGAACTGCTCGGCGCCATCGGGCTGATCCTGCCGGCCGCCACGGGCATCGCCCCGTGGCTCACCCCGGTTGCGGCACTCGGCCTGCTGGTCACGATGGTCGTTGCGACGGCCCTGCACGTGCGCCGCAAGGAACCCCTCGTTCCGAGCCTCGTACTCGGCATTGTCGCGCTGGTTGTCGCAATCGGTTGGATCGTCGTCCGCTAACACGGGCAGCAACCCGCACTCAGTACTCCAATCCGCCGAAAGGAACCACCCCGCATGTCATTCCCCACCGACCGCCCGCTCATCAAGATCGTCATCGGCAGCGTGCGTCCCGTGCGCGTCGGCGACCAGCTCGCCGCGGCACTCACTCCGCTGCTCGCCGAGGCCACGGGAGCACGCGTCGAAATCATCGACCTGGCCGAGCTGGCCCTGCCGATGCTCGACGAGCCGTTGATGCCAGCCATGGGCAACTACCAAAACGCCCACACCATCGCCTGGAGCGAGATGGTCAAGGACAGCGACGGCGTGGTCTTCCTGACCCCGCAGTACAACGGCGGCTACCCGGCGGCGCTGAAGAACGCCATCGACTACTTGCACCACGAGTGGTCCGCCAAGCCCGCGCTGATTGTCAGTTACGGCGGCCATGGGGGCTCCCAGTCGGGGGCACAGCTGCGCTCGGTGCTCGAGTTCGTCGGGCTCGACCTGGTGGATGGCAACGTTGAACTCACCCTGCCGCGCGACTCCTACGGCCCGGACTGGCGCCTGGTGGATGCGGCGCCGGTCATCGCGTCCCGCGAAACCGAGATCCGCGCCGCGGCCGGCGCGCTTGCCGAGCGGCTGCGCAGCACCGCCGACGCCACCGTCTAGGAGCCCGGCCGGGCCGCCGGATGGCCAGGCGGCCGGGGCCGGCTGTCCCACGCGGCGCGAAGGGCGCTAGCGAGGGGCGCGCGCGGCGAACTGGTCCACCACCCCGGCGAGCACCTTGAGCATGTGTTCCGTGCGGGGCAGCTGCCGGCCGGCGGTGGACGTGACGGCTGAGAGCAGCGACGGGGTCACGTCTTCCTCGATGCGCAGCGGGACCAGCCGGCGGCCGCAATGCGTTTCCTGCGTCAGGTGCTGGTGGTGCAGCAGGGAATACCCCAATCCCGAGGCGACGTACGACCGGATGACCTCGTAGCTGGGCGAGGTGTGCTTGATGTTCGGCTCGATGCCAAGCGCGCGGAAGTAGCTCATGTAGCGGTTGAATGACTGCGGGATCGAGAGGAACACTGCCGGTTCGTCAACCAATTCATGCAGCGACACCGAGGTGCGTCCCTCCCGGACCAGCCGGTGCCCCTCCGCGACAACGACGTGGGGCGAAATGGGGAGCAGCCGGACGATGCCGAATTCGGGGGTCAGTTCGTCCGCGTACATCAAGGCCACGTCGAGCTGCCGGCGGCGCAGTGCCTCGGGCAGCTCGTCCAGGTCGCCCTCGGACATCGTGAGGGTGACCCCGGGCATGAGTCTCGCCGCCTCCAGCACGATCGTTGGCGAGTAGAACGGGGCCAGGGGGGAGTAGACACCCACGCTCAGCTCGCCCCGCAAGGGGTCGTCGGTGCCGCGTGCGATGGAGCCCAGGCGCCCCACGGTGTCGAGCAAGGGTTCGACCGTCTCCAGCAGCCGGCTTCCGGCCAGTGTCGGCTCGACCCCCTTGCGGGGGATGCGCGCAAGCAGCTGGACGCGGTACTGCCGTTCCAGGCGGGCGATGGCCGTGGACAGTGTCGGCTGGGTGACGCTCAGCGACTCGGCGGCACGGGTCAGGCTTCCCAGCCGGACCACGCTGCGGAAATACTCAAGCTGGACGATGGTTGCCTCATCGAGCACCGGCGGACTCTCCTTAGTATTGATTTTGGCAATGCTAGCGCGAAAAAGCATTGATTGGACACCCTTTTTGGGATCGGCGCACACTGTGAGTGTCATCACAGCGATAGACCGAGATTCCTTGGAGGCTTTAGTGGGTCAATCACCCTCACCGCAGGCAGGCACCCGGACCGGGCGGCCCGGATCGATGCAGAAGCGGGTCCTGGCGGGCGGCGCCGTCGGCCAGTTCATCGAGTTTTACGATTTCAGCCTGTACGGGCTCAGCGCCCTGATCCTGGCGACGCACTTCTTCCCCGCCGGCTCGACGTTCACCGCCATGCTGGCAACCTTCGCGACCTTCGGCGTGGCCTTCCTGATCCGCCCGCTCGGCGGCCTGTTCTTCGGCGCGCTGGGTGACCGCATCGGCCGCCGGCCGGTACTGTTCATCACCCTGATGGGCATCGGCCTGGCGACGGTCGGCATCGGACTCATGCCGTCCTATGCCGCGATAGGTCTCGCCGCGCCGATCCTGTTGGTGTTCTTCCGGCTCGTCCAGGGCTTCTCGGCCGGCGGGGAATCCGTAGGAGCGCCGGCCTTCGTGCTGGAGCACGCACCGCTGGAACGGCGCGGCCTCTGGCTGTGCATCACCATCGCCGCTACGGCGCTTCCCGGCGTCTTCGCCGGCGGGTTGATCCTGGGCCTGAACATGGTGTTCGGCCCGGACGGCTACGAAGAGTGGGCCTGGCGTATCCCGTTCCTGCTGGCGCTGCCGCTGTCCGTGTTCGGCTTCTGGATCCGCAGCCGCACCGAGGAATCGCCGGAGTTCCAGAAAGTCCTGAAGGCCGCCGAGACCAAGGAATACAGCCCCATCCGCGAAGCCTTCAAGACAAACGGCGTGCGCATGGCACAGGTGGCACTGGTATGCGGCCTGACGGCGCTGTCCTTCTACTACCTGGCGGGCTACTTCGTCTCCTTCCTGCAGACGGCCGGCGGACTGAGCCGTGCGCAGTCGTTGGGGCTGAACGCGGTGATCATGGCGATCATGGCGGTCTCGACCCCGTTCTCCGGGTTGCTCAGCGACAAGGTGGGACGCCGGCCGATGCTGCTGGCGGGCTCCGCCGGCGTGGCCATCCTGGTGATTCCCGCGTTCCTCATGATCACCAGCGGGAACGTCTGGATCGCGCTGCTTGGCCAGCTGGTCTACATCGTGCCGCTGCTGGTCTACAGCGCGGGCAGCGCCACGATCTTCGTGGAGATCTTCCAGACCAAGACCCGCTTCACCTCCGCGGCCGTGAGCTACAACGTCGGCTACGCTCTGCTCGGCGGAACCGCCCCGCTGGTCGGCACCTGGCTGGTGGAAACCACCGGATCCGTGATCTCCCCGGGCGTGTACCTGGGCATCTACGCGGTCATCGTCTTCCTGGTGGTCCGCTTCGGCGGTGTGCCGGAAACGCACCCGCTGCTCAAGGACCGGTCCACCGCCGATCCAGTGCCGGCGGGCAGCCGGTAGCCGCGCCACACCCTCCGTCCGACCCGGCGGCTCCGCACACGCCGCAACCCCCACCCCGTGAAAGGCACGTGACCCTTGATGGAAGCGACAATTGTCTACCCCGCCCGCATGATCCGGACCATGGACCCGGCCCGGCCCGTTGCACAGGCCATCGCCGTGCGCGGGGACAGGATCCGTGCCGTGGGTACCGTGGACGAACTGGTGTCCTACCCCGGGGCCGTGGTCGACGAACGCTACGCCGACGCTGTCCTGCTTCCCGGATTCGTCGAGGCCCACGGGCACGCGGGAACCGGGAACATGTGGAACGGGACCTACGTGGGGCTGGTGGACCGCACCGACCCCCGCGGCCGCCGCTGGCCGGGCTGCCGCAGCCTCGAGGACGTGGTGGCCCGGCTCGCGGAGGCCGACGCGGAACTGGAGGACCCGGACACGCCGCTGGTTGCGTGGGGGCTCGACCCGATCTTCTTCCCCGGACAACGGCTCTCCGCCCGGGAACTGGACAGGGTGCCGGGCAAACGCCCCATCCACATCACGCACACCAGCGGCCACTCGGTCTCGGTGAACACCGCGGCGATGGAGCTCTTCGGCATCGACGCCTCGACGGCGGTGGTGGGCGTCGTCAAGGACGCCGACGGCGTTCCCACCGGCGAGCTGCAGGAGTTCGCCGCCATGGCGCTGGTCTCCCGGCTGGTGGAGGGCCGCGGGCTGATGAACATCAACGTCGACTCCATCCGCGCCTACGCCTGGGACGGGGTGAACAACGGCTCCACCACCCTCACGGACCTGGGCTCCTCGTTCGTGATGGACGACGCCGGCATCGGGATCTACAGGGAGGCCGTGGCGGGGGACTTCCCGGCCCGGCTCAACGTGTTCCACTTCGGGCTCGGCGTGGGCAAGGTGCCGGTCTCGCTGGAGGAGGCCGCCCGGCGCCTGGTGGAACTGCGCGGATGCCCGGAGGACAAGCTCCGTTTCGGCAACGTGAAGCTCATGCTCGACGGCACGGTCCAGGGCTTCACCGCCCGGCTGCTGGAACCCGGCTACTACGGGGGAGAACCGAACGGCATCTGGGCGGCCAGCCCGGAGGAGGTACATGCCGCGTTCGAGACCTTCCACAAGGCCGGGCTGCTGGTCCACGTCCACTGCAACGGCGACCAGGCCACCCAGCTCTTCCTCGACACGCTCGAATCCATCCTGGCCAAGCACCCGCGGCCCGACCACCGGCACACCGTCACGCACTCGCAGCTGAGCACCGCCGCCCAATACCGCCGCATGGCAGCGCTGGGCGTGTGCGCGAACGTCTTCGCCAACCACATCTGGGGTTGGGGCGACCAGCACATGGACCTCACCGTGGGCCCCGACCGGGCCTCGCGGATGAACGCCGCGGCCACGGCGCTGCGCCACCGGGTGCCGATCTCGCTGCATTCGGATACCCCCGTGACACCGCTCGGTGCGCTGCGGACCGTCAAGCACGCCGTCACCCGGTTGACGATGTCGGGCCGGGTCATGGGCGAGCACGAGCGGATCGGCGTGCAGCAGGCGCTGGAGGCCGTCACGATCGGGGCCGCCTACATGCTGAAGATGGACCACGAGGTCGGGTCGCTCGAGGCGGGGAAGTTCGCCGACCTCGCCGTTCTGGCCGAGGACCCGCTGGAGGTCCCGGAGCACAGCATCGGGGATATCCACGTCCTGGGCACGGTGGTCGGCGGGGTGCACCACGCCAGCCGCGTTGCGGCCCCCGTCGCGGCGAGCGCACGGTGAACGCGCGCCTGTCGATCATCGGCGGCTACCTGGGGTCCGGGAAGTCGACGATGGTCAACCGGTTGCTCGCCGGCGCGCTGCCCGGGCGCACCGCCGTGGTGGTCAACGACTTCGGCAGCGTCAACATCGACGCGGACCTGGTGGCGGCGGCGGACGGGGACACCATCGAGCTGAGCAACGGGTGCATCTGCTGCCAGCTGGGCGACGACGTCTCGCGCACCATGGCCGCGCTCGCCGAGCGGGAGGACCTGGAACACGTCATCTGCGAGGTCAGCGGCGTGGGCGACCCCGGCGAGCTCGCCGCCTGGCGCAGCTACCCCGGCTTCACCCCGGGTCCCGTGGTGGTGTGCGCCGACGCGACGGCGATCGTGCGGCGCCTGCGCGACGAATACGTCGCGGACACGGTGCGCCGGCAACTCGAGTCGGCCGGCATCGTGGTTCTGACAAAGACGGACCTGGCCTCACCCGCGGAGACCGCCGGCGCGCTGGAAGCCTGCTGGGCCGCGGCCCCGCAGGCCCTGGTCATCGAGCAGGACCCGCTGGATCCCGCCGCCACCGCGGCCAGGGTCTTTGCCGCCGGGGCGCCGGCGTCCCCGTGGGCCTGCGCGGCGGGGACACCGGCACCAGCCGGCAATCTCGCTGACCCGCGCATGGTTTCCCACACCGAGGCCCATGCCACCTGCACTGTCGACTTCGACGGACCGCTCCCGGTGGGCGCGTTGGCCCGGGTGTTGGAAGGCCACGCGGACCAGCTGGTCCGCGCCAAGGGCATCGTGCAGGATGCCGGGGCCCGCTGGCAGGAGGTGCAGTTGGCCGCGGGCCGGGTCGAGGTGCGCGAACGAGCGCCAGGTGCCCCGGAACCCGCCGGCGCCCGGCTGGTGCTCATCGCCGCGGGAGCCCTCCGGGAGGAGCACCTGGAGGCGGCACGCGCCGAACTCCTGTGCACCGCGCGCCGCCCGCACCTCGCCGCAGCTTCCTGATCCCGTTACCTCCCGAAAGGACCCACCACCATGAACCACCCACGCACCGAGACCTCGCTGTGCTTCGCCACGGCCGGAGAACTGCTGGAAGGGTACCGGCGTCGCGAGTTCAAGCCCTCCGAGGTGCTCTGCGGGCATTTCGCGCAGATCGACGACACCAACCCCGTCGACGCGCTGGGGGTCAATGCGCTCAGCGGCCAGATGCGCGAATCGGCCCTCGCCGCGGCCCTGGCCGCGGACGAGGCCTACGCCCGCGGCGGGGACCTGCCGCCGCTGCTGGGTGTCCCGCTGGTGAGCAAGGAGAAGCACGCGATCGCCGGCCTGCCCGTGACCCAGGGGCTCGGGGCATCCCGCGCGGTGGTTCCGGAGGCCAACCAGCCGATCATCCAGCGCGTGCTGGATGCAGGCGTGCTGCTGCATGCCCGGACCACCACCCCGGAATTCTCCTGCGCCTCGGTCACCCACTCGAAGCAGTGGGGAGTGACCCGCAATCCGTGGAACCTCGATGCGGGCCCGGGCGGTTCCTCGGGCGGTGCCGGTGCCGCATTGGCTGCCGGCATGAGCACGCTGGCCACCGCCAGCGACATCGGCGGGTCCACCCGCATCCCCGCCGGGTTCAACGGAGTCGTCGGCTACAAGGCACCCTACGGGCGGGTACCCGGCGCCGCGCCGCTGAGCGCCGACTGGTACCGCAGTGACGGGCCCATGGGCCGCAGCGTCGCCGACGTCGCACTCCTGCAATCGGTCATGGCAGGGCGCCACGGATCGGACCACACCTCGTGGGGCGAACACGGAAGCGACTACCTGCAGCATGTTGTGGCGGGAACCCCGGACTCCCTGCGCGGGGTGCGCATCGCCTACAGCCCCACGCTTGGCGGGTTCCCGGTGGCGGCAAGCATCACGGCGAACACGGAATTGTTGGTCTCGCGCCTGATCGCGGCCGGCGCAATCGTGGAAGTCGTCGAACCCCGCTGGAACGTCGACCAAGTGCTCGACACGATCTTCTCCCACTTTGGTTCAATCATGGGCAAGGCACTGCTGGGGCAGGTCGAGGGGGATCGGGGCCAGCTCTCGGAGTACGCACAGGTGTTCGTGGCCCAGGCGGCGGAGGCGGCGGGGCGCGGAACCCTGGTGGATTCGCTGGCCAAGGACCAGGCCATGCAGCAGGAGTTGGCACGCCTGATGGAAGGGTTCGACGTGTTGCTGACCTCGACGCAGGCCGCGGAGATGCTCCCGGCCGAGGGCAACTTCGCGGACGGCATCGACCTGGAGGGGCGCCACTTCGCGAACTACATGGCAGCGCACATGACGATGCCGTTCAACGTCGCCAACCGGTGCCCGGTGATGGCGCTCCCGACGGGGCTCTCCAGCGTGGGTGTCCCCACCAGCGTCCAGGTCGTCGGGCACCCCTTCGACGAGGCGACGGTCTTCAAGGTCTCGGCCGCGGTCGAGTCGCTGGCCGATCCGTTGGGTCGCCCCGCCGGGTGCTGAAGTGAAGAACCCCCTGGGTATCAGGCCGGTACCGGACACGGCGCCGGTCTGATACCCAGGGGCCATTGACCGGGCTAGAAACCCCTGACGTACTGGACTTCGCCGAATTCCGAATCAGTGATGCGCCACACGCCGCCCGGGACGGCATCCGCGGGAACATCCGAGAACACGACGCCGTAGCCGATGGCGTCGGTGAAGTCGTTCGTAGTCGGATCGAGGGCGCCGATGTTCAGGTAGGAATCCTCGACGTAGTACTCATCGCCGTTGTACGTGAATCCGTCGTTTCCGATGTAGTCGACGGTGAGCCATGCCCCCGGCACGAGCACCTCGTTGGAGATGTTGCCAACTGTCATGTCTGCGTAAAGGTCGACCATGCCGGCCTCGGTATCGCTGACCTGCTGGTGGGGGGAATCAAGCAGCAACAACCACGTCGACAAAGTGAATAGCTGGTCGAGCGCCATGGGATCCTGCCGCGTTGAATCAACGTAAAGGGTTGAGTCGTTGGAAGCCGTCTTGCCGGCCTTGTTGCTTGCAACCAACCGGTACGATTCCATCTCGTTCTTCGAGCGCGCCGTGAACGTATAGTTCACTTGCGTCGCGCCGGGAATCTTGGCCCAGTAGCCGCTGGTGGTTCCCTCTACCCAACGTTCCCATTGGTAGCTCAGGGAGCCACCCGTTGCAGTTCCCTTGAATGTCACCGAGCGGCCTGCATTTGCTATGACCGAACCGGGAATTGTCACTTTCGGCTTGGCGATGACTACGAGCCGCGCAGTAGTGGACATTGCTTTGCCAGCCTTGTTGCTCGCGACAACACGGAAATCAGTGGTTGACGCTCCGGACGAAGCAGTGAAAGTGTGGGTCGACTTCGTGGCCTTCGAGATGTTCGACCAGGTCGAACCCTTTTTGCTTTGCCACTGGTAGGAGATCGAGCCTCCGCTTGCCTTTGAAGAAAGGGTGACCTTCGACTTCGCCACGACGGTGTGCCCCTTGGGCTGGGTGGCGATCTTCGGCTTGGTGACAACCGTCAGCTTGGCTGACTTCGACGTCGACTTGGCCCGGGAATTTGAGGCCACCACGCGGTACTGCATCCCGTTGAGTTTTGTGCTTGCTTTGACCTTCAGCGACTTTGTCTTGGCGGAATCCCCGGAGGCCTTGACCCACTTGCTGGACTTCGGCTTCTTTGCGTACCACTGGTACTTGAGTTTGCTTCCGCTGGCCTTGACGCTGAACGTGTGGGTCTTGCCACTGGCCACCGTGGCAGACTTGGGCTGCGTCGTGATCTTGGCCTTTGACACTGCGGCGGCGATGGAGACAGCTCCAGGGACAGGCACCGAGGACGCCGCCGTGGCCGGTGTGAGCGCCGGAGCGGTCATCAAAATTGCGGCCACCGCCAGGGTTGTGGCCCGCCGTGTTATTGCTTTCAATGTTTCCCCCAAGAAATTGATACAACTAAATGTGACGTACGAATCATGAGCGTACCAGCGGCGTCGGACAGAATGAGGGCTGCCGTCGAAACCTGCGAAATACTACGGATGTAGAGGTCGAACGGCAAAAACGGATCGCCCCGACCAGATGGTCGGGGCGATCCGTTTTTGCTACAGGAGACGGAGCAATCCGCCGGACGGCTACTTCTTCAGGTGGTCGACCAGCTGCGAGGCGATGCCGTTGTAGGTGCCCGGGGTCAGCGCCAGCAGGCGTGCCTCGGCTTCTGCGGACAGACCCAGCTCGGAGACGAACTCCTGCATGCGGGCGGAGTCAACGCGCTGGCCGCGGGTCAGGTCCTTCAGGCGCTCGTACGGGTTCTCCATGCCGGCGACGCCGGCGATGGCCTCGGCGCGCATGACCATCTGGATGGCCTCGCCGAGCACCTCCCAGTTGTGGTCGAGGTCGTCGGCAAGTACGGCCTCGGCAACGTCAAGGCGGTCAAGGCCCTTGGCGACGTTGGAGATCGCCAGCAGCGAGTGGCCGAAGGCGGTGCCGATGTTGCGCTGCGAGGAGGAGTCCGTGAGGTCGCGCTGCCAGCGGCTGGTCACCAGGGTCGCGCCCAGGGTGTCGAGCAGGCCGTTGGAGATCTCCAAGTTCGCCTCGGCGTTCTCGAAGCGGATCGGGTTGACCTTGTGCGGCATGGTCGAGGATCCGGTGGCACCTGCGACGGGGATCTGCGCGAAGTAGCCGATGGAGATGTAGCTCCACACGTCGGTGCACAGGTTGTGCAGAATGCGGTTGAAGCGGGCGATGTCCGCATACAGCTCCGCCTGCCAGTCGTGCGACTCGATCTGGGTGGTCAGCGGGTTCCAGGTCAGGCCGAGGCCTTCGACGAACGTGCGCGAGACTTCCTGCCAGTCGGCGGCCGGGACCGAGGCGTAGTGGGCGGCGTAGGTGCCGGTGGCGCCGTTGATCTTGCCCAGGAACTCGGTCTTCTCGATGCGGTCCAGTTGGCGGGTCAGGCGCCAGGCCAGAACTGCAAGTTCCTTGCCCAGGGTGGTGGGGGTTGCCGGCTGGCCGTGGGTGCGCGAGAGCATCGGCACGTCGCGGGATTCCTCGGCCATGGCGGTGATCTGTGCGACAAGTGCGCGTGCGGCGGGCAGCCACACGTTCACGACGGCATCCTTCACGCCCAGGGCGTAGGAGAGGTTGTTGATGTCCTCGGAGGTGCAGCCGAAGTGCACCAGCGCGGTCAGGTCGGCGATGCCGATGGCCTCGAGGCGGCGGCCGATGTAGTATTCGACGGCCTTGACGTCGTGCACGGTGACGGCTTCGATCTCTGCCAGCTCGTTGACCGAGTCGGCGTTGAAGCCGGTGACGATGGCGCGCAACGCTGCACGCTGTTCCTCGCTCAGCGGTGCGGTGCCCGGGAGCACCGAGTTGTCGGTCAGGTGGATCAGCCACTCGACCTCCACGTGAACGCGGTCGCGGTTCAGTGCCGCTTCGGAGAGGTGGTCGACCAGCGGTGCAACGGCTGCACGGTAACGACCGTCCAGGGCACCAAGGGCGAGGGGTTCGGATGCAAGTGAAATGCGCGCGGAATCAGCCATGATGCCCATTCTTTCATGTTTTGCCTCACAGCGTCCGGGGGAGTGACGCCGCACACGCCAGCCGTCGGGCCGCCGCACCGCATCGATATCCACAATCCGGGACCCATCGCGCTTCATACGGTTTTCGTGCTTCTACCGTTGCACGCAATGGTGGCGTAACAAGGCATGCGCCGTAGGCCGAAGGGAGCGTGATCCGGGGATGTTGGAGGCGATTGCCGACGAGATGCTCATGCGCGTGGTGGCGACCCAGGCGGTGGTGTACCGGGCGAGGGAGCAGCTGGCCGAGGTGCTCAACTTGCAATGGGAGTCCCCGGCCGGAAGGGCCTTCAGGGACCGTGCGGCGGAGCTGGCGTCCAAGGTCGCGGACCTTGATGCGCGGCTGGAAACTGCGCGCGGGGAAATCTGGGCGGCCCGCGCCGATCTCGCCGCGCTGGATGCCTCCATGCTTTCCGGCCTGACAACCCTGGGACCCGTCTCGATCCCGGGCGGACTGCCAGCGGGGTTGCTGGGCGGGCCCGGACTGACCGGCGGGGGCCGGTGAGCGGGGTGGGCCATGAAAGCCGAGGGGGAGTGGCGGGGACGGAATTCTCCCTCGAGGAACTGGAACGGAGCTCTTCCATGCTGGCCGGTGCCGGGACGGACTTGCTCGAGGGGGCCGCGAAGCTGGCGCTCTCGCCGCAACCGCCCGCGGCCATGCTGCTCCTGGGGGCCGTCCTGGTGCGACAGCGAACGCTCGCCGCAGCCAACGGCGTGCTGGAGCTGGCCGCCCTCTGCTCGGCCCGGGCCGCGGAGGCCGGCGTCCTGGCGCTCAAGGTCGGTGCCGCGCGCGCGACCTATGAATACGCTGAATCGCAGGCGACCAGGCAGGTCAACGAAGCGAGGGGCACGCTCCTGCCATTGATCCTGATGTGGGACCTGGCCACGAACAAGGGCCGCCCGCGTACCGACACCATGGAGGACCTCATCAACCAGGCTCCTGCCCTGCTCGGTTCCTTGCTGCCCGGGCCGGCCGGCAGTCTTGCCTTGCTGCGGGACAAGGATCATGGCGGCCTCTTTGACACCACTGTGGCGCAGCGGCTGTATCCGCTCCTGGGGCCGGGGCTAGCCGGGCTGGGGCTGGCGCCTACCGGTCCCGTCGAGGTTGCGGCGCTGAACGGGACCCGCACCGTGGAAACGCGGGGAGCCCTGGAAACCATGCTGGACCTGCAGTCCATCGCCGAACGGGAGCCCCCGGGCAGCATCCTTGTCAGCACCGTTCAGGGCGGCGGGACTCCGGTACACATAGTCACGGTTCCCGGGACCCAGTCGGATCCGCTGCGCGAGGGCATCGAATCGGTGAAGGGCCGTGCAGGGATCCAACAGGGTGCAACGGGGATGAACCCCTGGGACACGGCCGGCATCGTCGAGGCGATGGGGTTCGGGTCGCAGCATGTCTCGGTGGCGGTCGGCGAGGCGCTGGAGCAGGCCGGGGCCAAGCCCGGCGACAAAGTGGTACTCAGCGGATACAGCCAGGGAGGGATCCACGCGGCAAACCTGGCCGGGGATACCAGGTTCACTGAAGCGTTCGACGTGTCCTACGTCTTGACGGCGGGATCGCCTGTTGGGTTGGCGGCGCTGCCGAAAACGACGAGGGCGCTTCATCTGGAAGACCGCAGGGACATGGTGCCGGGGACCGATGGTGCGCCGAACCCTGCCGGTCGCAACCGGGTGACCGTGTACTTCGACGGGCCACCGCCGTCCACGGAGCTGTCGAACTCCGGGTTCGGGCAGGCCCACAAGCTGGCCAACTACCGCGAAAACATCCGCGAACTCAAGGGCACCCCGGATCCAGGCGTTGCCGAATCGACGGGACGGCTGGCGGCCTTGCTGACCGGCAGCGGGACGCTGACCGTGCGCTCCTACCAGTTGCGGCGGTTGGTGCCTTCCGACAGCGGAACGGCCCGGACGCCCGCGGGCAGGGGGAGGCCCTTGAAGGAACAGCTCAAGGGCGCCCCATCCGTTACTTCCGGCTGGGGGTGACCCATCCGATCAACGCGGAGACCAGCGAAATGATCAGCGAGGCGATGATCGCGTCCCAGAAGAACTCGTGCACCTCCAGCCCGAACGGCATGTAGGTGGTGATCCACGAGGTCAGCATGAGCATGCCGGCGTTGATCACGATTGCAAAAAGCCCCAGCGTCAGGCAGGTGATGGGCAGCGAAAGGATCTGCACGATCGGCCGGATCAGCGCGTTGACCAAGCCGAAGATCAAGCCAATGGTGAGGTAGGCCAGAACGATGCCGAGGGTCTTGTCATGGGTGGGTGCCGGGGTGACCTCGATGCCGGGGACAATCCACGCGGCAGCGGCCAAACCAAGGGCATTGATAACCACACGGAGGAGAATCGCAGTCATGGCCCCATAATTCCACACCTTTATGTGAGTAGTCGTTGTACACGCGCACTTGCCGTCGGCTTCCCGGCTGCCCCATTCGATAGGCTGTGACCATGACCACGCAAAACCCTGTGCCCCACGATCCGGTCCAGCCCCGAACCATCATTGGGCGGATGCCGAAATACGCAGCCGGGAAGCCGCCGACCGCAGTCCCGGGGCTGGAGGCCTTCAAGCTCTCCTCCAACGAGAACCCGTTGCCCCCGATCCCCGCGGTGCTTGATGCAATCCGCGAACAGGTGTCGATCAACCGCTACCCGGACCCGCTCTCGACCAAGCTGCGCAACGCGTTGGGGGAGTTCCTTGACGTCCCGGCCGACGACATCGTCACCGGCGCAGGTTCGCTCGGTGCCTTGACACAGATCCTTGCCACCTTCGCCGGCGAGGACATCGACGGGGTCCAGGATGAAGTGGTGTATGCCTGGCGCTCCTTCGAGGCCTACCCGATCGTGGTCCAGACCGCCGGCGCCCTGCCTGTTGAGGTGCCGCTGCTGGCGGACGGACGCCACGACCTTGACGCCATGGCGGAAGCAGTCAACGAACGCACCTCGGTCATCCTGCTCTGCACCCCGAACAACCCGACAGGCCCGATCCTCACCCAGGACGAGGTGGACGCCTTCATTGCCAGGGTTCCGTCGAACGTGCTGATCGTGATCGACGAGGCCTACCAGGAATTCGTGCGTGACGAGAACGCCGTGGACGGCATCAAGACCTACCGGGAGAACCAAAACGTCGTGGTGCTGCGGACCTTCTCCAAGGCGCACGGGTTGGCCAACCTTCGGGTCGGCTACTCGGTGTCGCACCCGGAGGTCACCAACTTCCTGCGTGTCGGTGCAACCATGTTCGCGGTGTCCTCGCTGGCCGAGGACGCGGCGGTGGCCTCGTTGGCCAACTATGGGCAGGTTGTCGAAAGGGTACAAAAGATCGTCGACGAACGGACGCGCGTCGTTGCCGCGCTCAAGGACCTGGGATGGGAGATTCCACAGGCGGAGGGCAACTTCGTTTGGCTCCCGTTGGGGGCCGACACCGCCGAGTTCGTCGAGCTTGCGCAGGCGCAGGCACTTTCGGTGCGTGGATTCGCCGGTGAAGGCGTGCGGGTGAGTATCGGCGAGGTCGAAGCAAACACCCGCTTCGTGGATCTTTGTCGGAACTATCCAAAAGGTTCTTCGCTTTCCTAGGGCGAATAAGTCGTAATCAACGACCTTTCACCGATAGGCTTGAACTAATAAACCCGCTATATGCCCCATGCGGAATGCATTCCAATTGGGGCATATTTCATTTATGTAAGGACCCTCGGTATGACCCAAACCGTGCACGAGCCCTCGGACGAAACGCTGATCCAGCTGCTGACCCCCGAAGGTGAGCGTCGCTCGCATGCCGAGTTCGACAGCTACATCCAGGATGTGGACGCCGCCATGCTCCGCGACTTCTACCGCGACATGGCTCTGACCCGCCGCTTCGACCAGGAGTCCACCGCGCTTCAGCGCCAGGGCCAGCTGGCACTGTGGGTTCCGTTGCGCGGCCAAGAAGCCGCCCAGATCGGGTCCGGCCGGGCCACCCGCCCCAACGACTACATCTTCCCCACCTATAGGGAACACGGGGTCGCACTGACCCGCAACGTCGACTTCCCGCAGATGCTGCGCATCTTCCGCGGCATCTCCAACGGCGGGTGGGACCCTCGCGAAAACAACTTCCACATGTACACCATGGTGCTCGCGGCACAGATGCCGCACGCCACCGGGTACGCGATGGGTGTCCAGCGCGACCAGGCCGGCTGGGACGCCGAGCGCCTCGAAAAGGAGGGCACCGCAGTCGTGGCCTACTTCGGCGACGGTTCCTCCACCGAGGGCGAGGTGCACGAGTCCATGGTCTTCGCCGCGAGCTTCAAGGCGCCGGTGGTCTTCTTCTGCCAGAACAACCAGTGGGCGATCTCCGTGCCGTTCCACGTCCAGTCCAAGGTTCCGCTGGCCGAACGCGCCGCGGGCTACGGCTTCCCGGGCATCCGCGTGGACGGAAACGACGTCCTGGCGGTCCTCGCCGTCACCCGCTGGGCCCTGGAACGCGCCCGCCGCGGCGAGGGCCCGGCCCTGATCGAGGCGGTCACCTACCGCATGAGCGCACACACCACGGCCGACGATCCCACGAAGTACCGCATGAGCGCCGACGAGGAAGCCTGGGTCGGACGCGACCCGCTGGCTCGCCTCGAGAAGTACCTGCGCGAGAACAACCTGGCCGACGAGGCCTTCTTTGAACAGGTCATTGCCGACGGCCACGAGATGGCCAACCGGGTCCGCGAGGAAGCCATGGCGTTCCCGGAACCGGAGCTGGCACAGTCCTTCGCCAACGTGTATGCCGAGGCACACCCGCTGATCCAGGAGGAGCTCAAGTGGCACCTGGAGTACGAGGCAGGTTTCGCAGAGAACACCGAGGAAGGGGCCACCCGATGAGCACCACCATGACCCTGGCCAAGGCCATCACCGCCGGACTGGACAAGGTCCTGGCCGATAACCCGAAGTCCCTGCTGATCGGCGAGGACATCGGACGCCTCGGCGGCGTGTACCGCGTCACCGACGGGCTGATCGATACCTACGGTGCGGACCGCGTCATCGACTCCCCGCTGGGCGAGGCCGGAATCATCGGCACCTCCATCGGCATGGCAATCCGCGGCTACACCCCGATCGCCGAAATCCAGTTCGACGGCTTCGTGTTCCCGGCGTTCAACCAGATCACCACGCAGCTGGCCAAGATGCGCGCCCGCTCCGAGGGACGCTTCGGCGCCCCGGTGGTGATCCGCATCCCTTACGGCGGTGGCATCGGCTCCATCGAGCACCACTCCGAATCCCCGGAGGCGCTCTTCGCGCACACCGCAGGCCTGCGCATCATGGCGCCGTCCAACGCCCACGACGCCTACTGGATGATCCAGCAGGCCGCCGCGTGCCAGGACCCGGTGATCTTCTTCGAACCCAAGCGCCGCTACTGGCTCAAGGGCGAGGTCGACACCGAGAACCCTGCCGCGGACGCCTTCAAGGCCCAGGTCATCAGGCCCGGCGAGGACGCCACCATCGCCACTTACGGCCCGCTGGTCCCCGTGGCGCTCGCCGCGGCCGAGGCGGCACGCGAGGACGGGCGCTCCGTCGAGGTCATCGACCTGCGCTCGGTGTCCCCGATCGACTTCGACACCATCACCGAATCGGTGGAGAAGACCGGAAGGCTCATTGTCACCCACGAGGCCCCGACCTTCGGCGGCATCGGCGGCGAGATCGCGGCCCGCATCACCGAGCGCGCCTTCCTGTCGCTGGAGGCCCCGGTCATCCGCGTGGGCGGTTTCCACATGCCCTACCCTGTGGCCAAGGTCGAGGAACAGTACCTGCCGGACATCGACAAGGTCCTCGAGGCCCTCGACCGTTCCTTCGCCTACTGACCTCCGGTCGCCCACCCCACCCGGTGCGTCAATGCGCCACAGACCCATCAACGTCCCCCTAGGAGTCAGACGATGAGCACCTTCAATCTTCCCGACGTCGGCGAAGGCCTCACCGAGGCGGAAATCGTCAGCTGGAAAGTCAAGCCCGGGGACACCGTGGCCATCAACCAGGTCTTTGCCGAGATCGAGACCGCCAAGTCGCTCGTTGAGCTGCCCAGCCCCTACGCCGGCGTGGTCAAGGCGCTGCACGCGGCCGAGGGCGAGACCCTGGCCGTCGGTGCCCCGCTGTTCACCGTGGACGAGGCCGGAAGCCAGCCCGAGCCGCTGACCAACGTGCCGGACGTCGCCGACATCGCCGAGGCCGACACCCCCGTGGCCAGCGAGGAACCCGGCCCGCTGGTAGGCTCCGGCCCGAAGGCCGACGCCGTGAAGCGCCGGGCCCGCGTCTCACGCCCCGCGCCGGCCGCCTCGGGCCGCCAGACCCCGGCTGCCGCACCGGCACCGACCACCCCGGCCGCGCTGGCCGACACCATTTCCCGCCGCGCCGCCGAGATCGGCCAGGCCTCCACCCGGCTGACAGCCGCCGCAAAGCCGGCAGTCGCAGCGCTGGTGAACCGCGTGCTGGCCAAGCCGCCGGTCCGCAAGGTCGCCAAGGAACTGGGCATCGACCTGACCGAGGTCATCGGCACCGGCGGACAGGGGGAGATCACCCGCGAGGACGTGCTCTCCTACAAGGCACAGCGCGAGGCCGAACGCGACGCGGCCCCCATGTTCTGGTCCCCGAAGGACGTCGAGCTGGACCACCGCATCATCCGCACCCCGGTGCGCGGGGTCCGCAAGGCCACGGCCAAGGCCATGGTCGACTCGGCATTCACCGCACCGCATGTCTCGATCTTCGTCGACGTGGATGCCAGCCGCACCATGGAGTACGTGGCGCGCCTGAAGAAGAGCCGCGACTTCGAGGGCATCAAGGTCTCCCCGCTGCTGGTGCTGGCCAAGGCCGTCATCTGGGCCGCCGCCCGCAACCCCTCCGTCAACGCCTCCTGGGTGGAGACCGAGAACGGCGCGGAGATCCAGGTCAAGCACTTCATGAACCTGGGCATTGCCGCGGCCACCCCGCGCGGCCTGATGGTTCCGAACATCAAGGAAGCCCAGGACCTGTCCATGCGCGAGCTGGCCATCGCCCTGAACGACCTGGCCGAGACGGCCCGCGCCGGCAAGACCAGCCCGGCCGCCATGACCGGCGGAACGCTGACCGTCACCAACATCGGCGTGCTGGGCATCGACACCGGAACCCCGATCATCAACCCCGGCGAGGTGGCGATCGTCGCCTTCGGCACCATCCGCCAGAAGCCGTGGGTCGTCGACGGCCAGGTGGTCCCGCGCTGGATCACCACCCTGGGTGGTTCCTTCGACCACCGCGTGGTGGACGGGGACCTCTCGGCCCGTTTCATGGCCGACGTCGCCTCCATCATGCAGGAACCGGCGCTGCTGCTCGACTAAGGCTGCTGCCCGGCCGCGACCGTGGCGAACCCGGAGGCCGGATCCCCCCCTCCCTGGAAACAGGGAGAAGGGTCCGGTCTCTTGGCTTTAACGGGCCGATCGGGCACATTTGTGGCACACAGGTTTTCACCCACGGCATCCATGCTCTAGGAGAACGCCCATGCACGCCACCAACCACGTTCCACCCCGCCGCCGGTGCCTGGCCTGCGGCCTCGGCGCGGCCGCCGTCCTGGCCCTCGTGGCCGGCTGCGCGGCCCCGCTGGAGCCGGGATCCACCCCGGCGACTGCCAGCCAGAAGACAACGGCAGCCAACCCCGCAACCTCGCAGGCGCCGCGCGTGGACACGTCCGGGTGGAAATCGTTCGAAACCTTCGGGGTGGGGTTCAGGTACCCGGCCCATTGGAGCGTGGTGCCCAAGATGGCCTGCGAGGGATGCGAACCTTCAGGGGATCCCCGGCAGGACCCGTACGCCAAGTGGAACATCCTTGACGCGAACGGCATCCCGATCGCCGAGTTCGGCGCCAACTCGGCCGAGGACAACGCCGGGGACGCGACCTACGTGCGTACGCGGCTTGAGACCATCGAGCTGGACTCCAACATGGCCACCCCCACCGTTGTCCTCTTCGAGCATTCGCTGGCCAACACTCCCACCCGGGAGAACAACCGGACCGCGGCCCTCATGGTGGACGAGGCGGCGTTGGCCGCCGAGCGCGACGAGTTCCCGCAGCTGGCCTATTTCCGCCCGCGCAAGGACGCGGCAGCGATGCTGGAGACCACCAACGGCTTCGCCAAGAGCCTCGGGTTCACGGCGCAGGATGTCAGCCTCGGCGATGCCGTGGAGATGATGGACACCGAGGGATACAGGGACATGGTGGCGCTGATGCTCAGCGTCAGGGCGGTGGCGCAGTAGCCGACGCGGGGCACCCCGGCCGGCGCGGCTCGATACCATGGAGGTGCCAACCATGGACCTGCGACGGGACGAACACCAATGCCACAGCTGTACATCAAGATCTGCGGGCTGAGCACGCCGGATTCGGTGGCCGCCGCAGTAGCCGCCGGCGCCGACGCCGTCGGCTTCGTCTTCGCCCCGGGCAGCCCGCGCACCGTGGACGCAGAGTCGGCACGCACGCTCGGCGAGGCGGTTCCCTCGGCAATCGAGACGGTGGGCGTCTTCCGCAACCAGCCGCTGGCCGAAGTCCTGGACATCGCGACGCGCGCGGGGGTCAGCACCGTGCAGCTGCACGGGGACGAGCCGCTCGGGGACATCCTGGCGCTGCAGGACGCGGGGTTCAGGACGCTGCGCGCCTTCTCTGTGGACGCCTTCGAGGCGCTGGGGCCGGAGGAACGCGCACTGTGGGATACCGAGCGCATCCTGCTCGACGCGGTCGAGCCCGGAGCTGGAGTCACCTTCGACGCCTCCGACGTGCTGGCCCGTCCGCCGGCCGGGATGTGGCTGCTGGCCGGCGGGTTGAACCCCGGAAACGTCGCAGCGTTGGTCAAGACGCTCAATCCCGGCGGTGTCGATGTCTCAAGCGGCGTCGAATCCAGCCGCGGGGTCAAGGACAACGGGCTGATCGCCGAGTTCATCCGTGCGGCGCGCTCGGCCGAATAGCCTGCCGCTCAGCTGAAGATGAATGAGACGGCCGCGCTGAACGGCTTGATTTCGTAGTACCGCACTGCCGGCACCACGGCCGGGGCATGGTCCTCCAGGAACCTGCGCAGGTGCCACATGGCCCAGCCCAGCCGGTCCGCGGGCGGGACGGCGTTGGGGACGGTGACCACGAAGTGCGTCGCCACGGGGTCGCCCGCCAGGGTGTGCTCCGTGATGGTGGCTGTCACGTTGCCGATGGACAGGATTTCGGAAGCTGCTGGGGTGCGCATGGTGGAGTCCTTTGGGATCCTGCGGCTTATGGGGGATTCGGCCGGCGGGCCGGTGTGGCGGGTCCTGGGCTTGCTTCAAGCATCCCTTGGGGCACCGACAGTTTGCGCCCCGATCCGCCGGTTTGGAGCATCGTTTTTTGCTGGGTCGTAACGGTATTCGTAGCCGTCCGGTGCCTTGGATTGCCGCGCCGGGGAACGGTGGCAAACCGTCGCCGGGGACGCAAGGGGCCACGCAACGAGTCGGGTGCGCGGCAGGTTCAGCCGCCGGAAACGATCCGCGGTGCGGCGCTGAGCAGCGCCCGCGTGTAGGGGTGCTGCGGGTCGGCGAACAGGGCCTCGGTGTCTCCGGACTCCACCACGGTGCCGCCGCGCATGACCAGCACGTGGTCGCTCATGTGCCTGATCACGGACAGGTCGTGCGAGATGAACAGGTAGGAGAGCCCGAGCTTCCGCTGCAGGTCATCGAGAAGGTCCAGCACCTGCGCCTGGATCGAGACGTCGAGTGCGGAGACCGGCTCGTCGCAGATCAGCACGCGGGGCTCCGGGGCCAGCGCCCGGGCGATGGCCAGCCGCTGGCGTTGCCCGCCCGAGAGCGTGGCGGGGTTCCGTGGTGCCAGCGAGGCCTCCAGCCCCACCAGCCCGAGCAGCTCGTCGATGCGCGCGCTGTAACGCCGCGGGTTGCGGGTGGCCCCGGCACTCAGGGCGTCGGCCAGCAGCTTCTCCACGCTCAGGCGCGGGTCGAAGGAGGAGAGCGGGTCCTGGTAGATGGCCCCGAGCTGGGGGCGGATGGCCCGTCGCCGGGATTCGGGCAGGGAACTCCACGGCTTGCCGAAGAGTTCGACGGAGCCCGCGTCCGGGGCCAGCAGACCCAGCACCATGCGCGCGGTGGTGGTCTTGCCGGAGCCCGATTCGCCGACCACGCCCAGCGTCCGGCCGGGCAGCAGCTCGAAGCCGGCCCCGGACACCGCGATGAAGTCGGGGCGGCCGGGGGTCCTGAACGTCTTGGACAGCGCGCGGGCACTGAGCACCGGGGCGGCGGCTTCCGCGCGGGGAGGCACGGGTGCAGCCGGTGCCTCCGGGGGAGCACCGGGGGCGGTTCCCGTGGCGGGGGAGAGCCGGGTGTGGCGGGGCTTGCCGGCCGGCACCGCGCGCAGCAGCCTCCGGGTGTATTCGTGCCGCGGGTCCCCGAGGACCTGCCCGGCGGGGCCGGATTCCACGATGCGCCCGTCGCGCATGACGGCGATCGTGTCCGCCACCCGGGAGACGGCGGCCAGGTCGTGGCTGATCATCAGCATCGCCGAGCCCTGCCGGCGCAGCTCGCCCAGCAGGTCAAGCACCTGCGCGGCGATCGTGGCATCCAGCGCCGTGGTGGGTTCGTCGGCGATCACCAGCGCCGGGTCCAGGGCGATGGCGGAGGCAATGAGCGCTCGCTGGCGCATGCCGCCGGAGAGTTCCCCCGAGAGCTGCCCGGCCCGCAGCGCCGGGTCGTCGAGCCCCACGGACTCCAGCAGTTCCAGCACGCGGGCACCGCGCCGGGCGGGGGACAGCGCGGTGTGCAGGCGCAGCGCGTCGTCGATTTCCCGGCCGATCCTGCGCAGCGGGTCCAGCGAGGTCAGCGCATCCTGCAGGATGAAGCCGATGTCCTTGCCGCGCAGCCGCCGCCAGGCCCGCTGGCCCAGGGAGCGGACGTCGCGGCCGGCCAGCGCCAGGGCCTCGGCGCGCACCTCCGAGCGCGGCCCGGCCAGCCCGATCAGCGAGCGCGCCGTGACGGACTTCCCGGAGCCGGACTCGCCGACCAGCGCCAGGCAGGAGCCCCGGGCCAGGGAGAAGGACACGTCGCGCACCACGTGGCGGGTGCCGAAGGAGACGTTGAGGTTGCGCACCTCCAACGCGGGGGCGGGCCCTGTCATCGCGCACCGCCGTCCCGCTTGGGCACCCGTGAGAGCACCGTGGCGGCCGCCGCGACAAGCACTATCGCCAGTCCCGGGAAGAACGTCATCCACCAGGCCAGCGACAGGTAGGTGCGCCCGGCCGAGAGCATGGCACCCCATTCGGGGGCAGGTGGCGGGGCCCCGAGGCCCAGGAAGCTCAGCGACGCGGCCCAGAGCACCGCCTGGCCCAGGCCCAGGGTGCCGAGCACCGCGATCGGGGCCAGCGCGTTGGGCAGCAGGTGCGTGGTGAGGATCCGCGCCCGGCTGCGTCCCAGCACCGTGGCGGCCTCCACCATGGGGGAGTTGCGCAGCGCGATGAGCTGCCCGCGGATCAGCCGGGCGTAGCCGGGGGCGGTGGTCAGCCCGACGGCCACCACCGTGGTGCCGACGCCGGGACCGGCCAGCGCGATGAACACCAGCGCCAGCAGCAGTCCGGGCAGCGCGAAGAGCACCTCGAGGATGCGCCCCACCCCGGCGTCCAGCCAGCGCCCGCCGAACCCGGCCAGCGTGCCCAGCACCAGCGCCAGACCCAGCCCGATCGCCGTTGCCGCCGCGCCGATCAGCAGCGAGGGCCGGGCCCCGTGGATGATGCGTGCGTAGATGTCGCGCCCCGATTCGTCGGTGCCCAGCAGGTGGCCGGGGCCGGGGGGCGAGAACGCGTCGGCGGGGTTGATGGCCAACGGGTCGACGGGGGCCAGCCAGGAGGGGAAGGCAGCGGCCAGCACGAAGAAGCCGAGCACCAGGACCGGGAAGGCCAGCTGCAGCCAGCTGCGCCACGGGAGGGCACCGGGGCGCGGCATCCTGCGCCCGGGCACGGAAAGCACGGGGTCCCCGGGCGGGAGTTCGTGGGCCGGGCCTGCGGCGGAAGCGGCGCCCGGATCGTGGTGCGGAAGGCTCATGCGGCACGCAACCTGGGGTCGGCGAGGCGTTCGGCGGCATCGGAGCACGCCATGATCACCACGTAGGCGGCGGCCGAGAGCAGCGCGACGCCGGTGACCATGGGGATGTCGCGCGCGCTCACCGCGGAGAGCAGGCTGCGGCCCAGGCCCGGGCGGGCGAAGATCGATTCGACAACCACGGCGCCGGAGAGCAGCGAGCCGAACGCCCAGCCGGAGAGGGCGATGCCGGGAAGTGCCGCGTGGCGCAGGGCGTGGCGCAGCAGCACCCCGTTCTCGCTTTCGCCGCGCGCCCGCGCGGAAAGCGCAAAGGAGGAGGTGTGCGCGTCGAGCATCGAGTCGCGCATGACCTGGCCCAGGAAGCCGGCCAGCGGCAGGGCCAGGGTGGCCACCGGCAGGACCAGCCCGGCGGGGGTCTGCGTGCTCACCGGCGGCAGCCAGTCCAGCGTGGTGGAGAAGAGCAGGATCAGCACGCTGGCCAGCCAGAAGTGCGGGACGGCGGCGGAGACGATCTCCAGCCCGGAGGCCAGCGCGCGTCCCACCGCCCCGCTGCGGATGGAGGCGGTGGCCACGGCCAGCGCCAGCACCCAGGCCACCAACAGGGAGAGCACCGCGAGGGTGAGCGTGGGCGGCACCAGTTCGCCGAGCACCTCTGCCACAGGGACCTTCAGCGAATAGGAGGTGCCCAGGTCGCCGGTGGCCAGCTTCCACAGCTGGCCGAAGTACTGGACGGCCAGTGGTTGGTCGAGCCCGTATTCGGCACGGGCCAGGGCAAGTGCCTCGGCGGAGGCCTGGGAACCGGGGCCGCCCATGATCGCCTCGGCCGGGTCGCCCGGGATCATCCGGATCCCGAAGAAGATCGCCGTGGCAACGGCCCACAGCACAAAGATCCCGCCACCGATTTTGCCCAGCGCCCAGCCGGCGACTTTCCCAAGTCGCCGGCCGGGTCGCGGTGGCGGATTCATCGGTGGGCGGGACCTTCTCAGGGGCGTGCGGGACGTCCTACTTGCCGAGCCAGGTGTCGAAGAACGTCGGGGTGGCCACCGCGGTGGTGGTCCCCACGCCCTGGGTCTTGGCCGAGTACAGGAAGTGGTTCTGCTGATCGTACAACGGCAGCAGGTAGTAGCCCTCGAGCACCAGCTTCTGTGCCTGGGCGTAGAGGTCCTTGCGCTCGGCCTCGTCCTTGGTGGAGCCGGCGGTTTCCAGCAGCTTGTCCAGCTCCGGGTTCTTCACCTGGGAAAGGTTGGCGAAGTAGCCCGACGGGGCCGGGATCGTGGAGTCCGAGTGGAAGAGGATGCTCAGCACGCTCGGGCCCACCTTGGTGTACGGGGCGGAGACCAGGTTGTAGTTGTGCTGGAAGAGCTCGCCGTACCAGCTGGAGAGGTCCAGCAGGTTGATCTTGACCTCGATGCCCGATTCCTTGGCGGTGGCCTGCAGCTGCTCGAAGAGCGACTGCTCGGCCGGGATCGACTGGCTGGTGCTCACCGGGAAGGTGAGCGAGAGGCGCTTGCCGTCCTTCACGCGGTAGCCCTCGGCGTCGCGCTGCGTGTAGCCGGCGGCATCCAGCAGTTCGCCGGCCTTGGCCGGGTCGTAGGCGAAGAGCGATTCCTCGCTGAAGCCCAGCGGCTCGACGCTGGAGAGCGGGGAGTAGGAGCGCTTCGCGGTGCCGAAGAAGAGCGAGTCGATGCCGGCGTTGACGTTGACCGCGTGGATGAAGGCCTCGCGCACGCGCACGTCGTCGAACGGCGCCTTGGAGGAGTTCAGCTCGATGCGGTTGGAGGCGCCGGGGCGCGGGGCGTCGAGGTGCTTGAGCGTGTCGTTCTTCGCGGCGGCGGCAATGGTGTCCGGCTGCGCGTTGTCGATGATGTGGACCTCGCCGGCCTGCAGGGCGGCGTAGCGGGTTGCGGCCTCGGGGATGAAGCGCCAGGTGATTCCGTCCAGGTAGGCGGCGCCCGCGTGCGACGGGGCATCGGTCGGCTGGACGTAGCCGTCGTTGCGGACCAGGCTCACCGAGTCCTGCTTCTTCCAGGATTCGACCTTGAACGGGCCGGTGCCCACAGGGGCTGCGCAGTTCTCTTCCTGGGAGCGCTTCAGCGCGGTGGGGGACTCGATGGCAACCCACGGCATGGAGAAGGACTCGAGCAGCGAGTTGTCCGGCGTCGAGAGCTTCAGTTCCAGGGTCGAGGCGTCGAGCGCCTTCATGGTCTTGATCTTGCCCAGCGCCAGGTAGCCGGTGGAGGAGGCGGTCTTCGGGTCCAGCAAGTGCTCGAAGTTGGCCTTGACCGCGGCGGCGTCGAGCGCGGTGCCGTCGGTGAACGTGATGCCTTCGCGGATCTTCACGGTGCGGGTGAGTCCGTCCTCGGACACCGTGGAGCCGGAGGCCAGCCACGGGACGAGTTCGCCCTGGGAGTCCTTGCTGTAGAGGGTCTCCAGGTACTGGGAGGAGATGAGAGCCTGCGGGTAGTTGCCGCCGACGTGCGGGTCGAGGCAGCTGGGCTCGGCGTCGCCGGAGGCGTAGACCAGGGTGCCGCCGGTGACCGGGGTTCCGGCGTCGTTGCCGGCTCCCGGGGCGGGTGCGGGGGTGGAGGTGCAGCCGGCCAGGAGGAGGGCCGTGGCCAGCATGGCGCTCGTGGTCAGAACGCGGGGTGCCAAGGTGCGGGCGTGAATCATGGAACAACTTCCTGCATGCCGATGAGGTTGGGGTGGAGTGGGTGCGGCGCGCCGAGGTGCGCGCACCGCATCCACCTTAGAACAGTCGCCGGATGAGGGACCGGTACTGTGCGCGAGGTCATAGTCGCCCGGGCATGTCCGCGGGAGGGTTAAATGCAAGGTGCGTGTGTCGGGCCCCGTGAGCGGGCCCCGACACACGCACCTGAACCGGGTTCCGGTTAGACGCTGGCCACGGTGAAGCGGCGGTGCAGGTGCTTCGGGTCCTCGAGCTCGTCGAGGGCGGCCACGGCGAAGTCGCCGGTGCTCACCTGATCGCCGGCCGGCGAGTCGTTGCCCAGGGCGATCGAGCCGGTGGCCGGGCCCGGTGCGATGGCCGGTGCCGGTGCCAGCATGGTCCAGTCCAGACCCGAGGCGGAGGTGTAGAAGTCGAGGATGGACCCCATGGCGAGGGCCTCCGCCTTGTAGGCCTCGGGGAAGCCCGGGGCGTCAACCAGGCGCACGCCGTTGACCTCGGTGGCGCCCGCGCCGCCGACGATGAAAAGTCGTGCCGGGACGAGGGTCTCGGAGATTTCCTCGTGGGCGTCGATGAAGGCCTGGTGGTCCTCACCGGTGCGCGACGGCGGGACGGACAGGACCACGACGTCGTTCTCTGTGGCAAGCTTGCGGTAGGCGGCGATGTCGCCCAGCCCGGCGGTGGCCGCGGTGGTTCCCTCGACGGTCTTGCCGGAGTGCGAGACTGCTGTGACCTCGTGGCCACGGGTCAGTGCTTCGGCAACGATCTGGCTGCCAACCATGCCGGTTGCTCCGTATACGGCGATCTTCATGATGCGTTCCCTTCGGGTTGCTGGTGCGGGTTCTGGGGCTCCGCACTGGTTCAATGATTCCATGGTATCCACTTGATACCAAGTACCTCAACGTAATATGGTTACCACATGGATACTGAAGCCAAGGACTTCGACGTGATGACGTTCGGGTGCCCGTCGCGCGTCATCATGCAGCGGCTTGGCGACAAGTGGGCGCCCCTGGTGTTCCTGGCCCTGAAAGACGGACCGCGCCGCTTCTCCCAGTTGCGCACCGACATCGGCGGCGTCACCCCCAAGGTTCTCACCCAAACCTTGCGCACCCTGGAACGTGACGGATTGTTGAAACGGACCGTCTACCCCGAGGTGCCGGTGCGCGTGGAGTACGAACTTACCGAACTGGGCCACACGGTGCTCGGCCCGATGGACGTCCTCAGGGCCTGGGCCCAGGACCACGCAGCCCTGGTGCTGGAGGCACGCGACGCCTACGACGAACTCAACGACGCCTAGAACATTCGCGGGCACGTGCGCCCGTTGCCGGAAAACGGCAGGACTGGACAGTTGATTGATTCGGGTTAGCTGTCACATGCCCGTTCCCGGGCCCATGCCGGGATCCATGCCCGGCCCCGTGTACAGCCCCGGCAACAGTTCGGGGAAGAACGGAACCATGACGGCGAAGACGATCAGGCAGGCTCCGACGACGCGGCTGAACGCGATCCCGTGCCGCCAGGTCTTCTCCAGGAGGACCACCGCCGCAATAACGGCCATCCACGCCAGGTTCATGGTGCCGACGATGACCAGCACGAGCATCAGGCCCCAGCAACATCCGGTGCAGTAGGCCCCGTGGTAGATGCCGGCCCGCACATCCCGCAGCGGGCCCTTGTAGCCCGAAACGTGCAAAAGCAGCGTCACCGGAGACCGGCAGTGCCTCAGGCAGAAGTTCTTCAGGGGCGTGAGTTGGTAGGCGCCGGCTGCCGCCAGCAGGCCGGCACCCACCCAGGGTGCGGCCGTCGGGGCCAGAGCGGCAAGGGCGCCGCCGAGTATCGAGGCCCCGTAGGCCAGGATGCCGAACACGGCCCAGGCGGCCAGGTAGCCGACGACGAGGGCCGCGGTGCGGGCCGCCCTGACCCATGGGTTGGGCACCGACCGGAGCGAGCGGAGGTATATGCCCAGGAGCGGCGCCAGCGCCGGCAACATCATCGCCGCCATCATCAGTTCCCAGCCGGCGAGGTACCCGGCCACACCCAGGCCCATCGCGCCGGGACCCGAGGGCATGCCGGAAACAGCCAAGATCGTGAAAAACCAGGCAACGAGGGCACATGCCAGCAAGGCGAGCAGGCCGGGAAGCGGCATGGCCGCCGGGACTGCCCGCCCGGCCGTGTCAGGCTGCCCAGGCGAAGGGTGCCGAGAAGGAGTTCTTGCCGGCATTGTCCCATTCCATTCCGAAGACATCGACGGTGCCGGTGCTGCCGGTGCCTGCTGCCAAGGTGTCCGCGGGGAATCCGACGCCGCTGACCCGGACCCCGGATCCGGTGGGATCGAGCGGGGACACGAAGTCTTCGACCTCGACGTTGACGGCATCGCCGACCTGGACCCGGTGGCGGCGTCCGTCGTCGGAATAGTTGATCTCGAGTGACTGCATGCCGGCCATCTCGCCGATCAGCGGAACAAGACCCGCCATCGGCCCGCCGGCTTGGCCGCCGAACACGGAGCCGAGGGCCTCTGCCTGGCCGGGGGAGGCGTTTGCGTCCATCAGGACACCGACCTTCCAGCCGCCCTCGCTCATCATCTGCGGGGCGTCGCCGACCAGGCAAACCGTCAGCCCGCCGACGTCGATGCCGTTGATCTCCCCGGCGTCCAGGTGGAACGCCAATGCCACTTGGCAACGTGCGTAGTCGGCCGGTGCGGTAAACCCCGAGGTGGCGCAGGGGCAGATGGAATCGCAGTTGCAGTTTTCGAAGTATGTGCCTTCAATTTGCCAGCCCATGATGGGCTCCTTCCGGGTTTTCCCCCAGGTTCGCCTTCAGTTTCCTCCCGCCGGGAGGGCCGGTCAAGACGCGGAAGACCGCAGTATCCGCCGGGTTTCCGCACCCTCCTCCGGCGGCAGGGAACCGCGGCTGACAAGCTGCTTTCCGAACAGTTTTTGCCCGCCCGGGCGAGCCCGGCAGAGCCCCGGCACGGTGCTGCCGGACGGTTCCCTTTCCCCGCCGGGGTGCCGGGCTTAACATCGAGGTGATGCCCCGGGGCCGGAGCAGGGAAAGAGTTCGTGATGCGGCTCGTCGTCGACCTCACCAAATGCCAAGGCTATGCACAATGCGCGTTCCTCGCGCCCGATGTCTTCTCCATCCAGGGCGACGAAGCGCTCGTCCATGACCCGAACCCCTCCGAGGACCAGCGCCGCCGCGTGCTGCGTGCCGCTGCCGCATGCCCGGTCCAGGCCATCATGCTGGACGCGCGGGAGGGCCCGGCGGATGCGGCAGGGCCGGGTCCCCAGACCGCGGAAGAAGCCGCGGAAAATGCCGCAGACGTCAGTGACACGTTCATGCGCACCGGGCGCATCGTCATCGTCGGGGCCTCGCTGGCCGGGCTGCGGGCCGCCGAGAAGCTGCGCGGGGAGGGGTTTGCCGGTTCGCTGACCCTGGTGGGTGACGAGCCGCACGAGCCCTATGACAGACCGCCGCTGTCCAAGCAAGTCCCGGCCGGCACGGTTTCCCCCGAACACACGAAGCTGCCCCGGCAGCGCGGGATCGACGCGGACTGGAAACTGGGGGTCGCCGCCACCGGGCTGGACCTGCGGGGCAAACGGGTGTTCCTTGCCGACGGCACGGCGCTGGACTTCGACAAGCTGCTGATCGCCACGGGGGTGCGGGCCCGGCCCTGGCCCAACCCCCAGGAGGCAGCGCTGGAGGGCGTGCTGACCTTGCGCACCCGCGAGGACGGCGCCCGCCTGCGGGAGCAGCTTGCCGCATGCCCCCGCCGGGTGCTGGTCATCGGGGCCGGGTTCATCGGCTCGGAGATCGCCTCGGTGTGCGTCGAACTGGGCCTGGACGTGACGGTTGCGGAGGCCGGGCCCGCCCCGCTCGGGGCAGCACTGGGCGGGGTGGTCGGGGCCATCGCGGGGGAGATCCAGAGGGAGAACGGGGTGGACCTGCGCTGCGGGGTCAGGGTCGCGGCGCTGGAGGGCGACGATGCCGGGCACCTGCGAGCCGCCAGGCTCTCCGACGGCACAACTCTCGAGGTGGACGTCGCCGTCGCCGCCCTGGGCGTGCTGCGCAACGTCGACTGGCTGGAGGGCTCCGGGCTGGCCAGCGGCCCCTGGGGCGTCGCCTGCGACGCCGGCTGCCGCGTCATCGACGTGAACGGGCTTGTCACAGACGACGTGTTCGTCGCCGGGGACGTGGCGCGGGCCCCGCAGCCGATGTTCGGCTACCAGTTCCTGGCCATCGAACACTGGGGCAACGTGGTCACCCAGGCGGAGGTCGCGGCCCACAACATGCTCAGCGGCCAGGCGAACCGGTGGCCGCACCTGGCCGTCCCGAAGTTCTGGTCCGTCCAGTTCGGCCACGACATCAAGAGCGTGGGTGTGCCGTCGGTCGCCGACCAGGTGGTCATCACGCAGGGCTCGGTGGAGCAGCGCCGTTTCCTGGCCGTCTACGGCTACAAGGGGCGGATCGTCGCGGCCGTCGCGTTCAACCAGAACAAGTGGGTGGAGTTCTACGAACCGCTGATCGAACGGGCCGCGCCCTTCCCGCCGCCGCCCGCCCCCGTCGACGAACCCGTGCATGCGGAGCCGGTCCCCGCCGGGTTCCACGCACTGGCCAGCCCCACCCAAGACGCGACGGTCGTGGTGACCGGGCACGACCCCGCGGAGCGCCACGCCACGCTGAGGCCAGCGTCCCCGCGCTGACCTCCCCGCCCATCACGAACCACCAACCACGGACCAAGGAGTGTGCACCATGGCCGAGCCAAGCATCTGGGACCGGGTCCTGGACTACGCCAACCGGCCCGACCCGTATCCGCTGTACCGGGAAATGCGCAGGACACCGGTGAGCAGGATGCCCGACGGGGCCTACCTGGTGAGCACCTACGCGGAGATCGTTGCGCTGCTGCACGACCCGAGGGTCAGCTCCGACCTGTCCCGGAACCCCCACGCGTTGGCCATGGCCGCCGAGGCCGCGGGGGTCCGCGGTGCCGAGGAACGCCTCGAAGCCGCCGCCGCGGAACGCACGGCGGCCGAGGGTGACGGCGAAGGGCAGCAGGGCGTCTCCAAGACCTTCCTGCTGATGGACCCGCCCGAGCACGACCGGATGAGGCGGTTGGCCATGCGGCATTTCGGGCCCCCGAATTCCCCGCGGAGGATCGCGGACCTGGAACCCAAGATGCTGGAGCTTGTCACCAGGTTGATCGATGCCATGGCGGGCAAGGACCGCATCGACTTCGTCGAGGACCTTGCCTACCCCTTCCCGGTGTCGGTGATCTGCGAGCTGCTGGGGGTCCCCGATCAGGACAAGGCCCGCTTCCGCGTCTGGGTGGACATGGCCCTGCAATCCACAGACCCCGCTCTGGACCCCGAAACGCAGAAGGCCCGCGGCGAGGAGGCGGGTCGGGAACTGAACGCCTTCATGTCCGAACTCGTCGCGGCGCACCAGGAAAACCCGGGAAACGACATGCTCTCCGCCATGGCCGCCGACGACGGACCGGAGGGCCGGATGACCACCGAGGAGCTGGTCGGCGTCGGGTTGCTGCTGCTCATCGCCGGCCACGAAACCACCGTCAACCTGATCTCCAACGGCGCGCTGACCCTGCTGCGCCACCCGGAGGTGCTGCAGCGGCTGCGCCAGGACCCGGACCTAGCCATCCCCATGGTCGAGGAACTGCTGCGCTACGAACCCCCGGTGCACTTCGTGCCGTTCCGCACCGCGCTCGCCGACCTCGAGGTCGCCGGCACCACGATCCCGGAGGGCTCCGCCATCACCCTGGTCCTGGGCGCAGGGAACCGCGACCCCGCCCACATCGCGGACCCGGACAGCTTTGTCCCGGACCGCGGGAACAACCAGCACCTGGGCTTCGGCGGCGGCATCCACCTGTGCTTCGGGGCACCGCTGGCCCGGCTGGAGGCGCAGATCGCGCTCGCCGAGATGGCCCGGCGTCTGCGGAACCCGCGCCTTGTCACCGACCCGCCGCCGTACCGGGTCAGCCCGATCCTGCGCGGCCCGCTGCACCTGGCGATGGACATCGACGGCATCGACCCCTGAGGCTTCCGACCGTGCCGCCCCGGAATTCCCCGCCACCGGCCAATCCGGCGTACCGGTGGCTCCGAACACCCAGTGTCAGCAACGCAGCAAGCGTTGGAGCACCAGGCGGTTCAAGGAGTTCATCATGGTCTCAACACACGACACCGGTCACCGATCCCCGGTGCAGTACGCGGCACTGGCCGTGGGAGCGGTCTTCCTGCTGGTCGGGATCCTGGGATTCATCCCGGGGATCACCAGCAACACCGAGCACCTGGGCATGGCCGGGCACCATTCGGATTCCATGCTGCTGGGGATCTTCCAGGTTTCCGTGCTGCACAACGTCGTCCACCTGCTCTTCGGTTTTGCGGGCCTGATCCTTTGGCGCAACCCGGTGGCCGCCAAGCGTTTCCTCGTGCTCGGCGGGGTCATCTACCTGCTCCTGGCCTTCTACGGAATCTTCATCGACCAGGCAAGCGCGGCAAACTTCGTTCCGGTGAACACGGCGGACAACGTGTTGCACTTCGGCCTCGGGGTGGGCATGGCCGGTCTCGGGCTGGTCCTGGGCAGGAGTTCAACCCCCGTCCATCGCATGGCCTAGGGGATCCCCGGATCCGGGCCCGGAACCCGCAGCCTGTTCCCCGTGGACAGGCCCGAGGGTCCCGGGCACGTTGCATGGATGTGAAGCCCGCCGGAGCCCTGGAATCGGCGGGCGTCCTGGCGCACGGGTAGTCTCGGCCTCGAAGGAATCCGAACAAGCGCAACCCAAGGGGACCACCGGGACATGTTGGCCATCGCCGCAGCACTGCCGATCGCGGTGGCCCTGGTGCTGTTCCTGGCCCGCGCGAAGGCCACCACCATGGCGCTCTGTTCCCTGGCCACCGGGCTGGCCGTCGCACTGCTCTTCTTTCCCGCCGGCCCCGCCGCTTGGCTTGGCGCCGGCATGCTCTTTGGCCCGACGGTCCTGGAGGTCATGCTGATCCTTTTCGGAGGGGTGCTGCTTTCCCGCATCACCACGGAGACCGGAGCGATGTCCGCCATCTCAGGCTGGCTGGGACGCAGCGCATCAAACCCGCAGGCAGGCACGGTGCTGGTGGTGTTCGGGCTGGTGCCCTTCGCCGAATCGGTGACCGGCTTCGGGATCGGCGTGACGGTGGGAGTGCCGTTGCTGCTGCGGCTGGGCCACGACGTGCGGAGCGCCGCGCTGCTGAGCCTGCTGGGGTTGGTGGCAGTTCCCTGGGGAGCCCTGGGCCCGGGCACGCTGGTGGCCGCGGACCTGGCCGGGCTGGGCCTGCAGGAGGTCGGTGTCCGCTCCGCGTTGCTGAGCGTACCGGTCATGCTGGGGTCGGCCGTGACCTGCTGGCTGGTGTTGCGCCGGGATGCCGAACGGCCCGGCCGGATGCTGGCCCACCTGGTGGCCGCCGCACTGCTGCTCAACGGCGGAATCCTCGCCGCTAACCTGCTCATGGGAACCCCGCCGGCGGGCATTCTCGGCTCGCTGCTGGTCATCGTGGTGCACTTGGCGGTGTTCAGGTCCGCCGGCAGCCTGGCACCGGCCGGGCCGCGGGTGCTGCGCGCGCTGCTGCCCTACGGCGTGCTTGCCGCTGGCCTGTTGCTGGCCCGGCTGGCGACCTCGGGGCTTGAACCGTCGTTGGCCACGCGGGCACTGGCCAGCGGAGGTATGTGGCTGTTGGTTGCGTGCCTTGTTGCCCAGCGCGTCGCCCCGGAACCGGGTGCCGCCTCCCGGAATGCGGGCGGGCGGTTGCGGGCCGCCTACTCATCGTGGGTCCCTGTCGGGGTGACAACGGGAGCGTTCACGGTGCTCGGCGCCGTCCTGGCAGTGTCCGGCATGGGCCGCGCGCTGGGGGAGGCGTTGGCCTCGGTGGGTCCGGCATACCTGGTGCTGGGACCTGTGGCCGGAGGGTTCGCGGGTTTCATCTCCGGGTCCAACACCGGGGCGAACTCGATGCTCGCGGCCACGCAGGCGCAGGCGGCGGCGGCCATGGGGTCCTCGGTGCTGCAGCTGGTTGCCGTCACCAACGTGGCAGCCTCCATGGCCACCATGCTGGCCCCCTCGCGGATCGTCTTGGCGTACGAGATGGCCGTCATGGATCCCGGCTCCGGGCCGGATGCCGGGAGTCCCGGCGAACGTGAGGTCAGCGCGTGGGTCGCCCCGAGGATCGCTGCGTTGCTTGCGGCGGTGTGCCTTGCGCTGGGCGTGCTGACGTGGCTGGTCCACTAGCGGTGCCGGCCCCGGGAGGGACCGGCACCGCGGAAGCCTGCTAGGCGTTGGCCTCGATGGCCGCGGCGAGCACCGGCGCCAGGCGCTTGACTCCCTCGCGGATCTTCTCCTCCGGCACGGCACTGAAGGCCAGGCGCAGCCTGTGGCTCGGGGCATCGTGCGGGCTGAACGCGGCGCCCGGGATGAACACCACCCCGGCCTCGATGCCCTTGGCCAGCAGTTCGTAGGTGTCGATGCCTTCGGGCAGCGTCACCCAGATGAAGAAGCCGCCCTCCGGGCGGGTGTACTGGACTCCGGCCGGCATGTGCTCGTCGAGCGCCTCGAGCATCGCCGAGCAGCGTGCCGAGTACAGCGAGCGGTACTCGTCGATCTGTCCGCGCCAGTCGTGGCCCTTGAGGTACTCGCTGATCAGCATCTGGTTCAGCGTTGCCGGGCAGAGGGAGACGGCCTCGGCGGCAAGGTAGAAGCGGCGGAAGAGGTGCTCCGGAACCAGTGCCCAGCCGATCCGCAACCCCGGGGCCAGGATCTTGGAGAACGAACCCATGTAGATCACGTGGTCCGGGTTGCCGGCACGCAGCGGCTTGATGGGCTCGCCGGAGTAGCGCAGCATGCCGTACGGGTTGTCCTCCAGCACCAGGATGTTCTCGGCGGCGCAGATGTCCACGATTTCCTGGCGGCGCTCGGCGGCCAGCGTGATGCCGGAGGGGTTGTTGAAGTTCGGGATGGTGTAGAGGAACTTGATGTTCGCCCCGGCCGACCGGAGCTCGGCGATGCGCTGCGAGAGTGCCGCGGGGATCAGTCCGTGTTCGTCGGTGGCGACGGGTTCGGCCTGGACCTGGTAGGCCTCGAAGGTGTTCAACGCGCCCACGTAGGTGGGGTCTTCGCAGAGCACCGTGTCCCCGGGGTTGCAGAAGACCTTGCAGGCCACGTCCTGGGCGGACTGGGAACCGGTGGTGATGACGATGTTGTCCGGGTTGGCGTCGGTGATGCCTTCCTCGGCCATGACCTCGCAGATCTGCGCGCGCAGTTCCTCGGTGCCCTGGCCGCTGCCGTACTGCAGGGCGCTCATGCCCTCCTCGACGATCAGCCGGTTGGCCATCTCGCCGAGCTTCGCCAGGGGCAGCGACTGCAGGTACGGGTTGCCGCCGGCCAGTGAGACCAGCGTCGGGTCGAGCGAGAGCTCGAAGACGTCGCGCACCGCCGATTGCTTGATGTGCGACGCGCGTTCGGAGAGCAGGGTTTCGTGTCGCGACAGCGACTCTGCTCGTGCCAGTGCCAGCTCGGATTCGCTGCTCATGTCCGCTTCAGTTTGTGATCTCACACACGCACCTTATCAACATTTGTTGCCTATGAGTCAACACTTTTTACTTTTGGCTCAGGAAATCCTCGATGTCGGTTCCCTCGATGAGGATCCTCGCATTGCCGACGCCGGCTGCGACCTTGGCCGTGTATTTCAGCTGCTCGATGATGCGCGGGTCGTCGCAGGTGCCGCTCGACATGGGAACTCCGGTGAGCTTCACGGTGACCGTGTCGCCGCTGACGGTTGAGGACTGGTAGCCCAGGGTGGAATTGGCCAGGGCGTTCCTGAGCCCGGATTCTCCGTGCGTTTCCGACTTGTCCTCCAGCAATGCCTCGAGTGCGGCTTCGACCTGGTTGGTGAACGTGACGGGGCCGGTTTCGGTGGCAACCAGGGCATCACCGCAGCCGATCTTCGGGCCCGATGTGCCCTCCGGGTCGTCAACGGCCACATAGAAGAGCGTGAGCTTGGCCGTCCGGGTGCCGGTCGAGGCGGAGGCGCCGGATGAACCCGTTGGTGCCGGGGGCGCCGAAGGGCTCGGGCTGGCGGCCGGTGATGCGCTGGCGGTGGCGGCCGGCGACTGGGTGGCAGGGGCGCTTGCCGGTGACGGGGGCTCCGAGGGCGAGCATCCGCCCAGGGCCAGTCCGAGCAAGCCCGTTAGCAGGACCGCCACATGGCGTGCGGGCTTCTGGCGGATGGACATCGTGGCCTCCCGGATCGGTGGTTCGCTGGCGCTTGTGTCCACCGTAGTGACGTGCCGCCGGTGAAGTGAAGCGCAAGCAGGTTGCACTTTGGCCTACTCCGCGTTGTCTTCCCGGGGGTTGTCGCGGGTCGCCAGCCATGCCTCGACGGCCGCGGGGCGGATGCGGCGGTGCGTGCCGCGGTACTCAACCGGAATGATGCCCGAGTCGGTGAGCTTGCGCAGGTAGCTCGGCGAGATGCCGGCCAGCTGGGCCGCCTGGGACGTGTTCAGCAGCGACTCGACGGTACTGATGCTCACCTCGTCCCCGCGTGCCATCCGGTGGAGCACTTCGATGAGCGCCTCGTGGGCGCTGTCCGGCAGCTGCAACGCTGTGCCGTTGACGAAAATCGTCGTGTCTGCGGATTCGTCGAGGGCCGCCGCCAGCTTGGTGGCGAGCTTCGGTTCCAGGGCCGGGAACGATGCGGCCTTGGCGAGTGACGTGGTCGGGGATGCCATGTCTCCATCGTATCCGCCGTCGGCGGGCAAGCGCCGGACCGACGTCACCCAAGCAGTTAGGCAAACCTGCTGCTGTTAGTATCAATAACGCAACATTGTCCTTACTAAATTGGCGGTTTCCAATGGCATCAACGGCCCAGGTCGTCTTGGTCGAGCGTCAAGAACCCACCGACGCCACGCCGTCCTGCAGCGATGTCTCCTGCCCGCGGTTCTACCGCGTGCATACCAGCCTCATCACCACGCCTTCCGGGCAGGCCTGGGACTCCCATTGGCACCGGCATTCCCACGAGGTGTTGTGGGGAAGCCGGGGCGTATTGACGGTGGAGACCGGCCACGGCGTGTTCATGGTCCCCCCTGGGCTGGGCCTGCTCGTGCCGGCGGGCGAGGACCATGCCGTCCTGGCCGGGCCGCGGGCCGAGTTCCGCTGCACCTTCTTCCACGCCCAGCTCGGTGCCGCGCCCGGATCCGGGCCGACGGCGATAGCCATGCCGAGCGTCTTGCAGGAGCTCCTGCTGCACTTCGAGCGCAGCGACGACGACCTTGCGTTGCGGCGCGATGCCGAAAGCGTTGCCTTCCGCATGCTGCGCCCGACGGACCTGCGCGTGGTGGACATCGTGCTGCCGGAGGACGACCGGTTGCGGACCGTGGCCCGCGGCATCCTCGACGACCCCGCGGAGGATTGCACGCTCGAGCTGTGGGGCTTCAGGGTCGGGGCCAGCCCCCGGAACCTCTCGCGCCTCTTCATTAAGGAGACGGGCATGACCTTTGCCCAGTGGCGGCTCCAGGCCAGGCTGCGCATCGCGTTGAACCTGCTGCTCGACGGGCTTCCCGTTGGGCAGGTGGCCAGGAGGGTCGGGTACCTGTCGGTGAGTGCCTTCGTCGCGGCGTTCCGCAAGGAAGTGGGCCAGACGCCTGGCGTCGTGCGGGGCGGGCTGCTCGAAGCCTAGGTTCGGCGGAGGATGTCGGCTGCGAGCAACCGGCTGTCCGGTTCGCGATACGGCGGCGATTTACTGTGGAATCACAAGATAGGTAACCCTAACTTCCTGGTGGGCATTTTGAGTCGCCGGGGTTGCCGAATGTCTTCCCTCCAGCCTCCTCGCAGAATCGGATTCTCCATGAAAACCATCTCGACCAAGTACCTCGGTGTCGTCGCCGCCCTCGGCGCTTCGCTCCTGCTCACATCCTGCGGTGCCTCCGGCGCAGCCCAGGGCCAGACGCCGTCCCCGTCCCAGGCCCAGACGATTTCGGTCAGCAATGAACACGGCACGGCGGAGGTTCCCGCGGACCCGCAGCGGGCCCTCGGTTTCTACACCACCGACACCGACATCCTGATCACCCTGGGCATCAAGCTTGCAGACCAGCAGCCCATCCGCGGGGACTCGGGATTCACCACGTTCCCGGACTTCTTCTCGCAGGAAGCGCTGGCGAACGTGAAGCCGTTCGCGAACTACCCGGAGTTCAACTACGAGAAGGTTCTCGAAGCCAACCCCGACTTCATCCTCAACGGACTGGCCTACGACACCGAGATCCCCAAGAAGCTGAACCCGATCGCGCCGACCTACAACTACAACGGGTTCGACGGCGCGGATTGGCGTACCCACTTCAAGAAGACGGCCGAGGTGCTCAACCGCACCGAGCAGTACCAGGCCTGGGTGGACAAATACCAGGCACGCATCGACGAGGTTAAAGCCAAGATCAAGGCCGCCGGAATCGACCCGGTCGTTGCCAACATGTCCTTCTACGACGGCAAGGTCGGTGTTGACTGCTACGGCATCGCTTGCCTGGTGTTCGACGACCTCGGGCTGAAGATCACCCCGCTGGCGCGCGACAACGACGGTGCCGGAACCCAGCTGAGCCTCGAGCAGCTGGACAAGCTCGAGGGCATCGACGAGGTCTTCACCTCGATGGGCGTGGACGAGCAGCAGCCGCTGCTCCAGACCTCCGACAAGCTCAACGCCAGCAGCGTCTGGAAGGACCTGAGCTTCGTGAAGGACGGGCAGATCGCCGGCTTCAACATGGAAATGGTCTACGGCTCGCCCAGCGGCCAGATGGCCCTGGTGGACGTAGTTGAAAAGGCGCTGCTGCCATGAGCGAGGCGACGCTGAGCGAAACCAAGCTGGAGAACCGCATCTACCGTGCAGTGGTGGTGCGCACCGAGCGCCTCACCGAGGGCATGATGCGCATCGTGCTGGGCGGCCCGGACCTCGAGACCTTCATCTCCACGGGCGTCGGCGACGAATACATCAGGCTGTTCCTTCCCGAACGCGGGCAGAGCGTTCCCGTCTACCCGCACCCGGAGGGAGACTACTGGGAATACACGGAGGACCAGGTCGCGGGCCCCATGCGCACCTACACGATCCGCTCCGTCGACGAGGCGGCCGGCGAGATCGGCGTCGACTTCGTGGTTCACCCCGGCGGCATCGCCGCGGACTGGGCGCTTGCGGTCCAGGCCGGGTCCGAGGTCGGATTCAACACCCCGACGGGGCTCTACGAGCTTCCCGCGGACGCCGGGTGGCAGGTGCTGCTGGCCGATGCCACGGGCCTTCCCGCCGCGGCACGCCTGCTGGAAAACACCCCGGAGGGCCTGCACACCACGGCCATCCTGGAGGTCGCGGGCCCGGCCCACGAACAGCCGCTGGAACTGGGGGACCGGACGCAGGTCCGTTGGCTCCACGGCGGCAACGGGAACTCGCCGAGCCGGCTCGCCGAGGTGCTGCGCGGCATGGACCTCCCGGACGGGCCCGGCTACATCTGGGTTGCCGGTGAGGCCCGGGTGACCCGCGAGGCCCGCAAGTACCTGCGCCGCGAGCGCATGCTCCCGGTCACCAGCTTCAAGGTCGTCGGCTACTGGACCGACAAGTCCGAGGAGTGGAACGAACGCTACGAGGCCCTCGGCGATGACTTCAAGAAGTGGCTCGAGGAACTCTGGTCCACGGACAAGGACCCGGAAACCATCCAGGACGAAGTGGCAGATGCCTTCGACGCCCACGGTCTCTGAGGTTCCACCCCGCACCGCGCAGGAGCAGGCCGCCGCACCGGGGCTGATGCGCGTGAACTCGCGCCGCAGCGCCGGGGCGGTGGCCGCCCTTGTCCTGCTGGTCCTCGTCATGGCCGCCAGCCTGCTGCTCGGATCGCGCGAGGTCAACCCCGTGATCATCATCGAGGCGCTGGCCGGCCACGGCACCACGCCGGACCACGCGGCGATCATCGATTTCCGGGCACCGCGCACCCTGGCCGGGCTGCTGGTGGGCATCGCTCTGGGCGTCTCCGGCGCACTGATCCAAGCGCTGACCCGCAACCCGCTGGCGGACCCCGGCATCCTGGGCGTCAACTCGGGCGCGGCCTTTGCCGTGGTCATGGGCGTGGCGTTCTTCGGCGCCCGGGAGATGGGCGAGTTCGTCTTCTTCTCCTTCGCCGGTGCGCTGCTTGCCGTTTCCGTCGTCTACTTCCTGGGGTCGCGGGGACGTTCCGGCGGAACGCCGATCAAGCTCACGCTGGCGGGTATCGCCTTCGGCGCTGTGCTCTCCGGCATCACCCAGGGGTTCATCCTGCTTGACGAGTCGACCTTCAACGCCATGCGTTTCTGGGGTGCCGGGTCGCTGGCCGCGACCCCGGCGGGGGCGCTGGGCTGGCTCTCCTGGTGCGTGGTGGCCGGGGTGGCGATCTCGCTGCTGGTGTCAAGGTCGCTGAATGCCACGGCCCTGGGCGACGACCAGGCCGCGGCCATGGGCGCGAGCCTGGGCCGCACCCGCGTGCTCGTGGTCCTCGCCGTCACCCTGCTGTGCGGGGCGGCGACGGCCGCCGCCGGGCCCATCGGCTTCGTCGGGTTGATGGTCCCGCACGTCGCACGCTGGATCACCGGCCCGGACCAGCGCTGGATCCTGCTCTACACCATCCTGCTGGCCCCGTCCCTGCTGCTCGGCGCGGACATCATGGGCCGGCTGGTCATCAGCCCCGACGAGTTGCAGGTCGGCATCGTCACGGCCTTCGTCGGAGCCCCCGTGCTCATCTGGCTGGTACGCCGGAAGTCGGCGAGCACGCTGTGAACACGCAATGAAAAGGGAGAACACGCTCATGCTCACGGACCTGGCTGCGGATCCCGCCACGCGGGAGGAACGGCGGGAAGCGCCGCACCCGCCCGCGCAGGCTGCGCGGATCGACTTCGGCGAACGCGTCTGGCGGCTGCGACTGGGGGCGCACGGACCCTCACTGATGGTCCGCGCGCGGCCGGCCCTGACCGGTGCCGCCGCGGTGCTGCTCATCGGGGCGCTGGCGGTAGCCGGAATGTCCATGGGCAGCTTCGTGCTCAGCCCCTCCGAGGTCCTGCAGACGCTGCTGGGGCAGGGCACGGCCAAGACGGAGCTGGTGGTCATCGAGTGGCGACTGCCGCGCGTGCTCATGGCGATAGTGATCGGCGGGGCCCTGGGCATCAGCGGGGCGATCTTCCAGTCGCTGACCCGCAACCCGCTGGGCAGCCCCGACATCATCGGATTCAACGCCGGCGCCTACACCGGCGCGCTGGTCTCCATGCTGCTGCTCGGCGGCGGTTTCGTGTCCACCACCATCGGCGCCTTTGCCGGAGGGCTGGCCACGGCAGCTGTGGTGTACCTGCTGGCGTTCAAGCGCGGGGTGCAGGGCTTCCGGTTGATCATCGTCGGCATCGGCGTCAGTGCGATGCTCGGCTCCATCAACACGTGGCTGCTGATCAAGGCGGAACTGCACCTGGCCATGATGGCGGCGATCTGGGGATCCGGCTCGCTGAACACCGCGGGCTGGGAACGCGCTGTGCCGCTGCTGCTTGTCGCGGTGGCGCTGGTGCCGGTGCTGATGCTGCTCTCGCGGCCTCTGCAGGGCCTGGAAATGGGCGACGACGCGGCCGCTGCACAGGGCATCGGCACGGAGCCGGCCAAGCTGTGGCTGCTGGTGGTCGGCGTGTGCCTGACGGCGATCTGCACCGCCGCGGCCGGGCCCATCGCGTTCGTGGCGCTTGCGGCCCCGCAGATCGCCCGGCGCATGACCGGCAGCGGCCGCGTGTCCATGCTGTCTGCGGGTGTCTTCGGTGCCCTGCTGCTGCTGGCCAGCGACCTGATTGCCCAGCACGCGCTCTCGCCCATCCAGATGCCGGTCGGCGTTGTCACGGTGGCCTTGGGCGGGTTGTACCTGGTGTGGCTGCTCTTCCGCGAGGCCAAGCGCAGCTGACCTGAACCCGGGCCGCCACGCGGCGGCGCGATGCGGGGAACAACACGAGGGGACGCCCACCGGATGGTGGGCGTCCCCTCGTTCCTGTGTGCGTCGTGCGTGGTGGCGCCGTGTCTTTGTGTGGTGTCCTTGTGCCGTCTCCTCTGGCGCGGGGGAGGGCTAGCTTCGGGCGCTCCAGGCGGCCCACAGCGCGGCGTAGGTTCCGTCCGACTCCAGCAGTTCCGCGTGGCTGCCCTGCTCCACGATCCGCCCGTCCTCCATGACCAGGATGCGGTCCGCCCGGGCCGCCTGGGAGAGCCGGTGCGCCACCACCACGCCGGTGCGTCCGCAGGTGATGCGCGTGGCAACGCGTTCCATCAGGGCGGCGTTCGCCGACCCCGCCTCCGCCGTCGCCTCGTCGAGCACCACCAGGCCCGCCCGGTTCAGCAGCGCCCGGACCAGGGCCAGGTGCTGCGTTTGTTCCCCGGTCAGCTGCAGACCGCCGTGTCCCACCACTGTCTCCAGCCCCTCGGGCAGGGCCAGGACCCAGTGGGCCTCGGCCGCGTTCACGGCGTGGACCAGCTCCCCGGTGGTGCTGGCGGGGGCGGCCAGCAGCAGGTTCTCGGCAATCGTGCCGCTGAAGACGTGCACCTCCTGGCTGACCAGCAGGGTGCTGTGGCCCAGCCGGGGGGCGTCCCCGGCATCGAGCAGCACGGTTCCGGCGCTCGGTTCCAGGCTTCCGGCCAGCACGCGTGCCAGCGTGGTTTTCCCGGCGCCGCTCGAGCCCACCAGGGCCACCAGCTCACCCGGGGCGATGACCAGCTCGAAGTCGGTGATCACGGCCGGGGAGTCCTGGTAGCCGGCGGACAGGCCGCTGACCACCACGCCCGGTGCGGTCTGCCGCGCGGTACCCGGCACGGGGCCCTGCAGCCCGCGGTCCGAGTCGATCAGCCCGACCAGGCGGGCGAGCCCGGCCCCGGCCTTCTGCAGCTCGTCGACGTTGGCCAGCAGGGCGCCGATCGGGCCGAACAGCCGGTGGAAGAACAGTGCCGCAGCGGTCGCCGCACCAATGGTGACGGCATCGGCGCGCACCAGGAAGAACCCGGTGGTCAGGATCGCGGCCATCCCCAGCAGTTCGGCCATGTTCAGCCACCCGTAGAAACGCGTGGAAACCAGTACCGCCTTCAGCATCAGGGACACGGCGCCGCGGCTTGAGTCGGCAACCGCGGATTCGTGGTGCCGCTCGGCGCCCAGGGACCTGATGGTGTCCGCGCCGCCGGTGGCCTCGAGCAGGTGCTGGCCGCGTTCGGCCTCCGCCACGCGCATGGCCCGGTAGAGCGGGCCGCTGCGGCGCAGGAAGGTGCGCAGCGCCAACACGTGGATGGGCACACACAACAGGGTGACGGCGGCGAACCGCCAGTCGAGCACGCCCAGGCCCAGCAGCGTGAGGGCGATGGTGAACAGCGCGGAAATGAAGGTCGGCAGGATCCCGCCGATGGCCTCGTTGGTGGCGTCCACGTCGCCGGACACCCGGGACACCAGGTCGCCGCTGCCGGCGCGTTCCAGGCGTTCCTGGGGCAGCTCCATGGCGGATTCGAAGACCTCCTCGCGCAGCTGGGCCAGGCCGCTTTGGCCCAGCCGGGCCAGCAGGACCCGGGAGATGCCGGTCAGGATCCCGGTGGCTAGCGCCGCAACGAACAGCAGCCCCAGCGAATTGAGCAGCGCCTGCGAGCCGCGCCGGGCGGAGACGACGTCCACTATCACGCCCAGCAGCGCGGGAATCGCCAGCCCCGTCAGGGCAACGCACAACAGCGTGAATGCCGTCAGTGCCACCAGCCAGCGCCTGGCCCCGAAGATCCGGATGACATGTCGCCAGGTGGTCCGACCGTCGGCGATCGGCAGCCTGTCTGACGCGGGGACAAGCGTGGTGGGCTCGCTCATGGGTTTACTCCGGCCGTGTGCAGGGATGTGGTGTCGATGACGGTGTCGCAGGCCCCCAGCAGCAGCGGGGAATCCGAGATGACAAGCAGTGCCGCGTTCCGCAGGGTTCCGAGTGCCGCGGCGATGCGCGCCTCGCTGACGGAGTCCAGGGCCGTGGTCGGGTCGGTGAGTACGATGACGGGCTGGGGCTGGTGCAGGGCGCGGGCCAGCAGCAGCCGCTGGCGCTGGCCGCCGGAGAGCGCACTTCCCTGCTCGCCGACGCGTGAGTCCAGGCCCTGTGGGAGCCGGGCACAGATCCCGGCCAGGCCCGTGGCGTCCAGCACGGCGTCCAGTGGCTGGGCCGCGTGAAGGTTTTCGCGGATCGACCCGGTGAAGATCGCCGCGCCGTGGTCGGCAACGAACACCGTGGAGCGCAGCGCCGCACGGCCGCCGGCGGAAACGCCGTTGACCAGTAGCCGGGCGTCGGAGTCGTTGGTGCGACCGGCCAGCAGCCCGGTCAGCTCGCGCGCGGTGCGCGCATCGGTGCGCAGGCCCGTGATGCTTCCGGGCAGCAGCCGGATATCGGGGTGGTTCCCCCCGCCGCGGACCAGCAGCTCGCCGAAGGGCGCCGTCCCGGCGGCAGTCGGATCGGTGGACGCCGGCTGCGCGTCGGCACCGACCTCGGTGGTCAACAGCGCGGCAATGCGCTTGGCCGCGGCGCGTTTCTGGGCGAGCGCTGCCGGGTAGTAGGCCAGGGAGCTGAGTGGCTCCTGGATGAACTGGGCCAGCCCCACCACGGTGACCAGCTGGCCGATGCTGATCCCGCCGGCCAGCGTCATGGATGCGGCAACCCAGGTGATCGCGGCCAGGAACAAGGCCCCCATGCCCAGGGTGACGGTGGAGAAGAGCGCCTCGGATTTCGCCGTGCCCAGGGCCGCCTGCAGCGAGGCCCTGCTGGTTTCCTTGTAGCGTTCGGTGGCGGTGCGGGTGGCGCCCAGTCCCTGGAGCACACGCAACCCCGTGACAAGGTCGGTGGCAAGTCCCGTGGCCTCGGCGGCGCGTTCCTGTTGCAGGTGCGTGCGGCGCTCCAGCGGGGCGGTGATGAAGTGCATGAGGACCAGGAACACCACGGTGGCGACCAGCACCAACAAGCCCAGCTGCCAGGAGATCAGCAGCAGCGAGGCCGCCGCAGTGGCGAGCGCCGCGAGGCTCGCGCTCATCTGGGAGATGGTCCAGCTCAGGCCGGCGGTGATGGAGGTGTCCGAGGTGGCGATGTTCAACGTCCGCCCGGCACCGAACTGCTTTCCGGTGGCCCGCGGATCGAGCACCTTGGCGATGACCATTTGGCGCAGCGAGTGGTCGCCGAAACCGTAGACGCGGTTGGTCAGCCGGTAGCCGTGCCGCCAGCTGTAGGTCAGCGCCAAGAAGAGGCCAACCAGTCCGCCGAGGGTCCAGAACAGGGCGCCGAGGTCCGAGGGCCCGATCGCCTTGTCGATGCCCACGCCGATCAGCACCGGCACCAGGGCCTCGCAGACCTGGTGGACCATCAGCAGGACCGTGGAGGCCCCCAGTCGAAGGCCGCGGCCTTCGGCGAATGCACCATGGCGCAGGGCGTGCTTGCCTTGCGTGATGGACGAGAAATCCGGGGACACATCCGACCCGGCGGGGCGGTTTTTGTTGTTTTTTGTTGGGGCCACCCCAAGAGCCTATGCAATGCCCGTGGGCCGGGCTGGACATGCTGTGTCGCCAGACGGACACATCGGCGGAAAACGGCATGGATCGGCGGTTTTTCCTGCTTTGCTTGTGCTGTACGCAACGCCGGAAACCACAGCACGCCGGCTTCGAGCAGTCGCCCCGCAGGGGGAGTCGACCACACGTGAAAGTAACGTTCCATGGCACTTGCAGCAGAGACCATCACCCTGGGTTACGACGACCGGGTGATCTCCCGGGACCTGAGCGTCGAGATTCCCGAGGGCGCCTTCACCGTGATCGTCGGACCCAACGCGTGCGGCAAGTCGACGCTGCTGCGGGCCCTCTCGCGGCTGCTCAAGCCCCGGAACGGTTCGATAGTCCTTGACGGGCGCACGATCCATTCCTACAAGGCCAAAGAGGTCGCCCGGAAACTGGGCCTTCTCCCGCAGACTTCCACGGCACCGGACGGGATCTCGGTCGCGGACCTCGTGGCCCGCGGCCGCTACCCGCACCAGTCGATGATTCGCCAATGGTCGCGGCACGACGAGGCAGCGGTGGTGGAGGCCATGGCCGCCACGAACGTCACGGCGCTGTCCGGGCGGCAGGTCGACGAGCTCTCCGGCGGCCAACGCCAACGCGTCTGGGTTGCCATGGCGCTGGCCCAGCAGACCCCGACGCTGCTGCTTGACGAGCCGACGACCTACCTGGACATCGCCCACCAGATCGAGTTGATGGAACTCTTCAGCCGGCTCAACCGCGAAAACAACCAAACCATGGTCGCCGTCCTGCACGACCTGAACCACGCCTGCCGCTACGCCACCCACCTGATCGCGATGAAGGACGGAAATGTTGTCGCGGCGGGCAACCCCTCAGAGATCGTGACGGCGGACCTTGTCGAGGAGGTCTTCGGCCTGCCCTGCATGATCATCCCCGATCCGGTGACCCACACGCCCCTGGTGATCCCGCTGGGATCCGCAAAAAGCTAGGCCAGGTACGCCCGGAATCCGGCCGCATCCGGCGGGGGATGGCCGGCCGGCCGCCACCGGCCGCGGGCGCGCTGGAAGGCGTTGGTGAAATCTCTGGCCAACGGATGCGGCCGTGCACTAGTGTGTACGTCAAGGTCTAAAGAAAGTACTGACCAGTGCGGCACTGCCGTCAGCCCCCACCCCGGGCCGGCACACGCACAGCGAGGCGAAGAAAGAGCGTTCGGCACAACGACGTGCGGACCAGGCTCTCCAAGCCCGACGACCCAGTGGTTCGTTTCCTCGCATCCCCAACATTCAGAACTTTCAAGGAGACTTCCATGTCTGTCGACACCCCCGTTAACGCCGCCGCCACCATCACCGACGCCGAAATCTTCGACGCCCACCTCGGCGGCAAGCTGACCATCCAGAGCACCATGCCCCTGGCATCCAAGCGCGACCTTTCCATCGCCTACACCCCGGGCGTCGCCCAGGTTTCCCGCGCCATCGCGGCGGACCCTGGCATGCATGCCACCCACACCTGGGCCTCGCGGCTGGTGGTCGTCGTCTCCGACGGCACCGCGGTGCTGGGACTCGGCGACATCGGCGCCGCGGCCTCGCTGCCCGTCATGGAAGGCAAAAGCGCGCTCTTCAAGGAATTCGGCGGGCTCGACTCGATCCCGCTGGTCCTGGACACCACCAACGTGGACGAGATCATCGAGACCCTGGTGCGCCTGCGCCCCAGCTTCGGTGCCGTGAACCTCGAAGACGTCTCGGCCCCGCGCTGCTTCGAACTGGAGGAACGCCTCATCGAGGCCCTGGACTGCCCGGTCATGCATGATGACCAGCACGGCACCGCTGTCGTGGTCCTGGCCGCGCTCATCAACGCGGCGAAGGTCGCGGGCAAGACCTTCGGGCAGATGCGCGTCGTGGTCTCGGGCGCCGGTGCCGCGGGCATCGCCGTGGCCGAGATCCTCATCCGTGCCGGGGTGGGCGATGTCGTCCTTGTCGATTCCAAGGGCACCATCCACCGCGACCGCGACGACCTGAACACCATCAAGGCCAAGTACGCGTCGCTGACCAACCGGGACGGGATCATCGGCGGCATCCGCGAGGCCCTCGAAGGCGCCGACGCCGTGGTCGGGGTTTCCTCCTCCAAGTTCGCCGAGGAGGACCTGGCCCGGATGAACGAAAACGCGATAATCTTCGCCCTGTCCAACCCGGACCCGGAAGTCATGCCGGAGACCGCACGCAAGTACGCGGCTGTCGTCGCGACGGGGCGTTCGGACTTCCCGAACCAGATCAACAACGTGCTGGCGTTCCCCGGCATCTTCCGCGGCGCCCTCGATGCCGGTGCCCGCCGCATCACCCCGGAAATGAAGATCGCAGCGGCCCACGCCATCGCAGCACTGGCGCAGGACAAGCTCTCGGTGGACTACATCGTCCCCTCGCCGCTGGATCCGCGCGTCATGCCGGCCGTCGCCGCGGCGGTCGGCCAGGCCTCACGGGAGCAGTAGGCGGCACCCCGGCCTCGCGGACGGCTCCGTGCCCGGACCACCCCCAAGCGGTGTCCGGGTACGGAGCCGTCCGCGTCCAGGGCACGCCCCGAAACCACCACCGACCCGCGGCCGCCCGGGATTGTTGGAGGGCCCCGCACGGCGTTACGGTGCACCCATGAACCAAGACCCAGCACCCGTGGCCCGGGGCAGGAAAACCGTCCTGGTGCTGCTGGCCACGGCGCTCGCGGCGGTTGGTACCTGGTTCGCTATCGTGTCGATGAACAGGGACGGCGGCCCCGGCGCTGGCGGCACGGAAACCCCGGTGCCGCCCCTTGCTTCCACGGCATCACCGGGCCCCTCCGCCACCTCGGAGTCCCCGGCGCTTCCGGTGCTTCCGTCTGCCGAGGCGGCGACGGTCGTTTGGCCGGATCCCGGGGGCACGCTGCGCTACGGGACCCCGGAGTCCGCGGCCGCAGGTTTCGCGAAGGAGCTGGCCGGGTTCGCCGAGCCGGTCTATGGCACATTCATGCAGGGGGACGCCCGTTCCGGCGAGCTGGAAGTCCGCTCCAGCGAGGGCGGGGCGGTGACCACCGTGATGTTGCGGCAACTCTCCGACGGCACGTGGTACGCCATCGGGGCAACCAGCAGCGAGATCAGGCTGGATGCGCCCGCGGCCGGTGCCGTCGTCGGCTCCCCGCTGGAACTCTCCGGATCCTCGCGCGCCTTCGAAGCTGCCGTGGGGGTCGAGGTCCGTGCCCACGGGCGGCCGGTGCCGCTGGGAACCGGACTGGTGATGGGCGGGGCAGGACCGGACCTGGAGCCGTTCAGCGGGAGCCTCGAGTGGGAGAATCCCGGCAGTGGCGGCGGCACGTTGTTGCTGTTCATCGCCAGTGCCGCGGACGGAAGCGCCTGGACGGCCGCTGCGGTGCCTGTCTCGTTCGCCGCGCAACCCTGACCCTGCCCGCGGCACTCGACGGAAAGGTCCCGGCACGCAAAACGGCGGGCGGGACCCCCGTGCCGGGGTCCCGCCCGCCGTGGGGCATTGGGGGTTATGCGTCGATGCGTTCCTTCGGTGCCGCCTGCTCCGAGGCAACCTTGGTGCGGTGCTCCTCACGCAGGAGCCGGTGTGCCGGGGTGCGGCGCACCGCCAGGTAGCCGATTCCCACCAGGGCGAACCAGGCGGGGGTGATGAGCAGCGCCTGCAGCGTATCGGCCTGGGTCGTCAGCGACCACAGCACAAAGCCGAAGAACGCCAGCACCACGTACGGCATGAAGGAGCCCCCGGGAACCTTGAAGGTGCTCGCCCGGTGCAGCTCGGGGCGGCGGCGCCGGAAGACGATGTAGCTGATGAGGATGATCGACCACACGAACATGAAACACAGTGCGGAAACCGTTGTGACAAGCGTGAACGCCTGCGAGACCGAGCCTCCCGCATACAGCAGCGCCACGGCCGCCAGCAGGAACATGCAGGAGAACACCAGCGCATTGCGCGGGACCCGGCTCGCCGAGAGCTTCCGGAACGCCTTCGGGGCCGAGCCCTCGCCCGCCAGCCCGTAGACCATGCGGGAGGTCGAGTAGATGCCGGAGTTCGCGCTCGAGGCGGCGGAGGTGAGCACCACGAAGTTCACGATTCCGGCGGCCCCCGCCAGCCCGGCCAGGGCGAACATCCCCACGAACGGGGAGTTCTCCGCATCGAACCTGTCCCACGGCTGCACGGCCATGAGGATGAGAAGGGAACCCACGTAGAAGAGCAGGACCCGCACGGGGATCGAGTTGATGGCCTTGGGCAGGGTCGTTGTCGGGTCCTTGGTTTCGGCGGCGGTGGTGCCGACAAGCTCGATTCCCACGAAGGCGAAGACGGCAATCTGGAAGCCGGCAATGAAGCCCGTGACCCCTGTGGGGAACATCCCCCCGTGCTCCCACAGGTTGGCGAAGGAGGCCTGGGTGCCGTTGTGCTCGAAGCCGGTGAGGATCAGCGCCAGGCCGATGACGATCAGCGCGGCGATCGCCACGATCTTGACCAGCGAGAACCAGAACTCCGTCTCGCCGAAGGCCTTGACCGTCGGCAGGTTCAGCGCGAGCAGCAGGGCGATGGCGACAAGCGCCGGGATCCAGAGGGAGAGCCCGCCCCACCAGAAGGTGACGTAGTGGGCGATCGCGACGACGTCGGCGATGCCCGTGACGACCCAGCAGAACCAGTAGGTCCAGCCGGTGAAGAAGGCCGCCCAGGGGCCCAGGAGGTCGCCGGCGAAGTCGGAGAAGTTCTTGTAGTCGAGGTTGCTCAGGAGCAATTCACCCATCGCCCGCATGACGAAGAACAACATGAAGCCGATGATGGCGTAGACAAATATCACAGAGGGGCCGGCCACGGAAATGGTTTTTCCCGACCCCATGAACAGTCCGGTGCCGATGGCACCGCCGATGGCAATGAGCTGGATATGGCGGTTCGTAAGCCCGCGTTCTAGGTGCGGAGACATGGGCTCCGCCGTACGTGTTTCGGGCATGGTGATCGAGCTTCCTGCTGGCGGGCCGTGCTCAGATGTCCACTCTGCGGCCCTGCGGTTGGTGCACGCAATCAGCCACCGATGTGGCGTCCTGCACCAAAAGGTTACGCCCGCCGGGGATGGCGCCGGTCCCGCGGGCCCCCGGGAGCGGTCACGGAGACGCCGCCGGGTGGAAGGTTGGGCGGTGAACTCGGTAGGCTATCTGATATGGCATTCCGTAACCGTCGCGCAGCTTCCCTTCCCGCCAAACTTTCGCGCTCTTGGCTGCTCGTCAATGCCGCGAAGCCGGAAGACTTCGCGCCGGCGCTTGCCTCCGAGGCCGACTCCGTCATTTTCGACATGGAGGCGGCGGTTCCGGACGACCAGAAGGACGCGGCCCGCGAGAGCGTCGTGGAGGCCCTCTCCACCGGCATGACCGCATGGGTCCGTGTCAACGGCATCGACACCGACTTCTGGGCCAAGGACCTTGCCGCCCTCTCGAAGACCCCGGGCCTGCGTGGCGTCATGCTGGCCATGACCGAGAAGCCCGAGCAGGTCACCTACACCGCGATGCGCCTGCAGGCCGGCACCCCCGTGCTCGCACTTATCGAATCCGCCGTCGGCATCGAAAACGCGACGGCCATCGCCTCGGCCCCGGGAACCTTCCGCCTGGCCTTCGGCGTCAACGACTTCCGCAAGGACACCGGCGTCTCCGGCGACCCGCTGGCCCTGGCCTATGCGCGCGGCAAGCTGGTTGTCGCCTCCCGCGTCGGCAAGCTGCCGGGCGCCATCGACGGCCCGCCGGCACCGGGTGCCGGTGCAGAAGAGGTCCTGTCGGATGCGGCGGTCACCGCCTCCATGGGCATGACCGGAAAGCTGGCACTGTCCCGCACCCAGGTCGACGAGATCAACCTGGGCCTCTCGCCGAGCGCCGACGAGCTGCACTGGGCCCACGACCTGCTGGACGCCCACGCGGCCGGCGCCTCCGTGGGCGACGGTTCCTACCTGCCGCGCCTGGCACGTGCGCAGAAGATCGCGGACCTGGCCGACTCCTACGGACTGTGGAACGCCTAGAAAGCCACTTCGGCCCGGCTCCGGGCCACCTGCCGCGGCCTCCGCTCCGACTTTCCCCCTCCAACGGGGGCGGGCCCGGGACGGGGGCCGCGGTTTTTGCCTATCGGGGGAACCTGCCGCACGGTCAGCCGCGGTTTCCCTGTACTGGGATGGCGCACCGGCGTAGCGTACGGAAGCATGAACAACCTGTCGCTGCCGCAACGGGCGGCCCGGGCGGTGGGGGAGAACCAGTTCTCCGAGAGGGTGGCCGTCGCCCAGGAAAAAATCTACGCACCGCTGCTCGGCTGGGCCCGGCGCAGCGTGCTCCACACCGGGGTCCTGGGCCACTCGGTGCATCCCGCACTCACCGACGTGACGCTGGGGTGCTGGGTTTCCGCCTCGATCCTCGATGTGGCAGGGGGTGCGGCGTCGCGCCGGGGAGCCACGCTCCTGGTCGGGGCCGGGTTGCTGGCGGCAGGGCCGACGGCACTTGCGGGTGCCGGCGATTGGGCAGGAATGTCGGGTGACGAGCGGCGGATCGGCGCCGTGCACGCGCTCGGCACCGACGCCGCAGTTTTCTTGTTCCTGGGATCGCTGCTCGCGCGCCTGCGGGGCCGCCATGGGCTGGGTGTGCGGCTGGGCCTTGCGGGAAACGCCGTCGCCGCCGGAGCCGGGTTCCTGGGCGGGCACCTGGCGCTGAACCGTGGAACCGCACGCCGGGGCACGGGATAGCGGGCCCATGTCAACCCTTTACGAACGCCACGTGCTGCCGCGGCTCATCGCGTTTTCCTGCGGTGCCAAGACGTTGGTGCCGCTGCGCGAGCGGGTGTGCGCTTCTCTGCGCGGAAACGTGGTGGAGATCGGGTTCGGCTCGGGCAGCAACCTGGGCCGCTACCCGGAGGCGGTCCAGCGCGTGGTGGCCGTCGAACCCTCGGACGCCGCCTGGAGGATGTCGGCCCGGGCCCGCGAGGCATCGCCGGTCCCGGTGGTGCGCGGCTCGCTGGACGGACAGCACCTGGCGGAGGCCGACGGGAGCTTCGATGCCGCGCTGAGTACCTTCACGCTGTGCACGATCCCGGACCCGCTGGCGGCGCTGGCCGAGCTGCGCCGGGTGCTGAAGCCCGGCGGGGAGCTGCACTTCCTGGAGCACGGGCTGGCCCCGGACGCGGGGGTTGCGCGCTGGCAGCACCGGATCGAACCCGTGCAGCAGGCGCTGGCCGGCGGCTGCCACCTGACCCGGTCGAATGCCGAAATGCTACGCGAGGCCGGTTTCCGCATCACGAAGCTGGAAACCTTCTACCAGCCCGGCGTTCCGCGCATCGAGGGCGCTTTCAGCCTGGGCACTGCCGCGCGCGACTGAATGCGCTGCGCGCGGATTCCCGCCGGGCGGGGGCCTACGACTCCTGGTACCTGGCGACGAGCTCGCGCTTGAGGATCTTGCCGCTGGGGCCCAGCGGGAACTCGGCGAGGATCTCCACGCGGCGGGGGAACTTGTAGGCCGCGAGCCGCGATTCGCCGTAGGCGCTGATCTCCTGCCCGCTCAGCGTGCTGCCTGCCACGAGGGTCACCGCTGCGGCAACTTCCTGGCCGTGCTTCTCGTCCGGGACGCCGAAGACCGCGACGTTGACGATCTCCGGATGGGTGATGAGGGCTTCCTCGACCTCGCGCGGGTAGACGTTGTAGCCGTTGCGCAGGATCATGTCCTTCTTGCGGTCCACGATGGTGAGGTAGTCGTCCGCGTCCTTGGTGCCCAGGTCGCCGGTGCGGAACCAGCCGTCCACGACGGCCTCCGCGCTGGCCTCCGGGCGGTTGAGGTAGCCGGAGAAGAGCAGGTGCCCGCGCACCACCAATTCGCCGAGTTCCCCGCGCGGCAGCAGTTCGATGGAATCGTGCACCTCGGCGCGGGCGATCTCCACCTCGACGCCCCAGATCGGCTGGCCGATGGTGCCGGGGCGCGGGTCCTTGCCCACGTGGTTGAAGCTGGCCACAGGGGAGGTCTCGGTCAGCCCGTAGCCCTCGTGGATGAGCGCGCCGAAGCGGGCCTTGAACCCCTCGAGAACCGTCAGCGGGAGCGAGGCGCCGCCGGAGACGGCGTAGCGCAGTGCCGGGGAGGCCTCGGGGCGGGACTTTGCCGCCTCCAGGAGCCCCACGTACATGGTGGGGACGCCGGCGAAGATGTGCACGCCCTCGTCGAGCACCATGGACAGCGCGGCCTCGCCGGTGAACTTGGGCATCAGCAGCAGCTCGGCGCCGGCGCGCAGCCCCGCGTTGAGCACCACGGTCTGCCCGAAGGTGTGGAAGAGCGGCAGGCCGCCGAAGATCTTGTCGCCCACCCGGATGTCCAGGGTGTTGAGCAGGATGACGTTGACCTGTTCCACCAGCGCCAGGTGCGTGCCCAGGGCGCCCTTGGGCTTGCCGGTGGTGCCGGAGGTGTAGAGGATGGTGGCGATGTCCAGCGGGTTGCGCGGCAGGTAGGTGTCGACCGGCGTGGTGGTCGCGGCCAGGTCCTCGAGGCGCGGGAAGTCGCCCGGCTCCGGGGACAGCACCGTGAGCACCGCGGCCCCGGCGGCCTTGGCTCCGGGTGCGCCCTCGCCCAGCAGCGGGGCGGCGCAGACCATCAGCTTCACCTCGGCGTCGGTGAGCATGTACTGGATCTCGTGGCGCTTGAGCAGCGCGTGGATCGGCACTGCGACGGCCCCCAGGGACAGGACGGCGTAGTAGACGCGGGCGAAGTCGGTGACGTTGGGAATCAGCACCGCCACCCTGTCGCCCTCGCCGATCCCGGCGTCGCGCAGGACGCCCGCGTAGGCGCGCGTCTGGTCCCACAACTCCCCGTAGCTGGTGCTCACGCCGCCCAGGGTGATGGCCGGGCGGTCGGTGTGGCGACGTGCCGATTCGGCCAGGATGGCTGCGACTGACAGGGTTGCGTTTGCGGTGGGGGTGTTCACTGCTGCGACTCCAGGAGGTTGGTATGAGCTGAGTCACACCAGTCTTTCGTGGCACTCGAGTTCATGTCAAGGAACTGGGTTTCATTTCGGCGGGGCCGCGCGCCTCCCGCGCTCAGCCGCCCGTGGCGGCGAGGGCGCGGGCTACGGGAACCGTGCCGTCTGTGAAGTTGATGGTGCGCCCGACCGTCGATGGGTCATCGAGCGCCGCCACGATCGCCAGTGCGACGTTGCCCCGCGAAGTCGAGGTGTCCCCGGCGGTGTCCGGCTCCGGGTCCAGAAGCCCGCTGGGCTCGTCCAGGGTCAGCGCCCCGGGGCCCAGGATCGTGTAGTCCAGCCCGCTGGCGCGCAGGTGCTCGTCGGCGGCGATCTTGGCTGCCATGTATGGGTGGAAGGGGTCATCCAGCGGCACCAGGTACTCGAGGTCCGCCGTCAGGAACGAGACCATCACGTAGCGCCGGGTGCCAGCCAACTCGGCCGCGTTCATGGAACGGATCGCCGCGTCGCGGTCCACCGCGTAGGTGCGATCCGGGTTCCCGCCGCCGGCCCCTGCGGACCAGACGACCGCGTCGGCGCCGCCGAGGGCTTCCGCCAGCTCGGTGGCGGTGGCGCTTTCCACATCCAGTACCAGGGCAAGCGCGCCGGTGTCCGCGATGTCCGGAACATGGTCCGGGTTGCGGACGATCGAGGTGACCTCGTCCCCGCGGTCCGCCAGGATTCGTGCTGCGAGCAGGGCGATCTTGCCGTGTCCGCCGATGATCGTGACCTTCATGGTGCTGCCTGCTTTCGTTGGGGAAACCCGTTGGTCGTGCGGCGCGGAAGCCGTTGTCCGCGAAACCGCCCGCGAGATGATGACTGGTCAGGAGGTGACGAGGATTCCGTCCTCGTCGCTCCACAGCGTTGCGCCGGGGGTGAAGACGACCCCTCCGAAGTCCACGACGACGTCGACGGCGCCGACCGAGTCCTTGGCGCTCTTGCGCGGGTTGGACCCCAGGGCCTTGATGCCAAGGCTAGTTTCCGCCAGCGCCACGCGGTCCCGGATGGCCCCGTTGATGACGACCCCCGCCCAGCCATTCGCGACCGCCGCGGCGGCGATCATGTCACCCATGAGGGCAGACTCCACGGACCCTGCCCCGTCGACCACCAGGACCGCACCGGCGCCGGGGGAGTTCAAAAGGGACTTGACCAGGCCGTTGTCGCGGTAGCAACGCACCGTACGGATGGGGCCGGAGAACCGGGGATGTGCGCCGAAGTTCGAGAGCTGCAGCGAGAGCGACTGCAGTGTTTCGTCGGCATCGAGAAGATCGCAAGTAGTGAAGCTCATGAGCCCAGCCTACGATTCGGGCATCGAAAAATCCCGGGGTGTTACGCAGGATGCGCATCGCCGAGGACCCGCCGGGCGGATGCCCGCCTGGCACCGGCTCGATCGGAAATGCCGTTCCCGGGCGGACCGCGCGGTGGGACGGGGCGTCTCCGAACCGGGAACCGCCGCCGGGGGAACGCGAAGGAGGCCCCAGCCCCGAAAGGTTGAAGCCCCCTTCTCATGCATGGACTACGCCTTTTTGCGCGTCAACAATCCCCAGACCACGAGAACGATCAATGACCCACCGATGGCCAGAAGCCACGTGGAAAGGGACCAGAATTCGCTGATGTTCACGTCGAAGATCATTGAGCCGAGCCAACCACCCAGCACCGCGCCGACCACGCCCAGCAGCATCGTGGCGATCAGGCCGCCACCTTGGTCGCCCGGCTTGATGGCCTTCGCAATAGCGCCGGCAATGAGGCCCAGAACAATCCAGCCAATGAATCCCATGACTTGTCTCCGTTCGGATGAAGTTACGTCGTTCAGTTTCGGCATCGCGATCCGCGTGGAGAGCCCCGGTGGGGGCGTCTTGCCTGCGGTCCGCGACACGCCTTGGTACTGGAGAGAGTACACCTGGATGTTTCCAAAGGGCAGGTGGCGAGGTGTTCTGTCTTCCCGGGCCCGGCGCTAGAGGAAGGTGTTGCGGCTGGTGCCCAGGGATTCGATCTCCGTTTCCAGGACGTCGCCGGGCTTGAGCCACGGGTGGCGGCCCGCGTCGTTGCGGCGGCCCAGCGCCACGCCCGCGGGAGTGCCGGTGAGGATGACGTCGCCCGGGCGCAGCTCGTTGGGCACGGACAGGTATGCCACGAGCGCTGCGGGGGAGAAGACGAGGTCCGATGTCGAGTCTTCCTGGACGACCTCGCCGTTGACGCGGGTGGTGATCCTGGCACCCGGGGTGAAGTCCTCGACGCTGACAAGCCATGGGCCCAGTGGTGATGCCGCGTCCCAGCACTTTCCCTGCGTCCATTCGGTGCTGCGGCCCTGGTAGCCGCGCATCGACACGTCGTTGGACACCGCGTAGCCGGCGATGTGGTTGGCGGCCTCCGACTCGGGGATGCGGCGGCCCGCGGTGCCGATGATGATCGCCAGTTCGCCTTCCCAATCGATCCTGTGGTCCTCGGCGGGGATTTCGATGTCGTCGTTGGCGCCGGTAAGCGAGGATGCGAACTTCGTGAAAACCGTCGGGAAAGAAGGCTCCTGCTTGCCGACCTCGGCAATGTGGTTCCTGTAGTTCAGCCCGATGCAGTAGACCTTGGCGGGGTTCAGGATCAGCGGGGCGTAGTCGGCCGAGTCGAGCGGAACCGCGGTGTCGAGGGAGACCGCTGCATCGAGTGCGTCCATGCGGTCCGCTTCGGATGCGGCAAGGAACGCACCGACGTCGGCAAAACCGGCGAGTTCGAAAGCGGAATCGCCTTCGACGAGGGCGGCAAAGGTCATCTCCGTGGCACCGGCCCGGCGCAGCGTTGCAAGTTTCATGGATTCATCACATCACAGGTGTGCCGGCGCCGGGTTGAACACGGCCCGCCGTGCCACTCCGGCGTCGAGGGGCCTTCGGGGCGGGAAGGTGCGTGGCCTTCCGTCCCTGCCGGGATCCGTGGGCCTTTTCCCGCCAGTGCGGAGGAGGCGTTCCCCAGGATATTTGCAGGGTTTCAAGGTTCGATTTTGTCTCTCATGCTGAACTATTTCAAGGAAATATTAAATCAATATTTGTCTCGATTTCGAGGATTAATTCGGAAAGATTCGAGGTGTTCCACGAGGCTCTCCGCACGCTGGTGGCGGTGGGGGCGGAGGAATCCATTTCGGCACATTTGACCGGCTCCCAGGGTGCCCGGGAAGCCGTCATCCTTGCGGTTCCAGACTGCGGAATCGTGTGCCTTTTCAAGGTTTTCTTGGTGCCTTCGGCGGTGGACCCCCGATGTCCTCCCGGCCAGTGGTCAAGCAGCATCTTTTGAGAAGGCGCGGCTAAGGATTTTCATTCGTTGCGGCCGCCCGAGCGCGACCCCGGGTGGATATCTGACCTTGAATCAGGCTATGTTTGCTCAGTATCGAAGGGCCCTTGGGCCCGCGAGAGCGTGCTACGTAACCAAAGTGAAACAGGTCTTGATGTGTATGAATTTATTGGCGAAAGATATCGCCAAATACTGTTTGCCTCCTGGCAACATTTCTCCCTCGTTGTGCAGTGCCTGATCCTCGCAACGATCATCGCCGTGGGAATCGCGGCACTGGTTTACCGCAGTAAGCCCCTTTCATCCCTGGCCAACGGGGTGTCGGCCATCGGCCTGACCATTCCGTCCTTTGCGGCCATCGGCCTGCTGATCGTGCCGTTCGGATTCGGCGTGACCCCGGCGGTCATCGTCGTGGCCTTTTTCGCTGCGCTTCCCATCCTCCGCAACGCCATTGTCGGACTGGCCGGGATCTCTCCGGCGACGGTGGAATCGGCGCGCGGCATCGGCATGAGCCGCATGCGCACCCTGGCCACCGTCGAGCTGCCCATGGCCTGGCCCATCATCCTTTCGGGAATCCGGGTATCGGCCCAGATGGTCATGGGTGTCGCGGCCATTGCCGCCTACGCACTGGGCCCCGGACTCGGCGGTTTCATATTCTCGGGCCTTTCACGGCTGGGTGGAGCCAACTCGCTTGAATCCGTCCTGGTCGGAGTCGTCGGAGTCATCATTCTGGCGGTTGTCCTTGATCTCATCCTGGTCGGCATCGGCCGACTGACTACCCCGCGAGGTATCCGTGTCTGAAAACAACGGCGCCGTCACCGGCGCATCCATCCTGCTTGACGAAGTCACCAAGCAGTACCCGGGACAGGCCAAGCCGGCCGTCGGCGGGTTGACCCTGGAAATCCCCGCCGGAAGCATCGTCATGTTCGTGGGCCCCTCCGGGTGCGGCAAGACCACGACCCTGAAGATGATCAACCGCCTGATCGAACCGACGGGCGGCAAGATCGTGATCAACGGCGACGACGTCACGAAGATGGACGGCGACACGCTGCGCCGGCGCATCGGGTACGTGATCCAGGCCGGCGGCCTCTTCCCGCACATGAGCGTGGCCACCAACATCGGGATCGTTCCCAAGATGCTGGGGTGGGACAAGGCCAGGATCGCGGCCCGCGTCGACGAACTGCTCGAGCTGGTCTCCCTGGACCCCTCGGTCTACCGCGACAGGTTCCCCGGGGAGCTCTCCGGCGGCCAGCAGCAACGCGTGGGGGTGGCCCGCGCACTGGCCGCCGATCCTCCGGTGCTGCTGATGGACGAGCCCTTCGGTGCGGTGGACCCGATCACCCGCCAACGCCTGCAAGACGAGTTGCTGAACATCCAGTCCGAGGTGCAGAAGACCATCGTCATGGTCACCCACGACTTCGACGAGGCGGTGAAGCTCGGAGACTGGATCGCCGTATTCGACGAGGGGGCCCAGCTGGTCCAGTACGATTCCCCGGAACGGATCCTGGCCAACCCCGCCAACGAGTTCGTCGAGAACTTCATCGGCTCCGGCGCCGGGCTCAAGCAGCTGACGCTCACCCGGGTGAACGAGGTCGAGTTGCGCGACGCCGTGACCGCGCAACCCGGCGAGCTGGCCAGCGACGTGCTCTCGCGGGTGCAGGGGGCCGGCGCATCCCAGGCCGTGGTCCTGGACCCGCGCCGCCGCCCGATGCGGCTGCTCACCCGCCGGCAGCTCTCCCGCCTGGCGATCATCGACGAGACCCGCGATGCGGGGGTCCCGACGGTCGGCGACCAGGCGACCCTGAACGACGCCCTGGACACCATGCTGGTGGCCAGCTCCGAAATCGCTGTGGTGACGGGCCGGCGCGATGCCTACCTCGGCGTCATCAACGTGCAGACCGTCATGGCGGCGATCTCCGCGGCCCACGCCTCGGCCGAGGCGGGCGCCGGCGACGCACCGGTGGGCCTGAACTCAGGGGCCATCCCGTCAATAGCGGCGGAAAACGTCATGGCACCGCAGAACCAGGCGGCCAGGAACGCGGGCGAGGACCTGCTGCGCCCGGGGGCCAGTCATGAGTAGCACTGCGGCGGCCATCCTGCAGACCACGTCAAACGCCTCGGCGCAGCGTGCGGCACGGCCCTGGCGGGTGCTGGGCCTGCAGCTCCTGGGGATCGCTGCGGCACTCGCCGCGGTGCTGCTGTGGCTGGCGAACGCGGAGCTGAGCGACACCGAGCGGATGACCCTGGACCCGGCAACGCTCTGGGGCTACACGCTCGAACACCTGAAACTGACAATCGTCGCGGCGCTGATCGTCCTGGCCATCGCGATCCCGCTGGGCATCGTGCTGACCCGGCCCTCGATGCGCCGCTTCAGCGGACCCGTGATGGTCGTGGCGAACATGGGCCAGGCGGCGCCGGCCATCGGCCTGGTGGTCCTCCTGGCGTTTTGGCTGGGCTTCGGCTTCTGGGCGGCCATCGTCTCGCTGGTGCTCTACGCGATCCTGCCGGTGCTCTCCAACACCATGGTGGGCCTGCGGCAGGTCGACGAACGGCTGGTGGAGGCGGGCCGCGGCATGGGCATGGGCTCCCTCGCGGTGCTCTTCAAGGTCGAGTTGCCGCTGGCGGTCCCGGTGATGCTTTCGGGCATCCGCACCGCGCTGGTGCTGCTGGTCGGCACGGCAACCCTTGCCTCATTCATCAACGGCGGCGGCCTGGGCATCCTGATCACGACCGGGGTGAACCTTAACCTCACCACGGTGTTGGTCGCGGGCTCCCTGCTGGTGGCGCTGCTGGCACTGCTCGTCGACTGGCTGGGCCGCGTCGTCGAGCATGTGGCCCGACCGAAAGGACTCTGAACATGATCGCCAGGAAATTGATGGCGTCCGTTGCGCTCACGCTTTCCGCGGGCCTCCTGCTGGCCGGGTGCGGCCTGTCTCCCGCCGCCTCCTACGTCCCGGCGGCCGGCCCGGGCAGCATCCAACCCCTGCCCGGCGTGGAGGAGAACGCCTCCATGACGGTGACCAGCAAGGCATTCACCGAGCAGCTGATCCTTGGCAAGATCGCGGTGCTGGCCGGGAGGGCCGCGGGCTTCAAGGTCGAGGACCTCACCAACGTCCCCGGCAGCCAGCCGGCCCGGGAGCTGCTGCGCTCCGGCCAGGCCGGGATGATGTGGGAGTACACGGGGACCGCGTGGATGACCTACCTGGGCCACGAGGAAGGCATCGCCGACCAGAAGGAACAGTGGCAGAAGGTCCACGACCAGGACAAGGGCAACGGCGTTCTCTGGGGCGGGCCCGCACCCATGAACAACACCTACGCCATGGCGGTCCGCAGCGAGGCGGTGGAGGAGCTGGACGGCATCACCAAGCTCTCCGAGCTGAAGAAGCTGGACCCCAAGGACCTGACCTTCTGCGTCGACGCGGAGTTCAATTCGCGCCTCGACGGGCTGAACCCCATGCTGGAGCTCTACGGGCTCGAGCGCGGATCCGCCGACTCGGTCCCCGAATCGAATGTGGGTGTCTACGACACCGGTGCGATCTACAGCGCCACCGATGCCGGGGACTGCAACTTCGGCGAGGTCTTCACCACCGACGGGCGCATCCAGGCGCTGGACCTGACGGTGCTGGAGGACGACCTGGGCTACTTCCCCGCCTACAACGTGGCACCGGCCTTCAACCAGGAGTTCCTGGACAAGTACCCGGGCCTGGTGGAGGTCTTTGCACAGATCTCGCCGCTGCTCACGGACACCGAATTGCAGGCCATGAACCTGGAAGTGGACGTCAACGGCCGCGAACCGGCCGATGTGGCCTTCGACTGGATGGTCAAGCAGGGCTTCATCTCCGAGCCGTAGCGGGGATCCGCGGCCGCGTGCCGTGGCGGGGTCGCATGCACATCCCCGAAGCTGCGCCCTAGGATGGGCAGATGACCATCCCCGCCACCCGGACACCCTTCCACGGGCTCGTGCTTGCCGCGGGCTCCGGCTCCCGGCTGGGCCGCGGACCCAAGGCGCTGCTGCGCAAGGGCACCGGCGAAACGCTGCTGGACTCGGCCATCCGGGCCCTGCGTCTGGGCGGATGCGACAACGTCGCGGTGGTGCTCGGTGCCGAGGCCGAACGCGTGGCGGCGCACGTGGGTGATGCCGGGGTGAAGGTCCTTGTCAACGGGCAGTGGCCCACCGGGATGGGCTCCTCGTTCGCGCTGGGGATGGCCGCGGTCCCGCCCGGCGCCGGAGTGCTGGTGGCCCTGGTGGACCAGCCCGGTCTGGATTCCGCACTGGTCCGGAGGCTGCTGCTGGAGCACCGGGACGGCCGGATCACCGCCGCCGGCTACCGGGAGGGACACGGTCCCCTGAAGCGCGGGCACCCGGTGCTCTTCGCCGCCGAACACGTCTTGCCGGCGGCGGAATCCGCCGCCGGCGATGCGGGTGCCCGGGCCTACCTGGCGGCACACCGGGAGCTCGTGGACCTCGTCGATTGCTCGGACCTGGACACGGGCTCAGACGTTGACACCGTCCTGGACCTCCACCTGCTCGGCTAGGAGCAGCGGCGGTACCTTGCCCGCGGCCCGCAGCGCCAGGTAGATGTCGTCGCGGCGGATCGGGGTCCGGGTGAACCTGATCCCCGTGGCGTCGCGCACCGCGTTGGCGAGCGCCGGCGCCACCGGGTTGAAGGGGCTTTCGCTCATGGACTTGGCCCCGCGCGGGCCCAGCGCATCGGAGGTCGCCGCAAAGTAAACCTCGCTGCGCGGCACGTCGGCGAAGGTCGGGATGTGGTACTGCCGCAGTACCTCGGTTTCCACCCGTCCGCCCTCGTCGATGAGCACTTCCTCGTAGAGGGCGGCCCCGAGCGCCTGGGCGATGCCGCCCTCGATCTGGCCGCGGCACTGCCGGGGGTTGAGCACGACTCCCGCGTCCGCCGCCTGTACGCTCTGCAGGATGCGCAGTTCCCCGGTGCGCGCATCGATTGCCACCCGGAAGCCGTGGACGTTGAAGGCCACCGAGCGCGGCGTGCCGCCCCAGCGTCCCTCGGCCCGGTGCCGGCCCGTGGGCCCCGCCGCGGCCAGCAGCTCCGCGTGGGGAACCAGCGTTCCGGCGCAGGACACACCCGCCGGGACAAGCCTGCACTGCGCCACGGGCACCCCGGCGATGTCCGCAGCTACCTCACGCAGCTGCAGGGCCAGGGCCTGCGCCGCGGCAAAGGTCGCCTTGCCGGCCACCACCGTCCCGGCCGAGCCGAAGGCACCGGTGTCGTGCTCGGTGAGCCCGGTGTCCGACTGCCGCAGGAGCATCGATTCCGCGGCGGTGCCCAGGGCATCCGCGGCCAGCTGGGTGTGCACGGTGGAGGTCCCGTTGCCGAACTCGGCGGTGCCGACCTGCAACAGGAAACGGCCGTCGCCCAGGGACTCGACGGTCGAATGCGAATAATGCCCGCGCGGGGGAACCGTGGCGATCATGGACAGCGCGGTGCCCTCGCCGACCAGCCAGTTCCCGTCCAGCTCCCGCCCGTCGGCACCGCGTGCGGCACCGCGGGCCAGGGCGTTGCGGGCCAGCTCGACGCACTGGTCGAGCCCGTAGGACCCGTACAGCAGGTCCTCCTCCGGCTCGTCGTGGAGCGAGAGGATCGGGTCCCCCTCGCGCAGCATGGCATTGGCCCGGAACTCGAGGGGGTCAAGGCCCAGGCGCCGGGCGAGCTCGTCCAGGGCGGACTCCACGGCGAAGATCGTCTGGCTCAGGCCGTAGCCGCGGAAGGCCCCGGCCGGCACCGTGTTGGTGTACACGGCCGCGGCATCCACCTTCTTGTTGGCGGCCTTGTACACGGCGATGGACTCGGAGCAGCCGTGGAACATGACCCCGGGCGCGTGGTTGCCGTAGGCGCCGGTGTCCGTGAGGACCTCGATGGCCAGGGCCGTCAGCTCCCCGTCCCGGTTTCCACCCACGCTGACCTTGACGTTGAAGGCGTGGCGGGTGGTGGTGGCGGTCAGCACCTCCGGGCGGGTGAGCTCGAGCTGCACCGGGCGGCGCAGCCGCGCCACGGCCAGGGCGACGACGTCCTCCACCAGGACCTCCTGCTTGCCGCCGAAGCCGCCGCCGACGCGGCCCGCGACGACGCGCACCGCACCGGGGGCCAGCCCGAGGATCCGCTCGAGCGTGCGCTTGACAAGGAACGGGACCTGCGTGGAGGTGCGCACCGTGAGGACCCCCGCCTCGTCGAACCACCCGGTGGCGGCGTGCGTCTCCAGCGAGACGTGCTGCACGCGCTGGGTGTTGAAGGTTTCGGTGTAGCTGGCGTCGCTGCCGGCCAGCGCGGCCTCCACGTCGCCCATCTCGTGGTGCACCTCGGCCACGATGTTGCGCGTCGCATCGGCGATGCGCGAGGCGGCGGGCTTGTCCCCGTGGATCGCCGGGGCACCCTCGGCGATGGCCTCGAACGGGGAAAAGACCGCGGGAAGGACCTCGTAGTCGACCCGCAGCGCCTCCACCCCGGCCTCGGCGAGGGCCACGGAATCGGCAACGACGGCCGCGACGCGCTGGCCCTTGAAGCGGACCACGGAATCGAAGACGAACGAGTCGTCGGGGTCGTCCTCGATGAGCTCGTGCTGCGCTGCCGAGTAGGCAACGCCCGGGTCGTCCACGTGGCTCAGCACCGCCCGGACCCCGGGGATGGCCAGCGCCGCTGTCGCGTCGACGTGCAGGATGCGCGCGTGGGCGTGAGGGGAGCGGGCAAGTTTCATGTGCAACAGGCCCGGAAGCTCCCCGGCGGGGATGTCCAGGGCGTAGCGGGCCCGGCCCGTCACGATCGCCTGGGCGGCGGGTGCCGGGACATTGCTCCCCACGGTGCCCGCCGCGGCGGGAGTGGCGCCGTCCAGGGCGCAGCGTTCCTCCGGCGGGTGCGAACAGCCGTCCCCGTCGCGTCCCAGCACGGCGTCCTCGATGGCGCGGTAGCCGGTGCAGCGGCAGAGGTTTCCCTTGAGGTTCCGGGGCAAATCCTCCAGTTGCTGCTCGTCGAAGGTGGAGGCCGTCATGATCAGCCCGGCGGTGCAGAAGCCGCACTGGAACCCCTGGGCCCTGGCGACCTGCTCCTGCAGGGGAGCCAGCGACCCGTCGGTTCCCTGGAGGGCTGCAAGGCCCTCGATGGTGGTGACCTCGCGGCCCTCGGCGCGCACCGCGGGGTAGATGCACGAGTGCACCGGGAGTGCGTCGACGTGGACGGTGCAGGCGCCGCAGTCCCCGCCGTCGCAGCCCTTCTTCACGCCCAGTGCGCCCTCGGAGCGCAGGAAGGTGCGCAGGCACTGGCCCGGTTCGGGGATGCCGGCGGCGGGTTTCCCGTTGATGTTGATGGACATGGGACTCAACCTTCGATCGGGGTGCGGGGAACGGGCAGCAGTTCGGCCAGGACTTCCAGGCCCAGCCGGTGGGTCATCTCCTCGCGCCAGGGCGGGCGGCCGTGGATGTCGTCGTGGTAGGCCTCCGGGGCAATGCGGGACTTCAGCGCGGCCAGCAGCTCCGCCGGGCCCGGGTGCTGCCCTGCGGCAAAGCGCAGCTGGACGGGGTGCGTGGTGGAGCCGCTGACGGTGAGCGTGAAGAGCCCGTCGTCATCGACGCGTCCGATGACCATCACCCCGGTGCGGCCCAGGTTGGTCAGCGAGAGCCTGCGGAACGCCGTGCGGGCGCGCAGCGCGTGTGCCGGCACGTGCAGGGAGCGGATCAGCTCCCCGGGTGCCAGGGTGTTGGTGCCGTTTCCCGTGACAAGCTCCGCCACGGGCTGCCGGCGCACCGTGCCTGCGGGCCCGTGGATCTCCGCCACGGCGTCAAGCGCCGAGCACAGGGAAATGACGGGCCCGGCGGGCAGCGAGGTGGCGATGTTGCCGCCCATGGTGGAGAGGTTCCAGATCTTGAAGGAGGCGACGAACGAGTCGCAGGCGGGCCGCACCAGATCCAGCGCCTTCCAGTCGCCGGGCAGTGCGGGGTCTTCCGGCAGGGCATGGAGCTCGGCGATGGTGCAGGTTGCGGCGAACTCGATGCCGGACTCGGACACTGTGACGGCCTTCCACCCGGCGGCGGTGATGTCCAGCAGCCGGGTCAGTGTCCGGGAGCCGTAGGAGAAGAGCACCGTGCCGCCGGCGAGCCAGGCGTCCCCGTCGCGGTACTGGTCGGGGTCGGCGGTGGGGACCAGGGCCTCGATGGTGTTCATGTCCATGCCGGTTCCTCCTGCGTCGTGGTGTGGTGGGGGTTGCCCGCGGCCGCCTCGGGGGCGGTGCGGGTGTGGATGGACCCGGAACGGGTGTTCAGCGGGGCTGCCGTGGCGTGCGCGGAGCGGGCGGCGATGATTTCCGCGGCGATGCTGATGGCCACCTCCGCGGCGCTTGCCGCCTGCAGGTCAAGCCCGATCGGCGAATGCAGGCGGGCCAGCTCCGGTTCGGGAACCCGTTCCGCGCGCAGCGCCTCCATGCGGGCCTCGTGGCTGCTGCGCGAGCCCATGGCGCCGAGGTATGCCACGGGGTGGCGCAGGGCCAGCGACAGCAGCGGCACGTCGAATTTGGGGTCGTGCGTGAGGACGCACAGCACCGTGCGCGCATCGATGCGCCCCGCGGCGATCTCGCCCGCCAGGTACTCGTGCGGCCACAGGGTGGACACCTGGTCGGCGGTGTTGAAGCGCGGCTGCAGGGTGAACGCAGCCCGCGCGTCGCACAGCGTGCTCCGGTAGCCCAGCATCGGTGCGAGCTTGAGCAGTTCCTCCGCGAAGGTGTTGGCGCCGAAGACGACCAGGCGCGGCGGGCTGAGCCGGGACTCCACCAGCAACTCGATGGCGGTGCCGGCGCAGGAGGCCCCCTCGTTCTCCAGGCCCACGATGCCGGTGCGTCCGCCGGCCACCAGCTGGAAGCAGAGCGTGGCGGCCAGCGAGCTGGCGCCGGGGCCCACCAGCGGTACCAGGAGCCCGGCAAGGTCCTGGATGCCCAGCTGCCCCGGGTGGGGGACCAGCACGGATCCGCTGGATCCGGCATCGATGCGGCGGATCAGCGCCACGGGGTCGGTGGCGTTGAATGCCGCCAAGTGGTCCAGCACGTCGTGCATGGACGATTGGGGCGCACAGGGCGTGATGTGCACGTCGATTTCGCCTCCACAGGTCAGGCCGACGGCGAAGGCGTCGGCGGGTGAGTAGCCGTAATGTTCGCGGCGGGGGGTGCCGTCCTCGAGGGCCTCGAGCGCCGCGGCATGCACGGCGCCCTCGATGCATCCGCCCGAGAGGGAGGACGTCGTGGATCCGTCGGCATGGACCAGCATCGAGGTGCCGATGGGGTGCGGGGTGGAACCGGTGGTGCCCACGATGGTGGCCACGGCGAATGAACCGCCGGTGGCCACCCTCGCGGTGTCCAACCCCGAATGGAGATTGAGCATTGAACAGTTTCCTTTGGTGCGCTGTTGTCCTTCGGTGGCAGCCGGCTAGGCGCCCAGGAGCTGGGAGATCGGCCCGCGGGCGAAGTAGACCAGGAAGCCCGCGGAAACCACCCACATCAACGGGTGGATCTTCGACCCGCGACCGGCCAGCGTGTTGATCAGCACCCAGGAGATGAACCCGACGCCGATGCCGTTGGCTATCGAGTAGGTCAGCGGCATCGTGACAAGGGTGAGGAATGCCGGCATGCCCACGGAGAAGCGCTTGAAGTTGATGGTGCGAATCTGCCCGGCCATCATGGTGCCGACCACCACCAGGGCGGATGCTGCCACCTCGATGGGGACCACCGAGGTCAGCGGGGTCAGGAACATGGCCCCCAGGAACAGCGTGCCGGTGACCACGGAGGCCAGCCCCGTGCGTGCGCCTTCCCCGATGCCCGCCGCCGAATCGACGTAGACGGTGTTGGAGGAGGTGCTTGTCATGCCGCCGAACACGGCGCCCATTCCCTCGACGACGAAGGCCGACTTGATGCGCGGGAACGTTCCGTCCTTGCGGGCCACGTTGGCGCTCTTGGCCAGGCCGGTCATGGTGCCCATGGCGTCGAAGAAGTTGGTGAAGACCAGCGTGAAGACCAGCATTGTCGCGGCCAGCGGGCCGATCCGCGAGAACGCCCCGAAGAGGTCGAATTGCCCGACGATCGAGAAATCGGGGACGGAGAGGATCTGTCCCGAAAGCTCGGGCACGTTCAGGTGCCAGCCGCCGGGGTTCGACTCGCTGGCAGCCCCGATCTGCAGGACCTTCTCGGCGACGACGGCCAGGACAGTGGTGGCGATGATGCCGATCAGCAACCCGCCCTGCACCTTGCGGGCCACCAGCCCGCCCATGAGCACCACGCCCAGGACGAAAACGATGGTGGGGAACGCGGAGATGGATCCGTCGGTGCCCAGCTGGACCGGCGGCCCGGCCGGGGTGCGGGTGACGAAGCCGGAATCGACGAAACCGATGAAGGTGATGAACAGGCCGATGCCGACGGTGATTGCCGCCTTCAGGTCCTTGGGGATGGCCCGGAAGATGGCCGTCCGGGCACCGGTCAATGCGAAGATGACGATGGCGATGCCGTTGAGCAGGACCAGTCCCATGGCCTCGGGCCAGGTGACGTCCCCGATCACGGAGACCGCCAGGAAGGAGTTGATGCCCAGCCCGGCGGCGATCCCGAAGGGCAGGTTTGCGACAATCCCGAAGACGATGGTCAGCAGGCCCGCGGCAAGGCCGGTGGCCGCGCCGACCGCGGCGGCGGGAAGGAAGTTCCCCGCAACGTCCACGGGGGCGGCATCGGGGCTGAACCCGCCCAGGATCAGCGGGTTGAGCACCACGATGTAGGCCATGGTGAAGAAGGTGACGATGCCGCCCCTGATTTCCCGCTTGACCGTGGAGCCCCGCTGGGCGATCTTGAAGGTGCGTTCCAGCACCGAGTTGCCGTTCCGGACCGGAGGTTCGGGTGTGGCGGGCCGGGTCTGCTCGTGGTTCGAGTTGGTGATGGTCATCTGGCTCGCCCTGCCTAGTACTCGATGCGGGTGTCGAGCGTGGACCACAGCGTGAACGGTTCCAGGCGGTCGAAACCGTGCTCCGGGATGCGTTCCACCGGCATGAGCGAGGTGCGGACTGCCGGGTCCGCCTCGAAGAACTCGTAGAAGGCGGCGTCGTCGAATCCGGCGTCTGCCGCATCGTGCCGGTTTGCCGCAAAGACCACGCGCGAGACGCGCGCCCAGAGGGCGGATGCCAGACACATCGGGCATGGCTCGCAGCTCGTGTACAGGACCGCTCCGCTCAGGTCGAAGGTGCCCAGGGACGAGCAGGCATTGCGGATGGCGGTGACTTCGGCGTGGGCCGTGGGGTCGTTGTTTGCGGTGACCCGGTTGACTCCCTCGAAGCGCGATCCGTCGGCGGTGACGATCAGTGCCCCGAAGGGCCCGCCGGCATTGCGGACATTTTCCGCGGCAATGGCGATGGCTTCGGCGAGGCGTTCGGTTGAAACGGTGGTGCTGGACATGGTGGCGACTTCCTTATGCTCCAGACGAAGTGCCGGACCGGTGTCGCCAGTGGTTCGTTTCCCGAGGCGACCGTCCGCAGCTTCGAATTGGCTGATGGATGAGTAGCGCCTGGTAGATAGCTTCCCGATCGGGAGGCCCGCCTTTGGCAAGCAACAACATAGCAACATGTTGTGACCCGCACCACCATTATTGTGGAAGTTTTTATCTGCCTAGTGAAATTTCTTGGGTCGTTTCCGGCCCGTTGCGGAAGGCCCCGCGCCCGTTCGGGCGCGGGTTCCTGGCTGCCGGGCCACGTTCCCCGGGCGGGGCGCCGGCCGCGGAAGCGCCTTCTGATGTGAAGGTATGCAAAACGCCGTCGTCCCCGGATCGTGGATCCGGGGACGACGGCGAAGCGGTTTCTGCGGCGCTCAGGCCTGCTTTTCGACCTGTGCGGAAGAGCGAAGCTTTTTGGCCAGCATGACGGCGTGCCACGCGAATGCGTAGCCCGCCAGCGACACCACCGCTGCGGCTCCGCCGTGCGTGATGGTGGTCCACAGGAATGTCTCGGGCGTGAATGCCGTCCCGCTGGAAACCTCGTTCGCCACCGCAAAACCGGCGACAGCAAGGGCCGGCACGGCCAGCACGGAGAGCAACAATGCCAGGCGCGGGCCGGTGCCCTTGGCGCGCCCGTCGCGCCCGGTGGCAGCGGAGGCCTTGACGCGTTTGAGGTACCAAAGCGCCAGGATCACCGCCCCGGCGAGGGTGCTGCCGTGCTGCAGGATCCGGTAGATCGGCACGCCGGCGAACGGCTCGGACGCCAGGAACGGGAGCCGGCTGACCGTCCAGCCGTAGGAGTGGGTAAAGGAATCCCAGACGAGGTGCGTGAGGATGCCCAGGATCAGCGAGTAGAACGTCCACAGGGCAATGCGCGCGCTGCTTGGCCGGCGACCGCGCGCCGCTTCCCTCGCGGGGACCCATGCATCCGGAACCGCCCAGCGCACCGGGCGCGACACCAGCCACAAGACAGCCGCGAGCAGCAATGCCAAGGGAAACCCCACGGTCAGGATCTGCGAGAGGTCGTGCGAGTTGCTGCCGTTGACCAGCGGTTCGTACCACGCGCCGCTGCTGGTGGGGACCTTCAGGAAGTAGGGGACATCCGGGGCCATGGAACCGGCGACCAACGCGATCGGGACGAACGGCTGGCGCAGGAACGGCAGGACGGCGGCCGGGTGGGCCAGTGTGAATGGCAAGGGAAATCCTTGTGGGTCGTGCGGAGCCCACGCTGCAGGTAGGACTCGGTGCGAATGGGTTCACCGTCAAGCCTAGTGGCAGCCGCCGATGCGAGGGGCCGCATTGCCTGTTGGCAGCGCCACGTCCGCCCGCCGGCCCCCGGATCATGCAGGCACAGCCCCGGCACAGCGACGGCACAGCCCGTGCTTACCAGGGCCACAGGCCGGCCCAAGTCAGGACACAGATGCAGGCCATACCTTGAACTTCGAGCGCGGCGAGGGCCCGCGCATTGAAGGGAACAGGAATGTTCACACGCTATCTAAGACGCGAGCTTTCGGGGCGGCGGAAACAAACGGCCATCATTGCGATAGCAATGGCCCTGGCCATCGGGCTGGTGGTCATCGTCAACTCCCTGTCCGCGGGCGTCAGGGACGCGCAGGGCGCGGCACTGGCTTCGGTGTACGGGGTCGGCACCGACATCACCGTGAAGGCAACACCGACCCCGCCGGCGGAGGGCGAGGGCCGCGGCGGGCCGCGCTTCGAGTTCGACGCCGACGAGGGAACCGAAACCTCCGACGGAACCACCGAGGTGTCACAGTCGGTGCTGACGAGCGGTCGCGGATCGGCGACCTTCGACGCCTCGGCCGTTGGCACCGTCGGCGGGCAGGAGGGGGTCAAGGCAGCCTCTGGCGTGCTGGCGTTGACCAACTCCACGTTCGACGGCGAGCTGCCGCAGCGGGGCACCACCGGCTCCACCCCAGGGGAGACGGGATCCGCCCCTCCGCAGGGTGCGGGCCCGGGTGGCGGAGGGCAGTTCGACGTCAACTCCTTCAGCGTCATGGGCGTCGATTCCATGGCCTCCACGATCGGCCCACTGGCCTCCGCAACGCTGCAGGAGGGCAGGCTGCTGTCCGCAGAGGACGCGGGAAAGAACAACCTGGTGCTGGATGCGGCCTACGCGGCCACCGAGGAGCTGAAGCTCAAGGACACCGTGGAGATCGCCGGCACCAAGTTCACCGTCGTCGGCATTGTTGCCGGCTCGGGCTCCGAGGCCGAAACAGCGTCCAACACCTACATCCCGCTGGATGTGGCCCAGAAGCTCTCCGACAACGCGAAGAAGGTCAGCACGATCCACGTGCAGGCAGCCTCCGCCTCGCAGATCCCCGCCGTCAAGGCGGGGCTGCAGGCGGCCCTGCCGGAGAACACCGTCAATACCCAGGAGGACCTGGCCGCCAACGTGTCGGGCTCGTTGTCCACCGCGTCGGGACTGGTGTCCTCGCTGGGCACGTGGTTGTCGGTCGCGGTGTTGGCCGTGGCGTTCCTGCTGGCCATCCTGCTCACACTCTCCGGCGTGGCTCGCCGCACCCGCGAGTTCGGGACCCTGAAGGCCATCGGGTGGCGCAACTCGAGCATCGTGCGCCAGGTGGCCGGCGAATCGCTGGTGCAGTCGTTGCTTGGCGGGGCGCTGGGCATCCTGATCGGACTCGGCGGGATCCTCGCAGTGAACGTCATTGCCCCGACGCTCAGCGCCTCGGCTGCGGCCGCGGGACCCATGGGAGGCGGCGCAGGTGGGCCGGGAACCGGCGGGCCCGGTGCCATGCCGGGTGGTCCGGACGCGGTGGGCAACGCCGTGGGAAGCGCCGCTGACGTGGTGCTGAACCTGCCCATCACCCCGATGGTCGGGGCGCTCGCCGTGGCCATCGCCATCGCCGGCGGCCTGCTGGCGGGAATTCTCGGCGGGTGGCGCGCCGCGCGACTGCGCCCGGCCGAAGCCCTGCGCTCGGTTGCCTAGGAAACACAAGGAGCTTAAGCACATGAGTGAACAGACATTGGCCCACGAAACGAAGACCGATCTCGCATCCGAACAAACCATGTTCCGGCTCGACAAGGTGGAAAAGAAGTATGTGCAGAAATCGCGTACGGTACATGCCCTCAACGGCGTGGACCTGGTGATCCCCGCCGGGCAGCTGGTGGCCATCCAGGGGCCGACTGGCGGCGGCAAATCGACGCTGCTGCAGATGCTCGGGGCGCTTGACCGGCCCTCGGGCGGGAGCGTGGTCCTTGCAGGCAGGCCCATCTCCACACTGGGCGACGGCGCGCTGGCCGACATCAGGGCACGGGACATCGGGTTTGTCTTCCAGCACTACAACCTGATCCCCACCCTGACGGCGCAGGAAAACGTCGAGATGGGGTTGGCGCCCCTGAAACTGCCGGCGGCGGAACGCGCGGCCCGCGCGGCCGCCGCACTGGCCTCGGTGGGGCTCGGGGAGCGCGGCACCCACCTGCCCGGGGAACTCTCCGGAGGCCAGCAGCAACGCGTCGCCATCGCACGCGCCCTGGCCAAGGAACCCAAGGTGCTGCTGGCAGACGAGCCCACGGGCAACCTGGACGAGACGACCCGCGACGACATCATGGAGCTCTTCGAAAGCCTCTGGCGCGACGGGCTGACCATCGTGTTGGTCACGCACGATTCGGCCGTGGCTGCACGTGCCGAACGCCGGTTGCTCATCAAGGCCGGAAAGGTCACCGAGGCGGACTGATGCATGAGGCCCGCGGCCCCCTGGATTCCTGAGGCAGGGGGCCGCGGGCCATGGGGAAGGATTCCTGCGCGCCGCGGCCGGTGCTAGTTGGCGCGGGTGATCAGCGCGTCGGCGGCGGCGTTGGGGGTCGAGAGGACATTGGCCGTGTCGATGACCATGCGCTGCATGGCCTGGGCCGCCCGTGTCAGGGCCACGTCGTTGCGGTGCGCGAGGCTGATGGTGCGCGCCAGCCGGGGGTCGGTGAGTCGGACCGAGCGAAGCCCGGGACGATCCACCAGGACCATGGCAGGAACCACCGCGACCCCGAGCCCGCGTTCCACGCACCTGAGCACGGCATCCATTTCCGCGCCCTCGAGGACTACCCTCGGGACCAGCCTCGCATCGTGGAAGGCCTGCATGGTGGCCGCCCGCAGGTCGTAACTTTCGTGGAACGTGATCTGTGGCAGGGCCGCCAGTTCCGCAAGCGTGAGCGATTGGACGCCGTCGAGCACGGGGCTGTTGGCGGAGGAGACGACCACCAATTCCTCGGTCAGCAGCGGGAGTCGTTGCAGGCTTGCCGAGGTGGCGGCCCCGTCCTCCGAGGTGGTGATGAGCGCGAGGTCCAAGGCGCCGCCGGCCAGTTCCTCGAGCAGGCCGCGGGACCCGCGTTCTGTCAGGTGCAGGTCGATGCCGGGGTACTTCGCGTGGAACGGGATCAGGACCTCGGCTACCAGGCTGATGCACAGTGTCGGGGTGGCGCCCAGGCGAACCCGCCCCTTGTTCAGGCCGGCGAGTTCCTGCATCTCGTAGCGAACGGTTTCCGCGTCGGCGAGCATGCGCTTGGCCAGCGGGAGCAGCGCTTCCCCGGCGTGGGTCAATGTGATATTGCCCCGTGCGCGGTGGAAAAGTTCGGCACCAAGGTCCGATTCCAGCGTGGAAATCTGCCGACTGAGGGACGGCTGGGCCAGGTGGAGATGCGCGGCGGCCCGCGTGAAATGGCCGATTCGGGCGACTTCCACGAAGCTCTGGAGCTGTTCGAGGTTCATGTTCAATAGCATATCCGCATCGAAACGACTCGAATGATTCATTGGACTAATCATAGGGCCGTTCCTAGCGTTGAATGTATGAGCGAATCAAGCAAGAACGAACGACAGATTTCCACCACCGTCCTGGTGATCGGCACCGGTGGATCGGGCCTCCGGGCCGCGATCGAGCTGGCCGAAATGGGCGTCGATGTGCTCGCCGTGGGCAAGCGCCCGCGCAACGACGCACACACCTCGCTCGCCGCCGGCGGCATCAACGCCGCACTCGGCACCATGGACGAGGAAGACAGCTGGCAGCAGCACGCCGCCGACACCATCAAGGAAAGCTACTACCTGGCCAACCCCCACACCGTGGAGATCGTCGCCCGCGGAGCGGCGCAGGGAATCGCCGACCTGGAACGCTACGGGATGGGCTTTGCCCGCGAGGAAGACGGACGCATCTCCCAGCGCTTCTTCGGTGCGCACACTTTCCGCCGCACCGCCTTTGCCGGTGACTACACCGGCCTGGAAATCCAGCGCAGCCTGGTGAACCGCGCCCAGCAGCTGGACATCCCGATCCTCGACGAGGTCTACATCACCAGGCTGCTGGTGCGCGGGAACCAGGTGTTCGGCGCCTACGGCTTCGACATCAACAGCGGCCAGCGCTACCTCATCCATGCCGACTCCGTCGTCCTGGCCGCCGGCGGACACAACCGCATCTGGCGCCGCACCTCCTCGCGCCGCGACGAGAACACCGGCGACTCGTTCCGCCTGGCCGTCGACGCCGGCGCGCGACTGCGCGACCCGGAGCTCGTGCAGTTCCACCCCTCGGGCATCATCGAACCGGAAAACGCTGCCGGCACACTCGTCTCCGAGGCGGCCCGCGGCGAGGGAGGCATCCTGCGCAACGGGTTGGGGGAGCGGTTCATGGAGCGCTACGACCCGATCCGCAAGGAACTCTCGACCCGGGACCGCGTGGCGCTGGCCGCCTACACCGAGATCAAGGAAGGGCGCGGCACCGCGAACGGCGGTGTTTGGCTGGATGTCTCCCACCTGCCGCGCGAAACCATCATGTACCGGTTGCCGCGCGTCTACCAGACAATGCTGGAACTGCAGATGCTGGACATCACGCAGGAACCGATCGAGATCGCACCGACCGCGCACTACTCGATGGGCGGGGTCTGGGTTCGCCCGGAGGACCACGGGACCGACGTCGAGGGCCTCTACGCCATCGGCGAGGCCTCAAGCGGCCTGCACGGCGCGAACCGTCTGGGCGGCAACTCGCTGATCGAATTGCTGGTCTTCGGGCGCATCGTGGCGCGGGCGGCTGCCAAGTACTCGTCCTCGCTGGAATCCCAGCCGCGTTCGGCCGAGGCGCTTGCCACAGCCCGCGCGGAGCTTGACGACCTGCTGGCCGCCGACGGACATGAAAACGTCAGGGCCTTGCAGCGCGCCATCCGGAACATGATGACCGAGCACGCCGGCGTGGTGCGCGACGAGGCCGGCCTGAAGGCGGGGCTCGCCAAGCTCGACGAGATCGAGGAGCGGATGGGCAACGTGGGCATCCACCCGGACATCGCCGGCTACCAGGACCTGGCGCACGCCTTCGACCTGAAGGCCTCCGCCCTGGCGGCCCGGGCAACCCTCGAGGCGGCGATCGAACGCCGCGAGACCCGAGGCTGCCACAACCGCAGCGACTTCCCGGAGATGGATTCGTCGTTGCAGGTCAACCTGGTGTGGTCGCCAAGCGCGGGCGTGGTCCGCGAGGAGATCCCGGGGATCCCTGAGGAGATCGCGGAGCTGATCAAGGAAGTCTCGACGGCCGGCAAGCTGGTCGAGTAGCCGCACGAAGCATGGAACGGGTGTGGCCCGGCCGGGAAACCGGCCGGGCCACACTTCAGTTTTCCGCGTGTGCCTGTCTCCGGGCGAGTGGCCACAGGAACGTTCCTATGGCAGCCTCCGGCCCGGTTTCCTGTGAATGGCGGCGTTTGGGGCCGGATTGTCACAGCCCGTTGATAGCTCCCGAACAGTCCCGGCATAAAGGCGTCGCCCACTGTTGGTAGTGAGCCGGCGAGGAATGCCGGACCACCAACTGGTACCGCTCCGGGCGGCCACTGAAGGGAACACTCATGGCAATGAAGAAGAAGATGGCATTGGGAACTTCCGCCGCGGGGCTGGCGTTGGTCGCCGGGCTCGGCTTTGCGGGCGTCGCCTCCGCAGCGGACTCCGGCTCGTCCAGTTCCGCCGACTCGACCACGGGCACCACTCAGTCCGCACCGGCCGAACGCGGCGGGCCCGGCGGCCACCACGGCGGGGGCATGGACATGGCTTCCGGCCTGGCCGAGAAGCTGGGCGTCGATGAAAGCAAGCTCAGCGACGCACTGGACACGTTCAGGAAGGCCAACAAGCCGACCGAACGCCCGGAGGGCGGGGTAAAGCAGGACGGCACCAAGCCGGACCGCACCGCCATGGATTCCGCGCTCGCCAAGTCCTTGGCCGAGTCGCTGGGCATCGAGGAATCCAAGGTCACCACGGCACTGGAGGAGCTCAGGACGGAGGCCCAGGCCGAACGGGCCACCGCACTGAAGTCGAGGCTCGATGACGCAGTGGGCGACGGAACCCTCACCCAGGCCGAGGCTGACGCCGTCACCAAGGCCGTCGAGAAGGGAGTGATCGGCGGGCGATAGCCCGAAGTCACGACGCGGCATGAAAAGGAAGTGGCACCTGCGAACAACGGGTGCCACTTCCTTGCCCTCGAGTTCGACGCCACTGGTGGCGCTGGGCCTGGAGGCCAAGGTCAGCGGGCTGCGTCCACAACCGGTCGTCTGGAGCCTCGGCACACGAGTCACTGAGACTATCGTCGAAATCTGCCAGTCCCAGGGTTTTGTTGGCCGACATCAGGAGGTTAAAAGCGTAACCCCGGCGATATGGCGAACCAGTGATCTCTCCGGGGTCTTCCTTCTTAGTATAGGTGATGAAAGTGAGCAATCACCAGTTCGGGGGTCAACCGGACCTTGAAGTACTCAAACGCCTGCTAACAGCTGAACGTTTGAGTTCATACGACCCGGGTCACGGCGAAGACCTCGTCCGGATCCTTCATTTGTATGAATCAAACATGCGCGCTGCTGCTGCGGTCATGCACACCATGGGCATGATTGAAGTGCTGGTTCGGAATGCTTTGGACATGGCACTGGCTCGATGGTGGGAGCAGGAGGAGCCGACCCAGGATTGGTTGCGGTCGCGGCACTTGGATGGCAAAGCCATGCTGGACGTGAGCAAAGCGGTCTCTCGTCACAAGCCAGCATCGACAAATCCATCACACGGGCAAATCATCGCGGAGCTGCCCTTTGGGTTCTGGAGATTCCTGGTTTCCAAACGCTACCTGACCACGTTGTGGATCCCTGCAGCACATCGGGGCTTTCCTTACCTCGAGGGCAGAATGCACGAGCGTCGGGCTGCGTTGGAAGCAGCCTTGAAATCGCTGAACCTCGTCAGGAATCGTGCGGCCCACAACGAGCCAATTCACCGACGCAACCTCATGGATGACTTGGAAACGGCAATCGAGGTTGCGAACTGAATTCACCCCGTGGCGGGTGCCTGGGTTGCCACGCGGTCCATGATTCCCCATACGGAACTGGGCAGTCGATCGGCTTCATCCCAAGCACGGAATCCTACAGCCCCCTGACGATGATCACATCCAGCCGGCGCGGGCCGTGCACGCCCTCGACGCGCTCGAGCTCGATGTCGCTGGTGGCACTGGGTCCCGAGATCCAGGTCAGCGGCCGGGTGATGTCCATGCGAGGAAGTGCCTCCGGCAGCAGACGCACGATGGTGGATACGGGAACCACGCACACGTGGTGGTCCGGGACCAGGGAAATCGCACGGCGTCCCTGATCGGCGCTGCCGTCGAGCACGATGGTGCCCGACTCCGCGATCGACACCGCCGAGGAGGTCAGCACTGCGCTTGTCGCATCAAGCTCGGCAACGCCCAGCACCGAGCCCGGTGCGTCGACGCGGCGGCGGGCATCATGGACCAGTGCCGCATCCGCCAGCCATGCCTCGTCGATGCCGTGGGGAACGACGTAGCTCGCCGCGTCCCTGAGCCGTTCGGCAATGGCCGCCGAAAGACCCGCCTGCTCCACGACGTCCACATGGGCCTTGTAGTCCTCGAGGCGGTCGACCAGTAGGTCGACGAGCCCCTCCGGCGGCATGTCAGAGGTTTTCCGGTACGCGCGGGGGACCTGTTCCGGGGCAGGTGCGTCCTGCAGTGCGGAGGCGAGACGGGAGAGGATTTCTTCCTTGGCGCTCATGGTCTACTTCTCCTGCTCGTTCGTCGGGGCGAGGGGCACATGGTCCTTCTTCCACCAGTCGCGGAAGGACTGCGCGGGAGGTGCGGGAATGTCGCGGGACTGCGTCCAGCCGGCGGCGATGCCGGGCAGGGCCTTGATCTTCTTGTCGCGCCCCGCCACCAGCTTGCCCAACGGCAACCCCTTTTCCAGCAGGGCCAGGTGCTTGCCGGAGGAGAACGCCCAACCGGCGCCCTTCATCATCAGGTCCATCTGGCTCGGTAGCTTCTTCTGGCCGCGCTTGGAATCCACGTCCTCGCCGCGCAGGTGCACCAGGATCTCCGGGATGTTGATCTTCACCGGGCAGGCGTCGTAGCAGGCTCCGCACAGGGAGGAGGCGTAGGGCAGCGAGCTGTTCTCCTCAGATGTGATGCCGGTGAGCAGCGGGGTGAGGATCGCGCCGATCGGTCCCGGGTAGGTGGACCCGTAGGCGTGGCCGCCGGTGCGCTCGTACACAGGGCACACGTTCATGCATGCCGAGCAACGGATGCAGTTCAGCGCGGTGCGCCCGTACTTGTCCGCCAGCGCGGCGGTGCGCCCGTTATCCAGCAGGACCAGGTGCACGTTCTGCGGACCGTCGCCCTCGGTGACTCCGGTCCACAGGGAGGTGTAGGGGTTCATGCGCTCGCCGGTGGAGGACCGCGGCAGCAGCTGCATGAAGACCTCCAAGTCCTCCTTGCCGGGCAGCAGCTTCTCGATGCCCATCACGGTGATCAGGGTTTCGGGAAGCGTCAGGCACATGCGGCCGTTGCCCTCGGACTCGACAACGGCCAGCGTGCCGGAATCGGCGAGGGCGAAGTTGGCGCCGGAGATGGCGACCTTCGCGGAGAGGAACTTGCGGCGCAGGTGGGCGCGGGCTGCCATGGCCAGCTGGCGCGGTTCGTCGGTGAGGTCCGGGTCAACGTTTGGCATCTCCGCCAGGAAGATGTCGCGGACCTCGGATCGGTTCTTGTGGATGGCCGGGACCAGGATGTGGCTGGGCTTGTCGTGTCCCAGCTGGACGATCAGTTCCGCGAGGTCTGTCTCGAAGGCACGGATGCCGTGGTCCTCGAGGTACTCGTTGAGCCCGATCTCCTGGGTGGCCATGGACTTCACCTTGACGACCTCGGTGGCGTCCTGCTCGCGGATGAGCCCGGCGACAATGCGGTTGGCCTCCTGGGCGTCGCGCGCCCAGTGGATGGTACCGCCGCGGGCCGTGAAGTTCGTTTCGAACTCCCCAAGCAGCGCTGGCAGGTTCGCCATCACGTGGTTCTTGGTGGCGGAACCGGCATCCCGCAGGTCCTCCCAGTCGGGAAGCTCGGAAACCACCTTCAGCCGCTTGTCGCGGATGGTGTGGGTGGCGTGGCGCAGGTTGGAGCGCATCTGGGTGTTGCCCAGTTCACGGTGCGCGGCGGCCGGGAAAGGCTCGTCGATGTGCAGGTTGCCGTTCCCGAACGCGGGAAGGGCCGGCATTCCCATGAAGACGTTTCCCATTTACTTGCCGCCCTTTCCGACGAAGACCTCGCCGGTCACGGAGACCGGCTCGTCGAGGGTGCTGGCCAGGATCTCGGCGAAGTGCAGGGTTGTTGCCGCGGACTTGGTGCGCGAGAGCCCGCCGCCGATGTGCATCAGGCAGGAGGCGTCCCCGCCGGAGCACAGGGAAGCGCCGGTGGAGTTCACGTTGTTCGTCTTGTCCTCGAGCATGGCCGAGGAGACATCGGCGTTCTTCATGGAGAAGGTGCCTCCGAAGCCGCAGCACTGGTCGGCCTCGGGAAGCTCGGCCACCTCGATGCCGCCCACGGACCTGAGCAGGTCCAGCTGGCGGTCGCCCAGGCGCAGCGAACGCATGCCGTGGCAGGAGGGGTGGTAGGTGATCCTGTGAGGGAAGTGGGATCCGAGCTGTTCGGCGGCGTCGGTGACACCCAGGACGTCGACCAGCAGCTGGGACAGCTCGTACGTCTTCGCGCCAACGGCCTCCGCGCGTTCCTTGAGGGCGGAATCGCCGCAGCGCTTGGCAAGCACCGGGTGCTGGTGCTTGACGGAGGCGACGCAGGAACCGGAAGGTGCCACGGCAACGTCGTAGGTCTCTGCCTCGAAGGCCGCGACGTGGTTGGCGACCACCGGGAGGGCCTCGTCCATGTAGCCGGAGTTGATGTGCATCTGCCCGCAGCAGGCCTGGCCGGCGGGGAAGACGACCTCGTGGCCCAGGCGCTCGAGGATCTTGACCGTGGCACGCGCGGTTTGCGGATACATGGCATCGACGATGCATGTGGCGAAAAGTGCGATCTTCATTCCGGGCCCTTCCGGCGTGAACTGCCGAGGAAACGATGTGGTCTGACCATACTAGGTCCAGGGTGCCGAACCGTCCAGTGCACGGCTCCGAACATGCATCCGCGCGCGGGCGGCGGGCGTTCCCGGACCTTCGGGTGAAGCGTGGGAAACTTGTCTGGTGACCAGCAAATCAAGCGCCGCCCCGACGCCCGCCCGCGCCTACGAAACGGTGCTGCGCAGCATCGAGGCCGACCTGCGCGCCGGACGCCTCAAGCTAGGGGACCAGCTGCCGGGGGAACGGTCGCTGGCCGAAACCCACGGGATCTCCCGCGCCTCGGTGCGCGACGCGATACGCGTCCTGGACGTCATGGGCGTCGTGCGCACCTCCACCGGGTCGGGGCCCAATTCCGGCGCCGTGGTGATCTCCGAACCCGCGGCCGGGCTGTCGGCGGCACTGCGCCTGCACGTTGCCTCGCGCCAGCTCACCGTGGAAGACATTGTCGAGAGCCGCATCCTGCTCGAAACCTGGGCAGCGGAATCGGCGGGGCGCAACACCGACGCCGAACGCCGGGCCCGGGTGCTTGAGGAAACCGCCGCACTGCTGGAGGCCATGGACGCGCCGGGACTGGCACGCGAGGAATTCCATGACCTTGACGCACGCTTCCACGTGCTGTTGACCTCGCTGGCGGGCAACGCGGTGATTGAGGCGATGATGGAGTCCATGCGGCTCTCGATCAGCGACTACGTCGGCCTGTCGGTGTCCGGCGAGGAGCATTGGGACGGGCTTTCGTTGGTGCTGCGCGCCCAGCACCGCCGCATCCATGAGGCTTTCCAGATGGGGGACGGCGGTCGCGCGGCCGTGCTGTTGCGCGAACACATCGAGTGGTTCTACGCAGAAACCCAGCGGCAGCCCTAGACACCGAACTGTGGATGCGCAAGGACCCCGCGTCCCGGATGGGGAAGCGGGGTCCATGCGAGCACACGCTAGAGCTTGATGACCATCTTGCCGGTGTTTGCCCCGCGCATCAGGTCCAGGAAGCCGCCCACCGAGTTCTCCAGTCCTTCCACGACTGTCTCGTCAAAGACGATCTTGCCTTCCGTGAGCCACGCGGACATCTCGGCCTTGAATGCCGGCAGGTGCTCGACGTAGTTGCCCACGGTGAAGCCCTTCAGGTTCAGCCCGCGGGTGACCATGTTGACCATATTGTTCGGGCCCGCCGCGCGCTCCGTCGAGTTGTACGAGGAAATGGCCCCGCACAGTGCGCCGCGGCCACCGGCGTTGAATGAATCCAGCGCAGCCTCCAGGTGGTCCCCGCCGACGTTGTCGAAGTAGACATCGATGCCTTCGGGGGCCGCCTCACGCAGCTGCCCCATGACCGGGGCGTCCTTGTAGTTGAAGGCGGCGTCGTAACCGTACTTGGAGGTCAGCAGCTCGACCTTCTCGGCGCTGCCGGCCGAGCCGATGACGCGCTTGGCGCCCTTGAGCCGTGCGATCTGGCCCGCAACGCTGCCCACGGCGCCGGCGGCACCCGAGATGAAGACGGTGTCGCCCTCCGTGAGCTTGGCGATCTCCATCAGCCCTACGTAGGCGGTGAAGGCGGTCATGCCCAGGACGCCAAGGTAGACCGACAGCGGCAGCCCCGGGATCCGTTCCACCTTGGTGAACGTGGCGGCCGGTCCCTGGGCCACATCGCGCCAGCCCATCTGGTGCAGGACCGCGTCACCCTCTGCAAAGCCCTCGGCACGCGAGGCGAGCACCCGGCCGACGGACCCGCCGGTCATGACCTCGCCCAGGCCGTAGGGCGCGGCGTAGGATTTGCCGTCGTTCATGCGTCCGCGCATGTAGGGGTCGACGGAGATGAACTCGTTGGCAACGCGGATCTCGCCCGCGGCGAGCTCCGGAAGCTCGGCATTCACGGTTGAGAAGTTCTCCGCGGTCGGCCAACCCGTGGGGCGGCTGGCGAGGTGGATCTGGGTGCTGGAAACGGTTGTCATGAAGAAAGGTTCTCCTGGGGACTGGTGTTGAAGGGGGAATGTGGTTAGCCGGCCAGGGCGAGGATCCCGAAGATGATCGCCATTGCCGGGGGTGAAAACTGGATGAACGCGGCCTTGGCCAGCGTGGGGGAGGAGAGTAGCAGCACGAATCCCGCGGCAACCATGGATCCGGCCCCGGCGAAGAGCAGTGTGGCGCCGACGGTGGTGTTGCCGAGGAGGCTGAATGCCATGCCGCCGACGACCATGATGGCGAGGAACAGGTTGTAGAAGCCCTGGTTGAAGGCCATCGGCTTGGTTGACGCGGCCTCCGCGTCGCTCTCGATGCCGAACGCCTTCCGGGTCGCAGGAAGATCCCAGCGCAGGGATTCGAGGATGAAGATGTACACGTGGATTGCGGCGGCAAGGCCGGCGAAAATCATGGTGATTGGCAGCATCTGGTGTCTCCCTGGCTCGGTGCGGTGATTGTGTAACGACCGTTCCAATATATACTGGAATGACCGTTACACAAAACGAGGGGATTTCGGGACTCATGGCCAGAACGCAGGAATTCGACACCGGCAAGGCGCTCTCCGATGCCCGCCGGGTCTTTTGGGACAAGGGGTTCGAATCCACGTCCATCACCGACCTGGAAACGGCCACCGGGCTGGGTCGCTCCAGCATCTACAACGGATTCGGCTCCAAGCGGGGACTCTTCGACGCGGTGATCCAGGACTACATGGACACTGTCCTGCGTCCACGGCTGGCCCAGCTTGACGGTTCGTCACCCGCCCACGACGGCATATCGACCTATCTCCGTTCGCTGTCCACGGACCTGGCGAGGGCCTCGGTGGAGGCCGCAAGTCGCGGATGCCTGTTGATGAACACGGCCGCGGGCATCGCGGGCCACGACGAGGCCCTGAGGTTGCTGATCGACGGCTACCAGATCGAGCTGCGCGACGGCGTTGCCGCGGCCCTGGGTGCCATGGACCCGGAGCAACCCGGGGAAACTGTCCTGGCCCGGGCGCGCATCGTGGCCGGCCTGGCCATGAGCGCGCTGCTTCTGGCGCGGCTGAACCTGGCCGAGGCGCTGGCGACGCTGGAAGCGGCCGAATGGCAGGTCCGCGAGTGGATCCCGGGGATCCCTCGGGCCTGACCCGTTGCGCGAACCTCGGCGGCTCGAACGAATCCGCTTTGCCGTGGCTCGCGCCGGTCAGCCCCCGGTTGTGCCAAACCGCTGCAGGCGGCGCCCGCGGGAGAAATGATCCGCTTGTTGTTACCTTTGGCCCTTACCAAAGATTGAACAAGCGTTTAGCATCTTGAACATGCGTACAGTCAGCGAAGACCTGACCACGAGGTCCCGGATCAGGGACGCGGCCATCGGCCTTTTTAGCCGGCAGGGCTTTGCGCCCACCACCATCCGCGACATCGCCGCGGCAGCCGAGGTCAGCCCGGGGCTGGTGATCCACCACTTCGCCTCGAAGTCGGGCCTGCGGGAAGCCTGCGACAAACACATCCTGGGTACCAGCTCGCGGCGGGCCACCGACAAGGCGGACGTCGCCTCCCTGCGCGCGCTGATGGCCGAATACCTCGCCAAGCCCGACACCTACCTGGCCGAGACCGCCTACATCCGCCAGTCCATCCTTGACGACTCGGAGCTGGGCGACGCCTTCTTCGACGCGCTGGTCGGAATGACGCAGGACATGCTTGAGGCAGGAGCCGCGAACGGAAGCATGCGCCGGCTGGAGGATGCCCGGGCCGCCGCAGTGGTGCTTGCGGCAAACTCCCTGGGCATGCTGGTACTCGGCCGGCACGTGGCCCGCAGCCTCGGGCAGCAGGAATTCGGCGTCGACACTCTCAACCTCCTCGGCGTCCCCGTGATCGACCTGTACACACACCCGCTGTACACGGACGAGCGCTTCCTTGACGCCGCCCGCGATGCCATCCGCACCGCCGAGAACCCCGAGGAGCACTGAATGGATCCCGCCATCGACGTCACGGGCCTGCGCAAGAAGTTCGGCGGCAGGGAGGTTCTGCACTCCATCGATTTCAGCGTGCGCGCCGGCAGCATCTTCGGGGTCATCGGCCCCAACGGCGCCGGCAAGACCACCACCATGCGTTGCCTGCTGGACATCATCCGGCCCAGCGGCGGGCACATCGCGGTCCTCGGGCAGGACCCTGTCGCAGGAGGCCCCGGGCTGCGCCGGCGGATCGGCTACCTGCCCGGCGAGCTGGTGCTCGAAGGCCGGACCACCGGGCGGAAGATCCTCGAGCACTTTGCGGCAATCAGCGGTCCGGTGAAGCCCGGGGCCATCGAGGAGCTGGCCGGGCGGTTGGGCCTGGACCTGGACAACCAGGCCCGCCGGCTGTCCAAGGGCAACAAGCAGAAACTCGGAATCGTCCAGGCCTTCATGCACGAACCGGAGCTGCTGGTCCTGGACGAACCGACAAGCGGCCTGGACCCCCTGATGCAGCGTGAGTTCCTGGCGCTGGTCAGGGAGGCCAAGGACAGGGGCCAGACGGTGTTCCTCTCCTCGCACGTGCTCAGCGAGATCCAGCAGGCGGCCGACGAAGTGGCGATCCTGCGCGAGGGGTCGATCGCCACGGTGTCCACCGTCGAGGACCTGCGTGAAAGTGCCATCCGCCGCGTGCGGGTGCTCTTCCCGGGACACGACCCGGCCGGTGTGCGCGAGCTGTGCGCCGGCATCCCCGGGCTCCACGGGCTCGAGGTCCGGCAGGTCCACGACGGCGGGCAGCGCGGGGTCATCGAGGCGCGGGCAACCATCGCCGGCACCGTCGAACCGCTGATCTACGTGCTCTCCCGCACCAGGGTCCTGGACCTGGTCATCGAGGAACCTGACCTGGAGGAAGCGGTGCTGAAGCTGTACTCACCCGATCCCGGAACCGGTCCCGACACTGCCCGGGCGGTGCGGCCATGAAGGCCCCGCGCTTCCCGGTGCTGCGCAAGGCACTGGCGGATTCGTGGCGCTCGAGCCTCGTCTGGGGGCTGGGGCTGCTGGCCGTCATGCTGCTCTACCTGCCCCTGTACCCGAGCATCGGGGGCAACGAGCAGATGCGCGGGCTGATTGATTCCCTGCCGCAGGAAATGGTCAAGGCGCTGAACTACGACCAGATCGCCTCCGGCCCCGGCTACACCCAGGCCACGTTCTTCGGGCTCACCGGTTTCCTGCTCATGTCCATCGCCGCCATCTCCTGGGGAGCCGCGGCGATCGGCGGGGACGAGGAGGCCGGGCTGCTGGAACTCACGCTCGCCCACGGGGTGACCCGGACCCAGGTGGTGCTGGAACGGGCCGCGGCGCTGGTGATCCGGCTGCTCGCGCTGGCGCTGCTGGTGCTGGTGGTGATCCTGGCGCTCAACGGGCCCGCGCAGCTGGGCATCGAGCCGGCGAAGGTGTTCGCCGGGGTCCTGATGTTCGTGCTGCTGACGCTGCTGGCCGGAACCGGGGCGCTGCTGGCCGGTGCGCTGGGCGGGCGCAAGGTGTACGGCACCATTGCCGGTGCCGGGATCGCGGTGCTCGGATACGTCTTCAACGCGTTGGGCAACCAGGGGGAGGACCTGCGGTGGCTGCACGGACTCTCGCCCTACCACTGGGCGTACGGAAGGCCGCCGCTTCTCGAGGGGGTTCCGTGGGACGCCGCCGCGGGCCTGGCGGGGTTAAGCCTGGCGTTCGTCCTTGCCGGGGTGCTGGCGCTGCGGCACCGGGACCTCGGGGCCGCCTAGCCCCCGGTGCCCGCGGGACGCCGCATGTCACGGGGGAGAAGGCCCGTTGGCTCCCGGTCATCCCCGGCACGTAACCTGTGAACATGCCCAACAAGGAATCACCAGTGGAAGACCGCCCGATCCAGCAACCCGTTCCCGGCCCGGTGCCGCGCGGATTCATGGTGCTCTCCTTGCTGGCCGTGGTCCTGGTGGGGTTGAACCTGCGGGCCGGCATCACCAGCGCCTCGGCGCTCTACCACGACCTGCAGCAGTTCCTGGGCTACGGCCCGTTCGTCGCGGCGCTGCTTCCCTCCATCCCCACCCTGGTCTTCGCCGCGGCGGGAACCGCGACCGCGTGGGTGGCCCGCCGCCTGGGCCTGAGCGGAACCATCATGCTGGCGCTGTGCATTCTGGCCGCCGGCCTGGGGATCCGAGGCATCCCCGCCACCTGGGCGCTGCTGGCCGGAACCGTCGCCGCGATGTGCGGCATCGCGCTGTGCAACGTGGCAATGCCGTCGTTCATCCGCGAGAACTTCGCGGGGAAGACCTCGATGATGACCGGGGTCTACACCATCACCATGTCCATCGGGGCCACCGCAGCTTCCTCGCTGAGCGTGCCGCTGGCCATGGCCGCGGGGTCGCCCACGCTGGGCCTTGCCGCCTGGAGCGTGCTGGCCCTCGCGGGCGCGCTGGCCTTCATCCCGTTCATCCTGATGGCGCGCAGCGGGAAGCCGGCACCCGATGCAGGCCCGCGGGCCAGCGTGCTGGGCCTGCTGCGCACCAAGCGCGGCCTGGTGATCACCGGGCTGTTCACCGTCCAGGGCATCCTGGCCTACGCGATCATGAGCTGGCTGCCGACGATCCTGGTCTTCCGCGGCATGTCGACGGCGCAGGCCGGCATCATGCTCGGCATCCTGCAGATCACCTCGATTCCGGCGACGATGTTCGTGCTGTGGATGGCGAACCGGCTCAACAGGTTGCGCTCGGCCATGGTGGCCTGCTCGGTGGCCGCGGGAACCGGCGTGGCGGGCCTGTTGCTGTTGCCGCTGGGCCTGGCCTGGATCAGCGCGCTCGCGCTGGGCTTCGGCTTCGCGATCTTCCCGCTGGTGCTGGTGGTGATCTCCCACAGCGGGGAAACGCCGGAGGAAACCACAGCCATGAGCACGCTGGCGCAGTCGATCGGCTACCTGGTGGCCACCAGCGGCCCGTTCGGCATGGGCCTGCTCTTCGCGCTCACCGGCGCCTGGACCGTTCCCCTGGTGCTGTTGCTGGGCGTGGCAGTGCTCCAGCTGCTGCTGGGCATCGCCGCCAGCGCCAACCGGAAACCGGCCCTGAAGCGCGTGCCGTAGCGGTTTCCACGCCACGCACACGGCAGGCCGCGGCCGCGCAGCCCCCAAGGGTCGTGCGCGGCCGCGGCCTGCTGTGCAAACTGCCGTTCCGGGTATCCCTTGTGGGGGCTAGCCGACCTTGGCGGCGGCTTCCTCCTCCTCGACGTCCTCGGGGCCGGAGAGGTCCATCTCCAGCAGAGGCACGACGCGCGAGTTGGTGACCTTGCGGTGGATGATCCACAGCGCCAGGAAGATCGGCAGGCCGATGTAGGAGGAAAGGACCTCCATGCCGCGCCCTGCCAGCACCGCCTCGTAGTTCTGGCCCGCGATCACCACGATCAGCACGGCGAAGGCCAGCAGCGGGCCGATGGGGAAGAACGACGCCTTGTACGGCAGGTCGCTGACCTTGTTGCCCTGCGCCAGGAATCCACGGCGGAACCTGTAGTGGGACAGGGCGATGCCCGCCCAGACAATGAACCCGCACAGGCCCGAGACGTTCAGCAGCCAGGCGTACGCGGCACCCTGGCCGACGATGGCGCTGAGGAAGCCGAAGAGGCCGACGGCCGCGGTGGCCAGCAGTGCGTTGATCGGCACGCCGCGCGAGTTGGTGCGGCCGAAGAGCTTCGGTGCCTTGCCGTCGTGCGCCATGGCGTAGAGCATGCGGGTGGAGGCGTAGAGGCCGGAGTTGCCTGCGGAGAGGATGGCCGTGAGGATCACTGCGTTCATCAGGGCCGCGGCGAAGGCGATGCCGGCACGCTCGAACACCAGGGTGAACGGCGAGGCGGCGATGTCCGCTTCGCCGGAGGAGAGCAGGCTCGGGTCGGTGAACGGGATGAGGCAACCGATCACGAAGATGGCACCGATGTAGAAGATCATGATGCGCCAGAAGACCGAGCGGATGGCCTTGGGGACTTCCTTGCGCGGGTTCTTGGCCTCACCGGCGGCAACGCCGACCAGCTCGGTTCCCTGGAAGGAGAACCCGGCGATCATGAAGACGGAAATGATCGAGACCCAACCGCCGTGGAAGACGTCCTCGCGGTTCTGCCAGTTGCTCAGGCCCGGGGAGGTGTCACCGAGGATGCCGACGATCATCAGCACGCCGGCGATCAGGAAGACCACGACTGCCGCGACCTTGATCATCGAGAGCCAGAATTCGCTTTCGCCGAAGGCCTTGGCCGAGAGGGCGTTCACGCCGGTGAGCAGCACCAGGAACGAGCCGGCCCAGATCCAGCCGGGAACCCCCGGGAACCAGAAGTCCATGATGATGCCGGCGGCCACGAGCTCGGCGGCCACGGTGATGGCCCAGTTGAACCAGTAGTTCCAGCCGATCGCGAACCCGAAGGACGGGGAGACGAACCGCGTGGCGTAGGTCTGGAAGGAGCCCGCCACCGGGATCTTCGCGGACATCTCGCCGAGGGACTGCATCAGCAGGAAGACCATCAGGCCGACCAGCGCGTAGGCGACAAGGGCGCCGCCGGGGCCGGCCTGTGCGATGGTGCCGCCGGATGCGACGAACAGGCCGGTGCCGATGGCACCGCCGATGGCGATCATCTGGAGGTGGCGGCTGCTTAGCCCGCGCTTGAGTTCGTTGTCGTTCTTGCCGGCGCCCGCGCCGGGATCGACGGTGCCACGCTGCACCGGCGATTCATTTTCAAGTGTCACGGAAGTTCTGCTCATGGGTGTCATGCAACACCACCGAGGGGCATCGAAGCGACTTTGCTCACAAGGCCGTCGTGTGCTGCTGTCGCAACCCGGCGGGTGTCTGCTTTCTCACATGGCGCGCATCCCTGTATTTGTGCGGTTTTTTGGGAGGGAAACCGGGCCGGTGAAATATACAGAGCGTCGCCCGTGGTGGCCAATCCGAAGGCTCGAGCCACAGATGATCGAATGGATAACCTGGCCCTTGTTCGCCCCGAGGCACAGTATTGCTGATGCATTGCTAGCTTTCCGGCAGTGGTCTATCTGGATCACGACCATGCCGAAGTCGGTGATCTGGGCCCCCGGGGCCCGGAATTCTCGCTCGTTGATACCGTCCGGATGCCCGGATCCAACGACGCGACACTAACTATTATGACGGGCGTTCGTCACAAAAAGTGAATCGGGGCACCCTGTGGGGGCGCCTGAGGGATGCCCCGGCCGCGGCGGCCGGGAAGCACTGTGGTATAGGGACAAGCCGCCCGGATGCCGCACGAACAACGAAAAAGGGGGCCACCCGCAGTGTCGGCGGATGGCCCCCGGGGTGCCTGCCGGGCCCTAGCCGGCGACGACCAGCTCGACGGAGATCGGCGTGGGGTTCGCGACGATGTCGAAGACCGGGCAGTGCGCGTCGACCGCGGCCTGCAGCTCCTCGTAGCGTTCGCGGGTTTCGGGACCCGAGACCTTCACCGTGAGCCGGACAGCGCCGAAGCCGGGGCGCACGGATTCGTCGATGCCGAAGAGCCCGCGCACATCGAGGTCCGCCGCGGCGTCGATCTCCAGCGAATCGATCTTGAGCCCCAGCTGGTGGGCGTAGAGGCGGTAGACGACCACCTGGCAGGCGATCAGCGCGCCGAGCGCGTACTCGACGGGGCTCGCAGCCGCGTCGTCCCCGGCCAGGCCGACGGGCTCGTCGACCAGGAAGCGGTGCTTGCCCGCCGTCACCTCGGTGGCCACCGAGCCGACGGCCGTGCCATTCGCCGTGAACGTCAGCGACGCGTTGGCGGTGTTTGCGGCGATGCGCCCACCCCACGCGTTTCCGGCGGCATTGAGCTTCTCGGCGCGCAGGAGGTCCGGGGTGGTTTCGAGCAGGGTCTCTGACATGGGGGATCGATCCTTCCGTGGTGGCGCGTGCCAATCACGTCGCCATACTTACGCCGGTCCGGTTGGACGGCGTCGAATCTTCACCTGGAGCACCCCGCTATGACGAAGGGGGTTGCCGTCCAACCGACCAGGGTCGTGAATGGTTGGAACTCGTGATTCTGGTGTCGAGTCTTCCCGATGCCCCGCCGCGGGGCAAGCGCCCGCTTCACGGGGCGTCATGCACCGCAGGCATGCCGGTTAACGGGAAACGGCGGCCAACCAGTGAAGCACTGGGTGAACCGCCGGATCGATGCAGCAGGGGGTTACGAGAAGCTCGCGGCGCCTGCAGCGGTGGTGGTTGCGACGACCATGAGGATGATGAACCCGACGATGGAGAGCAGGGACAGGATCGTGCCGATCCAGCCCGTCACCTTGCCAACGGTGGCCGCCACGTTGAGCTGTTCGGCCTGCTTGGCCTTCGAGATCGCGATCGGGCCGAGGATGATGCCGACGACGAAGAGCGAGAGGATGCCCAGGATCATCGAGGTCTGGGCGAGCTGGGAGCCGCGCAGCTGCTCCGGGCTGTTCTGGGTGTAGGCGGGTGCACCCTGGTACGGGTTTGCACCGTTGTACTGCGGGGTGTTGTCTGCTGGCTGGGTCATATTTCCTCCATGCGAAAGAATCTGGCACAAGTGATTGGTTTCCGGGAACGGTGTCCCCGGCTCTCGAGCGTACCGGGGTTTGACCACGAACTGGGGAAAACCGCGGGTGTGTACCCTAACGAAAAGGTCACATGTTCACCGTGCGGGCCCCTCGCTGCGGCCGCCCGGCGGCCGGGCCGGCCTAGAAGGCGGCGATGAAAATGAAGGGGATCAGCAGCAGGAGCGGGATCACGGAGAGGATCCACAGGATGGTCCCGACCCAGCCCGTTACCCTGCCGACGGTGGCGTCGGCGTTGAGCTGTTCCGCCTCGTTGGCCTTGTTGATGGCGATGATGCCCAGGACGATGCCGACCAGGGGGACGAAAATGGAGAGGATGCCCAGGATCATCGAGGTCTGGGCGAGCTGCTGGCCGCGCATCGGGTCGGGGTACTGGGTCATGGGTCCTCCTGTGCTGGGACCGGGGTGTCCGGCAGGTGTGGATCAGGCGTTGGCGTCGTTGGAATTCAGGCGGGCGAGCAGGTCGGCGAAGCGCTCGATTTCCTCGGGGTCCCAGGTGGACAGCCGTTCGCGCATGAGGTCCCGGGCCCGTGCCCCGGAGGCGACCCATGATTCGCGGGCGGTTTCGGTGACGCTGACCAGCATGGCGCGCCCGTCGCTTGGGTCGGGTTCCCGTGTCACCAGCCCCTGGGCCTGCAACTGCTTGATGGTCCGGCTCATGGTTGCCTTGTCAACGTGCAGCTCCGAGGCCAGCACGATTTGCTGCTGGGCTTCCTCCCTGACCAGGATCGAGAGCACGCGGTAGCCCAGCGGCTGCAGGTCCGGGTGGATCTCCAGGGCGCGCTTCCGGATCGCGGTGCGGGCCTTGACTGCCATGATCGAAAACTGCTTCTCGACCTCTTGCATCAGCGGTTCCAGCACCTGCTGGTCGGCGGTTCGCTCGGCGTCGGGGGTCCGCTCGGGGCTGGGGGGTTCCATGTAGTCAATGATAGTGCGTTTCCCGCGGTCAGCCGGAGGAAAACCGGTGGACGACGATGGCCCCGCACCCGGTTCCCCGAAGGGGAGCGAATGCGGGGCCGGGCGCGCGGTCCTGTGCCGGGTCAGTCTTCCTGCCGCAGCACGTCGCTGACGTTGAGCCGCGAGAGCAGCTCGGAGAAAAGCTTGATTTCCTCCGGGTCCCAGGTGGCGAGGCGTTCGCGAAGCATCGAACGGGACCGCGAACCCGAGGCGGAGAAACGACTCCGCGCGGGCTCGGTGATGCTGACCAGCATGGCCCGGCCATCGGCAGGGTCGGAGACCCTTTCGACAAGGCCCTGGCACTCCAGTTGTTTGATGGTCCGGCTCATGGTCGCCTTGTCGACCTCCAGCTCCTCGGCCAGCCCGACCTGGTGTCGGGAATGCTCCCGGACCAGGATCGAGAGGACCTTGAAGCCCAGCGGCTGCAAGTCCGGGTGGATGGACAGCGCCCGCTTGCGTATTGCCGTGCGGGCCCTGATCACCAGGGTCGAGAATTCCTTTTCAACCTCGTGGATCAGGCCAACGGAATCCGGATCCGAGCCCGGCGGTTCTTGGGAGGGAACCGCCGGGAGACAGGAGGAAGACTGGCTATCCATGTCAGCGCCCGGGAGCCGACTCGGCCTTGGCCGCATCGGCGGTGGAATCCGTCGCGATGGCCTCGGCTGCGTCGGCACCTGCGGGCTGTTCCCCGGCTTCGGCGCCGGCGGTTGCCTCGGCCTCCTCGACCTTGCTGCGTTCGGTGCGGGTCATCCGGCTCAGCGGCAGGTTCGGCAGGAACGCCACGGCGAGGATGGTCAGGAAGCCCAACGGCGCGGCAATGGCGAAGACGTGGGCCACGGCATCGCCGTAGACGGATTCGATGATCTGGCGGATCGACTCTGGCAGCTGGTTCATGGCGGGCATGGTGCCCGAGGCCAGCGCCTGGCCGACGTCCTTGCCTGCGGCGCCCAGGTGGGCCAGTGCGGCGGCCATCTCGTCCTTGCGTTCGGCGAGCATCTCGGGGATCCGCAGGGCCAGGATCGAGCCGAGCGCTGCAACGCCGACGGTGCCGCCGAGCGAGCGGAAGAACGTCACGGCCGAGCTGGCCACGCCGAGTTCCTTCTGCGGAACGGCGTTCTGCACCACCAGCACCATGTTCTGCATGACCATGCCGACGCCGGAGCCCAGCAGGAACATGTAGCCGGAGAGCACCAGGAAGTTCGTGTCGTAGTGGATGGTTCCCAGGGCGAAAAGGCCCACGGTCTGCATGACCGAACCGGCGACCACGAAGGCCTTCCACTTGCCGAAGCGCGAGATCATCGCGCCGGCGATGGTGGAGATGACCAGGACGCCGGCCATCATGGGCAGGGTCATCAGCCCGGCGCTGGTGGCCGTGGCGCCGCGGGCCATGATCATGTACTGCGAAAGGAAAACGGAGGTGCCGAACATCGTCACGCCGACCGAGAGGGAGGCGATGACGGCCAGCGTGAACGTGGCGTTCTTGAAAAGGTCGAGGTTGATCAGCGGCTCGGAGGCGCGCAGTTCAACGACCACGAAGGCGATCAGCGCGAGGACCGCGCCGCCGACCATCCATGCGGTGGTGGGGGAGGCCCACTCGAAGTTGGTTCCGGCCATCGAAACCCAGATGAGCAGCAGGGAAACGCCCGCCGACAGCAGGACGATGCCGAGGTAGTCGATCTTGACCTTGCGCTTGGCAAGCTCGGGCAGGTGCAGGGTGCGCTGGATCAGCCAGATGGCCACCACGGCGATCGGCAGGGCGACGAAGAAGTTCCAGCGCCAGTTGATGGTGTCGGTGATGAAGCCGCCGATCAGCGGCCCTGCCACGGTGCCCACGGCCATGATGGCGCCGAAGAGGCCCATGTACTTGCCGCGTTCGCGCGGGGAAATGATGTCCGCCATGACGACTTGGCTCAGCGCGGCCATGCCGCCGCCGCCCAGGCCCTGGAGCACACGCATGGTGATGAGCATGTTGGTGTCCTGCGAGAAGCCGGCGATTGCCGAGGCGATCACGAAGATCGCGAGCGAGAGTTGCAGCAGGAGCTTGCGGTCGACGAGGTCGGCAAGCTTGCCCCAGATCGGGGTCGAAATGGTTGTCGCAAGCAGGGTCGCGGTGACGACCCAGGTGTAGGAGGTCTGGCTGCCGCCGAGGTCGGAAACGATGATCGGAAGCGAGCTGGCGACGACGGTGCCGGCGAGGATGGACACGAACATGCCCATCAGCAGCCCGGTCAGGGACTGCATGACCTGGCGGTGCGACATCTGCGCCGGTTCGCCGGGGTGAAGCGTGGGGGTTTTTGACACGGAGGGTCCTCAAAAGAGCCATGAATGGTTGATTTGAGTCAACTATAAAATTATTGGTTGCTGTATGTCAACCAAATTGGCGTCCGTGTGACAGAGCGCACTGCGGTGAACCCTGGGCAAACATTGCCGCCGGCTCTTCCGCGAGGCCCGGCACACACGGCAGAATGGCAACTTGTTCCACTTCTTGCCCCACTTCAACGCGTCAGGAGAACAACATGGCCACGATCCTCAACCCCTACATCAGCTTCCGCGGGGACGCCCGGGCGGCGCTGGAGTTCTACCAGTCGGTGTTCGGCGGTGAACTGGACCTGCGCCCCTTTGCCGACTTCGAATTCGCCAAGACCGACAACCCGGCCGACGACGCGAAAATCATGCACGGCCACCTGCGCGGCTTGAATGGCCTGAACATCATGGCGGCGGACACCCCGGAATCCATGGAGTGGAAGGGCGGCACCTCCATCTCGATCACGCTGAGCGGCGAGGACAAGCAGGAACTGCAGGGCTACTGGGAAAAGCTGTCCGAGGGTGCGGCCATCGGCGAGCCGCTGTCGCAGGCACCGTGGGGCGACTGGTTCGGGATGCTCACCGACAAGTTCGGGATCGACTGGATGGTCAACATCGCGGGAGCTCCGGGCGCCGGGGCATAGTCCCAACCGCATGGACCTCCGCGTGTGCATGCACTCTCAGTCCGCGCCGAGCAGTTCCTCGCTGCGGTCCCAGAGGGAGGCCGCAAGCGCGGGGTCCGTGGCCTGCCGGTTGGCGCGCGCGACCTTGCGGCGCGTGAAGTACTCGCCCGCGGGCCAGTCGGCGCGGGCCGTTCCGTGGGCCAGCCAGACCAGGGTGTCCGCGCCCTTCGCGGGTGTGGCCAGGAACCGGGAAAGCAGTTTGTTGCCGTAGACGGCTTCCATGGAGGAGCCCGGGGCGCTCGAAAAGCCCGTGGCGACCACTCCGGGGTGGAATGCCGCGGCGGAAAGGCCCTGTGCGCCGTGGCGCTTCTGCAGTTCCCGGGTGAAGAGGATCTGGGCCAGCTTGGCGTTCCCATAGGCGCGGTTGGCGCTGTAGAAGCGTTCGGCGTTGAGGTCGTGCATGTCGAGCCTTGCGTACAGGCGGTTTGCCACGCTTGAGGTGTTGAGGACGCTCGCCCGCGATTCGAGCAGCCTGTCCAGCAGGAGCCGGGTCAGCAGGAACGGTGCAAGGTAGTTGACCTGAAAGGTGAGCTCGAAGCCGTCGTCCGTCGTTTCCCGAACCGGGGAGAAGATACCGCCGGCGTTGTTGGCCAGGACGTCGATGCGCCGATGCGTCGCAAGGAGCTCGGAGGCGAGGGCACGTACCTGGGAGAGGTCCGCGAAGTCGGTGACGTGGAACTCCGCGCCCAGCGGCGCTGCGACGGCGGCGGTCTTTCCCGGGTTCCGCCCGACGACCACTACCCGGTGGCCGTGTTCCGTGAGTTGCCGTGCGGCTGCGGCACCGATGCCGTCGCTGGCCCCGGTGATGACTATGGTCTTTCCTGGCATGTGGATCCCCTTGTGGCTGAAGAATTCCCGGCTCGTGCCTGCCAGCCTACGCCGCGCTCATGACCCCGAGCTGGAAGCGGCTCGTGGCCCCGAAGCTTCTTTGGATGGCCTGGACCTTGCGCTGGACCGTCCGCAGGCTGACGCCCAGGAATCGCGCTATCGACTCGTCGGTGAGGCCTGTTGCCAGCAAACGCAGGATCTCCCGCTCCTCGGTGTCCGGCAGGTCGGGGGCTGCCACGCGTTCGGCGGGCAAGGGGAATGCGGATCCCCAGACGACCTCGAACGTGTCCTTGAGCAGGGCGGCGATCCAGGGGCTGCGGATCAGGACGCCTTGGACCTCGCTCGAGTGGTCGGCGCTGAATATGAGCGCCTCCTCCCCGTCGCGGATGACCATGCGGGCTGGAATGCTCGACGAGACGCGTGCGCAGGACGGAGGCAGCGCGGGGGCGTGTGGCCCGAGCTTGAGTGCCGGGGGGTCGTAGACCACCCGGTAGTCGATGCCGCGTTCCAGCGCGTCCCGCCTGGCCCGCCCGATGTCCGCGGCACCGGGTGCGTGGTGCGTCCCCTCGCATGCCTCGATGGACCGGCGGGCCCGGTCGTGGAGCTCCGAGAACGCGGTGGCCAGGTCGTTCTTGGTGGTGAGGGGATCGATGCCCGGGTGGGGCAACGACCGGCGGGCCGCCGGGTTGCCGGCCGGTGCCGGCGGTTCGAAGGCCAGCGCATCGAATTGCCGGGACAGTTCGTGCAGTCCGTATCCGATCATCGGAATGTCTCCATTTCGTGTAAGCGGGTCCGGGGGCCGGCGCCGCCGGCGGGAGTCCTGCGGGTCTAGAACAGGGTGAAGCCGGTTCCCAGTTCATCGTCCGGGTTGAGGTCAAACTGGTGGCGCCCCGTCCGGTGGGCCATGCCGGTGACCACCGGGATGACGGCGGGGAACCCCGATCCGGACACGCCGTGCGGGCGAACCATGCCGATGAAGGTGGAGCCCACGATCGAGTCGTGTTTCAGGGAATTGTCCTTGAGTTCGCCGGTGGCGGCCAGGCAGGCCAGTCGTGCCGAGGTGCCGGAGCCGCAGGGGGAGCGGTCGACCTCGCCGTCGGCGAAGACCGTCATGTTGACCTGGTGCGGGCCCGTCGGGAGGTCCTTGAGCTTCTGGAACAGGATCGTTCCGTAGACGCCGCTCTGTCGCGCGTCGGGGTGCTGGGCTTCGGGCAGGTCGTTGCAGGCCCATTTGACGGCGCGGCCGATCGCACGCAGTTCGGAGTAGTTCTCCTTGGTGATCGCCAGGTCCAGCTGGGCCACGTCGAGGCAGGCATAGATGGCCCCGCCGTAGGCCAGATCGACGGTGTACCTGCGGCCGTCGACCTCGACCTTGAGGTCCTGTGCCACAAGGTAGGAAGGGACGTTCTCGAAGGTGACGCCCCGGACGATGCCGTCACTGGACTCGACGTGTGCTGCGACGCGGCCCGAGGGCACGTCGATCACGACGACGGTGGTGCCGTTGGGGTCGGAATCCACGATCCCCTCCTCGACGGCCCAGACACCCAGTGCCATGGTGCCGTGCCCGCATGCCGTCGAGTACCCGTCCTTGTGCCAGAAGACCGCGCCGAAGCTTGCGGCCGGGTCGTCCGGCTCGGTGATGAAGCACCCGTACATGTCGGTGTGGCCGCGAGGTTCCTGGACCAGCAGCTGGCGGACTTTTTCGGCCATCGAGCTGTTCTGTGCCGAGACCCGACGCTCCGCGACGGTCCCGCCGGCCAGCTCGCCGTAGCCGTCGGTGACGATCCGGAAAGGCTCGCCGCCGGTGTGGTAGTCGATGCTGCTGATCTGGATGGGTGCTGCCGTCATCGTGTCGAATCCGTTCTCATGCGTGCTCGTTCGGGTGGCCGTGTTCGCGGCGCGTTTGCCGGGGAACGGGGTGGAGCGGATGGGGCGGAAACCGCCGTCGCCCAAGGCTCCGGGTGCTGCGACGCCGGTCCCGGCGACCATGGTCACAACGCCATCTATGCAATATTACATTGCACTGATGGTTGAGTGTCAATGCCCCGCTTGGAGCTCGGGCGTCGCCGAATTGTTACTTGCGTCACGTCGATCCAGCGCCTAGGCTTCTATGCAATATCACATGACACATGGTTTTTGGCGTGGATGCGGCATCGCGCAGGGCCTGCCACCGGCATCCGCAATGACGCGGCGCCGGAAACCTGCACAGGCGCCGCGGCCGCATCCGACCTTGTGTATTGCCCTGCCTCGGGCCCGCGGCGAGCCGTGCCCGGCAGGCCGTGGACGCACCGCTCTTGCGGTGCCGTGTGATGGGTGGGCCGCAGGCGTGCGGCCCACGAATCTGGGATTCAGTTCCCGGGAAGCCCGCTTCACATCCAGCACCATCAATGACCGGTTCGTTGTGGCATCGACGCTGCCCCAACTTGCCCAACCATGGAGGAAACGCATGAAAAGCAAGAAACTCGTCCTGGGCCTTGCCCTGGCCTCGGCACTGCTGTTGAGCGCTTGCGGCGGCGGCAGCGGAAACACACCCGCGCCCGCACCAGGCTCCGGCGCGGAGGGAACCTCCGGAGGCACCGTCAGGATCATCGGCCCCGACTACTCGCACCTCGACCCCGCGATGGGCTTCGACGGTGGCGTCACCAACTTCTACCGCCTGATCTACCGCACGCTGACCACCAACTCGACCGAGGAAGGCAAGGCCGGGGAAATGAAGCCGGACCTTGCCACCGACCTGGGAACCCCGTCGGACGGCGGCAAGACCTGGACGTTCACGCTCAAGGACGGCATCTTCTTCGAGGACGGCACACCGATCACCAGCGCCGAGGTCAAGTTCGGTGTTTCCCGGGTCTTCGACCCGGAGATCGGCATCGGCTCGCCGTGGGCCAAGCAGCTGCTGGATGACGGCTCCGGCTACCAGGGCCCGTACATCGACAAGGGCAAGGACTTCAAGGCCATCGAAACGCCCGATGCCAAGACCGTCGTCTTCCACCTCAACAAGCCCTTCGCCGACTTCGGTTCCGTGGTCGGACAGAACAACTTCGCGCCGTTCCCCGTGGGCACCGGCGCCGGCGGTGCCTTCGACGACAAGCCCATCGCCTCAGGCCCCTACAAGGTCGATTCCTACACCCGCGGCGGCGACATGAAGCTCTCGCGCAACGAGAAGTGGGACGCGAAAACCGACACCATCCGTCCGGCCAAGCCCGACGCCTTTGAATTCCTGTTCGGGCTCGACATGGCAACCATCGATGAGCGACTGCTTGCCGGCCAGGGGGACGACAAGAACGCCTACCAGAGCGGGGCGATCCAGCCGGCCAACGTTTCCCGGCTGGTCGACCCGAGCGTCAAGGACCGTGCCGTCCGCGCCGAACCGGTCTGCACCATCTACATGACCATGAACACCACCAAGAAGCCGCTCGATGACCTGTTGGTGCGCCAGGCGATCAACGTCGCGATCGACAAGTCCAGCCTGCAGACCGCCGGTGGCGGCTCCCAGCTGGCCAAGGTGTCCAACACCATCATGCCGCCGACGCTCCTGGGCTGGCAGGACTACAACGCCTACCCGACCCCGGAGAACAAGGGGGATGCGGCAAAGGCCAAGTCCATGTTGGCGGAGGCCGGCTACCCGGACGGCATCGAACTGACCCTCGACACCCGGACCAACCCAAAGACCCAGGCCTACTCCGAGGCCCTGCAGCAGTCGCTGGCCCAGGCCGGAATCAAGGTCAACCTCAACGTCATCGACACGGCAACCTTCTACGAGGTCATCGGCACCACCAGCCAGCAGCACGACCTGGCCATCACCGGCTGGTGCCCGGACTGGGCCTCGGGACAGACTTTCCTGCCGCCGATCCTTGACGGCCGGAACATCCTGCCCAAGGGCAACTCCAACCACGCGCAGCTCGATGACCCGGCGATCAACAAGCGCATGGACGAGATCGCCGCCATGACCGATGTCGCAGCGGCCAACAAGGCCTACGGCGAACTGGACAAGCAGATCATGGAATCAGCGGCGCCCATGGTGCCGCTGGTCTACGAAAACAACGTCCAGTTGCACGGCAGCAACGTCGATCCCGGCGTTGTCGGGTTCAACGCGGGCGCCGACCTCGTCACGCTCAGCCTGATCGACCCGGGCAAGTAAAGGTTCCACCATGTCAATGCTTCCCGCCGGCCTGCTGGCCGAGCCCGGTGAAGCGGCGCCCGAGCAGCGCGGAGGACCGGCCCCGTCACCGGGTCGGTCCTCCGCGCTCCGGCGCGTCACTTCTGCCATGCTCGCTTCACCCGCCGCTGTGCTCAGCGCAGCCTTCATCATCCTGATCGTGCTCGTGGCGATCGCCGCACCCCTGCTGACGGCGTGGAGCGGCTGGGACCCGCTCGCGTACGACGACACGGCCGTCAACCCGGATCTGGGTGGCCTGCCCGTTGCCCCGTGGGGCGGCATCAGCGCGGAGCACTGGTTCGGCGTCGAACCGCAAAGCGGCCGCGACATCTTCGCCCGCATCCTCTACGGTGCCCGCGTCTCGCTCTCGATTGCCTTCGCCGGGGCGGCCATCACCACGGTCCTCGGCGTGGTGCTCGGCATGCTCGCCGGGTTCTTCGGCGGCTGGGTCGACCAGGCCATCTCGCGGGTCATGGACTTCCTGATGGCCTTCCCCTCGCTGATCTTCATGATCGCACTGCTTTCCGCGTTGCCTGCCGGCAACCGGCCGGTCCTGCTTGTCACGGTCCTGTGCCTCTTCGGCTGGCCCTACACCGCGCGGGTCATCCGCGGGCAGACCATGTCCCTGGCCAGGCGTGAATTCGTCGAGGCCGCGCAGGCCTCCGGCGCGAGCAAGCGGGCCATCGTGTTCAGGGAGATCCTGCCCAACCTCACGGGGACCATCATCGTCCTTGTGACCATCGCCATCCCGGGGTACATCGGCACCGAGGCAGCGCTGTCCTTCCTGGGCGTCGGTGTGGTGCCGCCGACCCCGTCCTGGGGCCAGATGATCGCCACGGCCGTGCCGTGGTACGCCACGGACCCGATGTTCTTCTTCGTCCCCGGCTTGTTCCTCTTCCTGACGGTCCTGTCATTCACCGTCTTCGGGGACCACCTCAGCCGTGCCATCGATACGGGGGAAACCCACAAATGACCACGTACCTGACCCGTCGGCTGCTGGCGGCCGCCGGCGTGCTGCTCCTGGTGGCCCTGATGACCTACTGGATCTTCTTTGCGCTGTCCCCGGACCCGGCCGTGATGATCTGCGGCAAGACTTGCACCCCCGAACGAATCGACCAGATCCGGGCGACCCTCGGCGTCGACCAGCCGTTCGCGACGCAGTTCCTGACCTTCCTGGGCGGCATCTTCATGGGCCGCACCTACGGCAGCGGGGCGAACGCCGTCGAATGCGCCGCCCCCTGCCTGGGCTTCAGCTTCCAGACCAACCAGCCGGTGCTGGAAATGATCGGCGAGCGCATGCCCGTCTCCATCACCATCGCGGTGGGCGCCGCTGTCCTCTGGCTGCTCATCGGCGTCAGTGCCGGGGTGCTCAGTGCGGTGAAGCAGGGAACCTGGTGGGACAAGGCCGCCATGATGGTCGCGTTGAGCGGCATCAGCCTGCCCAACTACTTCATCGCGCTGGTGCTGCAGTACGTGCTGGTGGTCGAACTGCAGATCCTGCCTTTCCCCTCCACACCCGCCTTCGGCGAGGACCCGCTGTTCTGGTTCAAGTCCTACCTGATGCCATGGACGGTGCTGGCCTTCGGGTACGCCTCCATGTATGCGCGGCTCACCCGGGCGAACATGCTCGACACGCTGGGGGAGAACTTCATGAGGACCGCCCGCGCCAAGGGAATCGCCCCGGGGCTGGTGCTGGGCCGGCACGCCCTGCGCCCCTCGCTGACGCCGATCGTGACGCTCTTCGGCATGGACTTCGCCGGGTTGCTCGGCGGGGCGCTGATCACCGAGACGGTCTTCGGGCTCAACGGCGTGGGCAAGCTGACCTCGGATGCGATTGCCAAGAACGACCAGCCGGTCATCATGGGCGTGACGTTGATGGCGGCGCTGTTCGTCGTCGTCGCCAACATCGTCGTCGACGTCCTGTACACAACACTGGATCCGCGCGTGAGGACGAAGACAGCATGAGACACACCGAACCGGCGGGCGCCGCCCCGCTGCTGGACGTCGAGGACCTCACGGTGTCCTTCGGCTCGCGCGCCGGAGGCACCACGGTGCTTCACGGGATCAGCCTGAGCGTGGAAGCGAACCAGACGGTAGGGATCGTGGGGGAGTCGGGTTCCGGCAAATCCATGACGAGCCTCGCCATCATGGGGCTGCTGCCGCCGCGGGCCTCGAGCACCGGCAGCATCAGGCTGCAGGGCCGGGAGATCCTGGGCAGCCCTGAACGGCAGCTGCGCAGGCTGCGCGGGGACCGCATGGCCATGGTCTTCCAGGACCCGCTTTCCTCGCTGAATCCCTACTACACCGTCGGCCTGCAGATCGCCGAGGCGTACAGGGCGCACCGCGGCGGCTCCAGGCGCGCGGCCCTGGCCGTGGCCGTCGATGCCATGGGCCGGGTCGGGATCGCGGACCCCCGCCGCCGGGCGGGGAACTACCCGCACCAGTTCTCCGGCGGCATGCGCCAGCGCATCATGATCGCGATGGCCATGTGCTGCGAGCCGGACCTGCTGATCGCCGACGAGCCGACCACGGCGCTGGATGTCACCGTGCAGGCGCAGATCCTGGAGCTGATGTCCGCGCTGCAGGCGGAATCGGGCACCGGGATGGTGTTCATCACCCACGACCTGGCCGTCGTCTCGCAGGTCTCCCAGCGGGTGCTGGTGATGAACAAGGGCCGCGTCGTGGAAAGCGGGAGCACCGAAGAGGTGTTCTCCAACCCGCAGGACCCCTACACGCAGGCCCTGCTCGATGCCATCCCGCGGATCGACGACCCGATCCGGGCCATGAGGAAAGTGGAGGCAGGACTGGTGAAGGAGGCATGAGCACCACCATGGAACGAACAGTGAGCGAACCGTTGCTTGAGGCGCGGAACCTGGTGCGCGAGTTCCAGGTCGGCACGGGCGGCGCCTTTGCCGGGACCGAGACCTTCCGCGCGGTCGACGACGTCTCGCTGTCCCTGCACGCCGGGAGGACCACGGCGCTTGTCGGCGAATCGGGCTCGGGCAAGTCGACGACGGCGCGCATGGTCGCCAAGCTGCTGGAGGCCACCTCCGGGTCGATGCACTTCGAGGGGCAGGACGTGACCCGGGCCGGAGACGCGGTGCTGCGCCGCTTCCGGGCCAACGTGCAGGTCGTCTTCCAGGACCCGTTCTCCTCGCTGAACCCCAAGCACACCGTGGAACGCATCATCACCGCGCCGCTTGACTACCAGGGGATCAAGGGCGTGGACCGCCGGCAGCTGGTCAAGTCGCTGCTGGAGCGGGTCGGGCTGAACCCCGACCACAGCACCCGCTACCCCCACCAGTTCTCCGGCGGGCAGGCCCAGCGCATCGGCATCGCCCGCGCCCTCGCGGTGGAACCCAAGCTGGTGATCTGCGACGAGGCTGTTTCCGCCCTTGACGTCTCCGTCCAGGCGCAGGTCATCAATCTGTTGCGCGACCTGCAGCGGGAATCGGGCTACTCCTACCTCTTCATCGCCCACGACCTGGCGGTGGTGCGGCAAATCGCCGACGACGTGGCCGTCATGAACAAGGGCCGGATCGTGGAGCAGGGCACCACGGAGCAGGTCTTCGGGAACCCCGTGGAAGAATACACCCGGGCGCTGCTGAAGGCGGTTCCCGTCATCAATCCCGCATGGGAAATCCGTAGACAGCACAACATGGGGAGAATCGCACTGTGATCACCGCGGACTACACGGCAGCCGGCATGAGGATCCGCGACCACGTGGTCACGGTTCCGTTGGACTGGGCCCGGCCCGACGAACGGACCCTTCAGGTGTTCGCCCGCGAGCTGTGCTCGGCGGACAAGGCCGGCGAAGACCTGCCGGTGCTGCTGTTCCTGCAGGGCGGCCCGGGCGGCAAGGGCCCGCGCCCGGTGGACACGTCAGGCTGGATCGGCGAGGCGCTCAAGACCCACCGCGTGCTCCTGCTCGACCAGCGCGGCACCGGGCGCAGCAGCCGGATCACCGCTGCCACCATGGAACGCTTCGACAGCGCGGAGGCCGGCGCCCGGTACCTGGGCCAATTCCGTGCCGACTCGATAGTTGCCGACGCCGAATTCCTGCGCAAGACCGCTTTCGGCGGACGAAAGTGGTCGACGCTGGGGCAGAGCTATGGCGGGTTCCTCACGCTGACCTACCTCAGCCAGGCGCCCGAGGCCCTTGACGCCTGCTACATCGCCGGCGGCCTGCCGGCGCTGGTGCCCGACGCCTCTGAGGTCTACCGCCGGACCTACCGGCGCACCCGGGAGAAGAACCGGGAGTTCTACGCGCGCTACGGCCACCACGTGGACACCATGGCCAGGATCGCCGACCGGCTCGCGGCCGGCGACGTGCTGCTGCCCGACGGCGACGTGCTGACGGTGCGCCGATTCCAGTCGCTGGGCATCGACTACGGCATGAAGCCGGGGTTCGAGCGGATGGCGTGGCTCATCGACGAGGCGCTTGACGAATCGGGCGAGCCGACGGACACCTTCCTGGCCCAGGTGCTGGGGCGCAGCAGCTATGCGGAGAACCCGTTGTTCGCGGTCATGCAGGAGAGCATCTTCGCCGACGGCGCCAGCGGTGCCACGGCGTGGGCCGCGCAGCAGGAGATTGAGCTGCACCCGGAGTTCTCCGAGTCCGCACGCCCGCTGCTGATGACCGGCGAAATGATGTTCCCGTGGATGTTCGAGGAGATCCGGCTGCTGCGGCCCTTCGCCGCAGCGGTGCACGAGATGGCTCGCCGGGACGACTGGGGCCCGCTCTACGATGCGCGGAAGCTGGCGGAGAACCAGGTTCCGGTCGCAGCGGTCGTCTACCACGACGACATGTACGTGGATGCGCAGCTGTCGCTGGACACCGCGGCGCGGGTCGGGAACCTGCAGGCCTGGGTCACCAACGAGTTCGAGCATGACGGGATCTCGGCCCCGACCGTGTTCCCGCGGCTGGTGTCGATGGTCGCCTCTGCCGGCGGCCCGCTGGGGTAGCAAACGGCTTTTGGTGCAGGGGCCCGGTCCGTGGATCTTCTTTCCGCGGGCCGGGCCCCTTGTGCGTGTGCGCCTGGCCACGGGCGGCCACGGGTGTGGTTTTCAACGCTGAATGTCGCAACCCCAAAAGCGATGGCTCCCGGTGCACACCGTTCCGCAAGCCGTATGGTTATGGCTGCATTTACACCGCGGGTGCGGCGGACAAAAACCTGGCCCAGTCAGGCTTCCCTTCTCGGCTCCCGATCTTCAAGGCCCACGATCCCGGCCATGAATCCGATGCCTGCCAGCTACTCGCAGGACCCGCCAGAGGCACAGGCGCTGCCTGAACCACTGCCCGCGCCCTCCGGGACGAGCAGGCCAAGCAGGATGTAGATCGCCGTGCCGGCGACGACCGCGATGCCGAACACCAGAAGGACCCGGCTCCATCGGCCACCGCGCAGTGATCCGAGCATTCCGACTATTGCCAGGGCCGCACCCAGCACCAGCGCGTAGTACGGCCCGAAAATTGACCCGAAAAGTCCGAGCGGCAGCCCGATGATCGCAACCAACACCATGGCGACGACGAGCGGCGCCGTGGCATGCTGAGGATGTTCTTCAAGGGCAGTCATGCATTCATGATGCACGCCGCGGGTTCCAAGTAGTAGTGCATGGGCTGTCAGGGGCTCTCGCCGGCCACATGGCCTGTGGCTTTTGGTGCGAAGTGCTGCATCGCCAAACGCCAAGGTTTGCACTGCCCGCCGTTTCCCACGTGAACGCTCTGTGGGACATTGCAGGTTGAGCGCCGCCATAGAACTGCGGCTCGACGGATTGGGCAAGGCTTGTTGATCTAAGACGTGCTGCCCTCTACCTATCGGCAATCAAGCTGAATTTGCTTCGCCTCTGCCCTTCGCAATCCTTGACCCACGCAACTTACGAACCAGCGCCCTCAACTCCGGGTACAGGAAGAACAGAACAACGAGGTAGGCCCCGGCGAGCAACACCAGGAACACACAGACCGCCCAAACAAAGACAAAGATGTGGTCGATGGGTTCAACCGGCACGGAGGTATCGTCAAAGTTCGCGGCCACAACGCGCGATTCGTCCTGCGGGTCAACGACAACCCTAACAATGTCTCCCACGTGCTGATCCGAAAACATCGGAGGGTTGCGGTCGAGTGCCACGCGCTGACCTGCAACTTCAACGTAGATGGTGTTGCTCTTGCCGCTCTTCCACCAGGGGCTTTCCACCCAGAGCGCGTCTTGGGCTTCGACGGTTTGAACCAGCATCTTGTCCGCTTCGTATTGCTGTTCCTCAACTGCGCTACCCACCGAGAACAAAACGATTCCCAAAACGGCAAAGATCGCAAGGAGGGACCCCCGAACAGCCACAGGCCATGAATGGACGACACCCAGCATTCGTTCGAAGATTCCTGGTTTGTGGCGCTTGCGATACGAGGCACGTTGCCGGCGAAGCCGTTCGGCCGTTCGCCGAGCCTCCCGCAGTTCCGCACCCGCCTTGCGCTGGGCACGGGTCGTCTTTGGCGAAGCCAAGGAGGTGCCTTTCACGAGAAATCCAGTACAGCTCCAGCCTACCGAACGCCCTTCATTTGTGCGCTGCTGAATACCGCACCCGCAGATGAGGAACGGTATATGGGACAGTACATCGATGGTGACGAACAGGAATGCTCAGTCTTTATTGTCGGGGCAAAGGGACCGCCCCCGGCTTTGCTTGGGAGTCAACTAACCCCGGGGCAAACCCAAGCATGACATCGAGAATGATCCGAGATGCCCCTTCGGGAATTGATGGAGGTTTGGCTGGGTGGCCGAAATGGCATTGTGCGGCCTCCTTTTGTCAAGCTCGCTGCTAGTGTTGTCCGATCTTTGACTACCCACGTGTTGAATGAAATGCCGGAGCATCAACGGGGCGGTGTCAGGATTCGCTGACACCGCCCCGATGTGTGTGGAGTTCGCTGGCCACACCTAGATTCCGCGCCAGCCCCTATCTGTTGAGACCAGGATCCGCTTCTTGTCCAGTGAATTGTTGGCGGCAATTTCGACAAGTGCGGCACCAATGCTGGCATATGCAAGCGTGGGCAGGCCGGGAACTTTGGCAACGTCCTCCAAGTCCTTGATCGTGGTTGGTGACTTAGCGCCGGACTTCAAGTTCACCGGGTAGACCGCAGTCCAGTTCAGATTCAATGAAGGCAGTACTGCGGCTTCAGCGATGGCTTTGTCGGTGAATAGCTTCTTCACCATGGTGCGGTAGATGAGCCGAGCGAACCAGGAAGCCTTGTTTTTGGAGTCTCCTACACCGAAGCCCGACACAAGTACGAAGCGCTCCACATTTGCCTGGCGTGCTGCGGTGGTGATGATTGGCAGTGTCAGCTGCGCGAATCTGTCTGTCGCTGCTCCGGCGGCATGGATGATGGCATCAGCGCCGGAAAAGGCCTCAACCATGCCGGGCAGGTCTTCCAGCGATCCGCCGATGGCAGTGAGCCCTGGAACGGCGGGGACAGCTTCCGGGCGTCGTACATAGGCGGTTACGGTGTGGCCGGTGTCTAGTGCGGCATTAACGGTGGCCTGGCCAACATTTCCCGTTGCGCCGAGGATTACTATTTTCATGAGGTTTCCTTAGATGTGTATTACTCGAGTGTCCGGTTGCTTGCGGCCCTTAGGTGACGGCGGCCATGAGTGCGGCGCGGCACATTCCAAGGACCTCAGATCGTTCAATCTCCGGATTGAACGATGATTCCTTGGCGGCTTCGACTACGAACATGAGCCACGCGGCGATAGCGATCCGATTGCGCGGCGAGTCTGGAATTTCCAATGCCGCAGCAATTCGATCTACCTGGATTTTGTGCGCATCGGCCATCGGTCCCTGGTTCGCGTGGGCGGACGGGGCAGTTGTGAAAAACCGGCGCAGCTCCCCGGTGCTTGCGGCAAAGAAATCAATGTAGGCACCCAACGCTTGGTTCAGTTGTTCCTCGGCTGAAAGCCTCGGGTCTGGCGAGGTGGCTTCAAGAAGGCGTTCAATTTCCCGCTGGACGACGGCCTGGAACAAGGCGTCTTTGCCGCCAAAGTAGTGGTGGACCAGAGCCCTAGTCACGCCGGCAGCGACCGCCACCTCCTGGACCGACAAGGCTTCGTAACTACCGTGTGCGAGATGAAGGGCGGCCACATCAATAATGTGTTCTCGCCGTTGCGTGGGTGATAGACGGGGGCCGTGGCCACTATTGGACATGAGTCAAACAGTATTCCCTTGTTTGACAGTAGTCAAACAAATGGCCGCTGCTCCTGCAGCATGAAGGGAAGCGCGTCGTCTTTGGACCTGCCGTATCAGCTGCGACCATTGCCGAAGCAGAAATGTACGACGGGTCCTGGACGGCGGAGCGGCCAATTCCTCCTGCCATTCTTCCGAGGACGACCGCAGCGAGTAATCGAAGTCATCTGTACTGCGTCGTGCTGCGCCATCCATAAGCGGAGCGACAGCGGCGTACCTGGCTCGCTGGCCACAGCTTTACCGACGCAGAAGACGTATGTCCGGAATATCGTTTTGGCCCGTCGCGTAAGACGGTCCTTCCACCGGACTCACATGCCTCTGACATGCGTCGTTGCGAGCGTGGGTCGTCGACAGTCCCGTATGGGGTGTTCGGTGAACTGACCGGTGGCGCGCCCCCCAATGCGCAGCACTCATCCACTTGTCGTAAATTCTGGTCGGCTGCGCACGCGTATCCACTAACGGTCAAGGCTCCTCCGGACAGAAAGATGACTTGCTTGCCCTCGGGGTGTCGCCGGAGAAGGCCTTCGCCGACTCGGGTCTGACAGGTGTCACCGGGGCGCATGGTGATGCAGCATTTGTCTTTGAAGGCCGCAGGCGGAGGGCCAGTAACGGTGTGGCGTCTGCGGTTCGTCGGGGAAACACCGTGAAACGCAGAAGCCCCCGCGGGCCGCCAGTTGCCTGACGGGCCGCGGGAGCTTGATGGTAGGGAAAACCCGGGCCGCGGGTCAGCTCGCGGGGACCACGTACTGCTCGGCGGCAACCTTGCCCAGGCCCTCGGCGAGGCCCGCGTCGGTGAGCAGCTTGGTGATGGTGCCGTCCTCGCGTTGGGTGGCGATTCCGGCGTCGAGCGCCTGCTTGAGGCTGGTGTTGCCCTTGGTGATCGGGAACGCCGCCTCGGGGGCCTGGTTGATGGCGCCGACACGCGGATCCGGGTTGTCGTTGGCCAGGGCGATCTTCACTCCCTCCACGTCCTTGAACTGGACGACCTGGACGCCGTAGGCATCGATGTCGGCGTCGAGTCGGCCCGCATCGAAGTCGGCCTTGAGCTCGACGCTGCTCGGGTAGGTGACGAGCTTGTCGCCCAGGATTTCCTGGAGGTCCTCGACCCAGAGGTAGCCGCCGATCGTGCCGACCTTGTTCATCTTCTCGAGGTCGGCGATCGTCGTGGCTCCGGTCTTGGAGGCGATGCCCATGCCGTCGAGGTAGGTGGAGGCTGAGAAGTCGACTGCCTTGAGCCGCTTCTCGGTTGCGTCGATGGTGCCGACGGCCAGGTCGATGTTGCTGCCGGAGATGGACTGGATGGCGTCCGCGTAGGTGGCCGGCTGGTAGACCGGTTCGAGGCACTCGTCCTTGGCGATCTTGCTGGCGATCGCGATGTCGATGCCGTTGGGCGTCCCGCCGTTGTAGCTGCTGAACGGCGGGATGTCGATGACGCCGATCGTGAGCTTGCCCGGGGACACCGTCTGGATGCCCTCGTGCTTGGGGGTGCACGAGGAGGCGACCCCGGCTTCCGAGGGGGCGCTGCAGGCCGAGAGGCCGAAACCGAGGGCGACGGCTACGAGCACGAGTGCACCGGCACTCTTGGAACGGTGGATGTTCATGGTTTCTCCTGGTGGTGTGTGGATGGTGCGTGGGTCAAGGGAACGGGATTCTCAGGCGTTGCGGGCAAGGCGCTTCTCGAAGTGGACGGTGATCCAGGTGGCAGGCATCGAGACGGCGGCGTAGCAGAGGCCCGCGAGGGTGAAGATCTGCAGGTAGTTGAAGTCCTGGCTGCCAATGTCGTAGGCCGTCTTCATCAATTCCGGGACGGCGATGACGTAGGCCAGCGACGTGCCCTGGAACATCTGGATGCCGACACCCATGAGCCCGGGGATCGCCGACTTCATGCCCTGGGGCATGACGATGCGCAGGAAGGTGGCGCTGCGCGAGAGGCCCAGGGCGCTGGATGCCTCGAGCTGGCCGCGGGCCACGGACTGGAGCCCGGCCCGCATGATTTCACTCGAGTAGGCTGCGGAGTTCCAGATGAGTGCCAGGCAGGCGGCCGTGATGCTTTCGAAGGCGATGCCGAACTTCGGCAGCCCGTAGTAGAAGAGGTAGAGGATGACCAGGGCGGGGGCCCCTCGGCCGATTTCGACGACGGCGAGGCCGACGGCGCGGACAGCCAGGTTCCTGGCGGTCACCATGATGCTGAGTCCGAGCCCCAGCGGGTACCCGAAGGCTATCGAAACCGCGGCGATCGAGAGGCTGACACCGAGGCCGCCCATCATCTGGGGGAGGTAGCCCACCCATTCTGCGAGCCATGTCATGCGTAGACAGCCTTCCTCATGCGGGAATCGAGGCGCCGGGACAGGTATGCGACCGGGATGCTCAGCGCGATGTACAGCAGGCCGACGAAGAGGTAGGGAAGGATCCCCTCGACGGTGGGGTGCTGGCGGGCGAAGGCCTGGGAGAAGAACACCATTTCCATGACGATGATCGTCGAGGCGATCGAGGAGTCCTTGAGCAGGCCGGTGAAGTAGGTGGCGATGGAGGGGGAGACGATGCGGAAGGCCTGCGGGGCCACCACGCCGTAGAACGAGGTCCGACGGGCCAGGCCCAGGGCGTGGCTGGCCTCGAGCTGCCCGCGCGGGACGGCCTGCAGCCCCCCGCGGTAGATCTCGGCGAGGTAGGCGATCGATACGACGCCCAGGCCAACGATTGCCGCACCCACCGGGTTGAACTTGAAGGTGCCGATCTGAATCCCGAACTTGAGCAGGAACAGCCACACGATGATCGGGACCCCGCGGACGAGGTCGACGAAGAACCGGGAGGCCAGCCGCAGCGGCATGTTGGTCGAGGACAGCCCGAGCGCCACGGGGACGGCGCCGGTCACGCCTATCGCAAACGCGGAAAGCGTCAGTCCGATGGTCATGGGAAGCCCCTGGAGAACCGCGAAGAACGCCTCCACCTCAGCGCTCCAGCACGGCGCGCAGGAAGCGCCGGGTGCGGGCCTCCTGCGGGTCGGTCATGATGGCGTTCGGGTCGCCCTGTTCGATGACCTTGCAGTCGGCCATCACCACGAGCGTGTCCGAGACGTCCCGGGCGAACTGCATCTCGTGGGTCACAACGATCATCGTCATTCCCTCGTCCGCCAGTTCGCGCATGACGGCCAGGACCTCGAGCCCGACCTCGGGGTCGAGCGCCGAGGTCGGTTCGTCGAAGAGCATGATGCTCGGGTCAAGGGCCAGTGCCCGGGCGATCGCGATGCGCTGCTGCTGTCCGCCGGAGCACCGCCCGGGGTGCTGGCCCGCTTTCTCCTTGAGGCCAACCCGCTCGAGCAACTGCATCGAGCGTTCGTCCGCCTCTTCCTTGCTGCGTCCAAGGACCTTCTGCTGCGGGAAGCTGATGTTCTTCAGCGCGGACATGTGGGGGAACAAGTTGAAGGACTGGAACACCATGCCGACGGTCTGCCGCAGGGCGGCGAGGTCGCGGGCATTGACGGCCTTGCCGGGTTCGATGGTGTGCCGGCCCACGCGGATGGTCCCTGAATCGGGCCGTTCCAGCAGGTTGATGCACCGCAGGAACGTGCTCTTGCCGGCGCCCGAAGGGCCGATGAGTGCTGTAACGGTCCCAGGTTCCACGTGCAGCGAGACGTCGTCCAGGACGACGTGATCCCCGTAGCGCTTCGAAATATGGTCAAGCTGGATGCCGACGCGGGGTGCGAGTTTGTCGTCGACGGTTTCTGAAAGGGTCATAACAATCTTCCATGTATGGGCCGGGTGGAACCTCTCCGGGAGTGCTCGAGGTCACATCGTATGTGACATAGTACATTGCACGAAGGGGCGGCGATAGCCCCTTCGTGCAAGTGGCCGCGGGGGAGTTGCGGGCCGTGTGTTTGCGGCGTTTTGGTGCGGATCGGAGCGGTTGTCGACCATGGGGCCCGGCGCGGACGGGGCGATGGGGGGATGCGGGCGTGAGGTGTTCGCGCCGGGAATTCGGCCCGGATCGAGTCCCTTCGCAGCCTCACCCTGGCCCGCGAGGCCGTGCGGGAAAATCGACCCCTCAACCCCTTCCATCTGTAAAATGTCACATGATACTATCGAGTCGTGATGTACGGCCCGGAGCCGGAAACATCGCCCACGACGTTGCAGAGAACCGAACAGCCCCCTTGAAAGGAACCCCCACATGAGCACCACCAAGAAGCCCTGGCACGGAGTCATCGTCGCATCGGCGCTGCAGTTCAAGGACGACTACTCGGTCGACTACGAGGCATTCGCCGACCACGTGCGTTTCCTGGCCAACAGCGGCTGCGACGGCATCGCCCCGAACGGCTCGCTTGGCGAATACCAGACCCTCTCCGACGAGGAACGCGCCAAGGTCATCGAGACCGCTGTCGCAGCGGCACCGGAGGGCTTCGTCGTCATGGCCGGCGTCGGCGCCTACGGCGGCCTGCAGACCCAGAAGTGGGCCCAGCAGGCCAAGGACGCCGGCGCGCACGCCATCATGTGCCTGCCGCCGAACACCTACCGCGCCACCGACGACGAGGTCGTCGAGCACTTCCGCCTCGCCGCCTCCGCCGGCCTGCCGGTCGTCGCCTACAACAACCCGATCGACACCAAGGTCGACCTGACCCCGGCCCTTGTCGCACGCCTCTTCAACGAGGGCCTGATCGTCGGCATCAAGGAATTCACCGGCGACCCGCGCCGCGCCTACGAGATCAAGGAATTGGCTCCGGGCATGGACATCCTCATCGGCACCGATGACACCGTCCTGGAAATGGGCCTCGCCGGCGCCGTCGGCTGGGTTGCCGGCTACCCGAACGCCATCCCGCACGCCACCGTCGAGCTCTACCGCCTGGCCACCTCCGGCAACCTCGCGGACCTGGAGCGCGCCCGCGAGATCTACCGCGACCTGCACTCGCTGCTGCGCTGGGACACCAAGACCGAGTTCGTCCAGTCGATCAAGCTCTCGATGGACGTCGTCGGCCTCAACGGCGGCGTCTGCCGCCCGCCGCGCGGACCGCTGACCGACGCCGTGCGCGCCGCTGTCATCGCCGACACCGAGGCCGCAGTGGCCAAGGGTTACAAGTAACCTCGAAACTGCATTGCCGTGGGCCGGCCCCGCACGCACGGGCCGGCCCACGGCGGCACAGCAATCAACGACGATTCACCAGGGAGTTTGCCCCCATGCGCACCAACAGGATCTTCCACGCAGTGGATTCCCACACCGAAGGCATGCCGACCCGCGTCATCACCGGCGGCATCGGCACCATTCCCGGGGCCACCATGGCCGAGCGGCGCCTCTGGTTCATGGAACACAGCGACTGGATCCGCACCCTGCTGATGTGCGAGCCGCGCGGGCACGCCTCGATGAGCGGCGCGATCCTGCAGCCACCCACGCGCCCCGACGCCGACTACGGCGTGCTCTACATCGAGGTCTCCGGCCTGCTGCCGATGTGCGGGCACGGCACCATTGGCGTCGCCACGGTCCTTGTGGAAACCGGCATGGTGGAGGTCCACGAACCCGTCACCACCGTGCGCCTCGACACCCCGGCGGGCCTGGTCATTGCCGAGGTCGCCGTGAAGGACGGCGCCGCCGAATCCGTGACAATCCGCAACGTGCCCTCCTACAGCGACCGGCTCGACGCCTCCGTCGAGGTCCCGGGCTACGGCACCGTGAACTACGACCTGGCCTTCGGCGGCAACTTCTACGCCGTCGTCGAGCTCGAGGACCTGGGCCTGCCCTTCGAGCGCGAACGCAAGGACGACCTGCTCGCCGCCGGCCTGGCCATCATGGAGGCCATCAACGCGCACGACGAGCCGGTGCACCGCGAACGGGAGGACATCCGCGGCGTCCACCACGTCTACCTCAAGGCCCCCGGCTCCACCGCCGAGCACTCCCGCCACGCCATGGCCATCCACCCGGGCTGGTTCGACCGCTCACCGTGCGGCACCGGCACCAGCGCCCGCATGGCCCAGCTGCACGCCCGCGGCGAACTGGCCCTGGACACCGACTTCACCAACGAGTCATACATCGGCTCGCAATTCACCGGCCGCCTGGTGGAGGAAACCACCGTCGGCGGCCTGCCGGCCGTCATCCCGACCGTCACCGGGCGCGCCTGGCTTACCGGCACCGCCCAGTACTTCCTTGACCCGACCGACCCGTTCCCGGAGGGATTCCTGCTGTGAACCTGCCATATTTCGATGCCGCCGCGGTGCGCGCCGCACTGCCCTTCGACCGTGCCATCGCCGCCCTCGAGGAGGCGCTGCGCGGAGCCACCGACCCGGAGGTCGACTCCCCGCGCCTCTTCGCCCCGGCACCCCAGGGCGAGTTCCTGCTGATGCCGGCCATCGGCCAGGGCTACACGGGGCTCAAGGTCGCGACCATCGCCCCGGGCAACCCGGCCAAGGGCGAGGAAAAGATCCAGGGCGTCTACCTGCTCTTCGACTCGGGGAACCTGACCCCCATCGCCTCCATGGACGGCGCCGAACTCACGGCCATCCGCACCCCGGCGGCGACGCTCACCGCCGTCAAGAACATCGCCGAGGCCCCGGGCGAGGCCCCGTTCACCACGACGCCGAAGGTGCTGGTCTTCGGGGCGGGCATCCAGGCCCTGAACCACATCCGCGCGGCCAAGGCCGTGTTCCCCGAAGGCACCTTCGCCGTGGTGGGCCAGCGCGCCGCACGCGTCGACGCCCTCATCGAACAGCTTGCCGCCGAGGGAACCACCGTCACCCGCGGCAGCGTGGAGGACGTGCCGGAAGCGGACGTGATCCTGTGTGTGACCTCCTCGCCTGACCCGCTCTTCGACGGGGCCCTGCCGAATCAGAACGCCATCATCGCCTCGGTGGGCCAGCACGGGCTCGACGCCCGCGAGGTCGACGCGACGCTCGTGCTGCGTTCGGAGGTCGTCGTCGAGGGACGCGGCTCCTCCTGGCGCGAAAGCGGGGACCTGATCCCGGCGCGCAGCGTCGGGGAATGGAAGGAGCTGAACCCGCCGAACCTCAAGGACCTGGTGAACGGGCGCTTCACGCGGGCCGCCGGAAAGCCCACGCTGTACACGGGAGTGGGCATGGCCTGGGAAGACTTGGTGTCGGCGGCCGTGGTGTACGAAGATCACAGGAGTAGAAACGCGTGAGCGCACCTGTGGAAATCGGAGAAGACACCATGACCGGCAATGCAAGATTCACCCCCGAGAAGCTCGACCGCCAGATGAGCCTGCGCGAGACAGTGATCGAACGACTGCGCACCTCGATCATTTCCGGCGACCTGGTGGAGGGCGAGCTGTACTCGGCCCCGAGCCTCGGGGCGGCGTTCGGCGTCTCGGCCACCCCGGTGCGCGAGGCCATGATGGACCTGGTCCGCGAGGGTCTTGTGGAAACCGTCAAGAACAAGGGCTTCCGCATCACCGGCATGACCGACGCCGAGCTGGAGGAGATCGCCGAGATCCGCCTGCTCATCGAACCGGAGGCGACAAAGCGCGCCCTGGCCTCGGTTCCCGCCGAAAGCATCCCCGAGCTGCGCGCCCTGGCCGACGCCATCGTGCGCACCGCCCGGGACAAGGACACCGACGGGTACCTGGCAGCCGACCGCGAGTTCCACTCCCGGCTGCTGGGCTTCGCGGGAAACCGGCAACTCGTCGAGCTCGCCACCTCGCTGCGCCTGCGCACCCGCATGTACGGGCTGAAGTCCCTCATGGACAACGACCAGCTCGACGGCTCCGCCCAGGAACACCACGAAATGATCGACTGCGTGGAACGCGGCGACGGCGAGGGCATCCGCGAGCTGATGGTCCGCCACATCAGCCATGCCCGCGGCATGTGGAATTCCGGCAGCCCGGAGGACGAGTCCGCCCAGCCGCAGCAACAGAATCCACACTAACCAGGAGAAAACATGAATGCGCCCAGCGACGTCATCGTCATCGGTGCCGGGGTCATCGGTTCGGCGATCGCCTACTTCGCCACCCGGCAGGGACTCGCCGTCACGGTGCTGGAGCGCGGACTGCCCGCCAGCGGAACCAGTTCCGCCTGCGAGGGCAACATCCTTGTCTCCGACAAGGAACTGGGCCCCGAGCTCGAGCTGACAAAGTTCTCCCTTGACACCTGGCGCGGGGACCTGGCAGAGCACGCGGCGCACTGGGAATTCGAGTCCAAGGGCGGGATCATCGTCGCTTCCCGGGAGTCCTCCCTGGCCTCGCTGGAACGCCTCACCGCGGCCCAGGCCGGCTACGGGATCGAGGTCCAACGGCTCGATGTCGCGCGCCTGCGCGAGCTGGAGCCAAACATTTCCCCCGGGGCCCTGGGCGCCGCACTGTACCCGGACGACTGCCAGGTCCAGCCGATGCTCGTCGCCGCGCACCTGCTCAAGCTGGCCCGCGCCGCCGGTGCCCGGGTGCAGACCCACACCACCGTCACCGGGTTCGTGCGCCACGGGGAAACCGTCGCCGGGGTCACGACCGACCGCGGCGAATTCCACGCACCGGCCATCGTCAACGCCGCCGGCAGCTGGGCCCAGGACCTCGCGGCGCTGGCCGGGGTCAACGTGCCTGTCAAGCCCCGCAAGGGGTTCGTCATGGTCACCGAACCGCTGCCGCCCATGGTCCACCACAAGGTGTACGCCGCCGAATACGTCGACAACGTGGGCAGCTCCGACGCCGGGCTGCAGTCCTCGCCCGTCGTGGAGGGAACCCCCGCCGGTTCCATCCTGATCGGCTCCTCCCGCGAGCGCGTCGGGTTCGACCGCAGCGTCAACACCGAGGCCCTGCGCCAGATGGCGGCCAACGCCGTGGCGCTCTTCCCGTTCCTGGAAAAAACGCGCATCATCCGCCACTACCACGGCTTCCGCCCCTACTGCCCGGACCACCTGCCGGTCATCGGGCACGACCCGCGCGCCCCGGGCCTCTGGCACGCCAGCGGCTACGAGGGCGCCGGCATCGGCCTGTCCGCCGGCACCGGGAAGCTCGTGGCCCAGGCGCTGGCCGGCCTCGACCCGGAGATGTCCCTGGCGCCCTTCGCCCCCGAACGCTTCGGCGAATTCACCCCTGCAACCAAAGCCCCACAGGAGTCCGCAGCATGAGCAAGGGCAGCAACACCCCGCCGCGGCGGATCACCGTGAGCCTCAACGCCACGCCGGTCGCCGCCGAGGCCGGCCAGAGCGTCGGCGCGGTCCTGATGGGCGAGGGCATCAAGGCCTGGCGCACCACCCGGAACCAGGGGAAGCCCCGCGGCCTCTTCTGCGGCATCGGCGCCTGCTACGACTGCCTGATCACCATCGACGGGCAACCCAACCAGCGCGCCTGCATTATCGAGGCGCGCGACTCCATGACCATCGAGGGGGACTTCGACGCATGAGCTCCCACGATGAACTTGCCTTCGATGTAGCCGTCATCGGCGCGGGCCCGGCCGGCCTGGCCGCCGCCGTTGCCGCGGCCGAACGCGGCGCCCGGGTCGTGGTGCTGGATGCCGGCGCCCAGCCCGGCGGCCAGTTCTGGCGCCACCGCCCAGAGTCCGTCGTTCCCGAGCCCGACGGCCACGGCCACCACGGTTGGAAGACCTACCTGGACCTGCGTTCGCGCTTCGACGCCGCAATCTCCCGCGGCCTGCTGCGCTACCTGCCGGGCACCCAGGTGTGGATGGTCGAACGAGAGGACGCCGGCCGCTTCGTGCTGCGCCTGACCCCCGCGACAGGCACCGCGATCGAGGCCGCAACCGTCCGCGCCGACAGGCTTGTCTCCTGCACCGGCGGCTACGACCGCCAGCTGCCGGTCCCCGGCTGGGAACTGCCCGGCGTCATGGCGGCCGGCGGAATCCAGGCGTTCATCAAGGCCAACGGCACCCTGCCGGGCAGGCGCTTCGTGGTGGCCGGCACCGGGCCCTTCCTGCTGCCGGTGGCCGCAAACATCGCCGAGGCCGGCGGCAAGGTTCTCGCCGTGTGCGAATCCGCCTCGCTGGCCAACTGGCTCCCGCACCTGGGCGCCGCGAGCGGCGTCCCGGGCAAGGCGCTCGAGGGCGCGGAATACGCGGGCGTCTTCGCCAAGCACCGCATCCGCTACCGCACCCGCACGGTGGTCACCGAGGTGCTGGGGGAGACCAGCGCATCCTCGGTGCGCATCGCCAAGGTCGACGCGGACGGCGCCGTCATCGCCGGGACCGAACAGCTGCTTCAGGACGTGGACGTCGTCGGCTTCGGCTGGGGCTTCACCCCGCAGATCGAACTCGCCGTGGCCCTGGGCGCCGCAACCCGCGTGGATGCCGACGGTTCGCTGGTCTGCACCGTTGACGCACAGCAGGCCTCCACCGTGCCCGGCCTCTACCTGGCCGGTGAAGTGACGGGCGTCGGCGGGGCCGTGCTGGCCGTGGCCGAGGGCCTCGTCGCCGGGGCCGCGGCGGCCACCGGCGAGAAGCCAAGGCCCGGAACCGCACGGCAGATCCACCGCCACCGGAAGTTCGCCGGGGCCATGCACCTGGCGCACCCGGTCCCCGAAAAGTGGGACGACCTGCTCACCGAGGACACCCTGGTGTGCCGGTGCGAGGAGGTCAGCCACGGCGAGCTCGTGCATGCCCGGGACGCCCTGGGCGCCACGGACGCGCGCACCATGAAGTCCTTCACCCGCACCGGCATGGGTTGGTGCCAGGGCAGGGTCTGCGGCTTCGCCGTCTCCTGCCTCTCCACGCAGGGGAACGACGACGCCGGTGCCGAACAAGCCTCGCTGGCGGCCTTCGCCAAGCGCCCCGTCGCCGCCCCGCCGACCCTGGGCGAGATCAGCGCGCTGGATCCCCGCCAACCCGCCGACTCCTGAAACCCCCCTCCAGGCTTTCGACCCGCGGACCACCAGCCGCGTCACCACCGACTTCCCCCGTGAAAGGACAACATCCACCATGACGACCACCACCAGCGTCACCCCGACCACCGCCACCGAGCTCGAGGAAATCCTCGTCGCCGCCCAGCAGGCAGCAGCCCCGTGGGCGGCGCTGCGCCCCTCCGAGCGCGCCGACGTGCTGGACACCGTCGCGGACGCCCTCGATGCGGCCGCCGGCACCCTCATCCCGATCGCCATGGCGGAAACCAACCTGCCGCAGGCCCGCCTCACCGGCGAGCTCAAGCGCACCACCTTCCAGCTGCGCCTCTTCGGCGAGGTGCTGCGCGACGGAGCCTACCTGGACGCACGCATCGACCACGCCGACGCGCAGTGGCCCATGGGCGCCCCGCGCCCGGACCTGCGCCGCGTGCTCGAGCCGATCGGCCCGGTGCTCGTTTTCGCGGCCAGCAACTTCCCGTTCGCCTTCTCCGTGGCAGGCGGGGACACCGCCTCCGCCTGGGCCGCGGGCAACCCCGTCATCCTCAAGGCACACTCCGGCCACCCGGAACTCTCGATCGCCACGGCCAACGCCATCGCCGGCGCGCTGGCCGCAGCAGGCATGCCGGCCGGCGTCTTCGCCCTGGTCACGGGCACGGCCGCCGGCGCCGCCGCGCTGAAGGACTCGCGCGTCAAGGCCGCGGGCTTCACCGGCTCCATCCCCGGCGGCCGCGCCCTCTTCGACATGGCCAACGCCCGCCCCGAACCGATCCCGTTCTACGGCGAGCTCGGCTCCAACAACCCCGTCTTCGTCACCGCCGCCGCTGCGGCCGAGCGCAGCGCCGCGATCGCCGCCGAGTTCGTCGCCTCCTTCACCCTGGGCGCCGGCCAGTTCTGCACCAAGCCCGGAACGATCTTCGTCCCGCGCGGTTCGGGGATCGTCGAGAGCCTGCGCGCCACGCAGCTCCCGGCCGCGACCGCGCTGCTCAACGGCCGCATCCAGGCCGGCTATGTCGAGGTGCTCCAGACCCTGCAGGGCCACGAGAAGGTCCAGGTCCTGGCCCAGGGCTCGGACCCGCTGGCCGACCCGCCGAGCCCCACCCTGCTGCTCACCGGCGCCGAGGACCTGCTGGCCCACCCCGAGTCCCTGCAGACCGAATGCTTCGGCCCGACGGCGCTGGTCGTCGAGTACACCGACGAGTCGGAACTTGTCGCCCTGGCCGAAAGCTTCGAGGGCCAGCTGACCGCCACCCTCGTGGGCACCGAGGATTGCGAGGTCGCCGAGCTGATCGAGGTGCTCTCGCGCAAGGCCGGCCGCGTGCTGTGGAACCAGTGGCCCACCGGCGTCTCCGTCACCTACGCGCAGCAGCACGGCGGCCCGTACCCGGCCACCACCTCCGTGGGCAGCACCTCGGTGGGCACGGCGGCGATCTCCCGCTTCCTGCGCCCCGTGGCCTACCAGGGCTTCCCGCAGTCACTGCTTCCCGAGGCGCTGCAGGACGCCAACCCACTGAACGTGCCGCAGCTGGTCAACGGCAAGCGCTAGCCACGGCGGTGCGCCCCGGTGCGGCGGGGCGAAGCCATATCATGTAGCTGTGCGCGAAATCCTTGAGGCCACCGGGCCTGCACTCGAACTCTTTGGCTGGATCGCCCTGGCGGGCGCCATCGCGTTCTTCGTGGTGGCGCGGGTTTCCCGCCGCGGCCTGGCCGACTGGCTGGAGGCACCCTGCGAGGTCACCGTGCTCGAGGGCCAGCCGTGCCTGGTCTGGACGAGCAGCGACGGCACGGCACACAGCCGCGCACTCGATGAGCTGGAATCCGTGCCCGGGCGAACCCCGGAGCACGTGTACTACAAGGCCGCGGCCCCGCAGCGCATCCAGCTCGAGCAGCCGCGTTCCCACGCGCGGTTCATGCTGGTGCTGGCCTGGACCATGCTCGGCCTGTGGGCACTGTGCAACGTCGTGCCGCTGGTGCTGCACCAGCTGACGATTTCCGAGCCTTCCTAGTCCTGGCGCACGGGCAGCGCGAGCGAAATGATGCGCGATCCCTCGCCCTCGTTGGTGGCGACCCACAGCTCGGTGTCCGAGACCGCAAGCACGTCGCGCAGGCGTCCCTGTCCGTCGAGGACCCGGTGGGCCTCGGGCAGCGCGCCCCGGGCGGCGGGTTCGCCGGCCGGCAGGCCCAACATCCAGAGCCGTTCCCCGCGCAGGCACGCCACGTAGGCGGCGCCCCCGGCGATCGCCACGGCGCTCGGGGAGGCCTCGGCCGTCGACTTCCACACGTGCACGGCGTCGATGAACCCCTCGAGGTGCGGTGCACCCGTTACCTGCGGCCACCCGTAGTTGCCGCCGGACTCCACCAGGTTCACCTCGTCGTTGCGGTCCGGGCCCAGCTCGCTGGCCCACAGCCGGCGTGTCGCATCCCAGGCCAGGCCCTGCACGTTGCGGTGCCCGTAGGAATAGACGGGGGACCCCGGGAACGGGTTTCCGGCCGGGATGCCCCCGTCGGGAGCCAGGCGCAGGATCTTGCCGTTCAGCCGGGCAGGGTCCTGCGCCGCCGCCGCCTCCGTGGCATCCCCGGTACCCACGTACAGCAGCCTGTCGGGGCCGAACTTGATCCGCCCGCCGTTGTGGATGTTGGCCCGGGGGATGCCGTCGATGACGGTTTCCGGCGTCCCGAGCCCGCCGCCGCCCAACTCGAAGCGGAGCACCCGGTTGTCATCCGCCGTGCTGGTGTAGGCATAGAGCCATTCCCGGCTGCCCTCCCGCAGCGTTTCGATTCCCAGCAGGCCGCCCTCGCCGCCGGGCAGCACCCCGGGGACGGTGCCAAGGGTTTCCATGGTGCCGTCGGGGGAGAGGAGCTTGACCCGGGCCGTGTCGCGTTCGGAGACCAGCGTGGAGCCATCCGCCAGCCGGGCCATCGACCACGGGGTGTCCAGTCCGCTGGCGACGACCACCGGGCGGCTCACGGGTTCCGGGGTGTTCGGTTGGGGTTTGAGCGGGTCGGAGCACGAGGAAAGCGCGGCGATCGTTCCCGCTCCGGCCAAGAGCAGGAAGGAGCGGCGCCCAACACCGATCGGCACCCCGGGCTTCACCTGCGTCATCCCCAAAGTGTAGGACGAAGCGGCACGCCCTTCCAGAGCGGGGGCGCCCTCCGGCACCCGGGCATGGACGGGCTTTGGGTCTGGCGGGCATTGCACGGGATGATGGAGTCACAAGTATCGAGTCCCCATCACCCCGTGCGGTCGGCGGCGGCGATGACACCACCAGGAGGCACCCCCGTGAGCGAAGCCATCAACATCGGTTCGGTCGACAGCATCGACGAAGGCGAAGCCATCGTCATCCCCGCCGAGGAGAACGGCACGAAGGACGACATCGCCGTCTTCCACGCCGAGGACGGGAACTTCTACGCCATCAACGACGAGTGCACGCACGAGACGGCATCGCTGGCCGACGGCTGGATCGAAGGCACCGAGGTCGAGTGCCCGGTGCACGCGGCAAAGTTCTGCCTGAAGTCCGGCGAGGCGCTGTGCCTGCCCGCCACGGTTGCCGCGCGCACGCACAAGATCCAGGTCGAGGACGGCGAACTGCTGCTCTACCCGGACACCCCGGCCGTCTAGGGCCGCGCCGCCCGCACAGGACCCAGGGCCACCACGACCAGCAGCAGAAGGACACATGCCGCACACCACGAACGTCGAATCGATCCTCATCATTGGCGGGGGACTGGCGGGCTTTGCCGTGGCCCGGAACCTGCGCACGCGCGGCTTCGAGGGAAGCCTCGACATCATCGACCCGGCGGGGATCCCCTACGACCGCCCGCCGCTGAGCAAGGCCTACCTGCTGGGCAGCACGGACGGGCCGGGCCTCGAACTGGCCCCGCGCTCGTGGTTCGCCGAGCAGCGGGTGGGGCTTGTGGCGGGAAGCGTTGCGGGCCTCCTGCTTGACCCCCTCGGGGTGCAGCTGGAGGACGGCCGCCGGATGCACGCCGACCGCCTGGTGCTGGCCACGGGGGGATCGGCACGGATGCTGCCCATCGAGGGCGGCGACCTGGGCTCGGTGCTGGCGCTGCGCACCCGCCGCGATGCCGACCTGCTGCGGGCCAGGCTCCGTCCCGGTGTCCACCTGGCCATCGTGGGTGCGGGGCTCATCGGTGCGGAGGTCGCCTCGGCCGCCGTCGAACTCGGTGCCCGCGTGACCCTTGTCGACCCTGTGGATCCGCCGCTCGTGCCGGCCGTCGGCCCCGAACTGGCCCGCCGCCTGCATGCGATGCATGCCGTGGCCGGGATCGAGACCGTCCAGGGCACGCCGGTGCGCATCACCCGGACCGGGGCCACGCACCTTGTCGAGCTATCCGACGGCCGGAGCATCGCCGGCGACGAGGTGCTCGTGGGTATCGGCATCGTGCCCAACGACGCCCTCGCTGCCGCCGCCGGCCTGCGCACGGACAACGGCGTGGTGGTGGACGGGAACCAGCAAACCAGCCACCCCGGCATCTACGCCGTGGGCGACGTGGCCCGCACGCAGACCGCGTCCGGGGACCTGTTGCGCCGCGGGGAGCACTGGGAAAACGCGTTGAACACCGGCGCGACGGCGGCCGCGGCGCTGCTCGGGGAGGAACTCCCGGTGCACGGCGCCCCGTGGTTCTGGTCGGACCGGCACGGGGTCCACGTCGAGGGCGCGGGGGACATGGGTGCCGAAGGCAGCACGGTGCTGCGCCTCGTGGACGGCGAGCCTGTTGCGGCGTTCCGCCTTGATGCCGGGGGGCGCATGCTCGGTGCCGCTGCCATCGACGGGGGCCTGACCATCCGGGCGGCCCGCCGCATCATCGACAAGGGTGTCATTGTGGATCCCGCGGCCCTCGCGGATCCCGAGGTGCCCTTGAAGAAGCTGGCCCGTTAGGCCGAACGGCCCGTGCGCCGCGGGCCCAGCCCGGACACCGTCGCCACCGAGGCGTCGGTGCCCAGCTCGGCGCGTTTCCCGGGGTTTTGCAGGTAGTGGGCCAGCGTGCGGAGCAGGGCGTCGGGATTCGACGCGAGTTCGTGGACCTGGATCAGCAACCCGCGTTCCCCCTTGGAGGCACCTGCCAGCGGAACGCCGCCGGCGCTTTCGCGCGTGCATGTCACCAGGATCCACGCCGGCCCGCGCTTGCCCAGGGGCTGCTGCCGCGGGGGATCAGCGGCTTCGACGGAAGACACGTCATTCCAGTAGACCTCGTGCATGCCCCGCGAACCGTACACCACGATGCGGCTGCGCGTGAGGTAGACCCCGGGATCCTGGGAGGTTGCGGCAATCCGGGCCATCCGCAGCCCGCGGAACATCAGCAGGACACCGCAACCGATCAAGGCGATGGCCAGCAGGATGACAAGGATCAACGGGTTGAACTTGTGCAGGAACAGGAGCCTGGCGCTGAGCGCGACGCTTGCCACCAGCACCACGACCGAGAGCCCGACCACCAGCGCGGCAAGGATCGCGGAGCTCCTGAAGATCGGGAACCAGGTCGCCGCCCGCTGTCCGGTGCTTGTCTCCACGGCCGCGGTGGTGACGGCGCTGTCGCCGGCGGGCCGCCGGAACGCGGAAACCAGGCCGATCAGCAGGCCCGCAGCGCTTGCAAGCAGGGCCGTCGAGAGCGCCACCTTTCCATGGACGGTGGCGTAGGCCCCGGCCCCGCCGAGGAAGATGACCAGCAGGAACGTGGGCAGCAGATGGTGTGCAAGATCCCAGCCGTGGTGTCTTGGAAGCCACACCAAAGGCTCGATTCCCGAATCGCTCATGTCATTAGCCTAATCCGGTGGTCCTCCAAAAGGATGAACCTTCCCTTGTCCCCGCATTGCAAGTCGCTAGTTCAATTGGAACTCGTTTAAGATGAACGCATTATGGAAACAATGCGTAAACGTGCAAAATTGCTCACCTGGCTGCTGATCGGCGCCCTGGTGCTCGGCACAGGAGCCGGCTTGCTTTCGGGGCTGGTGTGGTGAAGCCGGACGAAAGTCTGGCCGGCACCCTGCCCGAAGCCCTGCAGAACCCCACGAAGCAGGTTTCCCGAGGCTGGATCGCCTCGGTTGTGCTCGTGAACGTCGGCATCAACATTGTCATCTTCGCGCCGCTGAACGTCCTGCTGGGCCTGCAGGCGACGGCCATCGACGCAGGCAGCAAGCAGGCGATCCTGTCGCTTGTCACGGCGTGCGGCGCGGCGGTGGCGCTGGTGTCGAACCCGCTCTTCGGGGCGTTGTCGGACCGCACGGTTTCCCGGATGGGACGCCGTTCCCCGTGGATCCTTGCCGGCGCCATCCTGGGGGCGGCATCGTTGCTCCTGCTTTCGGGGGCCACGACCGTGGCCATGATGCTTGTGGGATGGTGCGCCTTGCAGGCCACCGTCAACGCGGCCTATGCGTCGGTGACGGCCGCCGTTCCGGACCGCGTCCCGTTGGCCAAGCGTGGTTCCGTCGGTGGCATGGCTGCCATGGGGCAGACCGCCGGCATCCTGCTCGGAGCGGTTGTCGGGTTCGTGATCTCGGGAAACATCGCCGTCGGCTACATCATCTGCGCCGCGGCGTTGCTGGTCTCGGTGGTTCCATACGTCATTCGGCCCAACGATCCGCAGCTGCCCAAGGACTACAGGACGCCGTTCAAGCTTGGCGAGTTCCTCAAGGGCTTCTGGGTCAACCCGGTCAAGCACCCGGACTTCGGGTGGGCCTGGCTGACCCGCCTCATGATGAACGTCGGCAACCAGATGACGATCGTCTACCTGCTGTTCTACCTCACGGATGTCATCCACCACCCGGACCCTGCCGGAGGTGTCCTCGTGCTGACCGGTACATATGCCGTCATGGTGATCATCAGCGCCGTGATCTTCGGCCCTTTGAGCGACAAGAGCGGCAAGCGCAAGATCTACGTCATCCTCGCATCGATGACAGTGGCCAGCTCGGCGCTTGTCATTGCCGTCTTCCAGACCTTCCCGGGCGCGATCGCGGGGGCCGCGGTCCTCGGCTTCGGCTTCGGCGCGTACCTGGCCGTCGACTTCGCGCTGCTGACCCAGGTCCTGCCGTCCTCCCGCGCCAGGGCCAAGGACATGGGCGTCATCAACATCGCGAACTCGCTGCCCCAGGTCATCGCCCCGGCACTGGCGTTCTTCGCCGTGACAGTCATCGGAAGCTACACGGCACTGTTCGTCGTGGCGGCGTGCATCGGCATCGCCGGCGCGCTGCTGGTTCGCAATATCCGGTCGGTTCCCTGACCCCTGCACCCCTGACCCCCGGGCGTCGACCCGAAGGCCGTCGGGCATCCGCCATGCAACCCCGTCCACCGGGTGCGCGGCGGATGTCAGATCGCTCACCAAACCACCCGATAGATTCAGCACACCGATAGGCTTTGACCATGGACTGGTTACGCGATGCACCCTTTGGCTGGGCATACGCATTCCTGTTTCTGCTGGCCATGGCGAGGGCCAACACCACGTACTGGCTCGGCCGCGGCATCGCCGCCGGCGTCAAACACACGCGGTTCCAGCATGTGCTCACCGGTTCGATCTACCAGCGCGCCGAACGGTTCATCCAGCGATGGGGGATCTTCGCGGTTCCGCTCTCCTTCATGACCGTTGGCATCCAGACCGCCGTCAACGCCAGCGCCGGGGTCGCACGCATGCCCCTGTCCAGGTACATCCCCTCGGTCATCGCCGGCTGCCTGATCTGGGCCACCATCTATTCCACAGTGGGCATGGCCGTCGTCTATGCATGGATCGCCCTGGGCTGGCAGTGGATCGTCGCCGGCGCGCTGATCGTGGCCGTGGCGACCTTCGCCTGGATCCGCTACCGCCGGCGGGACGGCTAGCCGGCACCCAAACCGCCGTTGCAACGGCGCGTTGGGGTATTTTGCGAATCTTCATCGGTACTATCGATGAAAACGGAAAATACTTGCGAAAGTCGGTAGCTCGGTGGCCATCACAGCAAAGAACTTCGGGCCGACGAATCCGGTGGAACTGGACGACATCGACCGCGGATTGCTGCGCATGCTCACCGAGAATGCGCGCCGCACCAACAACTCCCTGGCCGAGGAACTGGGCATAGCCCCCTCGACCTGCCTGGCCCGGCTCAATGCCCTGCGCGCGGCCGGAGTCATCCGCCGCTTCACCCTGGACATCGACCCCGTCGTGCTGGGCCATGCGCTCGAGGCCCTGATCTTCGTCAAGATCCGGCCCGGCGCCCGGCACCTGATGTCGAGCTTTGCCGAGGAGATGCGGGCCAAACCCGGTGTCACCCAGCTATTCTTCCTGGGCGGTGCCGACGACTTTCTGATCCACGTGGCGGTGCGGGACTCGAACGACGTGCGCCAGTTCGTCCTGGACAACCTTTCGGCGAACCCCGCAGTGGCCACCACCCAGACATCCCTGGTGTTCGAGCACAGCCAGGGCGCGGTGCCCTGGCTGTGACACGTCCGCGCGCGGCGGCCTCACCAGGAGGTGTCGCGCGCGCGTCCCTCGTCGTAGCCGGCGGCCGACTGGATGCCCACTATCGCACGGTCGCGGAACTCGGCAATGGACGAGGCCCCGGCGTAGCTGAAGGACGAGCGCACCCCGGAAATGATCGAATCGATGAGGTCCTCAACGCCGGGACGCTGCGGATCCAGGTACATCCGCGAATGCGAGATGCCTTCCTCGAACAACGCCGCCCGCGCCCGCTCGTAGGCCGACTGGTGGCGGGTGCGCTGCTGGACGGCACGCGCCGAGGCCATGCCGAAGCTTTCCTTGTAGAGCCGGCCCTGCCCGTCGCTGGCGAGGTCGCCCGCCGATTCGTAGGTCCCCGCGAACCAGGAACCGATCATCACCGAGCCGGCGCCCGCGGCCAGGGCCAGCGCGACATCGCGCGGGTACTTCACCCCGCCGTCGGCCCAGACCTCGACGCCCAGCTCCTGCGCCGCGGCGGCGCACTCGAGCACGGCCGAGAACTGCGGCCTTCCCACGCCGGTCATCATGCGCGTGGTGCACATCGCGCCGGGGCCCACCCCGACCTTCAGGATGTCCGCCCCGGCGGCCGCCAGGTCGCGGGTACCCGCGGCGGAGACCACGTTGCCGGCGGCCACGGGGATCCTGCGCCCGGTCCGCCGCGCGTGCTCGTCGCGTGCCGCAACCACGAGGGGCAGGGCCTCGACCATTTTTTCCTGGTGCCCGTGGGCGGTGTCGACGACGATGACGTCGACGCCGGCCTCGAGCAGCGCCGTGGTCTTGGCTGCCACGTCCCCGTTGATGCCCACCGCGGCGCCGACCATGAGCCGGCCTTCCGGGTCCAGGGCGGGCGAGTACATGGAGGAACGCAGCACGCCCTTGCGCGTGAGCACCCCGGCCAGGTTGTCCCCGTCGAGCACAGGCACCATGGCCAGGTGCCTGGAGGAAAGCGTCTCGAACACGGTGTCCAGGTCCGTGTCGTGGGAAACCGTGACGATTTCGGAGGTCATCACCTGGTGGACCGGGGTGAACCTGTCGACCTCCAGGCAGTCCTTCTCGGTGACGATGCCCACGGGTCGCTGCCCGTCCAGCACGACGGCGGCGCCGTGCGAGCGCTTGCCGAGCAGCGCCAGGGCGCTGGATACGCTGTCACCGGGGTTGAGGGTGATCGGGGTTTCGAACACCGGGTGTGCGCCCTTGACGCGGGAGACCATGTCCCGGAGTGCCTCCAGGGGGATGTCCTGGGGAAGGATGGTGATTCCGCCGCGGCGTGCCACGGTTTCGGCCATGCGCTTGCCGGCCACCGCCGTCATGTTGGAGACCACGAGGGGGATGGAGGTTCCCACCCGGTCCGGGGTTGTCAGGTCTACCGAGGTGCGCGATGCCACGGCGGAGCGTGAAGGCACCATGAAGGTGTCGTTGTAGGTGAGGTCGTGCGCGGGCTGGACGTCATTGAGGAATTTCACTCGATCAGGCTACAGGCACCGTGGCCCGAACGCGTGACACGCGTCACGCGGCGGACTTGCGCGACGCAGGAGCCGGACGCCGGGTGCGGGATGAATTAGGGCCGAAAACCGGCACTAATTTGTTTGGCCCCACCGGGCGTATCGTGGGTTCACGAGCGGCTCGAATTCCGCGTGGCTGCCAACCCCAGGGAGAGCATCATGACCGTTTCTGTCCCCGTCGCCGCGTGCGCCGTAGAGAATTGTTCGTTCAACGACCATTCGCATTGCGGTGCAGCGGGAATCACCATCGGCGGCAATGCCGACCATGCGCAGTGCGCAACGTTCATCGACACCGGGGTGCACGGCGGCCTGCCCAAGGTTCTGGCCTCGGTCGGTGCCTGCCAGCGCACCGAGTGCTCCCACAATGAACACCTGATGTGTGCGGCAGCGGAGGTTCGGGTCGGCCCCGGGGCCGACAACGCCGACTGCCTGACCTACGAGCACAAGTTCTAGGCCCCGCGCCACCGAAAGTCGCCGGCGTGAACCTCTGATCAGGGTGTTCACGCCGGCGACTTGCTGCGGTTCCGGGAAAGCCCGCCAGACGCGCGCCACGACGTGGCGGGCTTTTTTCGTGCCGTTGGTGCGGTGTTGCCAGCTCCGGTGCCTGGGGATTCAATGGGAGGGAGGGCGGCATCCGGCCCCGATGGGCGTGCCCCCGGTGCGCGTCAATTGTTGAACAACTCTCTTGCCATGATTGTTCAACAACATGTAATGTACCTTTCATTGCTCCCCACCGTGTGACAGCTGTCACCCGCACTCTTGATGGATGGAATCATGGCTACTCCCAGCACAAAGACGAAGCTCAGTGCTTCAGCCCGGCGCACGGCACTGCTCGGTGCCATGTTCCTCATGGCCACCAGCGCCATCGGCCCGGGCTTCATCACCCAGACCACGGAATTCACCGTCAAGATCGGGGCATCGTTCGCCTTCGCGATCGTGGTGTCGATCCTCGTGGACATCGCGGTGCAGCTCAATGTCTGGCGCATCATCGGCGTCTCGGGCCTGCGCGCCCAGGAGCTGAGCAACAAGGTCCTGCCGGGTGCCGGCTGGGTCCTGGCGGCGCTGGTCTTCATCGGCGGCATCGTCTTCAACATCGGCAACATCGCGGGCACCGGCCTGGGCATGAACGCCATGATGGGCATCGACCCCAAGATCGGCGGCGCGATTTCCGCGGCTGTGGCAATCCTGATCTTCCTCTCCAAGCGCGCCGGCATGGCCCTGGACAAGATCGTCGTCATGCTCGGCGCCATCATGATCCTGCTGATGCTCTACGTGGCAATCGTTGCCGCACCGCCGGTGGGCGAGGCGCTGAAGAACGCGGTGCTGCCGGAACAGATCGACTTCCTGATCATCACCACCCTGATCGGCGGCACCGTCGGCGGCTACATCACCTACGCCGGGGCACACCGCATGCTCGACTCGGGCGCCACGGGCATCGAGAACGTCGGGGACATCACCAAGAGCTCGATCCTGGGCATCATCGTCACCGGCATCATGCGCGTCCTGCTCTTCCTGGCCATCCTCGGCGTTGTCGCCGGCGGCGCCGTGCTGACGACCAACAACAAGGCCGCCGAGGCCTTCGGGATCGCCGCGGGCGAGATCGGCATGCGCTCCTTCGGCGTGGTGCTCTGGGCCGCCGCACTGACCTCCGTGATCGGCGCCGCGTACACCTCGGTCTCCTTCATCACCAAGTCCACGACCCCCGAGCGCACCCGCAACCTGATCACCGTCGGCTTCATCGGCGTCTGCGCCGTGATCTACCTCTTCCTGGGCCAGGCCCCGCAGACCCTGCTGATCTTCGCCGGCGCGTTCAACGGCCTGATCCTGCCCTTCGGCTTCGCGATCCTGCTCTGGGCCGCCTGGCGCCGCCGCGACCTGCTGCAGGGCTACGCCTACCCGAAGTGGCTGCTGGCCGTCGGCTTCCTGACCTGGCTGCTGACCCTGTTCCTGGGCTGGAACTCCCTGGCGGGCCTCTCCAAGCTCTGGGCCTAGCATCCCCCCGGCCCCGACCAGAACCGTGAAAGGCACCCCGATGACGCACGAAACCCCGAACGCCGTAGCGGACCGCGCCGGACTGTCCCCGGCCCGGGCCCGGGCGTTGTTCCGCGACGGGCTGGCGGTTCCGACCGCCGGGTTCTCGCGGGGCTACGCGCAGGCGAACCTGATCATCGTGCCGAGGGACCAGGCGTTCGACGTCCTGCTCTTTGCCCAGCGCAACCCCAAGTCCTGCCCGATCCTGGGCGTGCTCGACGCGGGGGAGACCAGCGGGGAGCTGCTGGCCGGCGGGGACATCCGCACCGATGTCCCGCGCTACGTGGTCTACGAGAACGGCGTGAAGGTCGCCGAACCCACCGACATTTCGGGGTACTGGCGCGATGACCTTGTCACGTTCATCGTGGGCTGCTCGTTCACTTTCGAGTCGGCGCTGATGGAGGGCGGGATCGCGGTGGCCCACATCGACCAGGGCGTGAACGTGCCCATGTTCAGGACGAACATCCGCAGCGCGTCGGCCGGCTCCATGTCCGGGCCCATGGTGGTTTCGATGCGCCCGGTCCCCGCCTCGCAGGTGGCCGACGCGGTGCGCATCACCTCCCGCTACCCGGCGGTCCACGGGGCGCCGGTGCACATCGGCAACCCGGGGGAGCTGGGCATCGCCGACCTTTCCACGCCCGACTTCGGGGACCCGGTGGAGATCCCGGAGGGCCACATCCCGGTCTTCTGGGCCTGCGGGGTCACCCCGCAGGCGGCCGTCATGGAGTCCCGCCCGGCATTGGCGATAGGCCACGCGCCCGGGCACATGCTCATCACCGACGCCCGCGACAGCAGCTACCTGGTGCCGTAGTCCAGGCCGTTTCCCGACGGGTCCCGCGACAGGCGGAAACCACCCTTGATGCGGCGGTGCCCGCCCGGCTCGACCGGGCGGGCACCGCCGTTCCTAGGCCTCCGAGGCCAGCCAGGCATCGACCTCGGCCAGCAGCGAGGCCTTCTCCGGGGCCCCGAGGAACGTGGCCTCGATCGAGTTCCGCGCCAGCACCGCCTGCTCCCCGCGGGTGAGGCCGAACTCGCCGATGACGGCGTCGAGGTTCGCATCCAGGTAGCCGCCGAAGTAGGCGGGGTCGTCCGAGTGGATGGAAACCTTCAGCCCCAGTTCCAGCATGCGCCTCAGCGGGTGGTCGGCCATGGTGTCCACGGTGCGCAGGCGGACGTTCGAGAGCGGGCAGACGGTCAGCGGCATCCGCTCCTCGACAAGGCGCTGCACCAGGCCCGCATCCTCCAGGCAGCGGATCCCGTGGTCCACGCGCTCCACCTTCAGCAGGTCCAGGGCCTGGACGATGTAGTCCGACGGGCCCTCCTCGCCGGCGTGCGCCACGACGTGCAGGCCGTTGGCGCGGGCGTAGGCGAAGACCTCCTCGAAGAGCGCCGGCGGGTAGCCGAGCTCGGAGGAGTCAAGGCCGATGCCGTCGATGGCGTGGTTCTCCAGCACCAGGGCGCGCAGGACCTCCAGGGCGGAGTCGGCCGGCGCATGGCGCCAGAAGCAGGCGATGAGCCGGTGCGTGATGCCCCAGCGCTCCTGCCCGTCCGCCAGGCCGGCACGGATCCCGGAAATGACCTCGCCCAGGCCCAGGCCGCGCTCCAGGTGGGCCTGCGGGTCGAAGAAGAGCTCGACGTGCCGCACCCCGGAGTCGTGGGCGCGCTGCAGGTAGGCGGTGGTGATGGCGCGGAAGTCCGCGGGGGTGCGCAGCACCGCCAGGTTCGCGTAGAACAGGTCCAGGAACGACTGCAGGTTGCTGAACTCGTATTGGGCCCGCAGCTCCTCCAGGGACGCCCAGGGGACCTCGACGTTGTTCTGCCGCGCCAGCTCCAGGATGGTCTCCGGCTCCAGCGTCCCTTCCAGGTGGATGTGCAATTCGGCGACGGGCAGTTTCACGCTCGTGCTCCTTCCGGTTCGGTGGCCAACGCCAGCGTGCCACGCAGGATCTCCTCGACGGCGCCCTCCTGCGCCCGGAGCACCACGCGGCAGCGCGCGCCCTCCGGCTTGGGGTGGCCCTTGTAGAGTCCGCGCAGGTCGCAAATGGTTTGCCCGCGCCCGGGCCCGTCGGTGTCGTCCACCACCACGCGCGCGTACGGTGCGCTTGTCGCCTGCACCCTGCCGATCGCGAGGGCAGCGGCCAGCGGGTCGTGCATGACCGAGCAGCGGCGGCCGAACACGCTGCGGTAGAAGTCGAAGTAGTAGCCGAGCATGTCCCCGACGGCGCGCACCGCGGGGGACCCGGAGGCGGCGAGGCGCTCCAGGTCCGCTTCCTCGAGCACGTGCTCCATCGTCACGTCCAGCGGCACCAGGACGATCTCCCAGTCCGCGGCGAAGACCTCCGCCGCCGCTTCCGGGTCGTTGTGGATGTTCGCCTCCGCGGCCGGGGTGATGTTGCCCGGGGCCAGGGCCGCGCCGCCCATGATGGTCAGCTCGCGGACCATCCCCGGCAGTTCCGGGTCAAGGCGCAGCGCCGCGGCGAGGTTGGTCAGCGGGCCTATCGCAATGACGCGCAGCCGGCCGGGGTTGGCCCGGGCCAGGCGGACCAGCATCTCGGGGGCGGATTCGGCGGCAAGCTCAGGGCCCGCGTCGGGCAGCTGGACCTCGCCGATCCCGTTGTGCCCGTGCACGTGGGGTGCGCCGCCGCCGTACGGGCGGGCCAGCGGGTCGTGGCATCCCACGGCCACCGGGATGTGCCCGTGGCTGGCCAGGGCCAGCAGGTTCCGGGTGTTGCGTGCGCCCTGCAGCGCATCGGTGTTGCCGCTGACCGAGCCGATGCCCACCAGGTTCGCCCCGGATCCGAGCAGGTAGGCCAGGGCCAGGGCATCGTCGATCCCGGTGTCGCAATCCAGGAAGACGGGGTCGTGGTCGGGGGTGGTGTTCATGCGTCGGATCCTTGGCTTGGACGTGGATATCGGCTCCAAGGATACCCGCCGTCATCAACCCGGCGGGGACCGTCCCGGCATGAAACACTGGCCCGAGATGTCCATGCGCGGCACCCGCCGCGTCCCGCCGCAGTGAAAGCCGAGTCCCCGCCGTCGTGTCCCGCCCCGCAAGAACCTGGTTCCCCGCAGCGCTGTCCCTGACCATGGTCGGCTGGGGTGCCAACCAATTCGTGTCGCTGCTTGTCCACTACCGGCAGCAGCACGGCTTCTCCGAGGTGCTTGTCACCTCGATGCTTGGCATCTATGTGGCGGGCCTTGTCCCGGCGTTGCTGGTGGGCGGCCGCTATTCGGACAGGACCGGGCGCAAGCGCGTGACAATGGCCGCCGTGGTGCTCTCGATGCTCGCGAGCGTTGCCATGATGGGCGCGGTCTTCGGGGCGGCCCCGCTGTTCATCGGCCGGCTCATGGCCGGAACCGCCACGGGCCTGGCCATGGCGGCAGCCACCAGCTGGGTCAAGGAGCTGTCCCAGGCCCCCTGGGACCTAGCCTCCGCCCCGGGAGCGGGGGCACGGCGGGCTTCGCTGATGACGGCGGCAGGATTCTGGCTGGGCCCCGTGGCCGGCGGCCTGCTTGCCGCGTGGGCCCCGGCCCCGGAGATCCTGCCCTACGCCGTGCACATCCTGCTCTGCGTTCCGCTGCTGGTGGTCCTCTCACGCATGCCGGAAACCCGGGCCGGGAACCGGCCGCAGGCCACGCCCGCCGCGCGTGGAGCCCACCATGGCGAGGGACGCAAGCGGTTCCGGCTGGTGGTTGCCCCGGCGGCGCCCTGGGTGTTCGCGGCCGGAACCACGGGATTCGCCGTCGTCCCGGCGGTGGTTCCCGGCCTGGGGGAGGGGCGCCTTGCCTACGCGACGGCGGCCGTTGCGATCACCCTGGGCTGCAGTGTGCTGATCCAGCCGCTGGCCCGCCGCGTCGATACCGTCCGCAACGCCCGGTCCCTGCTGACGGGCCTCGTTGTGGTGCTGCTGGGGCTGGCCCTGGTGCTGCTCGCCGTCCTCGCGGCTGCCCCGGCGCTGGGCCTGGTGGCCTCGGCGGTCCTTGGCTGCGGAAACGGCCTGCTCATGGTCGGGGGCTTGCTGGAAATCCAGCGTGCGGCCGAGCCGGGCGAGCTCGGTGCCCTCACCGGCTTCTTCTACATGCTGGCCTACGCCGGATTCCTGGCCCCGACCATCGTGGCCTTCCTGGCCCAGTGGGTCGGCGCCGCCTGGATCCTTGCGGGAATGCTCCTGCTGTGTGCCGCGTCGCTGGCCGCCGTCGCCGTGAACTCGCGCAGGCACCTGCCGCACGCACTGGAACGGGTCTTTCAGGCTCCGGCGCCCGGTTCGCCGGCCGGGTCCGGGACGAACCTGTAGCCCATGCCGGGCTCCGTGAGCAGGTAGCGGGGCTCGGCCGGGGCCGGCTCCAGCTTCTTGCGCAGCTGCCCCAGGTAGAGGCGCAGGTACCCTGTCTCCTTGAGCAGGTGGGGACCCCAAACCTCGGTCAGCAGGGTCTGCTGGGTGACAAGGCGGCCCGGGTTGTTCAGCAGCACCTCCAGCACGCGCCACTCGGTGGGCGTCAGCCGGACGGGTTTCCCGGGGTGTCCCCGGGTGACCTGCTTGGCGGCCAGGTCCACCGTAACGTCCCCGAAGCGGATGGCCGGGACCTCGGGTGCGCCGGGGGTGCGCCGGGAGAGCGCACGGATGCGGGCCAGCAGCTCCTCGGTGGAGAACGGCTTGGTGACGTAGTCGTCGGCCCCCGCATCCAGCGCCGCGACCTTGTCCGAGGAGTCGCTGCGCCCGGAGATCACCAGGATGGGGACCGAGGACCAGCCGCGCAGCGCGGAGATTACCTCCAGGCCGTCCAGCTTGGGCATTCCGAGGTCCAGCAGTACCAGGTCCGGGTGGGTCTCAACGGCCAGCCGCACCGCTGCCGCCCCGTCCGCGGCGGGGACCACGTCATGGTCGTAGGCGCCCAGCGTGATGCGCAGGGCGCGCAGGATCTGCGGGTCGTCGTCGGCGATCAAGATCTTCATGCGTGGGGTCCTGGGTCCTCGGGTTCGCGTGCAGCCGGCAGCGACAGCACCATGGTCAATCCTCCGCCGGGGGTGTCCTCCACGGCCAGCGACCCGCCCATGCCCTCGGCGAACCCGCGCGAGAGCGCGAGTCCCAGGCCCAGCCCCGTCAGGTTGTCGGTGTCCCCGTGGCGCTGGAACGGAACGAAGACCGCTTCCCTTTCCGCGGCGGGGATGCCCGGGCCGAAGTCGATGACCCGGACCTCGGTGCGGCCGGCGAACTGGCTGGCGGCAAGGATGGGGCGCCGGGTACCGGCCCCGTGGCGCTGCGCATTCAGCAGCAGGTTCACCACGATGCGCTGGGCCAGGACAGGGTCCGCGGCCAGCGGGTCCAAGTCCTGCGGCACGTCCACCTCGAGGTCGGCGGGGCCCAGCCCGGCCTCCTCGAGCGCGGGCAGCAGCACGTCCTCGACGGAGACCAGCGCCATGTTCACGCCCAGCATTCCGGCCTGCAGGCGCGAGACATCCAGCAGGTCGGTGACCAGGAGCGAGAGCCGGTGCAGGGATTCGTCGGCCGTCTCCAGCAGTTCGGCCCGGTCCTGCTCGCCGTAGGCGACTTCGGTGGAACGCAGCGAGGTCACCGCGGTGGTCGCCGCGGCGAGTGGTCGGCGCAGGTCGTGGCCGAGGGCCTGCAGCAGCGCGCTGCGGACCCGGTCCGCCTCCGCCAGCGGGGCCAGTTCGCTGGCCGCGGCGGAAACGGCCCGGAAATCCAGAACCGCCTCCAGCTGGGAGACTATCGCGGCCAGTGCGCGCCGGTCCGAGGCCGGAAGGTCCCGCCCGTGGAGTTCGAGCCGCGCGTTCCCGCCGACCTGCAGCACGGTGTCCGCCGGGCCCGGCCCCGGGTCCCCGGAACCGTGGACCTCGCCGGTGCCCTCCACGAGTCGCACGCCGCGCAGCGAGAACGCCTCGCGGGTTTGGTCGAGCAGTGCCTCCAGCGCGTCGGCGCCGCGCAGCACGGACCCGGAGACGGTGGCCAGCAGCGCGGATTCCGCGGCGGACCGGGTGGCGGCGCGGTGCCGCCGGGCGGCCTGGTCCACCACCACGGAAACCAGGATGGCGATCACGATGTAGAGGATGAGCACCACCAGGTGCGTGGGCTCGGCGATGGTGACGGTGTAGAGCGGGGCGATGAAGAAGTAGTCGAGGGTCAGCCCGGAGAGCAGCGCGGCGAAGACCGCGGGGAAGATCCCGCCGACCAGCGCCACGACGACCACCAGCAGCTGGTAGGCGAGCACGTCAACGGTGATGGAGTCCGCCGAGGCCGGGAACCCCTTCAGGAACCAGGTCAGCAGCGGGCCGCCGAGCAGCGCCAGCACGAACCCGGCAAGCGTCCGTCCCCGGGTCAGCGCCCCGCGCGAGCGCGGCAGCCGGTGCCCGGTGGCGGCGGCCGCGTGGTTGACCATGTGAACGTCGATGTCCCCGCTCAGCCGCACGATGCCCGCCCCGATCCCGGGCCCCGTCAGTGCGGTGGCCAGCTTGGAGCGGCGCGAGGCGCCGATGACCAGCTGGGTGGCGTTGGAGGCCCTCGCGAACTCCACCAGCGCGGCCGGCACGTCCTCGCCGATCACCTGGTGGTAGGTGCCGCCGAGCCGTTCGACGAGCAGCCGCTGGTCCGCCAGCACCTCGGGGTGCGCGGCAAGCAGCCCGTCGGGTGCGCTGACGTGCACCGCGGAGAGTTCCCCGCCGCTGGACCGCGCGGCGATGCGTGCCCCGCGGCGCAGCAGCGTCTCTCCCTCCGGCCCGCCGGTCAGCGCGACCATGACGCGTTCGCGGGTGTCCCAGCGCGTGGAGATCCCGTGCTCGGCCCTGTACTTCTCCAGTGCCGAGTCGACCTCGTCGGCCAGCCAGAGCAACGCTATCTCGCGCAGCGCCGTCAGGTTGCCCAGCCTGAAGTAGTTGGACAGCGCCGCATCGATGCGCCCGGGCGGGTAGACCAGGCCCTCGCCCAGCCGGGCGCGCAGGCCCTGGGGGGTCAGGTCCACCAGTTCGATGGCGTCGGCGGCGCGCAGCACGGCATCGGGGATTGTCTCGCGCTGGGCGGCCCCGGTGATCTCGCGGACCACGTCGGCGAGCGACTCGATGTGCTGCACGTTCACCGTGGAGACCACGTCGATCCCTGCCTCGAGCAGCTCGTGCACGTCCTGCCAGCGTTTCTCGTTGCCGCCGGTGCCCACGTTGGTGTGCGCCAGCTCGTCCACCAGGGCGATCTCCGGCGCCCGGGCCAGCACCGCGGCCAGGTCCATGTCGCCCAGCTGCACCCCGCGGTGGGTGACCACCCGGCGCGGCACAAGTTCCAGGCCCTCCACCAGGGCGGCGGTGGGTTCCCGGCCGTGGGTTTCCACCAGCGCCAGGACCACGTCGCGGCCCTCGGCCGCCAGCTGGTGTCCCTCCTGGAGCATGGCGTAGGTCTTGCCGACGCCGGGGGCGGCACCCAGCAATACCCGCAGCGTTCCGCGTGTCATGCGTTAATTCTCCAGCCCGGCCAGGGCAATGTTCAGTTTCAACACGTTTACCCGGGGTTCGCCGAGGAACCCGAGGTCCCGGCCCGCTGCCTGCCCGCGGACCAGCGCCTCCACCGAGGCCGGGTCCAGGGAACGCGCCCCGGCCACGCGGGGCGCCTGGGCCAGGGCGTTGGCTACGGAGATGTCCGGGTCGAGCCCCGACGCGGAGGCGGTCAGCGCGTCGGCCGGAACCACGGCGGTTCCGGGGTTCGCTGCAAGGTAGGCGGCCTTGCGCTCCGCGATGGCCGTGGCGAGCTTCGGGTTCTCCGGGCCCAGGTTGGAGCCGGAGGACGCGGCACCGTCGTAGCCGTCGCCCGCGGACGAGGGGCGCGGCTGGAAGAAAGCCGGGTCGGGGTCCCCGGAGGCGTCGTTGAACGCCTGCCCGAGCAGTGCCGAGCCCACGGGGCCGGCATGTCCGGGTGCCCCGAGCATCGAGCCGTTGGCCTGGGCGGGGAGGGCGAGTTGGCCCGCTCCCAGGATGGCGGCGGGATAGAGCACCCCGAGCGCGAGGGTCAGGATGAGCATGGTGCGCACCGACACCCAGAGGGTGCGGGGCCAGGATCGTACGGTGGCCATGGTGTGGGTCATTCCTTGTCGAAGGGCGGGACGGGGGACGGGGTGCCAACGGTGTTCATCAGAACCCCGGTATCAGCGAGACAAGCATGTCGATCAGCTTGATGCCGATGAACGGGACGAGCACCCCGCCGGCCCCGTAGACCAGCAGGTTGCGGTTCAGCGTTGCGGCCGCCGAGCGCGGGCGGTACTTCACCCCGCGCAGGGCCAGCGGGATCAGGAACACGATCACCACGGCGTTGAAGACCACCGCGGAGAGGATCGCCGAGGCCGGGCTGGAAAGGCCCATGATGTTCAGGACCGACAGGCCCGGGAACGCCACGGAGAACATCGCCGGGATGATCGCGAAGTACTTCGCCACGTCGTTGGCGATGGAGAAGGTGGTCAGCGCGCCGCGGGTGATCAGCAGCTGCTTGCCGATCCCCACCACGTCGATCAGCTTGGTGGGGTCCGAATCCAGGTCCACCATGTTCCCCGCCTCCTTGGCCGCGGAGGTGCCTGAGTTCATGGCCATGCCCACGTCGGCCTGTGCCAGCGCGGGGGCGTCGTTGGTGCCGTCGCCGGTCATGGCCACCAGGTTGCCGCCGGCCTGCTCGCGCTTGATCAGCTCCATCTTGTCCTCGGGGGTGGCTTCGGCCAGGTAGTCGTCGAGCCCCGCCTCGGCGGCGATCGCCGCGGCAGTGCGCGGGTTGTCGCCGGTGACCATGACGGTGCGGATGCCCATGGCGCGCAGCTGCGCGAAGCGGTCCTTGAGCCCCTCCTTGACCACATCCTTGAGATGGACCACGCCCAGCACCGAGGCGGCGTCAGCGGTGCGGGTTGCCACAACCAGCGGCGTTCCGCCGGCGTCCGAGATCTTCCCGACGACAGCGTCGAGCTCCTGCCGCCGTGCGGCATCCAGCGGTGCGACCTCGGCCACCCACGCAAGCACCGCGGAACCGGCTCCCTTGCGCAGCGAATGCCCGTCGGCAAAGTCGATGCCGCTCATGCGCGTCTGTGCGGTGAACTCGACGGGCACGCCGTCGGGCCGTTGTTCGCCGGCCACACCCAGGGCCGCGGCGAGCGCGAGGATCGACTTGCCCTCGGGTGTTGCGTCGGCCCCCGAGGCGTCGGACGCCGCACGCGCCAGATCCTGCTCGGTGCGGCCGGTTAGCGGGTGGAACTCGGCGGCCTGCCGGTTGCCGTACGTGATGGTGCCGGTCTTGTCCAGCAGCAGCGTCGTCACGTCGCCCGCGGCCTCCACCGCTCGCCCGGAGAGGGCCAGCACGTTGTGCTGGATGAGCCGGTCCATGCCGGCGATGCCGATCGCCGAGAGCAGCGCGCCGATGGTGGTGGGGATCAGGCAGACCAGCAGGGCCACGAGCACCGGCAGGCCCACCTGGGCGTTGGAGTAGGCGGCCATCGGGTTCAGCGCGAGGACCACCACCAGGAAGATGATCGAGAGCGTGGCCAGCAGGATGTTCAGCGCCACCTCGTTGGGGGTCTTTTGGCGCGAGGCGCCTTCGACAAGCCGGATCATCCTGTCCACCAGCGAATCTCCCACGGCCGTGGTGATCCGCACGACCACCGCATCGGAGAGCAGCCGGGTGCCGCCGGTCACGGCCGAGCGGTCGCCGCCGGATTCGCGGATGACGGGGGCCGATTCGCCGGTGATTGCCGACTCGTCGACGGCGGCGATGCCGTGCACGACTTCCCCGTCACCGGGCACCAGCTCGCCGGCGACGACCCGAACGTGGTCGCCGATGCGCAGGTCGGTGGAGGGAACCAGCGTGGTCGGCTGGTTGGTGCCGGAGGGGTCCGCCGCCGCGTCGTAGCCCTCGAGGCGCGCCGCCATGGTGGAGGTGCGCGAGGCGCGCAGCGACGCAGCCTGGGCCTTGCCGCGGCCCTCGGCCACTGCCTCGGCCAGGTTGGCGAAGAGCACCGTGAGCCACAGCCACAAGGCCACGGAGGCGGTGAAGCCGGCGGGGATGCCGGCGCTTCCCGCGGACGGGGGCAGGAAGGGCTCGGCAATGGCCAGCGCGGTGGTGAGCATCGCGCCGATGAGCACGATGAACATCACCGGCGAGCGCCACATCTGCCGCGGATCCAGCTTCCTGAAGGCGCCCGGGAGGGCGGCGCGGACCTGGGCGAGGCTCAGCGCATTGGAGTGCGGGGTGTGCGGATGGTCGTGGATTTCGACCGGCGGTTCTGTCGGGGGCTTGGTGAGAGTTGACATGGGAAGTTAGAGCAATCCTTCGGCTAGGGGGCCCAGAACAAGGACCGGGAAGAACGTCAACGCCGTGACGACGAGGGTGATGCTGCCCAGCAGGACCGAGAACTGCGGCCTGTGCGTGGGAAGGGTTCCGGCGGTGACCGGGAGGCGGTCCTGGGCCGCCAGGGCGCCGGCCAGGGCAAGCACCCAGAGGATGGGCAGGAAGCGGCCGAGCAGCATGGCGATGCCCAGGGTCGTGTTCAGCCACGGGGTGTTGGCTGTGAGCCCGGCGAAGGCGGAGCCGTTGTTGTTCGCCGCGGAGGTGAAGGCGTAAAGCACCTCGGTGAAGCCGTGCGGGCCGGGGTTCAGGATGGAGACCGACTCCATCTCGGCACGGACCCCCGGGATGGCGAAGCCGATGGCGGTGAAGGAGAGGATCAGCGTGGGCACCGTGAGCAGGTAGAGCGAGGCGAGCTTGATCTCCCGCGCGCCGATCTTCTTGCCCAGGTACTCGGGGGTGCGGCCCACCAGGAGGCCGGCGATGAACACCGTGACGATCGCCAGGACCAGCATGCCGTAGAGGCCCGATCCGACGCCACCGGGCGCCACCTCGCCGAGCATCATGTTCAGCAGCGGCAGCATCCCGCCCAGTGCGGTGAAGGAATCGTGCATGGAGTTCACCGCCCCGGTGGAGGTCAGCGTGCTGGTGGTGCCGAAGAGCGTGGACCCGCCGACGCCGAAGCGCTGTTCCTTGCCCTCGAGTGCGGCTCCCGCGGCCTGCGGGCCGGTTCCGGCCCCCGCGTACTCGAGCAGCGTCAACGCCGTGAGCGAGATCAGGAACAGCCCGGCCATGACGGCAAGGATCGCGTAGCCCTGCTTCCGGTGACCCACCATGGTGCCGAAGGTCCGGGTCAGCGCGAAGGGGATGGCCAGCATCAGGACGCACTGGAACAGGTTGGTCAACGGGGAGGGGTTCTCGAAGGGGTGGGCGGAGTTGGCGTTGAAGAACCCGCCGCCGTTGGTTCCCAGCAGCTTGATGGCCTCCTGCGAGGCCACGGGGCCGCCGGGGACGGACTGCACCGAGCCGTTGAGCGTTGCCACGTCGGTGAACCCGTTGAGGTTCTGGATGACCCCGCCCGCCAGCAGCAGGAGCGCCGAGACTGCGGCCAGGGGCAGCAACAGCCGTACGATCCCCCGGACCAGATCAACCCAGAAGTTGCCCAGGGTGGAGGCGCGGCGTGCGGCAAGGCCGCGGACGAGGGCGACGGCGACGGCCAGGCCCACCGCGGCGGAGGCGAAGTTCTGTACGCCCAGGCCGGCGGCCTGCACCAGGTAGCCCATTGTCGATTCGCCGGAGTAGGACTGCCAGTTCGTGTTCGTCACGAACGACGCGGCAGTGTTGAAAGCGATTCCCTCCGGGACCGCAGGCAGCCCGAGGGCCAGCGGCAGCCAGGCCTGCAGCCGCTGCAGCGCGTAGAGCAGGAGAACGCCGATGAGCGAGAAGGCCAGGACCGAGCGGGCGTAGGCCTGCCAGGTTTGCGCGGCGGCGGGGTTCACGCCCATCACGCGGTAGAGGCCGCGTTCGACCTTCGTGTCCTTCGTCGAGGTGTAAACATGGGCCATGTAGTCGCCCAGCGGGCGGTAGAGAACCGCGAGGACAAGTGCCAGGGCTGCGGCCTGGGCGATGGTGAACCACATCAGAAGCGCTCCGGCTTCAACAGGGCAACCAACAGGTAGACGACGCCGGCGATGCCGAGTGCGGCGGCGACGAGCTCGAAAACGATCAAGGTTTCTCCACCGCCCTCACGACGAGGCCCAGCGCGCCGAACAGCGCGAGGGTGGTGAACAGGTACAGGATGTCGGGCATGATGGGCGACGGCCTTCCGGAGGGATTCGGTGGTGACAGTCCCATCAGATACCCGCCGGCGTGCCGCGAACCCGATCCTCACGAAATCCTTACGCCCCGGACCCAAAGCCCTACGCCGCGCTGACGCCGGGCCCGGAACAAGCGGCTGTCAGCGCGCTATTCGACGACCTCGATCGCCACGTACGGGGTAGCGCAGGCAACGCGCACGACGGCCGGGCCGCGCCGGCCGGGACCCGGGTCTCCCACACGGTTGTTGCGGCCGGTGTCGTCGCACCAGTCGAGGTCGTGGGGCGTGGCGGAGATGCCGTAGCTCCCGGGCTTCGTGCCGGCCGGAATGAGCAGGGTGTGTTCGAAGGCCCCGGCATCGCCCATGGGAGCCAGCTCGGTGAGAAGCACCTCGTTCCGTGCGTCCAGCAGTTCGATCCGGATGCGGGCGCGCTCGCCGTAGCGCGGATCGCAGGTGGCGTCCGGCGCCGACACGGTGAGCGGTTCGCCCGCCTGCAGCCTTGCGGGATCAACGACGTACGCCGGAGGCCTGCACGGGGGTGCCCCGGAGAACGGCGGCTGGCACCCGGTGGCCAGCACGCCGAGGGCGCAGGCCAGCACCACCGCGGATGCCATGCGGATCAGGCGTTTTCCGGTGCGGGCCGAAGCCGGGTGGCGGTCCATGGGCTTCATCCTCGGCCACCGGGAGGAAAGTTTCCATGCGGCAGGGGCATCGTGAGGAACATGTTGTGTTTCCCCTCCCTGCACCGGGTCCACTTCGTGCATCCGGATCCAGCCCGGTGCCAGCTGCACCTGTTAGTGTTCCAAGGGTTGTCTAACACCTGGAGTGAAGCGTGAAGAAGAAGTTGGCGGCCGCCCTGGTCCTGGTTGCCTCGTTGTCGTTTGTGACTGCGTGCAGTGCTTCGGCCGAGCCGGAAGCCGGCCCGTCTGCCAGTGCCTCGGCACCGGCTTCACCCGGCGCCGAGGCAGATGCCCCAACGCCCGACCTGTCGGGTGTTCCCGACGTGGTGGCCACGGTGAACGGCGAAAAGATCCCGAAGGCCGACTTCATCCGCATCTACGAGGGCCAGTTCCAGCAGGTGGTGCTGCAGGCGCAGATGTCTGGCCAGGAGCTGGACCAGGCGCAGTTGCGCAAGCAGACGGCCGAGGGCCTGGTGAGCACCGAGCTGCTGATCCAGGAGGCGGCACGGAAGAAGATCTTTGCCACGCAGAAGGACCAGGAGCGGGCCCTGGCGGACGTCGCCAAGGGCAACAACATGGACAGCGACGAGTTCCTGAAGTCCATGGAAGCCCAGGGCGTCGACGAGGAATCGGTCCGCGCCCAGCTGCGCACGCAGCTGGAGGTCGAACGCCTGATCGCCAACGAGCTGGGGGACTTCACGCCCACCGAGGCCGAACTCAAGGCGGCGTACGACGTCTTCCTGCAGCGGCAGAAGGCCAAGGGCACACCCGCCAACACGGAAATCCCGAAGTTCGACCAGGTCAAGGACGAGCTTTCCGGGCAGCTGGAACTGCAGAAGGAAGCCGCAGCGGTCAAGACCTACGTGGGAAAGCTCCGCAAGGACGCAGACGTCACGATGAACATGTAGCGGGGCCGCTAGCTGCCCTCGCCCAGGTGCTCGAGCAGTTCGGCCTCGGCCCGGTCCAGGTAGCCGCGCAGCGCGTCGGCGGCCTCGGCCCGCTTCCCGTCGACCAGCAACTCCACCAGCGAGGCGTTGAGCTCCACGTAGTGCGAGTGGAAGTCCGGGGCGTCGCTCATGGCGTGGAAGACCAGGCGCATCTGCGCCAGCACCCGGGTCATGAGTTCCTGCAGCCGTTCGCTGCCGGTGGCCCGCACCAGCTGCTCGTGGAAGCACTGGTTGGCATCCGCCATCTGGGCGATGTCCCCGGCGGCAAGCGCCGCCCGGGCGTCGATGATGATCGCGGACAGCGCGTCGGTGTCCAGCTCCGGGCCCCACAGCACCGCCGCGGGTTCGATCGAGCGCCGCACCCCGTAGATTTCCCGCACGCCCTCCGGGCCCGGGGAGGCGACGAAGACCCCGCGGTTCGGGATGCGGGTGATGACCAGCTCATGGTCAAGCACCGCGAAGGCCTCGCGCAGGGTGTTGCGCGAAACGCCCAGGGCCGCGGAGAGCGCCTGCTCGGAGAGCTTGGCGCCGGGCAGCAGCTGCCCCTCGGCGATGCGCGCGCGCAGCACCGCGGCCACCCACTCGCCGGTGTGCGCGTGGGTGGAACCCTCGGCCAGGGGCAACGACGAAAGTACGGAATTCACCTGCATCTTCCCAATCTAGTTGATACCCGCCGCGGGGCCGCGCTGCGTTAAGCGATGCTCCCGAGTGCTTCGCCGCGGGTTATGGCGGCCCCCGGTTCCTGGGCGCCGCGGGCGAAGGTGCCGGCGCGGTGCGCGGCGATCGCCGATTCCATCTTCATGGCCTCGAGCACCGCCACGGTGTCGCCCTCGGCGACGGTGGCGCCGTCCTCGACCGCCCACTTGACGAGGTTGCCGTTCATCGGGGCGGCAAGCGTCGACTCGTCGGCCGCCGCGGCCACGTTCTCGGCAGCCAGCTCGGCGGCAATCCCGGTGCCGCCGTGGCGGATGGATTCCACGAGCGAGGCGGGAAGGCCGATGTTCATGGCCTTGCCGTCGACCTCGATGGTCAGGGTCTCGCGCGCCGACCCCGGCTCAGCCGCGGCGATCTCCGGGCTTGCGGCAAGGTCCTCGGCGAACTCGGCCTCGATCCAGGTGGTGTACACGCCGTAGCGCTCGTTGTTCGCGAACTCCGCGTTGCGCACCACGGCACGGTGGAAGGGCAGCACGGAGGGCACGCCGGAGATGGACATCTCGTCGAGTGCGACCTTGGCGCGGCGCAGCGCCTGGGCGCGGGTGGCACCGGTGACCACCAGCTTGGCCATCAGCGAGTCGTAGTACGGGGGCACCGTCGAGCCGGCGCGCACGCCCGAGTCGACGCGGATGCCCGAGCCGGTGGGGATTTCCAGGGCGGTGATGCGGCCCGGGCCCGGCAGGAAGCCGCGTGCCGGGTCCTCGGCATTGATGCGGAACTCGAAGGAGTGCCCGCGCGGGGCCGGGTCCTCGGTGAGCGAGATGGCCTGGCCGGCGGCGATGCGGAACTGCTCGGCGACGAGGTCCACGCCGGTGGTTTCCTCGGTGATCGGGTGCTCGACCTGCAGGCGGGTGTTGACCTCCAGGAAGGAGATCAGCCCGTCCGGGGCCACCAGGTACTCGACGGTTCCGGCGCCGTGGTAGCCGGCCTCGCGGCAGATGGCCTTGGCCGAGGAGTGGATGGATTCGCGTTGCGCCTCGGTGAGGAACGGCGCGGGGGCCTCCTCCACGAGCTTCTGGTGGCGGCGCTGCAGCGAGCAGTCGCGGGTGCCGACCACCACGATGTTGCCCAGCGTGTCGGCAAGCACCTGGGCCTCGACATGGCGGGGCCTCTCCAGGAAACGCTCGACGTAGCATTCGCCGCGGCCGAAGGCCACCGTGGCCTCGCGCACCGCGGAATCGAAGGCGTCGTCGATGTCCTCGAAGCGGCGCACGATCTTGATGCCGCGCCCGCCGCCGCCGAAGGCCGCCTTGATGGCCACCGGCATGCCGAATTCCTCGGCGAAGGCGCGGACCTCGGCGCCGGAGGCGACGGGGCCGTCGGTGCCCGGGACCAGCGGGGCGTTGGCACGCACCGCGATCTCGCGGGCCGTGACCTTGTTGCCCAGCGCGCGGATCGCCGCGGGGGAGGGGCCGATCCAGGTCAGCCCGGCGTCCAGGACGGCCTGGGCGAAGTCGGCGTTCTCGGCCAGGAAGCCGTAGCCCGGGTGCACGGCGTCGGCGCCGGATCGGGCCGCCGCCTCCAGGATCTTGGCGATGTCCAGGTAGGTTTCGGCGCCGGTGGCGCCGTTCAGCGCGTAGGCCTCGTCGGCGCGGCGCACGTGCAGCGCATCGGCGTCGGGGTCCGAGTACACGGCCACGGACACCAGGGATGCGTCGGCGCAGGCCCGGGCGATGCGGACGGCGATTTCGCCGCGGTTGGCGATCAGGACTTTCTTCATGCGGGGGATTCCTTAGTTGGTGCCGGAGCCGGCGGGCCGGGCTGCGTGCGGTGCGTTCGGGTCGATCAAGACGAAGCGGATGGCGGCCCCGGGCGGGAGCTGCGCCGCGGCCCCGAGGTCTTCCGCGACGACCCCGGCGATGACCGGGTAGCCGCCGGTGACGGGGTGGTCGGCGAGGAAGAGCACGGGCAGGCCCGACGGGGGGACCTGCAGCGAGCCCAGGGCGACGCCCTCGCTGGCCAGTTCGCCGGTGCGGACCCGTTCCAGGGCCTCGGCGCCCTCGCCCAGGGCCAGCCGGACGCCGACGCGGTTGGATTCGGCCGAGACCTTCCAGAGCTGCCCGGTGAGCCGGGCAAGCCCCGCCTCCCCGAACCAGTCCGCGCGCGGCCCGGCGCTGATGCGCAGCGTGTACACGCCCTCGGCGTCGGGCACCGGAAGCGTGGAGGGCTCCGGGTTGCCGACCACGTGGGCGCCGTGGACGACGCCCACCGGCAGCACCGAGCCTCGGGTGAGCGGGGCCGGGCCGATGCCGGACATCGAGTCGGTGGAGCGCGAGCCCAGCACCGGGGGCACGTCGATGCCGCCGCGCACCGCCACGTAGCTGCGCAGGCCCCGCCCGCGCGGGGTCAGCGTGAGCGTCTCGCCGTGCAGCAGGGCGAAGGGGGTGTCCATGGGGATCGTGCGTTCCTCGTGGAAGTCGTCGTCCTCCACCGGCACGACCACGATCTCCGCCTCGGCGCCGGAGACAGCCAGCACCTGGTCGCCCTCGGCGCGCAGGGTCAGGGTGGCCACGAGGTTTTCGATGAGCGCCGCAGACCCGGCATTGCCGACCAGGCGGTTGGCCTGGGCCGCGGAGCCGGTGTCCGCGGAACCCGCGGCGGAGACGCCGAGGTTGCCGTAGCCGGGGCGCCCGAGGTCCTGGACGAGGGACTGCAGCCCGGGGTCAACGACGTGCAGCGCGCCCTGGGCGGTGGCGGTGGCCGGCGCGGCCACGGCGGGGGCCGCAGCCAGCCGCAGGGAAGTACGCGAGGGGATGAAGCGGACGCGGTCCTGCGGGCGGATCAGCGCCGGGTTCTCGCGGTCCAGGTCCCAGAGCACCGCGTCGGTGTGGCCGATCAGCTGCCAGCCGCCGGGGGACTGGCGCGGGTAGACGGCCGAGTAGTCCCCGGCCAGCGCGACGGCGCCGGCGGGGACCACGGTGCGCGGGGTGTCGCGGCGCGGCACGTTCAGCACCCGGTTCTCGCCCAGCAGGTAGGCGAAGCCCGGGGCGAAGCCGCCGAAGGCCGCGCGCCAGGTCTGCTGCGTGTGTGCGTTGACGACTCCCTCGAGGCTCAGGCCGGTCAGCCGCGCGACCTCGGCGAGGTCCTCGCCGTCGTAGTGCACCGGGACCTGGACCAGGGAGCCGGCGTCCGCCGGGGCCGAGCCCAGCTCCATGGCCAGGACGGCGTCGGAGATCCGGCGGGCGCTGGCCCAGCCGTCGGTCTTGATGAACAGGGTTCCGGCGGCGGCCAGCACGTCGACCTGGCCGGGCAGCGGGTCGGCCTCCAGCAGTGCGCCGAGTGCCAGCACGGAGTCGAGGTCCGAGAGCTCGACGAGCACCCCGCGGGTGCCGGCGAAACGGGTGGAGAGGATGCTCATGCGAAGCTCTTGATGGTGACGCCGGCGTTTTCCAGGCCGGTGCGCACCGCGGCGGCCATGGCCACGGCCCCGGCGGTGTCGCCGTGCACGCAGATGCTCTCGGCGTTCATCGGGATGACGGTGCCGTCGACGGTGACGATGGTGCCCTCGGTGGCCAGGCGGATCATGTTTGCCGTGACCTGTGCCGGGTCGTGGAGCACGGCGTTGGCCTCGCGGCGGGAGACCAGCGTGCCCTCGGGGGTGTAGTTGCGGTCCGCGAAGGCCTCTGCCACCGGGCGCAGGCCGGCGGCCTCGGCCTTGGCCAGTGCGACGGAGCCCGGAAGCAGCAGCACCGGGAGGTCGGAACCGAATGCGCGGATGGCGTCGACGACGGCCTGGGCGTGGGCCTCGTGGTGCACGATGGTGTTGTACAGGGCGCCGTGCGGCTTGACGTACTTGATGGTGGTGCCCGCGGCGCGGGTCAGCGCCTCGAGTGCACCGAGCTGGTAGAGCACGTCGTCGGCGAGTTCGGTGGGGGAGCAGTCGAGGAAGCGGCGCCCGAAGCCTGCAAGGTCCCGGTATCCGACGTGGGCACCGATGGTCACCGAGGCGGCGACGGCGTCGCGGCAGGTCTGCGCGATGACGCTGGGGTCGCCCGCGTGGAATCCGCAGGCAACGTTTGCCGAGGAGACGGATGTGAAGATTGCGGCGTCGTCGCCCATGGTCCAGTTGCCGAAGGATTCCCCGACGTCGGAATTAAGGTCGATGTATGGCATGTGTGACCCCCGTCTCGTGATGTGGTTCCTTAAAGGATGCACCAATTTCACAGATTGTTCAACAATTTTTCGAGAGGTTGTTTCCCTCGAATCCTTGGGGACCCATGTAGCGGAATCATGGCATAGCGGGTTGCCGGTGCCTAGGATAAGGAAACAGGACGTGGCGCCGCCGGGCATCACCCAACCGAGGGGCGGGCAGGACATGAAATTTGTTTTCGAGATCGACATGAACACCGATGCGGTCAAGCTGGACCCCGAGGCCGAGATTGCCCGGGCCTTGCGGTACTGGGCCGGGAACCTGAAGAACTACCCGATGGAGCAGGGTGCGGAGGAGGATGTCTACGACAGCTCCTACGAGCGCGTCGGCAGCTGGTGCATCATCGACGACTGACGCGTCCCGGCGGGGTGGCCGGGACGCGCCGGTGATCAGCCGTAGTACTCGAAGTGCCAGGCCTCGGCGTACGGGCTGCCCTCCTCGAGGTTCTTGCGGTGGATCCAGCCGTACTTGCTCGAATTCTTCTTGAGCCACTTGTAGTACTTGCCGCGGAACGAGTAGTCGTAGGTTTCCGGGAAGTCCACGGCGGTGCCCCAGCCGTGGTTCGAGGTGCCCGGGCGCGCGGCGACGTAGGGTCCGAGTTCCTGCCAGTAGTAGTCCTGGGTCGAGCGGGTGCGATAAGACAGGTCGATGGTGAGGTTCTTGCCGAACTTCTTCTTGAACGCGGTGTTCATCCTGGTCAGCGACGCTGCCGCAGGTGCGGCCAACAGGGTCTTTTCGGGGTCCCACGGGACGGTGGACAGCGCGCGCTGGTCGATCTTGCCGTTGGCCATGCGCTTGACGTCCGCGTAGCTGTACTTCCCGGGATTGCCGGTCGGGGCGCTCGAGCTGCGCTTCAGGCCCGAGGACTTGACCCAGCCGGAAGAACCTTGGGTGCGGACGAAGAACCAGCCGGCGCGCTGCCCGCCCTTCTTTTCCAGTTTCAGGTCGCGGTACACCACCGAATTGCGGGGGATGTCCTTGATGCGCACCGAGCCGCCGACGCTGCGGTAGAGGGCGGTTGCCTTGTGCTTGGTCCAGTACCTGTCGGTCAGTCCCGCGCGGTTGGTGCTGTAGTTGCCGGTCTCGACGGGCCGCCCTCCGGAGGCCTTCGCCGCCTTCTTCTTCGCGACAGCCTGGGTGGCGTGGGCGTTGGAGATGTATCCCGAGGCGCCCTTGTAGCTCACCTTGTACCAGCCGTTGCTTGCCTGCCCGGTGGACTTCAGCGTGGTCCTGGCCGGGATGACCTTCAGCGACTTCTTCTTGGTCGACGCGCCCATGCGCAGGTGGACGTTCGCCGTGGTCCTGACGGTGACTACGGAATTCTTGGCGGCAGGCGGAGCTGCCGGTGTGAATGTGCCGTGGGCGGAGGGCGATGCGGTGCCGGCGGCTGCCGGTGTCGCGGCGTGTGCCGGCGCCGCTGCGATCGGCGCGAGGGCGACGCCGGCGCAAAGGCCCAGCGCCAGCCCCGCCTTCAGGAACCGGCGACCTGCCGGGTTCCCGGACGCACCTGAGAAAATCGAGTATTTCGACATACTTGAGAGAGGCCCCCCTGTAAATGATTGCCCGCTGCGACAAGGGAACTCGTGGAAACTCCGCGCCGGGCCCCCTTGTCGTGGGTGCGATGATGTGGAAAGCCTAGCAATCCACAAGCAAGATTTTTTCAGAAAAGTCCATATCAAGAGCGATTATTAACAAACCATCCGCTGTTTGGACGGCGTTGTGGATGAGCGTGGGGCCCTTCACTTAGGGCCCGGGTGTGAATGGCGCCGACCGGTGTAAACAACTTGGAAGAATGGGGCGCCGCGCGTGTCGGCCCGGAACGGCTGGCTGGATTCCCGGCACCCGAAGTCGGGTCGGGAACCGCTGCGGCCTGGTGCTGTGCGGTGCCGGCGCACGGCACGCGGGTGCGGGGCTGACAGACTTGGAGGGTGGACATACAAATCGTTGCAACAGTCATTGCCGGAATCCTCTTGGCCGTTGCGGCACTGGGAACCATCATCCCGGTGCTGCCCGGAAGCCTGCTGACCATTGGCACGCTTCTGGCCTGGGGGTGGACCATCGGCAGCGCCGCCTCGTGGTGGGCCGCGGGAATCGGGATGGCCATCGCGCTGGTCGGCTGGAGCGCCTCGACGGTCCTCACTGGCCGGAACCTCAAGCAGCAGATGATCCCGCGCGGGTCCATCGTCCTGGCAATCGTCCTGGGCATCGTCGGCATGTTCGTCATCCCGGTTCTCGGGCTGTTCCTTGGCTTCGGCATCGGGTTGCTCGCCGGCGAGTTCGTGCGCCGCAAGGACCTGTCCGAGGCGCTGCGGGCCTCGGGATCCGCGCTGAAGGCCATGGGTGTGGGAATCCTGGTGGAATTCGGATGTGCGGCGCTGGCCTCCTCGGTGTGGATGATTGGCGTCATCGTGCACTTCTCCACGCGCTGAGACCGGTGCCCACGGGGTCGTGCGGACACGGCGTCGTGGGCCACACACCCTTGTGAGTTTGCCAACCGTTCCCCCGGCATTCGGGGGTTGCCGCGCCCTCGGCCAGTACCCTCGAAAGTGAGAGAACCGATGAACCGCGCGGGTGTTGCCTCCCCGCGACACAACGACCTTGAAGGGGACTGCCATGCGGCTGGCGCAACGATCGATGCCACTGGGCGAGGACATCCTGCTGGCCCGCCACGGCGACCGCATCGTGAAGATGACGGTGGACCGCAAGCACAACCTGACCCGCGCCCTGCTGGCCGACGGCACCAACGACACGGCCTCGAACTTCCTGGTGAACCTCAACGCGATCGCGGCCGTCACCCCGGCCGAGCGCTTGGGGAAGGTTGCCGGCGACTACTCGGCGGACCGCTTGCCGGTCAGCCGCAGGGACATCCGCCTGATGGTGAGGCTCTCGGCGGCCTGGGCGGTGGTTTCCACGGCGCTCATCGGCGGACTGACCTGGGCCGTCTACAACTACGGCGACCCGGAGCTGTTGGCCCAGGTCATGGGCAACTCGTTCTGACCCGGAACCGGATCCCCCGGATTCGGTCTAGCGTTTCCTGATCGAGAAACGCCCGACGAGCCAGCCGGTCAGCATGACCACGCCGAGTGCAATCCACAGTGGCGCGTTCAGGCTCAGGAAGAAGAGCTCGACGCGGACATGCTGTCTGTTCTGCACGATGAAGACCACTGCCAGGATGGCGCCGGCAATGGCGATCCAGTTCTTGGCCGTGAGTTTGGACAGGAAACCCGTGACCTTGTTCCTGCCGCTGCTGGGTGTTTGGCTCATAGCCCCAACTTTATGTTGCTCGAGGCACGTGTGGCCCGGATCGCCACGGATTGCCGTCCCTTGTCGCTGCGTATTACTCCTGGTTGCCTGGACCCTTTGCCAGAAGCCCCGCGATGATGGCCGACAGGCCAGTGAGGAACGCGGTTTCGGAGTTGTTCTTCCCTGTGGCCCGCTGGGCATCGAGGGCGCCCTCGAACTGGGGCAGCTTTCCGGCGTACTGGCCGGGGTTGAAGATGTCCAGCGGGGCCGTGGCGTCCAGCGCGGATCCGAAGATGAACGACTCGATGGCCACGATGGAGGGGATGATCTCTTCCCGCTTCCAGCCAGCGCGCGTGAAACCCCCGGCCACGGCCTCGTACATTTCCAAAGTCCGCGGCGAACCCGACACCGGCAGCACGGCGATCATCGGGATCAGCGGGGAATGCTCGGCAAAGACGTCCCGATACGACTGCGCCCAGCGGAAGAGCGCCTCGTCCAGCTCGAGCGTCGCGAACACCGTGGAGTCGACCTCGTCCATGACGATTTCCTGGATCCACTGCATGAGCTCCTGCTTGGACTCCACGTGGTTGTAGAGGGCGGACGGCGAAACGCCGAGCGACTTGGCCACGGCCGACATGGTAAGTGTTGGGTAGCCGTGCGTCGAAACCAGCTTCAGGGCGGCACGTGCAATGAGCTCCCGGCCCAGCACCACCGAACGTGGACGGCCTGCCCTGCGGCGCTGCGTCGGCGCCGTTTCCTCTGACACAACGGGCTCCTCACGTGGTTCACTTCACATTGCTTAACTTCTGCCTTACTATTAAAGCAGTCAAGTAAATGAACGTCATTCATTTAGCGCAACGAAAGAAGTGGAAATCATGGCAATTCTGGATCGTGACGTCGTCATCATCGGCGCTGGCCCGTCGGGTCTGACCGCAGCCTACGAGCTGCGCAAGGCGGGCAAGACCGTTGCAGTGCTCGAAGCCCGCGACCGCGTCGGCGGCCGTACCTGGAGCCAGAACATGGACGGAGCCACCATTGAAATCGGTGGCCAGTGGATCTCCCCGGACCAGACCGGCCTGTACTCGCTGATCGAGGAACTGGGCATCGAGACCTTCGAGCGCTACAAGGAAGGCAAGTCCGTCTACATCGCCGAAGACGGTACCCGCACCGTGTACGAGGGCGAAGACTTCCCGGTCGGCGAAGCCACCGTTGCGGCAATGAACAAGCTCATCGCCGAGATGGACCGCCTCACCGCCCAGGTCAACCCGGACGCCCCGTGGGAGCACCCGCAGGCCGAGGAACTCGACAAGATCTCGTTCCACCACTGGCTGCGCACCATCTCCGACGACGAGGTTGCGTGCAACAACGTCGGCCTGTTCATCGCCGGCGGCATGCTCACCAAGCCTGCCCACACCTTCTCCGCCCTGCAGGCACTGCTGATGTCCTCCTCCGCAGGTTCCTTCTCCAACCTTGTCGACGAGGACTTCATCCTCGACCGCCGCATGGTCGGCACCATGCAGGGTGTCTCCATCGCCGTGGCCGAGCGCCTGGGCGAGGACGTCTTCCTGAACAACCCGGTGCTGAAGCTGGACTGGTCCGAAGAGGGCGTCACCGCCTACGGCGCCGACGTCACCGTCAACGCCAAGAAGGTTATCGTCGCTGTTCCGCCGAACCTGTACTCGCGCATCTCCTACAACCCGCCGATGCCGCGCCGCCAGCACGTGACGCACCAGCACCAGTCGATGGGCCTTGTCATCAAGGTGCACGCCGTGTACTCCACCCCGTTCTGGCGCGAGGAGGGCCTCTCGGCCACCTGCTTCGGCCCGAACCGCCTGGTCCAGGAAATCTACGACAACACCTACCACGGCGAGTCCACCGGCACCCTGGTCGGCTTCATCTCCGACCTCAACGCCGATGCCATGTTCGAGCTTTCCGAAGCGGAGCGCAAGGAAGCCATCCTCAAGGGCATCTCCGAGTACCTGGGCGAAAAGGCGCTGACCCCCGAGGTCTTCTACCTTTCCGACTTCGCTGCCGAGGAATGGACCCGCGGCGCCTACGCCACCAGCTACGACCTGGGCGGCCTCTTCCGCTTCGGACCGGACCAGAACAAGAACGTCGGCCCGATCTACTTCTCGTCCTCGGACCTGGCAGGCGAAGGCTACCAGCACGTTGACGGCGCAGTCCGCATGGGCCGCCGCACCGCTGCCCGCATCGTCGCGGCCGTCGATGGCACCGACTACGACCTGAACTACGACGGCGTGGTGTCCAAGTACAACGCCGCGCAGGAACAGAACGCCTAATTCCATGCGCTACCTCGTCGGATACACGGCCGATGCCCGCGGTGCCGAAGCCATCGCCCTGGCCTCGACCATGGGCGGAGCCAAGGCGCACTTGGACATCGCCATCATCCTGCCCGAGAACACCCCGTTTTCCGCGGTGTACCCTGGCAGCGACCACGGCTATTCCTCGATCCTGGCCGACAAGGTCGACGACTGGGCACAGCAGGCCCTTGCGCTGGTGCCCCAGGGCATCAGCGCACGGGTCATCGCCCGCTCGGTGTCGTCGCCGGCCGAGGGCCTGATCCTCGTGGCCCGGGAAACCGGGGCACAGGTGATAGTGCTCGGCGGGCGCCGCCGCCACATGGCGGGGTTCTTCGCCCCGGGCTCTGTGGCCAGCGCGCTGTTGCACGCCTCGCCGCTTCCGGTGGCCATGGGTTCGCCCGAGGCCGTTGCCTCCATGGAAAAGGCCAACGGACGGCTCAGCCGCGTCACCGCTTTCGTGGGGACAAAGCCGGGCCTGAAGGGCGTCATTGCGGCGGCCGCCTCCGCCGCAAGGGCCCAGGGGCTGCCACTTCGCGTGGTCTCCCTGGTGGCCCAGGACGAGCTGGAGGCAGACGCCGCCACCCTCGAGGAATCGATCGCCGCCACGCGCGAGAAGATCGGCGAGATCGTCAGCTCCCTGGAGCTGGACGCCGAGGTGCTGGTAGCATCCGGACTCAGCATCGATGACGCAATTGCGGATTTGAGCTGGGAAGACGGAGAAATTGCCGTCGTCGGTTCGAGCCGCCTGGCTCGCAAGCGGCGACTTTTCATGGGCCCCACGGTCCAGCGCATGCTGCGGACCCTGCCGGTTCCGCTGGTTGTCGTTCCCAAGAACTTCAAACCCGGGACGGCGCAGTCCTAGCTTTACTCCCCACTCGATGCCGCTTCATCCACCCCCCCACCCGTTTCAGGGGAACAGTGGATGAAGCGGCATCCGGATGAAAGAATTACAACATGAGTCGTCAAGAAGCGACCGGCGCGATATCGCCGGCGCTCGAGACCGAATCGGGTCTCGGCGAAAAGGGACTGAACAAGGGCGTCGTCGGCGTCCTTGGCGCGGTCGTCATCGGGATTTCCTGCATTGCCCCCGCCTATACCCTGACGGCGGCCCTCGGCCCGACCGTCGCCGAAGTCGGTACCCAGCTTCCTGCCATCTTCCTGGCCGGCTTCCTCCCCATGCTTTTGGTGGCCCTCGGCTACCGTGAACTCAACAGCGCGATGCCCGACTCCGGCACCTCGTTCACGTGGGCCACCCGTGCCTTCGGTCCGTGGATCGGTTGGATGGGCGGTTGGGGCCTGATCGCCGCAACGGTCATCGTGCTCTCCAACCTTGCTGCAGTCGCCGTCGACTTCTTCTACATCCTCTTGGCCCAGCTCACAGGCAACGACGCCATCGCCGAGCTGACCAAGAACCTGTGGATCAACATCCCCACCACCCTGGTCTTCATCGCGGTTGCCTGCTGGATCTCCTACCGCGGCATGCAGACCACCAAGGTCTTCCAGTACGTGCTCGTGGCCTTCCAGCTGATCGTCCTGGGCTGGTTCGCCATCGCCGCGTTCATCCACGTGGGCAACGGCACCGCGTTCGACCCCACACCGATCACCCTCGACTGGTTCAACCCGATGGCCGTCGAGTCGTTCTCGGCCTTCGCCGCCGGCGTCTCCCTGTCGATCTTCATCTTCTGGGGCTGGGACGTCACCCTGACCATGAACGAGGAAACCAAGGACCCGGACAAGGTCCCGGGCCGCGCGGCAACGCTGACGGTGCTGATCATCATGGCGATCTACATGGTCGTGGCACTGGCAGTGATCTCCTACGCCGGCATCGGCGACACCGGCCTGGGTGCCGGCAACCCGGAGAACCAGGAATCGATCTTCGCGGTCCTCTCCGGCCCGATCATGGGGCCGTTCGCGATCCTCATGTCCCTGGCGATCCTCTCCTCCTCGGCGGCCTCCCTGCAGTCGACGATGGTTTCCCCGGCCCGCACCATCCTGGCCATGGGCTACTACCGGGCGCTGCCGGCCCGCTTCGGCAACGTCTCCCCGCGCTTCATGTCCCCGTCGGTGGCCACCATCACCGCCGGTGCCGCGGCCGCGGTGTTCTACGTCGTCACCCGGCTGCTGAGCGAAAACGCGCTGTGGGACACCATCACGGCCCTGGGCATGATGATCTGCTTCTACTACGGCGTCACCGCGCTGGCCTGTGTCTGGTACTTCCGCCGTGAGCTGTTCTCCTCGGCCCGGAACATCGTCTTCAAGTTCCTCGCCCCGCTGGTCGGCGGCGTGATCCTGCTTGTCATGTTCTTCAGCACGGCCCGCGACTCAATGAGCCCGGACTACGGATCGGGATCCAACATCGGCGGCCTCGGCATGGTGTTCATCCTGGGCATGGGCGTGCTCCTGCTCGGCGTGGTCATCATGGTCGTGATGCGCGTGCGCAACCCCGGCTTCTTCAAGGGCGAGACCCTCAAGCGCCTGAAGTAGGCCTGTGCCGCAACGGCACACACAAACCAGCTACCCCGCACCGTCCTTGACGCCTCTTCGACGGTGCGGGGTAGCTTTATGTCCGCACGGGGTTCCCGGGCCCGAATGGCCCCGGGATTCCGGGCATGGGATGATCGAATCTGACGTCCCTGCAAACCCCCGACGGAAGAGTCTGATGAGCGAGGAACTGGTGGTGCTGCTCGATGCGACAGGCACCCGCATCGGAACCGCAGCCAAGGCCCGCGTGCACACCGAGAGCACCCCGCTGCACCTGGCCTTCTCCTGCTACCTGTTCGACGCCTCCGGCCGGCTGCTGATGACACGCCGCGCGCTGTCCAAGAAGACCTGGGCGGGGGTCTGGACCAATTCCTTCTGCGGCCACCCCGGCCCCGGGGAAGCCTTCGAGGACGCGATCGAGCGCCGGGCGGAGCAGGAACTCGGTGCGCGCATCACCTCGATCCGCAGCCTGCTTCCCGACTTCCGGTACCGCGCAGTGGACGCGTCGGGCATCGTCGAGAACGAGGTGTGCCCGGTCTTTTCCGCAGTCATCGACGGGGACCTGGACCCCAACCCCGACGAGGTCGCCGAACACGCCTGGGTGGAACCCGCAGCCCTGCGCACCGCGGCCGCGGCGGCGCCGTTCGCGTTCTCACCCTGGCTCCTGGAACAGATCGACCAGGGTTCGCTCGACGCCCGGTAGCCCCGCAACCGGCTCCCACGCCCGGCAAATTGCTAGGAAGACCTAGTAAATCCCTGTGCTTCAACGTAGTCTCACGATGAAGCCAACAGCGCAGCAGCGAGGGAGCACTTGGATGAAAATCGTGGTCTTGATCAAGCAGGTTCCGGACACGGCGGAGGAACGCAGGCTGGAGCCGGACACCGGCAGGCTGGACCGCGACGCCAACGAACCCGTCATCGACGAAATCACCGAACGCGCCCTGGAACTGGCGCTCTCGGTGAAGGACCGCGACAAGTCCACAGAGGTTCTCGTGCTCTCCATGGGCCCGGCCGAGACACTCAAGGCCATCCGCAAGGCGCTGTCGATGGGTGCCGACTCCGGGATCCACGTGCTCGACGATGCCCTGGCCGGAGCGGACCTCGCCGTCACGGCCGCGGTGCTGGCTGCCGCGCTGCGCGGCACCGACGCGGACCTTGTCATCGCCGGCAACGAATCCACCGACGGCCGCGCGGGGGTCGTCCCGGCGATGGTCGCCGAGCACCTGGGGCTGCCGCTGCTCGGGTCGCTGGTCTCCGCCGACATCACCACCGCCGGCCTGAGCGGCGAACGCCAGAGCGAGGCCGGAACCCAGCGGGTCAGCGCCGCGTTCCCCGCCATGCTGAGCGTCACCGAACGCTTCGACGAGGCCCGCTTCCCGAACTTCAAGGGCATCATGGGCGCCAAGCGCAAGCCCGTCGCCACGCTGTCCGCCGCCGAGCTCGGCGTGGCCACGGCCCCGCGCACCGGCGTACTTGACCTGGCCGAACGTCCCGCGCGGGCCGCCGGACGCAAGATCGTCGACGAGGGCGCCGCCGCCGCGGAACTCGTCGACTTCCTGACCGCCCAACGGCTGATCTAGCAAGGGAGCGACAATGCCGAACATCCTGGTGCTCATCGAACTCACCCACGCCGGACACGTTCCCGCGGCGGCCCGCGGCCTGCTGGCCGTCGCGGCGCGCCTGGGCACGCCCGTTGCCGTCACGGTGTCCGCCGCTCCGCCCGCCCCGGAAACGGCCGCCGCACTGGGCGCCTGGGGCGCCACACGGGTGCACGCCGCACTGTCCGACACCGCGCAGAGCGTGCTTGTCACGCCGCTTGTCGACGCGCTGGACGACGCCGTCGCCACGTATTCCCCGGCCGCGGTGCTCGCCTCGGCCTCGGTGGACGGGCGCGAGGCCGCCGGCCGGCTGGCCGTGCGCACCGGCGGGGGAGTGCTCGCCGACGTCGTGGATGCCGCGTGGGCGGACGGGAGGCTGGTGACGGAGCACTCGGTCTTCGGCGGGAGCTACACGGTCCACGCCACGGTGGGGGATGCCCTGCCGATCATCACCCTGCGCCCCGGCGCCATCGACGAGCAGGCGCCCGCGGCGGTCCCGGAGATCGCCACGGTGCGGACCGCGCCGGCTTCCGGACGGCAGGCAACCATCGATTCGCGCAACGATGCCCCGGAGAACCCCTCGCGCCCCGAACTGCGCGGCGCGGCCACCGTGGTTTCCGGCGGGCGCGGCCTGGGCTCGGAGGAGAACTTCGTGCTTGTCGAACAACTCGCCGATGCGCTGGGCGCCGCCGTCGGCGCCTCCCGGGCGGCCGTCGACGCGGGGTTCGTCGCGCAGACGGCCCAGGTCGGCCAGACCGGCGTCAGCGTTTCCCCGCAGCTCTACGTGGCGCTGGGAATCTCCGGCGCCATCCAGCACCGGGCAGGCATGCAGACGGCCAAGACCATCGTGGCGATCAACCGGGACGAGGACGCCCCGATCTTCGAGATCGCGGACCTGGGCATCGTGGGCGACGTCTTCACCGTGGTGCCGCAGGTCATCGAGCTGCTCAAGAGCCGTTCCTGAGGCCGGAACCATGGATGCGAATGCGAGGTGGCTGCGATGATGGCCCGCCCCACGGCGAAAATGCCCTGGCAACAACAGGCCGGCAACCGGTGGGCGCGCGCCGGGATCGTGGCCGGGGCCCTGGTCCTGCTGCTGGTGCTGGCGGTGCTCGGCGCCCGTTGGCTGACCGGGCTTGAGGGGGTCAAGGCGTGGATGTCCAGCTACCCCGGGCAGTCGGAACTGCCTTCCGGCGCACCGGTGGGACTGCCGGCCTGGCTGGGCTGGCAGCACTTCCTGAACATGTTCTTCCTGGTGCTGATAGTGCGCACCGGCTGGCAGGTGCGCACCGTGAAGCGGCCCGCGGCGCACTGGGTGCGCAACAACAAGGGGTTGATCCGCACGAAGGGGGCCCCGAACCGGATCAGCCTCGAGCTGTGGTTCCACCTGAGCCTCGACGCCCTGTGGGTGCTCAACGGCATCGTCTTCGTCGTCGTGCTGCTGGCCACCGGGCAGTGGATGCGCATCGTGCCAACCAGCTGGGACGTCTTCCCCAACGCGGCCTCCGCGGCGCTGCAGTACCTGTCCCTGGACTGGCCCACCGAGGACGGCTGGGTGAACTACAACTCCCTGCAGCTGCTGGCCTACTTCACCACGGTCTTCATCGCCGCGCCGCTGGCCATCCTCACCGGCCTGCGGATGTCAGGGGCCTGGCCCAGGAAGGCCCCGCGCCTGAACAAGGCCTACCCCATCGAGCTGGCCCGCACGCTGCACTTCCCGGTGATGCTCTACTTCGTGGCCTTCACCGTCGTCCACGTGGCACTGGTGTTCGCCACCGGGGCCCTGCGCAACCTCAACCACATGTACGCGGCCAGCGACTCGGACAACTGGACGGGGCTGGCCATCTTCGCCGCCTCGATCGTCGTGGTCGTCGGCTTCTGGTTCCTGGCCCAACCGGTCTTCCTGCGGCCCGTGGCCGCACTGACCGGGAAGGTCGGCAAGTAGGTCCCCGGCCCCCACACCGTTCACCATGACCCACAGACAGGAGCCAGGATGTTCGACTTGACCGAGGAACAACAAGCCATCATCGAGATGGTGCGGGACTTCGCCGCGGAAAGCATCGCCCCGCAGGCGATCGAGTGGGACCAGGCCAAGCACTTCCCTGTCGACGTGCTGGCGCAGGCCGGGGAGCTGGGCATGGGCGGGATCTACGTGCGGGAGGACTTCGGCGGCTCGGGGATGGGCCGGCTGGATGCCGCGCTCATCTTCGAGGAACTGGCCAAGGCCGACCCGACCATCGCCGCCTACATCTCCATCCACAACATGGTCGCCTGGATGGTCGACGAGTTCGGCAATGACGAGCAGCGGGCCACCTGGCTGCCGGGTTTGTGCAGCATGCAGACGCTGGCCAGCTACGCGCTGACCGAGCCGGGGGTCGGCTCCGACGCCGCGGCGCTGAGCACGCGGGCGGTCCGCGACGGGGAGGAGTATGTGCTCAACGGGACCAAGCAGTTCATCTCCGGTGCCGGCAGCTCGGGTCTCTACGTAGTCATGGCCCGCACCGCGGACACCGGCGGCGCCGGGATCACCGCGTTCATCGTCCAGGACGGCGTCGAGGGACTTTCATTCGGTGCGCTGGAAAAGAAGATGGGCTGGAACGCGCAGCCCACCCGGCAGGTGGTGTTCGAGAACGTGCGGATCCCGGCGGGCAACAGGCTGGGGGCCGAGGGTGCCGGGTTCGGCATCGCCATGAAGGGGTTGAACGGGGGCCGGGTCAACATCGGTGCCTGCTCGCTGGGCGGCGGGCAGGCGGCCCTGGACAAGTCGGTGGCCTACCTGAAGGAACGATCCGCCTTCGGTGCCCCGCTGATCGGGCAGCAGGCGCTGCTCTTCCAGGTCGCGGACATGCAGACCGAGCTGGAGGGCGCGCGCACCCTGGTCTGGCGGGCGGCCGACGCGTTGGAGCGCGGCACCAAGGACACCGTGCGGCTGTGCGCCATGGCCAAGCTGGCGGCCACCGATGCCGGGTTCAACGCGGCGAACACCGCGCTGCAGCTGCACGGCGGCTACGGCTACCTCTCCGACTACGGGATCGAGAAGATCGTGCGGGATTTGCGCGTGCACCAGATCCTGGAGGGCAGCAACGAGATCATGCGCCTGATCATCGGCCGTCTGGCGGTGGAGCCCTGACGCCTTGACGCAGGGCGGGCGCGCACCGGTGCGCGCCCGCCGCGGCGGGGTCAGTCGCCGGAAGCGGCAGGCGGGACGACTGCCACGACGTCGATCTCCACGAGGAAGTCCCCGAGGAACGAACCCACGGTGGTGCGCACCGGGTAGGGCTTGACCATGAACCGCTCGTACACCGCGTTGAACCCGGCGGCATCGCGGCCCGGGTGGTGCAGGTGCACGGTGGCCTTCACCACGTGGGAGAAGTCCAGTCCGTGGGCGGCCAGCACCGCGGCAACGTTCTGCATGGTCCGGGTGGTTTGCTCCTCGATCGAGATGCCGACGGTTTCATCGGTGACGGGGTCGTGCGGCGTCTGCCCGGCGGTGAAGAGGAACCCGTTGGCGACGATGCCCTGGGAGTAGGCCCACGAGGGCGGCGGTGCATCCTGGGTGGTGACCTCGTGGCGGAGCGAAGGGGTGGTTTCCTGCATGGCGATCTTTCCTAGCGTGTTTTGGGGTCTTGGGTCGGGGCGTCCGGGCGGGCGGGACGCCTAGAGCACCTTGGAGAGGAACGCCCGGGTGCGCTCGTTCTGCGGGTTGTCCAGTACCTCCGAGGGGGGACCGGACTCGACAACGACGCCTCCGTCCATGAAGACCACGTGGTCGGCGACCTGCCGGGCGAAGCCCAGCTCGTGGGTCACCACGACCATGGTCATGCCCTCCTCGGCCAGGTCCTTCATGACGTCCAGGACCTCGCCGACAAGCTCCGGGTCGAGGGCGCTGGTCGGCTCGTCGAAGAGCATCAGCTGCGGCTTCATGGCCAGCGCGCGGGCGATGGCCACGCGCTGTTGCTGGCCGCCGGAAAGTTCCTGCGGGTAGGAGCGCCCGCGGTCGCCGAGGCCCACGCGGTCCAGCAGGATCTGGGCCTCCGCGGTGATCTCCCGGCGCTTGCGGCCCTGCACCTGGATGGGCGCCTCGATGATGTTCTCCATGATGGTCATGTGCGGGAACAGGTTGAAGCGCTGGAACACCATGCCGGAGGCGCGGCGGGAGATCGCCGTCTGCTTGTCCTTCATCTCGTGCAGCCGGCCGTTGCGCTCGGTGTAGCCGACCAGGGAGCCGTCGACGTAGATGCGGCCCGCATTGATCTTCTCCAGGTGGTTGATGCACCGCAGGAAGGTCGTCTTGCCCGAGCCCGAGGGGCCGATCAGGCAGGTGACGGAACCGCGTTGGACCTGCAGGTCGATTCCCTTGAGGATTTCGAGGTGCCCGTAGCTCTTGCGGACTCCCTGGGCCTCAACCATGACGTTGCTCATTTTGCGCTCCCGGCTTTGCGTGGACGCTTGCGCTTGATGACCGAGTCAAAGCCGCGTCCGTAGTGACGTTCGAGTTTTTCCTGGAAGAAGCTCAGGACGGTGGTCATGAGCAGGTACCAAAGGCTGGCGACGATCAGCAGCGGGATCGTCTGGTAGTTCTCCGAGTAGATGATCTGCGCGGAGTACAGCAGGTCGGAGATCGCCAGCACGGAGACCAGCGAGGTGCCCTTGAGCATCGAGATGACCTGGTTGCCGGTGGGCGGCAGCACCACGCGCATGGCCTGCGGAAGAATGATGCGGCGCATCAGCTTGGAACCGTTCATGCCCAGGGCCTTCGATGCGTCGTACTGTCCGCGGTCCACCGAGCCGATGCCGCCTCGGATGATCTCGGCCATGTAGGCGGCCTCGTTCAGCGACAGCCCCAGCAGCGCCGCACCCAGCGGGGTGACCAGCACGTTTGCCGAACCCAGGACGATCGAGGGGCCGCCGAAGGGAAGGCCCAGGGCGATGACCGGGTAGAGCGCGGCAATGTTGTACCAAAAGATCAGCTGCACCAGCAGCGGGGTGCCGCGGAAGAACCAGATGTAGCCGCGGGCGATCAGGCTCAGGATCGGGTTATCCGAGAGCCGCATGATGGCCAGCACCGCGCCGAGCGAGATGCCGACGCTCATGGAGACCACGGTGAGCACCAGGGTCAGCGCGGCCCCGGCGAGGATGCGCGGGGCGAAGAGGTAGTCGACGACGACGTCCCAGTGGTAGCGCTCGTTGAGCGCCACGTCGATTGCGGCGAGGGCCGCCACCACGACCAGGACAACGGCGATGGCGTTGCGCACCGGGTGCTTCAGGGGAATGACCGGGGCCGAATCATCCGCGGCGGTCACCTGCCGTGCAGGGGACGGGGCGTTGTGGGTTTGCATGGTTTTCACTTCCATTGCTACTGGGCGACGTTGACGCGGGCGTCGGTGATCGCGCTGGACTCCAGCCCGTACTTGGCCAGGACCTGCTTGTACGCGTCGGACTTGATGATCTCGGCCAGTGCGGCGGCGACGGGGTCCTTGAGCCCCGATTCGATGGGGACGCCGGTGGCGACGGGCGTGAAGTCGTAGGCCGAGGCGATCTCGAGGGCAGGGTTCTTCGAGGCCGCAAAGTCCAAGATCGGCGAGTCGGCGAGCACCGCATCCTGGCGTCCGCTGGTGAGCGCGGAAATGGCTTGGCGGGTGTCCTGGTACTGGTTGGCGATGATTTCCGGCTTGCCCGCCGCGGCGCAGTCCTTGTTGTACTCGGGGATGTTCACCGTCAACTGGTAGGAGCCGGTGAGCAGCCCGACCTTCTTGCCGCAGAGGTCCTGGTACTTGGTGATCCCCGTGGGGTTGCCCTGGGCCACGGCGATGGAGTTGCCCATCGCCATGTAGTCGACGAAGTCCAGTACCTTCATGCGTTCGGTGGTCGGGGTCATCGAGGAAACCGTCATGTCGTAGCGGCCGGCGGCCATGCCCGGAATGATGGAGTCGAAGTTTGCCACCTGGATTTCCACCTTCAGGCCCAGCGAGGCACCGATCAGGCGGGCGATGTCCGGGTTGACGCCGGTGAGCTCCTGGGTTCCCTCCAGGAAGAACTGGGTCGGCTGCTCGTTGGTGGGGATGCCCACGCGCAGCACCTTGGAGGCCTTGACCGATTCGGGCAGCAGCTTCACGGCCGCCTCGTTCAGGGCGATGTCCGGGACGGCGGTTCCCTCGGCACCGGCTGCCGCGGACGTGGCAGCCTGGGGGGTGGACCCGCCGCAGGCGGTCAGTGCCAGCAGGGCCGTGGCCGCCGTAGCGGTTGCCGCGGCAAAGCGGATGCGCCGTGAACGGAGGCGGGGTGTCTCGTTTTTCATGGTTACAGGCTCGTTTCTGCGTAGCTGTTCGTGGGATCCGCCGGCTTCCTTGCCGGGGCGGAGGGGAAAGACTCGGATTTGTGGCGGAGCAGTTCGCGGCCATTGGCCCGGAGTTCCGCAATGCTGGTGACGCCGAGCATCATCATGGCGCGCATCATCTCGTCCCTCAGCAGGTTGATGACGTGCCCGACCCCGACTTCGCCCGCGGCGGCGAGGCCGTAGAGGTATGGGCGTCCGATGGAGCATGCCGTCGCTCCCAGGGCGATGGCCTTGATGATGTCCGAACCTCGCCGGATCCCGCCGTCGACGATGATCTCCAGGCGGCCGTCCACGGCCGCCGCAATGTCCTCCAGCACGTCCAGCGGGGACGCCATGTGGTCAAGCTGGCGCCCACCGTGGTTGCTGACCTGGATGGCGTCGAAGCCGTAGTCGGCGGCGAGGGCCGCGTCCTTCGGGTTGACCACGCCCTTGAGGATGATCGGGCCGCTCCAGCGCATGCGGATCTCGCGCAGGTCGTCCCAGTCGGTGGGTTCGTAGGCGCCGGCAAGCAGGGTGCGCCACATGTCGGGGCTGGAGGCCAGCGGGCCGGTGGGTTCCTCGGCGTCGAGGTTCGGGAAGGCGATGGCGTCGTTGGCGAGGAAGCCGAGCGCCCAGCGCGGGTGCAGTGCGCCTTCGACGACGGTCTTGGGCTTGATGGTCGGCGGGGCCGTGAAGCCGTTTCGGTAGTCGCGTTCGCGGTGGCCGATCGACCGGCAGTCGACGTTCACGATCAGCGCCTCGTAGCCGGCGCGGGAGACACGGTCCAGCACGGCCTGCAGCTCGACCTTGTCGGCGATCGGTTCGAGGTTGAACCAGCGGCGCAGGGTCGGGGCGGCGGCGCTGACCTCTTCCATGGTGGTGGTGCTCAGGTGGGCCAGCCCGTAGGGGATGCCGTGGTCCAGCGCCGCACGGGCCACTGCGGTTTCGCCCTTGGGGTTGAAGAGGCGGGTGCCGCCGGTGGGTGAGAGGTAGAACGGCAGGGAGGTGGGCCCTCCGAGCAGGGTGGAGCCCAGGTCCATGTTGTCCACGGAACCCCACGTGGGCATGAATGCCCAGTCGTCGAAGGACGCACGGTTCCTGCGCATCGAGAACTCGTCCTCCCCGCCGCCTTCGATGTAGTCGAAGATCGACTTGGGGAGGCGCTTGGATGCGAGCTTTCGCATGTCTTCCACGCTGTGGCAGCTCCGCTTGAGTCGTTCGGCCGGAGTGCGGGCCGGTCCCTGGATGGAAGCCAGGGCCAAGATGTCTTTCAGTCGCATTGCTTTTCCTCAAATTCCTGACGTGGAAGTCCGTTCCACCTGCTTCATCAATAGTGATCCAAATCTCCCCCCATCTTCATGTGAGAACATCTATAAGATGATTCGGTCCTTTGTGATATCTTCCAAAGATGGATGCACAGAGCTATGCAGGTCAGGTCCCTGGCGCGGAATCCGGGAAGGTGCGCCTCTCCGATTGCATCGAGTTCATGCAGGCGGACCTGGTGCACGTCAATCCCACGCCCGAGAACCTTGGGCACACGGTTTCCGACGTGCTGATGTACGACCCCCTGGACGAGTGGACAAACGTCGACGACCGGATCATCCTCGCCGTCGGGATCACCTACGGCTCCGCCGACTTCGAACAACTGCTGCACAGGGCTTCGAACAGCAACGCGGCCGCGGTGGTCGTCAAGGTCCGGGGGGTCCACATGGATCAGCTGCGGGCCGCCGCGATCCGCAATTCCCTGGCCGTCTTGGTGGCGCCCCGCAACGCGGACTGGACCCGGTTGGTGGCCTTGGCCCGGGCATCGGTCATGGGTGCCGCCGCGGACTCGGTCTCCGGTGTCCGTCTCGGTGACCTGTATGCCTTCGCCAATGCGGTGGCCTCGATCACCGATGGGGCGGCCAGCATCGTGGACCCCCTGGGACGGGTGCTGGGCTATTCGACGTTGCCCGGCCAGCCCATCGACGAGCTGCGGCGCGTCACGACCCTCGCCTTGCAGGAATCCAAGCCGCCGGCCTTCGATGCGGATTTCAAGGCCGTCTATGCGGCCCCAGGGGCCCTGTACATTCCTTCAACCGATGAGGGCGTTGGCCGGCTGGCACTGGCGGTGCGGGCCGGCGGCGAATTGCTCGGTTCCATTTGGGTCATCGACCCGGGGGCCGGAGCGGCAGAAGCGGCGTTGGAATCACTCGACCGAATGGCTCCGCTGGCCGGCCTGCACATGTTGCACGCGCGTTCTGCCTCTGACTTCGGCGAACGGCGCAACGGAGACCTGATCCGCACGCTCATCGACGACCCCGCCCATGCCTCCTTTGCGGCTGCCCAGCTGGGCCTCGACGTGACCCGGGGATTGGCCGTTGCGGCGCTGACGATCGCGAGGCCGGAGTCTGGTTCCCTGGATTCCGTGCGCGAAATCCAGAGGCTGCTGCACCTGGTGACGACGGTGTCGAACGTGCAGTTCAAGACCAGCCACAGCGCGCTGATCGGTTCGGTCATCTATGCGGTGTTTCCCTGCCCGGGCAACGATGCCCGCGCCCTGCACCGGAGGGTTGTCCAGGAGATCGGGGCCTACGCCCACACCATCAGTCCGCACCCGCTCATCGCAACGGTGGGTGGCATCGCCCGGCGAATCGAGGACCTGCCGGATTCCCGGACCGAGGCGTTGGCGGCCCTCGAATACCTGTTGAACCGTGAAGCCGCCGCCCGAAGCGCGGTGCGTTCCGGGGGCAAGGCGGTGCCCGCGGTGGCACTCTACGAGGACCACAGGATCCCGCTGAACCTCATGAAAATCGGTAGGTTCATGGCGGACCAGGGCCTGGGCGCGAGCGATCACATCGAGGTGATTCGCGCCTACGACGAGGAACACCAGTCGGACTACATGGACACGTTGCGGGCCTATCTCGAATCCAATGGAAGCATCTCGGCCATGGCGGCGAACCTGCATGTCCACAACAACACCGTCCGCTACCGCATGGCGCAGATGACCAAGACCTTCGGCCTGGATTTGGAGGATCCGCAAGAACGGCTCTGGCTGTGGTTGCGACTGACCACCACCGACCTCAGCACCCAAACCACGCTGCGCAACCTGACGCTGCAGGAACCCTGAGGGCGATCGGCGGACAGCAGTATGCCCCGTACGGGTGTTCGGCCCGGGGCTCGGACCGAACACACGCACGGGGCACTGGGAACTCGGGGCTACTTGCCGGCCCAGGCAGTGGCCTGGACCTCGACGAGCAGCTTGTCGTTGAGCAGCGGTGCCACGATGGTTGCCCGCGACGGGCGGTGTCCCGCGAAGGTGTCCACCCAGGCGCGGTTGTATTCGCCGGCCAGCGCTGCATCGTTGATGTACACGGTGGTCGTTGCCACGGAGGCGAGGGTCAGGTCGTAGGCGGCGAGCACCTTCTCCAGGTTCTTCAGGGTCTGGACGGTCTGCGCGTAGATGTCGCCCTCGCCCACCAGGACCTTGTTCTCGTCCTTCGAGACCTGGCCCGAAACGAAAATGAAGTCACCCGCGCGCGTGGCGCTGGGGAACGGGCTCTGCTCGGTGGTCATGCCTTCGACGTCGATGTTGCTCAGGCCTGTTGAAGTGCTCATGGTGCTCCTGGATTGGCTGGTGCGAAAGCCGGTCATGCTTCCTTGAAAAGCCTATGGCATCGGCTGGGGCACAGGAACAGGTTCGGACGATCCCGGGGGCCCGGCTGGAGAACGGTGCGGGAGCGGGCACCTAGCCCAGGTTCTTGAGAAGCTCTGTGGTCCGGTAGGGGATGACATCGCGCAGGATCATGGACGTCGAGGTGCGGGTGATGCCCGGGCACAGCCGGATTTCTTCGCTCACGCGATACAGGTCGTCCGGGTCCACCGCCACGGCGCGGATCAACAGGTCGGTGTCGCCGGCGGGTGCAACGCATTCAAGGACTTCGGGGATTTTCCGCAGCGCCTCGATCGCCTCGTTGAGGTGCGACTGGTCGAGCTCCGCGCTCACCATCGCCGAGACACCCCGGCCGACGGAGGCTGGCTTGACGCGGCTGGAATTCGGACGCAACGCGCCGGAGGAGGCCAGCCGTTCCATGCGGGTTTGCACAGTGCCGCGGGCCAGACCCAGTCGCTGTGCGAGCATCATGGTCGGGACGCGGGGGTCTTCATCCAGGGCCAAGAGAATGCGCCTGTCCGTATCATCCAGTTGGTACGATTCCGGCGTCATTCCGACTCCTTCGGGTTGGTGCGGTCAAATTGACCAAGATGTGCGGTCGCTACCGCTCCATGTTAGTCAAAATGATCAGCGATTCCCAACTGTGTTGCACGGTATGACCGATCGTTGCTTTAGTGGTTGTTAGCAGCTCAACCAAGGCCACAAGCCGCGGCGAGCAGACCCCCGTTTCGGGAACCTACCAGGTTTCGTGCACGGGTTGACCCACAAGGTTTCAGGTCGAATTCAAAGGTGGTCCGCAACGATTCCAACCACGTGGAGTTGTCGCGGACCACCTTTTGGTTGGTGCCGGAATTGCGCGGGTGTATCCACAAAAACGGGTTGGGCGGGTTTCGTGCCCGGCAGGGGGAGTAACGTACTTTGTATGAGATTCATGCGCCTTGAAGATGTCGCCGACGAGTTGAACGTCAACCTGCCACAGGTGCGATCGCTGGTGCGCAGCGGTGATCTCCCGGCCATCAAGATCGGCGGACGGGGCGTGTGGCGCGTGGAGCGCAGCGAGCTCGAGGCCTACATCCAACGGCAGTACACCGTTGCCAGGGAATCCATCGAAGCCGGATCCATCGAGAGTGAATCCGCCGAATAGGGCACTTGGCGTCACCGTATTTTGTTCCTGCGGTTTTGTGGGTTTAGGCTATGAATCGTTGAGGGCATAGGTCCGAAACCCGGGGCATTAGCTCAGTTGGTAGAGCGCTTCGTTCGCATCGAAGAGGTCAGCGGTTCGATTCCGCTATGCTCCACAAGCCCGGAGGCTTGGGCAATTCCCACCCAGGCCAATCAGCCGCACCCCGTTCGCAATCGGAAGTCCAACGGTCTGGCGAAGCCACCTTGCCTGTCTCGGGCAACCAAGGCTCCGGATGCACTCCCACGGGCGTTGGGCATCGCAAACGAATCCCGCAAATGGCGCCCAGGCATACGAAAGTCCCCAGCTTTTTGACCGGGGACTTTCGCCTTGGTTGCTAGGCTCGGGCTGCAACGCCACTCAGGGCCGGTACCTCGGCCGGTGTGCGCAGGGTGTTGGCTGCCCGCCCAATCTTCAGTTCACGCAGACGGGCGACCAGTTCCCGGTCGTCGGCAACGTCGGCAACGGTCAATGCCATGGCCAAGGCGCCCTTGATGACTGCTTCGTCACCTGCCGGCGAAACGGCTGCCGCGGCGAACTCGACAGTGTGCGGAACAGCGTTGCTGTCCTTGAACACCACGCATGGATGGATTGAGGGCAGGAACTGGGAGACGTTGCCCATGTCGGTTGAGCCGCCGCCGTCCGACCCCACGGGGGCCTCGATCCGGTAGCCGAGATCGGCAATATTGTTGTCCCAGTAATGCGCAATCCCCGGGTGGTGAAGCATTGGGGCATAGGGCTTTTCCGATTGGCGAATCTCCACTTGGCAGCCTGTTGCCAAGGCAGCGCCTTCAAGGCATGCCCGCACACGGGCACTCGTGTCGGTCCAGTCGTTTTCATTGGAAGCGCGTACTTCAACCTGGAGATCGGTCCGCTCGGGAATGATGTTGGTGGCAGCGCCGCCGTTTTCAACGAACGAGGCAACAACGATTCCCGGCTTGAGCTGCTGGCGGAGCAATCCCAAAGCCACCTGGGCCAAGGTAGCCGCATCGGCGGCATTGATTCCTTCATGCGGAGCCGCGGCGGCATGTGCGGGACGTCCGGTGAATGTCACGTTGAGATGCTCGAGCGACTGCGCTGTGAAGGCCTCGCACGGAAGCTGCGGGCCGGTGAAGCCATGCACCATGAGGGAGAAGTCGGCGTCGTCCCACGCGCCGCGTTCGAGCATGAGGATCTTTCCGCCGCCCTTCTCTTCCGCCGGCGAGCCAAGCAGCTTCACCCGCAAGTTCAGGGCGTCGGCAACGTCCCGGAGCGCGACGGCTGCGCCAACCGCGGCAGCCGCAATCACGTTGTGCCCACAGCCGTGGCCAATTCCCGGGAGCGCGTCGTACTCGGCAACGATTGCCACGGTACAGTCACCGCTTCCGTAGACGGCTTCCAGCGCGGTGGGCAGTTCGTAGGCGCCCCGGGATACCTCAAATCCCGCCAGTTCAAGCATCTCGGCCACACCTTCGGCTGCTTTGAACTCCTCAAAGGCAAGCTCGGGGCATGCCGCGATGCTGTGGCTCAGCCGCAGCAGGTCATCCCGTTGTCCCTCGACAGCTTCGGCGATGGCAGCCGGGGTGCTGGTGGATGGTTTTGAAGTCATTGGGGGTGTTCCTAACTGTTGTCTACTTCGTCAAGGCCGTTGTCACGGTTGGGCGATGACCGGGGACTGTGCGGAGTCCGCGGAAGCCGCCGCTTGCCCGCGGGAGGCGTTGCTGCGAAAGAGGAAACCGGAGGCAACGGCGGCTACGACGTTCAGTGCGGCAAAGATCGTCCAGATGAGCTGGAATGCCCCATGCGACGGTGCAGCTTCGGCGGCCCCCGAACCTCCATCGGAGATCACCAGGAAGGTTGTCACCGAAGCGACGAATGCCCCGGCAAGCGAGCCGCCGATGGTGCGGGCCGTGTTGAAAACGCCGGAGGCCGAGGCCGGTGCGGAGACGGGCGCCCGCTCGATCACGACGGCCGGCAGTGCACTGAGCACTATTCCGTTTCCGAATCCAGCGATTGCCAGCCAGAGGATCAACATGCCGTTCGATGACGGCACGTAGGCGAGGCAGAGCAGTGCCGCGGCCGCCGTCAGGCATGCGAAGACCAGTGCCCGGGCCCGGCCAACCAGCCGGCCGAGTAGAGCGGCGGAGAAGGATCCCAAGGTGCTGCTGACTGCCCCTATGGCGAGGACGATGCCGACAGCCGAAATCGACATGCCGGCACCGTAGCCGAGCTTCCCCGGATCCGCGCTCAGGAAGAGCACCGACGGGGCCTGGTTCCCGAACATGGTCACAGCGACGAGGAAACCGATGCCGATCGGGTTGCCCAACTTCGAGGCACGGATGACCCCGAGGTCCACGAGCGGGTACTCGGCGCGCTTCTCCACCTGGAAGAAGAGCACCAAGGCAACGATGCCTACGATCAGTGGAACTGCGGCATTCGGCGATGTCCACCCCACGTGCGGGGCCTCGGCCAGCCCGTACATGATTCCGACCAGGCCGACTCCGAGGAGCACTGCGCCCTTCCAGTCGATGCGTCGGCTGGCGTCGGGACCCGTCTCGGGGACCAGTAGCCAGATGGCCGGGACCAGGAGCGCAATGGCAAGCGCCGGAATCATCTGGACCACGGCGAGGTTGCCAATGGCATCCAGGGCAATGCCGGACACCAGCATGCCTGTGGCCAGCCCAATGGTGAGCGCACCGACTATCAGGCCGATGTCGCGGTTGGCCGATTTCAGGCGGTGGGCCTTGAGCAAGGCCATGTCGAGCGGCAAGAACACTGCCACCGGACCTTGAATCACCGTACCGAGCAGAACGAGGGGGAAGGACGGGGCGAATGCAATGAGCAGCGAGCCGACAGCCACCAGGGCCACCGAGACAACAAGGAGCCGTTGGTGTCCGAAGCGGTCAGCCAGCATGGCAATCAGTGGCACGGACACCGCCGAGGAGAGCAGTCCCGCGGCAAGTACCCAGCTTGTCGCGCCGGCGGGAACGCCGTATACGCGGCCGATCTCTCCCAGCAACGGAACGATCCATCCCTGGGCAAGTCCGGAGAGGAATTCGAGGGCGATGAGGGCAGGTACGAACAATCTGAGCTTTGTGGCTGAAATACCGCGGGGCCCTCGTTGGGCTGTGTCCATGGTGACGTCCTTTCTGGCGAGCAAGCCGGTGTGGCAGCTACGTGGAATACTGTGACATCAGTAACGTTGGCGCAGTCCAATTTGCAGGATATTAACGAAACTTGGAGTTTCTTTGAACAAAGACCAGCTTGACGAGTTGGATTTGCAGATTATTAATGCACTGCAGGTTGAGCCGAGGGCTCCGTGGACGGCTCTCGCGAAGGTCATTGGCACCGATGCGGTCACCCTTGCGCGCCGCTGGGAACGAATCGCCGGCCGAGGCCTGGCGTGGGTCAGTGCCGTGCATGAAGGGCATGTTCCGTACCGCATCGCCATCGTGGAAATCCAGTGCGAATCCGGCCATGCCCTCAGGACCGCTGCTGAGGCGAGCCTCGACCCGGCGATCTACTCGATCGACCTGACCAGCGGGTTCCGTGACATCGTGTTGACCCTGTTTGCCAGAAACGAAGAAGAGCTGGCCGAGTACATCCTCGTCAAGCTAGGGAAGCTTCCCGCCGTACGACTGATCAGAACACATATCGTCAACGTGCGGGTCAAGACCGGCGAGCAGTGGACGTTGCGGGCCCTGAGCGCCCGACAGGTGGAACAGATACCCCGTTACAGGCCGCCACGCGTCGGGGCCGCGCGGGTCGTTCCGCAACAGACCATGTCGAAGATTGTTGTTGCGCTGGAACGGAACCCGCGGGCCAGCAATGTGGAGTTGTCACAAGCCCTCGGCATGAGCCCGCAGCGAGTTGGTGACGCAATCGCGACGATGCGTCAGCAAGGCAGCTTGGACTTGCGGGTGGACATTGCCCAGCCGTACTCCAATTGGCCGACGGTGCTGTGGTACTTCATCCAGGCGCCAAGTTCGTCCATCGGCGCTGCCCAGCAGACGTTGTCCGGCATGCCCGAGGTGCAGTTCGCCTGCGTGTCCACGGGGCAGTGGAATTTGATCGTGGCGATGAGCGCCCGCAGTGTGGCCGACGCGCCGCGCCTGGAGGCCGAACTCGAAAAGCGGCTGCCGAACGCCACGATCATGGACCGTTCCATGGTCATCCGTGTCTTCAAGCACCTGGGGCGCCTCCTGGACGGGACAGGTCGAGCCACCGGGGAATTCGTCAGCCTGGCTGAAGGGCGACACGTCGAAGCCGAAGTGCAGTAGCCCGGACACGCCAAAACGGTTCCCGTTCGTTGAAACGGGAACCTCGTGCGTGCTGGGCCATGGGACAAGCAGCGCCACGAATACACTGGCGCCGGACTCCGTTCGGTGCGGAGTCTGCAGCCGCCGGTGCGGGTGGTGTTCCGCCATGGGCCAGGGCGAACGCGGTGTTGCCGCCGACGAACCCGGTGTTACGGCCAGACGGTACGCGGAAAGGGCCATGCCGGTAGCTGGTGTCCAGGGTGGCCACGCGTCCATCGCGCGTGCCCGCGAGTTCTGAGGCCGTCTGTGGTGCAGGCGGTGCGCCATTGTTCGCGCGGCAACAGGACAATGCGGATCGGGGTCTGGCTGGCCCCCCCGGTGCAGGAACGCGGCCCAGGGATTCATCCTGCATGTCGGAGACTCCGCCGGGTAGTCGCTCGCTGGCCCGGACTTGGTGGACGGTCGCAAGGGGTTGCTCCCGGAACCGTCGGCGAGTACTTGGCATCAAACCGTGAACCCGGCCGGCGCCGGTATCCGGGAAGACCCTGCCGCAGTCGGCGGCGGAGGGGCGACACGCGCATTTATGCGAGCCCAGGGTCTATACATCGGATGTCTGTCGTGTAAAACTGTCATGCGAGGCGGCCGGACTTGGGGATGTCTCGAATTCAGGAGCTAAACAACCGATCAATGAAGCATTGGAGATTGTCCATGGTCTACGCATCACCCAGCCGACGCCAGATACTCAAGATGGGCGGGTTGCTGGCGCTGACCCCACTCGTGACCCAAGTCATCGCGCAGTCGGCCAACGCCTCCACGGCCGCTGTCCTGCCTCCCGCAGTGGGGCTCCTGAAGCACCCGGCGCTTTCCCGGCACACCCTCTGGTACCAGCGGCCCGCCACGGACTGGCAGTCGGGCGCACTGCCCATCGGAAACGGCCGTTTGGGTGCGATGTTCTTTGGCGATCCGGACCGCGAACGCATCCAGTTCAACGAACAGAGCCTGTGGGGCGGGCTGAACGACTACGACAACGCCCTCGCGGGCCAGCCGGACGGCGCGTTCGACACGAGTGTGACGGGGTTCGGCTCCTACCGGAACTTCGGGGACGTGGTGGTGACCTTTGCCGAACAGGCAACCGTAACCTCCCCCGGGGGGCCGTACAACACCTCCGGCTCCGAGACCGTAGCCTCCACGATCGACGGGAACAGCGCCACGAAGTGGTGCATCGACGGGCCGCCCTCCAAGGTGCAATGGGAGGTCAAGCTGCCAAGCCCGGTAAGCGTTGCCCGCTACACGCTCACCAGCGCCAACGACGTGCCCGCCCGCGACCCCCGCACCTGGACCCTGTCCGGCTCGAATGACGGCGAGACCTGGACGGTCGTCGACACGCAGGCGTTGGCGGGTCCGTTCGAATCCCGCCGCCAGGCCAAGGACTTCGAGGTAGCCCACCCGGGGGCGTTCGGCCGGTACCGGTTCGACTTCACCACCGTCCCGGGTGTCAGCCACTTCCAGGTTTCCGAGATCGCGCTCGCCGGCGTCTCCTTCGGCAGCGGAGCCAAGCTGTTCGTTTCCTCGCCCACCGGGCAAGCCGACGGCGAAGGCCCCGGATCCGACATCCTGCGCACGCTCGACGGAGCGGCGTCGACAGCGTGGGTGGTTGCCCGGCCCGGCGCTGACGTCATCTGGCAGGCGGAACTGGCCCAGGCGGTGACGCTCAACGAGTACTCACTGACCTCCGCGGCAGACAGCCCCTCGGCGGATCCGCGGGAGTGGACGCTGGAAGGTTCCTCGGACGGCCGGACCTGGGCCGTGCTTGACACGCAGTCGCCCGGCACCCCTTTTGCCTCGCGCGGCCTGGAGAGGTCGTTCACTATCGCCGGCGGGCGGAGCTTCAGCACCTACCGTCTCACGCTGCGCGGCAGGCCCGGCGCGGACCGGCTCCAGCTTGCCGGGGTCTCGCTCTCGGGGCCGGCGTTCAATTCGCGCAGGTCCTCGGCAGTGGCGGAGTACAGGCGTGCCCTGGATCCCGATGTCGGCATCCACGTGACCCAGTTCGGCACCAGCGGAGACCGCGTGCAGCGCGAGGCATTCGCCAGCAGGGACTCCGACGTCTTGGTCCTGCGCTACGAGACGGACCGGCCGCTGGGACTCAATGCGGGCATTGCCATGGACTCGGCACAGAGCGGGGCCCCGACTTCCGCTGATGCCGGTGCCCGTTCGCTCTCCTTCTCCGGGGAAATGGCCAACCGGCTCAAGTTCGCCGCAACCCTTTCCGTCACCGAAACCGACGGTACGGTCAGCGCCGCCGGTGGCTCGTTGAGGGTCGCGGGTGCCCGCAGCCTGACGATGGTCCTGGATGCACGTACCAACTACAAGCTCGACGCCAAGGCGGGTTGGCGCGGTGCCGATCCGGCCGCCACCGTGGCCCGCGGCATCGCCAGGGCCTCCGCCCGCCGCTACCAGGACCTGCGTGCGGCCCACCGGGCGGACATCGAAAGCATCATGGGGCGAGTCGACGTCGACTGGGGGGCCTCCGAGCCCGCGGTATCCGGCGTTGCCACGAACATCCGCCTCGGTGCCTACTCCGCGGGCCAGGACGACCCGAGCCTGGAACAGACGATGTTCGCCTTCGGCCGCTACCTGCTGCTGAGCTCCTCGCGGCCCGGCGGCCTCCCGGCAAACCTGCAGGGCCTGTGGAACGACAGCAACTCCCCGGCATGGGCCTCGGACTACCACACGAACATCAACGTGCAGATGAACTACTGGGGTGCCGAGACAGCCAACCTCAGCGAGAGCCACGAGCCGCTCATCGACTTCGTCCGGCAGGTTGCCGTGCCAAGCCGCGTCGCGACCCGCAACGCGTTCGGGAAGGACACGCGCGGCTGGACCGCCCGCACCAGCCAGAGCATCTTCGGCGGCAACTCCTGGGAGTGGAACACCGTGGCCAGTGCCTGGTACGGCCAGCACATCTACGAGCACTGGGCCTTCAGCCAGGACCGGGCCTACCTGCGCGACACCGCGCTGCCGATGCTCAAGGAAATCTGCGAGTTCTGGGAGGACCGGCTTGTCGAGGACGCAAACGGCAAGCTGGTGGCCCCGGACGGGTGGTCGCCGGAGCACGGCCCGCGCGAGGACGGCGTCATGTACGACCAACAGATCATCTGGGACCTTTTCCAGAACTACCTGGACTGCGAAGCCGCCATGGGGTTCGATTCGGTGTTCCGCGACAGGGTGGCCGCCATGCAAGGGCGCCTTGCGCCAAACAAGATCGGAAGCTGGGGCCAGCTGCAGGAATGGCAGACGGACAGGGACGACCCCCGGAACATCCACCGCCACACCTCGCACCTGTTCGCGGTGTATCCGGGCCGCCAGATCACCCTGGACGGCACCCCGGAATTGGCCGCGGCCGCCCTGGTGTCGCTGAAGGCCCGCTGCGGCGAGGTCGCGGGCGTGCCGTTCACCGAGGCATCGGTCTCCGGCGACAGCCGCAGGTCGTGGACCTGGCCGTGGCGCGTGGCGCTCTTCGCCCGACTGGGGGAGGCCGACCACGCCCGCCTGATGCTGCGCGGCCTGCTGCGCTTCAACACCCTGTCGAACCTGTTCTGCAACCACCCGCCCTTCCAGATGGACGGGAACTTCGGCATCACCGGGGCGGTGGCGGAAATGCTCATCCAAAGCCATGGGGAGAAGATCCACGTGTTGCCCGCCGTGCCATCGGCCTGGCCGGAGGGCTCATTCACCGGCCTGCGGGCCCGCGGAGGCTACGAGGTCAACGCAACATGGAAGGACGGCTTGGTCACCGAGGTGTCGGTGATCGGCGACAGGGCCCCGAACCAGGGCACCATCACGATGTTGATCAACGGGAAGGACTGCAAGGTCAAGCCCACCAAGCGGGGCCACAAGCCCAAGCCGTTCCGCCCGTAGCTCCGGCGCCCCGGCGCCCCGGGGGCCCGGTGCACCCTGCCGTTGCGGCGGGGAGCGCCGGGCATTGCGGTCAGGCGATGACCGCGGCGCCCTTCCACAGGCGCCGGGTGGCCAGTGCCGCGCCGGCGCCGAGTGCCTCGAGCTTGGCCATGGCGATCTGCGGATGCACGCGGCCGCCCAGGCCGCAGTCGGTGGATGCGATGACGTTCTCGCGGCCCACGAGGTTCGCGAATCGCTCGATGCGGTCCGCGACAAGTTCCGGGTGCTCGACCACGTTCGTGGCATGCGAGAGGACGCCCGGGACCAGGATCTTGCCTTCGGGCAGCGCACGGTCCTCCCAGATGCGCCATTCGTGCTCGTGGCGCACATTGCCCGCCTCGAAGGAGACCATGCCGGCGTTGATGCGCAGCACCGGGTCGAGGATGTCGGCGAACGGGATGTCGGTGGTGTGCGGACCATGCCAGGAACCCCAGCACACGTGCAGCCGGATCCGTTCGGCGGGGAGTCCGCGCAGCGCATGGTTGGTTGCCTCCACGCGCAGCTCCAGGAACTTCAGGTAGTCCTCGAGGCTCGGCTCGGGGTTGACCTGGTCCCAGGACTCGGCCAGCGACGGGTCGTCGATCTGGAGGGTGAGCCCGGCGTCGAGGATCGCCTTGTATTCCTCGCGCATCGCATCCGCGGCGGCGAAGAGGTATTCCTCGTCGTTCGTGTAGTAGTCGTTGGCCAGCCGCGCGCAGGACGCGGGGGAGAGCGCCGCGAGGAAGCCCTCGTCGGTGCCGGTCGCGGCCATGGCGGTCTTCAGGTTCTTGATATCCGATGCCACGAGATCGTGCCCCGTGTAGGTCAGCGGCCCGACGACCTTCGGCTGCGTTGTCGCCTTGCGGTGGGCCAGGATGCCCGAGGTCGGGTCCGCATAGGCCTCGGCGAAGGCCTGGCGGTCGCGGCGGTCCGGGAACGAGGTGAGCACGACGTTGCCGGGGCTTGAGCGCTTGACAGCGGTCTCGGCCCAGCGGTCGACGGTGGTTTCCTCGAGGCCGCCGAGGCGGGCGAAGGAATAGTTCCACCAGGCCCCGTAGTCCACGGCGGAGGACATGGTGTGCCCGAACTCGCCGTCGTTGGGGATGTCGATGCCCAGCTCGCGCTGCTTGGCGACGATGCCGGTCACCGAGGCTTCGAGGAGCTCGTGGAACTCGGCGGTGATCCCGTCACGTTCCTTGGCCGCGTTGGCTGCCAGAAGCTCGTCGGTTCGGGGCAATGAACCTGCGTGGGTGGTGCGGATGTGGCTGGTGCCAAAGGACATGGGCGGTTGCCTACTTTCCATCGAACCTGGCAGTAGCACCGTTACCGTTTCAGAGGCCTCTTCGGCGGGGTCGGTTGCTGCGGCTTCATCGATCCAGGTCTCTCGGCCGCTCCGGATGGTTACGTACTAATACCTATCATGGAACTGTTTGTTGCGGTTCGTCGGTGCCTCTGTGTGACGCCGGCGCGACAGCGGTTCCCGGGCCCGCATAATGGACTCCTGGGAACCTGGGTTCCCTTGCTTGCCGGACCATTTTCCAGGAGTACATGTGAGCACGCTCTTTTCGGAGAGTTTCCTTGACCGGCCCCGGCGGGAGCTTGCCCCGGGCGCCGTGTGGGTTCCCGATTGGCTCGGCCCGGCGGAACAACGCTGGCTCGTGGACAGGTTCCGCGAGTGGGGGCACGGGCCCGTGCCGCCGCGCGCGGCCAAGATCGGTGCCGGGGAGATGTCGGTCCGGACAGTGTGCCTGGGCTGGCACTGGCAGCCATACTCCTATTCACGCAGGGCAACCGACGTCAACGGAAACAGGGTGCTGGATTTCCCGGACTGGATGGTCAGGCTGGGCAGGAAAGCGATCCATGAGGCAACCGGGGATGCGGGGGTGGCGGCGAACTACACGCCGGACACCGCACTGGTGAACTACTACTCCGACGATTCCAGGATGGGGATGCACCAGGACCGGGATGAGCAATCGACCCAGCCGGTGGTCTCGATTTCCATCGGAGACACCTGCCTGTTCCGGTTCGGAAACACCGCCAACCGTAGCAAGCCCTACGAGGACATCGCCTTGGCGTCCGGTGACCTCTTCGTGTTCGGGGGTCCGGCGCGGTTGGCATACCACGGAGTGACAAGAATCCTGCCCGGCACCGCGCCCGCCGACTGCGGGCTGGCGTCGGGACGAATCAACATCACCCTGCGGGTTACAGGGCTGGTGGGCTAGGTTTAGGACCCCGGGAGATTCACTGTGGCACGCACTGCCAGGTGGTCGCTGTCGCCCGCTGGGACGGTGCTGTTGGAGGTGACCTCGAGGCCGCGCTGCAGCACATGGTCCAAGCGCATGAAACCGAACGGTTCGCGTGGCCAGGTGAAACCGAACATGCCGCGGTCCTGGTTCGGTTCATCCAGGGTTTCCGTCAGCGCGGCGAAGGACCTGTCGGTCGAGGTGGCGTTGAAGTCGCCGACGGCCATGACCGCGGGGCTCTTGTCGGCGCGCAGGATTGCCGCCAGCTGGGACAGCATTTCGTCGCGGTTGCCATGGTCGTTCTGCCTCGCGGAAGCGGCGTGGACCACGTACAACTTGATGCTGCCCGACTCCGTCTCAACCTGGGTGCTCAGGGCGCGCTTCCACCCGAGTCCCAGGTCAAGCGGCTGCGAGCGGGTGAGCGGGTACTTGCTCCACACTCCCACCGTGCCCACCACAAAGTGGTGCGGGTAGCTCGAATGCAGGGCCGCCGTGACGTCCTCGCCGCTGCCGGCATCGAGTTCCTGCAACGCGATGACATCGCTGCCCTCGCTGGCCAGGACGCGCGCCGATTCAACGGCGGCGCCCGTTCCCGCCTTGATGTTCTGGCTGCTGACCGTGAGTGCGCCGGCCTTTTCCGCAGGCGCCGTCCAGGCCAAGGGGACGATGGACGGGCCGAACGCGACGAGCCAGGCCAGGGCCGGGACCAGTACGAAAGCCAGCGCGCTCCTGCTCCTGGAAACGAGGGCCACCAGCAGCAGGACGGGCACCGCCAGTCCGAACCACGGGGCGGCGTTGTCCACCAGCAGGGCCAGTCCGAAGACATCGGGGACCCGGCGGTAGAAGACAATCAACAGGGTGCCGAGCAGTGCCCCGAGAAGCACCAAGGCACGCAACCGGCGCTGCCAGCGAAGCAGGCGTTGCGGCCGGCGTTGCCGGGGCTGGGTGGAAATGGTTTGAAGAGACATCGTTATCTAGGGTCGCATATCGAACTGGTACATCCATGGGATAAATCTGTGAGCGGACCGGGTGCCGGGATGCCGCACCGGTGCAACCCTCGACTGGCCACCGGCAAAGTGCCATTCTGTGGTGAGGCGTACCCGCTGCCACCATGGCCCCGGCCTCGAGGAGTCCGGCAGGGCCGGTGGCCCACGACGTAGGAGATGGTAGCTGTGCCGGGAGTCGACGACAGGAAAACCGCGGAAGCCGATGATGCGGGAATCGTGGTGATCGGCGGGGGATTGGCTGCCGCGCACTGCGTCCACGAACTCCGCGAGGGAGGGTACGGCAAACCCATCACCGTCATCGCCGACGAGGACGCCGTTCCTTACGAGCGGCCACCGCTTTCCAAGGAATTCCTGCAGGGGAAGAAATCGCCGCCCGAGTTCCAGCCGTTCCCCGCTGACTGGTACGACGGGGCGTCCGTCAAGCTTCGCCTGGGCGTTCGGGCGACCGCCATAGATACCTCGAACAAGGTGGTGGACCTCTCCGACTCGACATCGATCGGCTACGAAAACCTTGTCATTGCCACGGGATGCCGCTCACGGCTGGGCGGTCGCACCTCGAACATGCCCGGCTGGGACCTGCCCGGAGTCCACACCTTGCGCTCCCTCTCAGATGCACAGGCCCTGAAGGAGGAATTGGTCAACGACAAGCGGCTGGTGGTCATCGGTGCGGGATGGATCGGCATGGAGGTGGCGGCATCGGCGAGGGTGGCGGGCATGCGCGTCACCGTGTTGACCCCGGACGAGGTGCCGCTCGCCGCCGCCATGGGCACGGAATTCGGGTCGCATGTGGCCAGGCTGCATATCAGGAACGGTGTCCATTGCCGCTTCGGAACAACGGTTGACGGGATCTCACTCGACCGGGAATCCGGGCTGAAGGTCATGACGTCCACCGGTGAGGTTGCCGCAGACACGGTGCTGCTGGCCATCGGTGCCGTGCCGAACAACGAACTGGCTGTGGCGGCCGGGCTGGACGTCGGAACCGGGGTGGTCGTTGACGCCCGGCTGCGCAGCAGCGATCCGAACATCCTGGCGGCCGGAGACATCGCGGAGGCCTTCAACACCACGCTGGGTCGTTCCCTGCGGGTCGAGCATTGGGACAACGCCATCCGCCAGGGGAAGCTGGCCGCGGCAACCATCCTGGGGCGGGAGGAATCCTACGACTGGCTCCCGTACTTCTTCACCGACCAATTCGACCTCGGCATGGAATACGTCGGCGACCGGGCAGCGGACGACGACGTGGTGCTTCGCGGGGATCCCGGCAGCGGCGAGTTCATCGTTTTCTGGATGCGCAAGGGGACCGTCTCCGCGGCCATGAACGTGAACGTCTGGGACGTGAACGACCACTTGCGAAACCTCATTGGCAGGAGCATTCCCGCAGACCGGCTCGCGGACACCGAAGTGGACCTGCTGTCGTTGTAGGCCGCGGAATCCTGCCGCAGGACGCATCCTGCGGCAGACGCGGTGGATCCGGGTGCCTGGATTCCTGGGCCGTGCCGCGGGCCCCGAATCGTGCAGTGGCGGGGACCCGCTGAAGAGGCAACCGAGCCGCGCCCTTCCCAAATCCCCGGGTTCGCAACAGTGCCATGCCATACTGTTTCATAGTCGGCGGGGGGCCGGCTCCGGCATGGCCGTTCAGGAATGGAAGTGGACTCAATTCTACGGAAACGCACGCAGGCCAAGGCCTGCATCGGGACACGGGGCACCGAGGGCACTTCGATGCCGGCACCGGTCAAACATGCGATCCCGAACGTGCGGACCATCCCGCAGGGCGCGGTTTTCACTGCGGAGCATCCGCGGCCATCCAGCACCGGCGCACCGATCAATCGATCGGCACGCCTCCACAATCTGAGCTAAACGCTCACTCGCGGGTTCGTGGATATTCCCCAGTCCACGAACCAACATGCCGGATGTTCAATGCGTGCCCCAACACGCGAACGCCTGGTGCATGGCCGTCGAGGATCCTGTTTCCCCAACCGGGATCGGACGGCTTGGCAACGGGAGGTGGGTTTCGTTTCACGTAAACGAAACCCACCTCCCGATTGTCTTTGCTGTGGTGGGGATTCTCACGTGGGGCATCGCGGGCATGGATCCTGCCCTTAGGCTGTTACACGTGTCGAACCGCAGACCCGGCACCACCCGAACCAGCTGAACCTTGAAAAGGCACCCGTGACTCCTGACGCCAGCGCACATGGCAAGACCCCGGCCATCCACTCCACGCAGCTCACCGGCAAGGCACTGTTCCTTGCCGTGGTGGCCTTGGCGATGGGTGGCTTCGGCATCGGCACCACGGAATTCACCATCATGGGGTTGATGCAGGAAGGCGCCGCGGATCTCGGGGTATCGAACCCGCAGATGGGTTTGTTGATTTCCGCCTACGCCCTCGGCGTCGTTGTCGGAGCGCCGGTACTCACGGCACTCGGGGCCAAGGTTGCCCGCAAGACGATGGTCCTGTGGCTGATGGCCTTCTTCACGATTGCCAACCTCAGCTCGCTCCTGGCGCCCAACTACGAATCCATGCTCGTCTCGAGATTCCTGGCGGGCCTTCCCCACGGCGCCTACTTCGGCATTGCTGCGATCCTTGCCGGGACGCTGGTGCCCGCTTCCATGCGCGGCCGGGCCATCGCCTGGGTCATGATGGGACTTGCCGTTGCCAACGTGCTCGGCGTCCCGTTCGTGACCTTCCTGGGGCAGAGCTACGGCTGGCGCTGGATGTTCGGGATCGTCGGGATCGTCGGCGCACTGACCTGGATTTCCATCCGACTGTTCGTTCCCTACGCACCGGCCCACGAAGGCGCGAGCATCCGCAGGGAACTTTCCGCCCTGCGCAGCGGACAGGTCTGGATGGCCATGCTGACCGGGATCGTCGGCTTCGGCGGATTCTTTGCCGTGTACTCCTACATCAGCCCGATCCTGACCGACGTGACGGGCCTGGACCTCAAGATGATCCCCGTGGTGCTGGGCATCTACGGCACCGGCATGGTGGCCGGATCGCTGATCGGCGGCCGGCTCGCCGACTGGTCGGTGCATGGTGCGATCTTCGTTTCCATGTCCGCCATGGTGGTGTTCATGGTGCTTTTCGGGGCGCTGGCCAGCTACCTGGTGCCCACCGTGATCCTCATGTTCGTCCTTGGAGCCACCGGATCCGTCCTGGTTCCGGGACTCCAGGCGCTGCTGATGGATTCAGCGCCGCATGCCCAGTCGCTGGCGGCTTCCTTGAACCACTCGGCCCTGAACGTGGCCAATGCCCTGGGTGCGGCGCTGGGCGCCGCCGTCATCGCCTCGGGACTCGGCTACCGGGCCCCGGCATTCCTGGGCGCCGGGCTCGCCGCGCTTGGACTGCTGCTGGCCCTGACGACGAGTTGGCGCGCGAACAAGATCGAGGCCCGGTCGGCGCTTCGCTAGCGAACGAACCTGGTCAGTGCCCGGTGCCGGGTGCCTCCTGGTCGCCATCGACCGGGGTGCGCACCTGCCGCAGGAAGGCCTCCATCGTCCCCGCGACATCGACGCTGCGGTCGGCGAGCCACTGCTGCTGCAGGCCGTCGGCAAGCGCCAGGGACGCGCGTGTCATCGTGCGGAAGAACGCGAGTTCCTCCGGCGTCGGGTTCGGGCGGTCCTGGTAGTAGGAGTCCTCGGCGAGCTTCATCAGCCGCTCGTAGCGTTCCTTGAAGTACGCGGCCGCGGGATGCGCCGGATCAGAGGCCGCGGCGGCCATCGTCACATACAGGGCAACGAGTCCGGGCTCCTGGGTGCTCCTGTTGAGTACCGTGGAGAGGTTGCCCAACTGCTCGACGTCGTTGCCGACAATCTCGTCACGTTGGTCCTTGGTGCGCAGGATCTGGACCAGCAAGTCTTCCTTGGACTCGAAGTAGTGCATGACGCCCGCCAACGAGAGATTGCAAAGATGCGCCACCTTGCGAAGGGACGTTCCCCGGTAGCCCTCTTTCGCGAAGACCTCCAGGGCAACGTCGAGAATTTCGGCTCGCTTGACGATGCCTTTTGCGTATGAACCACGTGTTGCCATGTTGATAGAGTAGCGAGGTTTTTTCCCTTCGTTTACACACCGGACACTCAAAGGTTTTGGTACCAATCGGTAACCAAATTGGTACCAAACGGTAGGTTTGCCGCCGCCCCAAGGGGCGTCTCCTCGTGCCGCGATCGTGGTTGGCTTCCCGCTTTCCCCGCCGAGCCCCGCGGGCAATGCGATGCAGGTCCCGAACGGGCCGGTGGCCATCAACGGTTCGAGCCCGATTTCACCCTTTGGGCCCTCGGCCGTGGGCCGACGATGCGTCCTGGCCGGTACCGGCCCACCCTTCCCGCCGATTCGTGACGGAAGTCACAATCGCGGGTTCCCGCCCGCGGAAACCCCGGAATCAAGGGGGATTTCCGACTCCGGCGACCGTCCCCGTGCCGCGACGGGCGGTGCTCCGGGTTCTCGATTGGCGCTCGGGGCCAATCGTGCTGTAGATTCTTATCTCGGTTCGGCGGTCCTTCGGGAAAGCAAGGAACCAACCCAATTCGGGGGTATGGCGCAGTTGGTAGCGCGTCTGCATGGCATGCAGAAGGTCAGGGGTTCGAATCCCCTTACCTCCACCGAAGAAGAACCCGCGCGGTCATCGAGACCGGGCGGGTTCTTTCGTTTTAGCTGCGGTTCCGGATCAGTGGGGATCGGAAACACAGAAGACGTTCCCGTGCGGATCGCTCAGCACGTCCCACGCGAAGCCCTCCATCCGCTGCTGGTCAACCAGCGAGGCACCGCCTGACACAAGCCGTGCGACAACAGGTTCCCGACCGCCTGCGGCTTCCGTAGCGGCCAAATCCAGGTGGATGCGGTTCTTCCCGGCGGCGGGTTCCTCGACGAGCTGGAAGGCCAACGGCACCGGAAGCAGGGGCGTCTTGACGATGCAGAAGTACCCGTCGTTTTCCTCGACGACCTCGCCCTCCAGCTGGCCTGCCCACCAGCTGGAAAGCTCGAGCGCGTCGTGTGTGTCAAAGGTGATCATTCCCAGCGTGAGCATGCCGTTTTCCTTCGGGTGGGTCCAAGTTGCGGCAGGGGTGCCGCGTGTCACGACGCTATGGCCCGGTGCGGTTCCGGGTCAAGGAAGCGCGCGCTCCTATGCGTGGGAAATGCTCGAGAACAGCGGGTGGCCGGAGGCGAGGACACCCAGACGCTCCGCGCCGTCCAGCGGGTCGCCCAGGGCCTGAAGCAGCCGGGCCGTGGGCCGTTGCACGGCGAACCGCCGGCCCAGGGCCTGGGCCAGCACCTGGCTGCGCACCACCCCTCCGGTCCAGCAGGCCACGGGGGAATCCCCGGCAGCGAAGCCCGCCTGCCGGAGGGCTGCATCCATGGAGGCGTAGAGTTCGTCGGCGGCATGCATCGCCACCGCCAGCGCGGCGGCGTCCCCGGCCTCCGCCGCATCCAGCACCACCCGCGCGAAGGACGCGACGGAGCGGACCCGGTCCGGGTCGGCCTGGATGCGCAGGTACGCCCCTGCGGGGTCCCCGAACAGGGCCTTGAGGTCATCGAGCAGGACTGTGGGTTCCCCGCGGCCGTCGTGGGCCCGCATGGCGGCCTCCAGCCCGGCACGTCCGATCCAGAAGCCGCTGCCGCTGTCGCCCAGCAGGTAGCCCCAGCCGTCGACCCGGTGCACGCCGGCGGCGCCAACGCCCAAGGTCACCACCCCGGTGCCCACGGCCGTCGCCACGCCCAGCTCCGTGCCGGCCGCGCCGAGGTACCCGGTGACCGAGTCGTGGGCGACCCGCACCGGGGCCCCGCCCAGCGCGGGCACGAGGTCCTTGAGCCGCCCGGCGAGTCCCGGGTGGAAGTCGACGCCGGAGGTGCCGACGTTCGCCGCAGCCAGGTCCGTGCCCGCCCCCGCGGCAATGTCCCCGATGGCGGCCGCCAGCTGGGCGATGACGTCGCTGTCCGTGCGCACGCCTGGCCCGGAGGACTCCCGCACGCTGCCGTCCGCCAGGCGCAGGCGCACCCGCATGCCGCTTTGGCCGGCGTCGATGGACAGCGTCGCGGTCATGAGCCGGCGCCCGGGGTGAAGCGAAGCGTCAGCACCTCGAACGGCTTGAGCTCCAGCGGGATGGTTGCACCGCTTCCGCCGGGCTCGCCGCCGAGCACGTCCTCGATCAGGCTTGCCGTGGCCCACCCCTGCAGGGGCGCGTTGACCTGCAGCGACCCGGAGGCTCGGCGGCCCAGGGACTCGTGGAGGCGCACGATGACATCGCCCGAACGGTCGGCCGCGAGTTTCACGCAGGAGAGCAGCAGCCCGTGGCCGGAAAGTTCCACGAGCGGTTCGAATCCGCTGCCGCCGGCCACCGTGCGGCCCGGGGAGTTCAGGGCGATGCCCGCGGCGGTGGTCTGCGCGAGGTCCGCGCCGATCACCATGCCGTACCGGTGCTCGTGCAGGCCCTGGTCCGCTTCCGGATCCGGGAACCGCGGGGCGCGCAGCAGCGAGAGGCGGGCCGTGGTGCTCACGTTGGCCCGGTCGTCGACCTGGCGGGTCACGTCGTAGCCGTAGCTGGAGTCGTTGACCAGGCCGACGCCGAAGCCCGGCTCCTCCACGTGGATGAAGCGGTGCATGGAGGTCTCGAACTTCGCCGCCTCCCAGCTGGTGTTGGCGTGGGTGACACGCTTGAAGTGCCCGAACTGGGTCTCCGCGATGGTGTGCTCCGCCCGGATGTCCAGGGCGAAGGCCACCTTGAGGAACTTCTCGGTCTCGTGCCAGTCGGTGACCTGGTGGAAATGCAGCGTGCGCGATCCCGGTTCCAGCACGATTGTCTGGCGCACCGTCGAATCCGCGGACACCGGGCGGAGGATTTCCAGCACGGCGCTGCCATCCTCGTTCGCCGTGGCGTGCATCGAGGTCACCTCGCGCAGGTCGGTGACCCGGTTCCTGTAGAACTTGTCGACGTCCCAGGCATCCCACTGGTTGGGGAAGTCCTGGTGCAGCTGCAGCAGGTTTGCCACCTGGCCCGGCGCGATGGCCTCGCGCCCGCTGGCCAGGTCGATCGCCGAGACGATGAGCCCCTCGGGGGAGAAACGGATGTCGACGAGGTCGTTGAGCAGCCGGGTACCGGAGGCATCGGAGCTCACCCGCACGGCCGGCAGCCCGTGCGGCACGGCCTCGCGGCCGGATCCCGCCGGGACCGCCCCGGCCACGGGTGCCGGGTTCACGGCGATCTGCCTGCTGCCGGGCCCGGTGAGCGCGCCCAGGGCGCGTTCGATGAGCTCCTGCACCGCGGCGGCGATGCGTTCGTATTCGGTGACGGCCTCGCGGTGGACCCAGGCGATGGAGGTCCCGGGCAGGATGTCGTGGAACTGGTGCAGCAGCACCGATTCCCACAGTGCGTCGAGCTCGTCGTGCGGGTACTCGAAGTCCCCGCGCAGCGCTGCCGTGGCGCACCACAGTTCCGCCTCCACCAGCAGGTGTTCGCTGCGGCGGTTGCCGGCCTTCATCCGGTGCTGCGAGGTGAGCGTTGCGCGGTGCAGCTCCAGGTACAACTCGCCGACCCAGACCGGCGGCTGCACGTACTCCTCGCGGGTGCGTTCGAAGAAGTCGTTGGGGTGTTCCCAGCGGACCGTCGGGTTGCCCTCGAGGTCGGCCATGCGGGAGGCCCGGCCCGCCATTTCGCGGGTGGTTCCGCCGCCGCCGTCGCCCCAGCCCACCGGGGCGATCGACCCGGAGGCGGCCCGGGCGTCGCGGAACTGGCGTTCGGCCAGCGCGACCTCTGCCCCGGAGAGCTGTGCGTTGTAGGTGTCCATGGGCGGGAAGTGCGTGAAGATGCGCGACCCGTCGATCCCCTCCCAGGCGAAGCTGTGGTGCGGGAAGCGGTTGACCTGGTTCCAGGAGATCTTCTGGGTGAAGAACCACTCGAAGCCCGCCTTGCGGATGAGCTGGGGCAGTGCCGGGGAGTAGCCGAAGCTGTCCGGAAGCCAGACGCCCTCGCTGCCGATCCCGAATTCCCGCCGGAAGAACCCCTGCCCGTGGAGGAACTGCCGCACCAGGGACTCGCCGGAGGGCATGACGGTGTCCGATTCCACCCACATCCCGCCCAGCGGCAGGAAGCGGCCGTCGGCGACGGCCTTCTTGATCCGCGCGAAGATCTCCGGGTACTGCACCTTCAGCCATTTGTACTGCTGGGCGCTGGACATGCCGTAGAGGAAGTCGGGGTCCTCGTCGATGAGCTCGAGCATCGAGGAGCAGGTGCGGGCCACCTTGCGCATCGTCTCGCGCACGGGCCACAGCCAGGCCGAGTCGATGTGGGCGTGGCCGACCGCCGACAGCGCGTGGGCGGTGGACGACGCCGGGGCGGCAAGCACCGGGGCCAGCCGCGCCCGGGTGGCTGCGGCGGTCCCGGCAATGTCCTGCAGGTCCAGTTCGTCCAGGGCGTCGTCCAGGGACCGGAGGATCTGCGCGCGGCGGGCGCCCTCGGGCAGTTCGGCCTGCAGCTCGAGCAGCACGTCCAGGTCCAGCGCAAGCTCGTAGACCTCGCGCTCCAGCACGGCGAGGTCGAAGCGGCGCGTGCGGTACAGCGGCTCGCGCGAGGAGGTGAGGATGTCGCCTTCCCGGGTGGGCAGGAACGGGTGGTCCTGAAGCAGCACCGGGTTGGACGCCGCCTCGATGTACAGCAGGACCTCCTCGCCGCCGGAGGCCGACTCCGCGACGGGCACCCACTGGTTGCGCGGGTTCAGCGACTTGATGCTCGATCCGTCGGGCCGGTACACCAGGCCCTCGCACTGGAACCCGGTCTTGGAGATATCGAACCCGAGATCCACCAGGAGCTCGACGCGCTTGCCGCTCCAGGCGGCGGGGACATCGGCACGGACCTTGAACCAGGTGGTTCCCCAGGCCGCGCCCCAGGTGCTGCCCACCCGGAAGGGCGCGTAGTCCAGGGCGAGTCCCTCATGCGCGGGGATGGGTTCGGAGGGCAGTTCATGGAATGAGACGTCCGCCGGCAGGTGGTTCGAGTGGATGGCCGGGCGGATTCGTTCCTCCAGCACGCGCCGGGCGCGGCCGATCGTGAGGGACGTTTGTTCATGCATGGAAAAGCCTCTCAGCCCTAAACGGATACGTCACCTCATTGTTACAGCAATTTCGGTCGAGTGGAGATATTCGCCGCAGCGGCCGCGCGGCACAGTGGAACGCACCGGGTGGGCGGGGGATCATTGGGTCATGAGTGTGAAACCGCTGGCCCGGGTTCCCGGGAGCGATGTGCCGTTGCCGGCCCGGGTCCGGGTCCTGGCCGGTGCCGATTCCATCCGGCCCGTCTGGGTCAACGGCGTGGGAGGGCTGACGTTCCGGCTGGGGGAGGGCACCGTGCGGGACCGCTACGTGAAGTATGCTGCGGCGGGGACGCCCGAGAGCGATTTCGCCGGCGAGGCCGAACGGATGGCCTGGGCCGGGCGGTTCAGTCCCGTCCCCGAGGTGCTGGATCAGGGCTCCGACGACGTGGGCAGCTGGCTGGTGACGCGGGCAATGGCCGGGCGCTCGGCGGTGGACCCCGTGTGGGTTGCCCGCCCCGAACGCGCGGCCCGGGCACTGGGGGCCGGACTGCGGGCGCTGCACGATGCCCTTCCGGTGGAGCGGTGCCCGTATTCCTGGTCGGTCGGCGACCGCATGGCCGGCTTCGAGGCCCGCATCGCCTCGGGGGAGTCCCCGGGCGACTGGGGCAACGGCCACGGGCGGTTCACCGTGGAGCAGGCGCGCGGCATGCTGGGCAACCCGCCGCCGATCGACAGGCTGGTGGTCTGCCACGGGGACCCATGCGCACCGAACACGCTGCTGGATGCGGACGGCACCGTCGCGGGCCACGTCGACCTCGGCGAGATCGGCGTGGCCGACCGCTGGGCCGACCTGGCCGTCGCTGCCTGGAGCACGGAGTGGAACTACGGCCCCGGGTACGACCGGCTGGTCTACGCTGCCTACGGCGTGGAGCCCGATGCGGAACGCATCGCCTACTACCGGATGCTCTGGGACCTTTCCTGAGCTCCGGCTGCGCTCAGCCCGTCCACCGGTAGCCGGTCGTGCCCACCACGCTGCGCAACCAGGCGACCAGCGGGTCGAGCCTCGTAGGCGTCGGCTGCCTGGGATCCACGGCAAACACCGGGACCTCGCCGCGCATGTGTTTGGGCAGCAGGCGCAGGACCCGGTCGTCGTCCCCGACGCCGGTCAGCAGCAGGGCTGTCGGTTTGTAGCCAAAGGAGGCCTTGACCAATGACAGCCCGTGCATGCGGGAAAAATGCAGCGGGCCGGCCAGCACCACGGCGTCGAAGTAGATCAGTTCGTGGGCCGAGGCATGTGCGACGTCGCGCAGTTCCCCGCGCAGTTCGTGGGCACGCAATTTGTCAGCCAGTTCCACGGCCAAGACCTTTGAGTTGGCATCGCGCTGGTAGTGGACGATTGCTACGTTGTCCATCAGGATCCCTCCCGCGCCGAAGGGGTTGCCCTGCCGTCGAAGCGTCCCTTCGCGGTCCGAACCCGTTCGATTCAACGCTAGACGCGGTGCCGGTGAATTGGCTGTGAACACCGGGGCCCGGCCCCCGAAATCGTTAGCCCCCGGTGATGCGGCGAGGGCAATTCCAACGATTGCCGCACGAACCGGAACCACCATTGTTTGGTGTCGCGGCGAGGCGGAAACTGAAGGCTCATAGTCCTCACAATGCACGACTCGCGAAGGGTGCAGGATCATGTTGAACAAACCAAATCGCCACGGGACGGTGCGCGGAATCCTGGGGATTTCCCTGGCGGCTGCCCTGGTGGCCACGTCGGCTGCCGTGGCGGCTCAGGCGTCCGAACCGCTTTACCGGACCCACACCGTTGTCCTGCCGCGCACCGTGGCCGCGGCAGCGCTGCCGGCGAAGGTGCGCACCACGGCAAACGTCAACCTCCGCAGCGGCTCCTCGACAGGCCACAAGATCCTGCTCACCATCCCCGCGGGAAAGACCGTCCCCGTTTCCGCCAGGGCATCCAACGGGTGGTACAAAGTCAGCTATTCGGGCCGCGCCGGATGGGTGAGCAACGGCTACGTCACGACGAACACCAAGACCCCCGCGGCGCCGCGGGCACCCCGGTTGACCGGTCCGAACCGGACCTCGCGGGTGGTGCTGACCTTTGACGACTGCCCCCGCACGCTCAACGCCTTCACGAGCGCCATCAACTACGCATCGGCGAACAACATCGGACTGGTTGTCGCGCCCACCGGCGACTGCATCACCAAGTTCAAGGCGCGCTACGGGGTGGACATCGCAGCCCGGGCCCGCGCCAAGGGGCAATGGGTGATCAACCATTCCGTCAGCCACCCGGACCTGCGCGCCCTGAGCTGCGCGGCGGCGGCCAGGCAGCTGGGCGGGAGCGGCGTCCACACCAACTTCGGACGGCCCCCCTACGGGGCCATCGACGCCAGCGTGCTGTGCGCCTACGCCAGGGTCGGCATGGCCATCTGGACCTGGTCGCGCGACACCCTGGACTGGAGCGTGAAATCCAAGGCGATCACCGTGGCCCGGGCCTCCGCGGCGAAGCCCGGGGACACCGTGCTGATGCACATGCAGTGGCACGGATTTGCGCCGGATTCCCTGCGACAGATCAACAAGAACCTCGGCAAGCGGGGCGTGAAGCTGTGCCGGGCCTACCGCGGATCGGACGGCACGGGTGCCGTGGCCAAGACCCCCGTGCGCCTGCCGGGTTCGCTGCCGTGCTGAGTCGCGTGGGGCCGAACCTATAGCCGCCGGGCCCCGGGCCCCGGCGCCACGGTGAAGAGGTCCGGGGTGGCGTGGCCGGCCGCCGCGAAGTCGCTCAGCACGCGCTCGGACACGGCGTCCACGCGCGATGCTTCGACCAGCGCGATGGCCGATCCGCCGAACCCGCCGCCGGTCATGCGGGCGCCCAATGCCCCTGCCGCCATGGCGGCATCGACGGCGAGGTCGAGTTCCTCGCTGGAGATCCCGAAGTCGTCGCGCATCGAGGCGTGGCTTTCCAGCAGCAGGTCCCCGATCTCTGCGGGGCCGTGGGCCTCGAGCCGCGCGACGGTGTCCAGCACGCGCCGGTTCTCGGTGACGATGTGGCGCACGCGGCGGTAGATGCCCGGGTGCAGGGTTTGCCGGGCCTCGGGCAGCCGTTCCGGGGGGACATCGCGCAGCGCCGGGACACCGAGCTCCCGCGCCCCGCGGGTGCAGGCCTCCACCAGTTCCTTGTAGCCGCCCGAGTCGTGGGCGTGGCTCACGCGCGTGTCGATCACCAGGATCCGCAGGCCCGCGGCCTCCAGCGGCAGCTCCACCTGCCGGGAGGCGCGGGTCCGGCAGTCGAGGAAGAGCGCGTGCTCGGCGGTGGAAAGCAGCGACGCGGACTGGTCGAGGATGCCGGTGGGGGCGCCGACGAAGTTGTTTTCCGCGTCCTGGCACAGCAGCACCAGCTCCTGGCGGCCAAGGCCCAGGTCCAGCAAGTCGTTAAGTGCGAGGGCGACGGCGCATTCGATGGCCGCCGAGGAGGACAGCCCCGCGCCGATCGGGACGCTCGAGTCCAGCAGGATCTCGGCCCCGGGCAGGGTGAAGCCGCGCCGGCCGTAGGCCCAGAACACCCCTGCGACGTAGCGCGCCCACGGGGTGGTATCCCGCGCAGCAAGCGCTCCCAGGTCCGCCTCGACGAGGTCCCCGCCCCTGGTGGAGGCCACGCGCAGCAGCCGCGGTTCGCCGGCCGGGCGGATCCGCACCGCGACCCGGGCCTCCCTGTCGATGGCGAAGGGCAGCACGTAGCCGTCGTTGTAGTCGGTGTGCTCGCCGATCAGGTTCACCCGGCCCGGTGCGGCGAAGTGGGCGTCGGGGGCGTGGCCGAAGAGTTCGGTGAAGGATGCGGTCAGGGTGCCCATGGCCTCGGCTTTCGTGGGGGTGCTCATGCGTCGGTGCGGGCGACGGCGTCGCGCAGGGCCGCTGCGGAGGACTCGGGGATGACGTCGCCGATGAACGCGCCCATGGCCGCCTCGGAGCCGGCCAGGTACTTCAGCTTGTCCTCGGCGCGCCGAGGGGATGTCACTTGCAAGTGTAGCCACGCCTCGTCGCGGTCCGGGTGCGTGCGCGGGGCCTGGAACCAGGCGGCGATGTAGGGGGTCGGGGTGGAGTACAGCGCGTCGATGCCGCGCAGCAGCCGGTGGTAGAGGTCCGCCAGCTCGTCGCGTTCCTCCGTGGTGAGCTCGCCGAGCATCCCGACGCGGCGGTTGGGCACCAGGTGGACCTCGAGGGGCATGCGTGCCGCGTAGGGGACGAAGGCCGTCCAGTGGGTGCCGCGCTCCACGATGCGCTCGCCGGCGGCCAGCTCGAACTCCAGGATGTCTGCCATGAGGTTGCGGCCGGTGCGTTCCCGGTGGGCCGCGGCCCGGGCCAGCTGGGTGGCGGTGCGCGGGGTGGTGAACGGGTAGGCGTAGATCTGCCCGTGCGGGTGGTGCAGTGTCACGCCGATGTCCGCGCCGCGGTTCTCGAAGGCGAAGACCTGCTCCACGCCCGGCATTTCGCCCAGTTCGGTGCTGCGGTGCGCCCAGGCGTCGACGACGGTGCGGATCCGCGCGGCGCCCAGGGAGGAGAGTGAATCCGTGTGCCCGGGGCCGAAGGCGACGACCTCGCAGCGCCCGTGGGACGGGGCGGCGGCGCCGATCGCCGCCTTCGCGTCGGTGGCGTGCTGCTCGGGGCCGAAGGACGGGAATCGGTTCTCGAAGACCGCGACGTCGTAGTCCGCGGCAGGGATTTCGGTGGCTGCCCCGGGGCGGCTTGGGCACAGCGGGCAGTCGTCGGCGGCCGGCAGGTGGGTCCGGGCCTGGCGGTGCGCGGCAAAGGAAACCCATTCCCCGCCCAGGGCGTCGTAGCGCAGCTCGGAGACGGGTGGTCGCGGAGGCAGGGCGCGGGTGTCCGCCGGTGCGGCGAACGCGTCGGCGCGTGCGGGGGAGTCGAAGAAGTAGAGCAGCTCCCGGCCGTCGGCCATCGCCGCACGGACCGGGGCCTGTTGCGTGTTCACGTGCTGCCTGCTCATGGTCGTCTCCTGGGCTGTTCCGGCATCGACTGTAGATCTATCAAAATATAACAAAACCGATCATAATCGATCGGGCGGTCGGAGCGCCAGAGCCGGTGGGCCGCGGCGCCGCGTCCGTGGGGGTGCGGAAACCCGAACATGCAAGTGCGTTTGGTGTTCGGTTGTCGCTAGGATGTTGGTGACCCACCCGACACCCCGACGACTGGACGCCCATGACCGAGATGCTTGCCACGGCGCGACACCAACTGATCCTCGACCTCCTGCAACGCCAGGGGCAGGTGCGGGTGGCCTCGCTGGCCCGCGAGCTGGGCGTCTCCGAGATGACAGTGCGCCGCGACCTGGGCCTGCTGGCCGCCGGCGGTGCCCTGGTCAAGGTCCATGGCGGGGCGACCACCGCCGCGGCGCCCACCAGCCGCGAGCCGGGGTTCGTCAACAAGCTCTCCCTGGAGGCCGCGGAGAAGCAGTCGATAGCCGTCGCGGCGGCCGGGATGGTCAAGCCTGGCATGTCGATCGCCCTGAACTCGGGCACCACCACCTTCGCGCTGGCGGCCCGGTGCACGGGCATCAACGACCTGACCGTCGTGACGAACTCGCCGCGCATCGCCGAGGCCTTCTACGCGGCGGACAACGCGAGCCAGACCGTCATCCTCACCGGCGGCATCAGGACCGTGTCCGACGCGCTGGTGGGACCGCTGGCGCTCTCGGCGCTCGCCCAGCTCCACGTCGACGTGCTCTTCCTGGGTGTGCACGGAATGACCGCCGAGGACGGGTTCACCACCCCCAACATGCTCGAGGCGCAGACCAACCAGGCGTTCATGCGGGCGGCCGCCCGCCAGGTCGTGGTGGCCGACCACACCAAGTGGGGGATCACCGGGCTGTGCCAGATTGCGCCGCTGGGCAGCGTCGACGCACTTGTCACGGGGGAAGCCCTGGACCCGGACACCGCGGCGTTGCTGGGCCAGTCGATCGACACCGTGGTGCTGGCCTGAGCTAGAAGAGCGTGTCCTGGGCCTCCGGGAGGATTCCCTCGAGGCGCAGCAGGAAGAGCTTGCGCTCCAGGCCGCCGGCGTACCCCGTCAGCGAGCCGTCGGCGCCGATCACGCGGTGGCACGGAACGATGATCGAGACCGGGTTGCGGCCGTTGGCCGTGCCCACGGCGCGCGTCAGCTTCGGGTCGCCGAGTTCGGCAGCGAGCTCGCCGTAGCTGCGGGTGTGGCCGAACGGGATGGCCGCCAGCAGGGCCCAGACTCGCTTCTGGAACTCGGTTCCGGACGGGTCAAGCGGGATATCGAACGCCGTGCGCTTCCCGGCGAAGTACCCGCCGAGCTCCTCCGCCGCCCGGGCCGTGAACGGGTCCTCGCCGGCATCTGCCAGCCTCTCGCCGAGGACCTCGGGCGCCGGTGGGTGCGCGTGGTTTTCCATGTAGATCCCGCTCACGCCACGCGCTGTCGCGGCGATCGTCAGCGGCCCGAGGGGCGAGTCGATGACCGCATGGCGGGATCCCGGATGCTCAGCCAAAGATGCCCCGCAGGGCGCCGGCGAAGTCGGGGTGCGCGAACTCGAAGCCGGCGGCCTCCAGCACCTCGGAGGTCACATGGCGGCCCGTGGTGCCCAGCGCCGGGTCGGTGCGCAGCAGCACGGCGCCGGCGGCCAGCACCGGCTTGGGGGTGGGCAGGCCGACCTTCTTCAGCACCCCGGGGGCCACGCGGGCCCGCAGCAGCGCCATCATCTCCGCGTTGCGCACCGGGTGCGGCGCGGCGAGGTTGATCACGCCTTCGGGCAGGTTGGTCCCGTCCTCCAGGCCGAGGCAGGCGCGCACGATGCGCAGCCAGTCGGCGAGGTGGATCCAGCTCACCCACTGTTGGCCTCCGGCCACGGCCCCGCCGAGCCCGGCCTGCGCCAGCAGGCTGAGCCGGTCCACGAGCGGGCTTTCCTGCTCGAAGACCAGCGAGGTGCGCAGGATGTTCACCCGTTCGGCGTTGGCGCCGGCCACGGCCTCCTCCCAGGGCCGGCCCACGCCGGTCATCTGGGGCAGCGCGCGGGTGCCGGTGGGCAGTGGCGAGGATTCGGTGAGCCGCTCCTCCCCGGCGTCGGCAAAGATTGCGGTGGTGCTCGACTGCAGGAAGGCGGCCAGCGGGCGGGGCAGGCCGGCGCTTGCCTCCACCAGGGCGCGGGTCGATTCCACCCGGGAGGAGCGCAGCTTCCCGATGTTCTCCGGGGTCGGCGGCAGATCCACCAGCTCGCCGGCCAGGTTCAACACCGCGGTCCGCCGCCCGTCGGCGTACAGGGTGCCGGCCCACGGGCCCTGGCTCCGCCCGTCCCACGGCAGCTGCCGGTAGGGGCTGTCGGTGCGCAGGCTGCGGGTGAGGATGGTGACCTCGTGCCCGCGGCAGTGCAGGTCCGCTGCCGCGCGGCTGCCCAGGAAGCCGTGGCCGCCGGCGATCACCACGCGCAGCTCCCGCGTCGGCGTGCCGCCGGCCAGCGTGTGGAGCCGGGCGCAGTTCTGCGCGAAGTGCGCGGCGATCGGCTTGGCTGCGGTCTGCGCGAAGAGCGGCGAGGCGAGCCCGGAGACGGAGACCAGCTGGGTCAGTTCGCAGCCGCCGGGGACCTCGGCCAGCGACCAGCGCACCAGCAGGTAGCCGCCGGGCTGGGGTTGGCGCCAGGTCAGGCTGGAGCCCTCGTCGATCCGCGTCACCACCGCCGGCGGGGCGGTCCTGGCGTGGATGGTGCCGATCGGTTCCCCGGCGGGCACCAGGTCCAGCTCGGTGCCGGCCGCGGCGGGCCGCGTGCGCGGATCCAGCCGGGCAATGGCGCGGTTCCACTCGGGAACCCGGGCGGGGTCCCTCAGCACCTCCCACAGTGCGGAGACGGGGAGGGCGAAGAACTGGGTCTGTGTGCGCTGCCAAGCCATGGGTTCAGCTTAGCGACTTCCGCTCAGGCCTTGGTGACGAACCCGGACAGGGCGTCGAGCTGTGCCACGCGCACTTGGGGATCCACGTACATCATGTGCCCGGCGGCGTAGTAGTAGTGGCTGAAGCGGGCGCGGGCGGCGGGCGGGATCTCCAGGTGGGCCCACACATACTCGGCGGCGAAGTGCGGGGTGGCGCCGTCGTGGTAGCCGTAGTCCACGTGTACGCGCAGCTCCGGGATGTCGATGAGCAGGCGCTCCAGGTCCCGGGTGACGTCGATCGGCTTGCCCTCGAAGGTCTCGTAGCTCCACGGGTGCACACGGCCGGTGAGCACCTCGTAGGGCAGGTCCGATTCGTAGCCGAGTTCGGCGCGCACGTAGTGGTTGATCGCCGCCGCGTAGGGCGGGGTGATGGCGCGCAGCGACGGGTCGTCCCAGGTGTGGGATTCCTGCAGGCGCGGCGGGACCCCGGTGAAGCGGCCGTCGATGCGGCCCACCATCAGGCCCTTCTCGCGCAGCAGCTCGGTGGCGAACTCCATGTAGTCCCAGCGCAGGTTGGTGCGGCGGATGAAGGCCTCGGAGAGCGTGGTGAGCTCGGCCAGGTGCTTGACGGCCCCGTCGAACTTCCGCTTGGAGAGCCGGCTGCCCAGGTGCAGGGCCACCACGTAGTCGCCCGCCGCGTAGTCCTCGGCGTCCCGGATGACTTCCTCCAGCGGGCGGTTTCCGTGCCGGCCGTGGTAGTGGGCGATCGCGGCGTAGGTGGGCAGGTGCAGCGCGTAGGGGGTGTCGTTGCCCGGCGCGAAGTCCAGGGTGGACATGTTCAGCACCGTGGAGATCAGGCCCAGGCCGTTCACTGCCATGCCGTGCGCCTCGTGCAGGCGGCGGGCCACCGCCACGGCGCGCATGGTGCCGTACGATTCGCCGACGAGGTACTTGGGCGAGAGCCAGCGCTGGTTGCGGGTGACCCAGAGGCGGATGGCCTCGGCGATCAGGTCGCGGTCGGCGATGAAGGCGTGGAACTCGTCGGTCTTGCCGCCCTCGACGACGCGCGAGAAGCCCGTGTTCACCGGGTCGATCATCACCACGTCGGCGTGCTCCAGCAGGGACTCGGGGTTGTCGATGATCCCGTACGGTGCCGGGGTCATGTTCCCGACGTCGCCCGAGTCGACGATGCGCGGGCCCAGCAGGCCCATGTGCAGCCAGAGGCTGGCCGACCCGGGTCCGCCGTTGAAGGCGAAGACCACCGGGCGGCGGTTGATGCTGGGCGGGCCGCTGGGCTTCTTGGCCCGGGCCTTGGCGGCCGATGTCGCGGGGGCCGGGGACTCGGGCTCGTCGGCGGTGTAGGCGACCATGAAGATCTCTGCCTTGGGCTTGAATCCCTCGGTCTTGCCGTCGGCATCCTCCTCGCGCCGCAGCACCATCCTGCCCGTGGTGCTGGTGTACCGCAGGCCCGAGGGAGTGCGGTGCTGGCGGGTGACGAAATCATCCGAAACCTCGGGCGTGGCGGAGGTCGTGGAGGCGGCGGGGGATGGGGCAGGAACATCAGGCATGGGAAGAGCCTACAGCCTGCGGGCGGCAAATCCTGACTCGGGGAATTCCCGGGAAACCCGGGGCAAAAACACAATTCGGTGGCTTAAAACCGACCGCTGTGCGGTGCCGTCCAGGGCGCCCCGAAACGCCGACGGGTTCCGGGTCTTCCGGGGGCCGTTCAGCCCTGCGGCCGACCGTCGTCGAAGGGGGTGGCGGGAGGTGCCGGGGGAGTGCCCGTCGGCGCCCCGGGGTACGGATTCTGCACCGAGCTGGGGCCCGGTGCGCTGCCCCCGGCCAGGCGCACCAGCTCGCCGGTGTGTTCCGCGGTGCGGATCGTTGCGACAAGCGACTCGAGGCCCATGCGGGCCAACGCCAGGTAGATGATGGTGACAAGCGGGCCGACGACGAGCAGGACCAGGATCCCGAGCAGGGCGTTCTCGGAGACGAACGCACTGACCACCATGCCCACGTACAGCACGGCCAGGCCCACGGTGATCAGGATGTATACGATCTTCACGATCCTGGGTGTCACGAAGCTGTCGAAGTTGAAGTCAAAAAGCTGTTTCACGGCTGTCCCTCATTTCATTTCGAGCACCGGTGCAGTGTGCGGTGGTTGCCCGGCCAGTCAAACACGGCGGGGACACCCGCGTGAAGGCCTGCGCGGGGACCGGAAACCGAAAAGCGGGGCGGCCCATCCGGTGGATGGACCGCCCCGCCTGGTGCTGCAGGGAGTGCTTCTAGCGGACCGGTTCGACGTACGGCGCGTTCTCTGCGACTTCCTTCTCCATGGCGGAGAACTCGGCATCGATCTCGTCGTTGCGCTTGTAGGTCATGCGGGAGACGACGACGGCGACCAGCAGGTTCAGCAGGAAGCCCGGGACGATCTCGTACATGGCATCGTGCAGGACGGCGATGTTGCCCCAGACGAAGACGGCGACGGCACCGGTGACCATGCCGGCCAGCGCGCCGGTCGCGGTGAGCTTGCGCCAGTAGAGGCTCAGCAGCACGATCGGGCCGAAGGCCGCGCCGAAGCCGGCCCAGGCGAAGCCAACAAGGTCAAGGATGCTGGAGTCGCGGTTCAGTGCCAGCGCCGCGGCGACGACGGCGACGACGAGCACGCCGGAGCGGCCCAGGGCCACTTCCTTCTTGGGGGTCAGCTTCTTGCCGGCGATGTTGTAGAGGTCCTCCACCAGGGCGGAGGAGCACACGATCAGCTGCGAGGACATGGTGGACATGATGGCCGCCAGCACCGCGGCCAGCACCAGGCCGGCGACGAACGGGTGGAAGAAGATCTGGCTCAGCAGCAGGAAGACGGTTTCCGGGTCGTTGATCTCCTTGGCCGGGTTCCCGGCGAAGTAGACGATGCCCACCAGTGCCGTGACGATTGCGCCGAGGGCGGTGAGCGCCATCCAGCCGATGCCGATGCGGCGGGCGGTCTTGGCCTCGCTGGGGGTGCGCAGCGCCATGAAGCGCACGATGATGTGCGGCTGGCCGAAGTAGCCAAGGCCCCAGGCGGCGGTGGAGAAGATCGCCACGGCGGCAAGGAACCCGTTGGTTCCGTCGAAGCTGGAGAACAGGTTCAGCGCATCGGGGTTGACGGCGTTCAGCTGGTTGGTGAAATCGCCGAGGCTGCCCATCTGGATGACGGCAACGATCGGCACGGCAATCAGGGCCGCGAACATCAGCAGGCCCTGGGCCACGTCGGTGAGCGTTGCGCCGAGGAATCCGCCGAAGAGCGTGTAGAGCAGGGTGATGCCGACGACGATGAACATGCCGGTGAAGTAGTTCCAGCCGAACGATGACTCGAAGAACTTGCCCGCGGCGACCATGCCGGAGGAGACGTAGAAGGTGAAGAACGCCAGGATGATCACCGAGGCGGCGATGCGCAGGAAGTGGCTGTTGTCCTTGAGGCGCTTCTCGAAGAAGCTCGGGATGGTGATCGCGTTCTGCGCCACCTCCGTGTAGGAACGCAGGCGCGGTGCCACGAACTTCCAGTTCAGCCACGCGCCGAGGGTCAGGCCGATCGCGATCCAGGCCTCGATCAGGCCGTTGAGGTAGATGGCGCCGGGCAGGCCCATGAGCAGCCAGCCGGACATGTCGGAGGCGCCGGCGGACAGGGCGGCGACGCCGGGCTTCAGCCCGCGGCCCGCGAGCATGTAGTCGTCGATGTTGTTGGTGCGTTTGTAGGCGAAGTAGCCGATGGCCAACATCGCCGCCAGGTACACGGCAATGGCTATCAGCTGGAAGGCTTGTTCAGACATGGTGGGACCTCGTGGGTGTGGAGCGTACCGGGAAAGGGATGTTCCCCGGGGCTGGTTGCACTGCGACGTAGCACTCACTGGCGCGCACAACGGAAACGAGTATGACACCAACGGCACCGGCGCCGCGACGCCTCACGCGCCCGCGTTATCTTCCTGTGACACGGATTACAGGACTGAGCGGGCTCCGTCCTGCGTCGCGGGAAGGCCGCCCGCCTGCCCGTGCAACGCCCGGCGCACGGCGATCAAACCGGGGTGCTGCGCGGAGGAGTGGCGCATGGCCGTGAAGATCGTTCGCTGGGGTGCGCCGGGCAGGTCGACGATGCGCAAATCCAGGGTGCGCGACGCCCACACGAGGTCCGGAAGCAGGGCCACCGCGTTGCCGGATTCCACAAGCCTCACGTGCGCCTGGAGGTCGGCGGTTTCGTAGCGGACGTCGGGTTCGAAACCGGCCGAGCGGCATACCTGTTCGGCCCAGTGCCGGGAGGCCGCGCCGTGCGGTTCCATGACCCAGGGCAGGCCCGCGGCGGCCTCGATGGAGGTGACGTGGTGGAACTCCTCGGGCATCGCGTCGGTGCGCGCGGGCAGGGCCAGTCGGATGGCGTCGTGGGCCAGGGTCTTGCGGTCCAGCTCGGCGTAGTGCGGGGCCGCGTGCCCCGGGTATTGTTCCGCGACGACTAGGTCGAAGTCGCGCGCCCAGGTTTCGTGAAGGGCCGTCTCCGGCTCGTGCTGGACCATCTCCACACGCAGGTGCGGGTAGTCCTGGCGCAGTTGCCGGAGCATCGAGGGGATCAGCGAAAGCACCGCTGTTTGGAACACCGCCATGCGCACCGTACCGGCGATCTCGGGCTGGGTCGAGGCGAGGTCCGCCTCGGCCCGTTCCATGGAGTCCAGCAGCTCGTCGGTGTGGGCCACCAGGACCTCGGCCTGCGGGGTGAGCTGGAGGCGCCGGCCGACCTTGCGCAGCAGCTGCACCCCCGTCTCCTTTTCGAGCAGCGAGAGCTGCTGGGAGATCGAGGAGGGACTGTAGCTCAGGGCGTCGGAGACCTCGGCGATGGTGCCTCGGATGCTCAGCTCCCGCAGCAGGCGCAGACGGCGGATTTCAAGCATTGCGGCTCCTTGGATGTGGGGAAGATCTCGGTGGCGGGAACACCCCAACAATACATCGGAAAAGCCGAAGGAAAACCTTCGGGTTTGTTCACTTTCGCTGAAGGTATGGTTGGGGTCATACTGGCTTGTGAACCAGTCCACCCGCGCGCCCACAGGTGTGCCTGCGGGCGACTCATCATCGATAAACATCTCATCTTCCAAGGAGAAGCAGCCGTGTCCCTCGAGACCTCGCACGTGCGCATCGTGCCCCCGGCACTAGCCGCCGATGGCACCCCCCTGGCCCGTCCCCAGGACCTGGCCGATGAAACCATCAAGCTGGTGCGCCACTGGCTCACCGAGGGCTCGAAGGTTCCGGTTGACGCTTCCGCCGCACAGCTCGCCGGCGTGCTGAAGGACCCCAACGGCCTGGACTTCACCGTCGGCTTCGTCGACGGCGTCATCCGCCCCGAGGACCTCAAGGTCGCCGCGGCGAACCTCAAGGCCCTGGCCCCTAAGGTCCCCTCCTTCCTGCCGTGGTACATGAAGTCGGCGGTGGCACTGGGTGGCTTCATGGCCCCGATCATGCCGGGCGTCGTCGTCCCGATCTCCCGCAAGGTCCTGCGCGAGATGGTCGGCCACCTGATCATCGACGCCACCGACGCCAAGCTCGGTGCCTCGATCTCCAAGATCAAGAAGGAGGGCATCGACCTCAACGTCAACCTCCTGGGCGAAGCGATCCTCGGCCAGGGCGAGGCCGCCCGCCGCCTCGAGGGCACCCGCAAGCTGCTGGCTCGCGACGACGTCGACTACGTCTCCATCAAGGTGTCCTCCACCGTGGCCCCGCACAACCACTGGGCCTTCGACGAGGCCGTCGAGCACATCATCGAAAAGCTCGTCCCGCTCTACCGCTTGGCCGCCACCTCGGCACCCAAGAAGAAGTTCATCAACCTGGACATGGAAGAGTACAAGGACCTCGACCTGACCATCGCGGTCTTCACCAAGATCCTTGACATGGACGAGTTCCGCGACCTGGAGGCCGGCATCGTGCTGCAGGCCTACCTGCCGGACGCCCTCTCCGCCATGATCCACCTGCAGGAATGGTCCGCCAAGCGCACCGCCCGCGGCGGCGCCTCGATCAAGGTCCGCGTCGTCAAGGGCGCAAACCTCCCGATGGAGCAGGTCGAGGCCGACCTCCACGGCTGGCCGGTTGCCACCTGGAACACCAAGCAGGACTCGGACACCTCCTACAAGTCCGTGCTGGACTACGCGCTGCGCCCGGGCCACATCGAGAACGTGCGCATCGGCATCGCCGGCCACAACCTCTTCGACGTGGCACTGGCCTGGCTGCTGGCCCAGGCCCGCGGCGTCACCGCCGGCATCGAGTTCGAGATGCTGCTGGGCATGGCCACCGGCCAGGCCGAGGCCGTCCGCAAGGACGTCGGCTCGCTGCTGCTCTACACCCCGGTGGTACACCCGGGCGAGTTCGACGTGGCCATCGCCTACCTGATCCGCCGCCTCGAAGAAGGTGCGAGCCAGGAGAACTTCATGTCCGCCGTGTTCGAGTTGGACAAAAACGAGGCACTCTTCGAGCGCGAGAAGAACCGCTTCCTCGCCTCGCTGGGCGACCTCGACGACAAGGTCCCGGGCCCGCACCGCGTGCAGGACCGCAGCATCGTCGACGAGGCAGAGGTCGGCGCCAAGCTGGCAGGCCTGGCCAACGGCACCCGCGACTTCGAGAACACCCCGGACACCGACCCGGACCTCCCGGGCAACCGTGCCTGGGGCCGGAAGATCGTTGACAAGATGGCCGCCTCCACCCTGGGTGCCGAGTCCGTGGCCAACGCCATGGTCAACACCGAGGAAGAGCTGAACAAGGTCGTCGAGACCGCCGTTGCGGCCTCCGAATCGTGGGTTGCCATGGGCGCCGCCGCCCGTGCCGCCATCCTGCACCGCGCCGGCGCAACCCTTGAGGCCCGCCGCGCCGAACTGCTCGAGGTCATGGGCTCCGAATGCGGCAAGACCCTGGACCAGGGCGACCCCGAGGTCTCCGAGGCCATCGACTTCGCCCACTACTACGCACAGCGTGGCCTGGAGCTGGAGAACGTCGCCGGCGCCACCTTCGTGCCCTCGAAGCTGACCGTCGTCACCCCGCCGTGGAACTTCCCCGTCGCCATCCCGGCCGGCTCCACCCTCTCGGCCCTGGCCGCGGGTTCGTCGGTCATCATCAAGCCCGCCGGCCAGGCGGCACGCTCCGGCGCCATGATGGTCGAGGCCCTCTGGGAAGCAGGCGTCCCGCGCGACGTGCTGCAGATGGTCCAGCTCTCCGAGCGCGAGCTGGGCACCGAGCTGGTCAGCCACCCGGCCGTCGACCGCCTGATCCTCACCGGCGGCTACGAGACCGCGCAGCTCTTCCGTTCCTTCCGCAAGGACCTGCCGATGCTGGCGGAAACCTCCGGCAAGAACGCGCTGATCGTCACCCCGAACGCGGACCTCGACCTGGCTGCCAAGGACCTGGCGGCATCGGCCTTCGGCCACGCCGGCCAGAAGTGCTCCGCCGCCTCGCTGGTCGTGCTCGTTGGTTCGGCTGCCGAATCCAAGCGCTTCCACAACCAGCTCATCGACGCCGCCCGCTCGCTGAAGGTCGGCTACCCGCAGGACCCGCAGACCCAGATGGGCCCGGTCATCGAACCGGCCCAGGGCAAGCTGCTGCGCGGCCTGACCGTGCTGGGCGAGGGCGAGAAGTGGGTCCTCGAGCCCCAGCAGCTCGATGACTCCGGCAAGCTCTGGAGCCCGGGCGTGCGCTCCGGCGTCAAGCGCGGCTCCGAGTTCCACCTGACCGAGTACTTCGGCCCGATCCTCGGCGTCATGACCGCGGAGACCCTCGAAGAGGCAGTGGCGATCGTCAACGACATCGACTACGGCCTGACCTCCGGCCTGCACTCGCTGGATTCCGACGAGATGGCGTACTGGCTGGAGAACATCCAGGCCGGCAACCTCTACATCAACCGCGGCACCACCGGCGCCATCGTGCAGCGCCAGCCGTTCGGCGGCTGGAAGAAGTCGGCCATCGGCGCGGGCACCAAGGCCGGCGGACCGAACTACCTGGTGGGCATGGGCGCCTGGGAAGACGCCCCGCTTGCCAAGTCCGGCATCCTCTCCGCGACGGCCTCGACGCTTGTCAACGCCGCACGCACCGCCGGCCTCGAGGCAGCGGACCTGACCTGGCTCGAAGCCGCCCTGGCCTCGGACAACGACGCCTGGATCAACGAGTTCAACACCGCCAAGGACGTTTCCGGCCTGCACGCAGAGCGCAACGTCTTCCGCTACCGCGCCCTTCCGGTGACCGTGCGCTTCGAGGGCGAGACCTCGGGCCACGGCATCGCCGAGCTGGTTCGCGTGGTTGCCGCCGGCATCGCCGCCGGTTCCCGCGTGACGGTTTCCTCCGCAGTGGAGATCCCGGCCGCGATCCGCACCGTGCTGACCGAGTCCTCGGCCACCGTCGTTGTCGAGGACACCCAGGCCTTCGGCGCCCGCGCCGCCCGCCTGGCCGCCAAGACCGGCCCGGACTCCGCAGCCCGCATCCGCCTCATCGGCGGCAACATCATGGACGTCGCCGAGGCAACCAACGGCAAGCCGGATGTCGCGATCTACGCCAACAACGTGGTCTCCGCCGGCCGCGTGGAAATGCTGACCTTCCTGCACGAGCAGGCAGTCTCCATCACCGCGCACCGCTTCGGCACCCCGAACCACCTGAGCGACTCGGTGATCTAACCACCGGCGGTTCAAACCGACGAAGGCCCGCTGCGTTCCCTCCCGGGGGAATGCGGCGGGCCTTCGCCGTATGCGCGGAAACACCTTGTCTGCCGCTGAAAAAGGGTGTTGTGTGGGGCCATGAGTACGCCCATCGAAGACTACGCATTGCTATCCGACCAGCGGACAGCGGCGCTGGTCTCACGCAACGGCTCGGTCGACTGGCTGTGTTTCCCGCGCTACGACTCCGGCAGCGTCTTTGCCGCGCTGCTCGGGACCCGGGAGCACGGGCGCTGGCTGCTGGCCCCGCGCGACGGGCAGGTCATCGGCCGGAACTACCTGGATTCCTCCTTTGTCCTGCGCACCCTGTGGGGGAGCGGGACCGGGCAGGTGCTTGTCACGGATTTCATGCCGCTGGGCAACGGCCACTCCAGCGTGGTCCGCCGGGTGGAGGGGCTGAGCGGCTCCATGGTGATGGAACACGAGCTTCTCATGCGCTACGACTACGGCAAGGTGCTGCCGTGGGTGCGGCGCAGCTTTGACACCGTGCATGGCACCGAGTCGCTGCTTGCCGTGGCGGGCCCGCACGCCGCCGTCCTGCATGCCACCCGGCTGCCCCAGGCGTACCACCACACGCACCGCGACGAGTTCGTGGTCAACGCCGGGGACGTCTTCGATTTCGAGCTCGCCTGCCACCGGGGCCACGAGGAAACCCCGGGGCCCAGCGACGTGGGCATGAGCATGACGCGGACGGCGAAGCAGTGGCGCGACTGGGCCAGCGACATCACGCCGCACGGCGACTACGAGGCCCTTGTCAGGCGTTCGTTGCTGGTGCTCAAGGCGCTGACCCACGGGGCCACCGGCGGCATCGTGGCGGCTCCCACCACCTCGCTGCCGGAGTCGCTGGGCGGGGAACGGAACTGGGACTACAGGTTCTGCTGGCTGCGCGATGCCGCGCTGACCCTGCAGGTCATGATGACCCACGGCTACAGCACCGAGGCCCTGCAGTGGCGGGACTGGCTGCTGCGCGCCATCGCCGGGGACCACCGCGGGTTGCAGGTCATGTACGGGATCGACGGCACGCGGGAGCTGCCCGAGCGCATCCTGCACCACCTGCCCGGCTACGCCGGATCCGTCCCGGTGCGCATCGGCAACGGGGCCGTGAACCAGTACCAGGGCGACGTGATAGGCGAGGTGCTGGTGGCCCTCGAGGAACTGCGGACCCTGGGCGGGCACGAGGACCACTTCTCCTGGCCGTTGCAGCGGGCGCTTGTCGACCAGGTGCTGGACAACCTCCCCCGCAAGGACCGCGGCCTGTGGGAAATGCGCGGGGAGCCACAGCACTTCACGCATTCGCGGGCCATGATGTGGGCCGCGCTGGACAGCGGGGTGCGGGCCGTGAAGCTCCACGGGCTGCCCGGCGAGGCCGAAGCCTGGGCCGAGGCCCGCGACAAGCTGGGCGAGGAGATCCTTGCGAGGGGCTACAACGCCGACCTGGGGTGCTTCACCCAGGCCTACGACGGCACCGAGGTCGATGCCTCGCTGCTGGTGCTGGCGCAGGTCGGGTTCGTCGAGCACAACGACCCGCGGATGCTCGGCACCGTGAAACGCATCGAGCAGGACCTTCTCGACGGGCACGGGTTCGTCAGGCGCTATCGGACCGAAGCGGGCACCGACGGGCTGCCGCCGGGGGAGGCCGCTTTCCTTGTCTGCTCCTGCTGGCTGGTGGAGCAGTACGCCCACTCCGGGCGGCCGGCGGACGCGCGCCGGCTCATGGACCGCATCGCGGGCGCCGCCAACGACCTGGGCCTTGTCGCGGAGGAATACGACGCCGCCACCGGCCACCAGGCCGGGAACTTCCCGCAGGCGCTCTCCCACCTGGGGCTGATCCGCGCCGCGGACGCCATCGAGGAGGCTGAGGGCAACAGGCCGGCCCACCCGCGCCGGGCCTACACCTAGGAGCGCCGCCCATGGGCATTTCCCTTGACCACGTGGTCATCCAGGCCCGGGACCGCGAGGCCTCGGCGCGCTTCTACCTCGAGCTGGCCGAGGCCCGCAGCGTCGAGGCTGCCGGGCCGTACGGGGCCGTCGTGCTGGATGACGGCCTGGTGCTGCAATTCGCCGAATCCCCGGCCGAGTTCCCGCCGCAGCACTACGCCTTCCGTGTGGACGACGCGCACTTCGAACGCGTCATGCGGCGCATCCGCGAAGGCGGCCTGGAACACTGGGCCGACCCGGAGCTGACCCAGCCCGGGCTCACCCGCGAGGACCCCGGCGGCCGCGGCGTGTACCTCATGGACCCGGCCGGGCACTTCGTCGAGTTCATCACCCGGGGAGAGGCCTAGGGTTCCCCCGCCGCGGCCGTCTCGCGCGGGCCGACGGCTCGGTCCAGCGGATGCCCGATCTCGTCCCGGTACATCCGCCCGGCCAGCCAGGCCACGACCCCGATGACGGGTGAGGCGACACCGGCGACAACGAAGATCGCCCAGATCGGCATGATGGAGGCCAGCGGCCCGGCCAGCGCCATGGACACCGGCATCAGTGCCAGCGAGACGAAGAAGTCCAGTGAGGACACCCGTCCGAGCATGTGCTGCGGCACCCGGCGCTGCAGCAGCGTACCCCAGATGACCTGGCCCAGGCCGCCGGTGATGCCCACGACGACCAGCAGGATGGCCAGCTGCCACGGGGCGGTGGCCAGGCCGATGAAGGCCAGCGGCACCGTGCCGAAGCCCCAGAACCCGATCATGAACGTGAGGTAGCGGCGCGGCAGCGGGAAGGAGGCCGTCAGCAGCGAGCCGACGGCCGAACCGACACCGAAGGCCGCAAGCATGAAGCCGAAGGTCCGGGCGTCCCCGCCCAGCTGGTCGGCGACGACGAACGGCAACAGCACCTCGATGGGCCCGATGAAGCTGAGCACCGAGACCACGGCAAAGAGCAGTGTCCACAGCAGCCAGGGCGTGCCCAGCGTGTAGCCGACGGCCTCGCGCAGGTCGGCCAGGGCGCTGGGCCGCTTCTGCCCGGGTTCCAGGTGCTCGTCGTAGGCCTTGTGGTGGCCCAGCGCGTTGAGCACGATGAACGCCGCCAGGTGGCAGGCCGCGATCCCGACGACGGCCATGGGCGGGTTGAACGATGCGACAAGCACGCCGGCGATGGCCGGGCCCGCTGCCTGCTGCAGCACCGGCCGGAACATTCCCTCCATGCCGTTGGCGGCCAGCAGGTCGTCGGCCGGCAGGATCCGGGGCAGCAGCGCCGAGTAGGCGGGGAAGAAGAACGCCGCCCCGGCGCCCTGGATGAACCCGGCGGCGGCAAGGTGCCAGAGCTGGATGGCCCCGGTCGTGGCCAGCAGCGCCACGGTGCCCATCACCAGCAGGGAGAGCGCCTCGACGGCGATGATGATCCTCCGGCAGCTGATCCGGTCCGCGGCGATGCCGCCGACCAGCACGAACCCCAGCAGGCCTATCGAGGTCGCGGTGGCCACGACGGAGAGCTGGGCCGGTCCGCCGCCCAGGTGCTTGACCTGGTAGACCATGGCCACGGCCCACATGCCGTGGGCGAAGACGCTGATGGCCATGGCAATCAGCAGGATGCGGTAGTCGCGGTGGGCGAAGGGTCGAAGGGCGCGCGGGGCCATGGTGTGGATCCTGAAGCTGGTGAATTTCGCGGCGTACGGTGGTGCGCCAAGGTCAATCTTCACCCAACTCATTGGCTTAAGTCAATCAGTTGCCGCCGACACATGGGTGACGAATAAGTTACCGACGAGTAGGCTGTGCTTCATGCATGTACTCTTTCGCCTCCTCGCCCTGATGGTGACGGTCCGCAAACGACCGCCCGTGTCGATCTTCGAGCCGATCTCGACGCCGATGCGCGCGCTGCCGACCGACATCGACATCGCCCTGCACATCAACAACGGCATGTACTTCTCGCTCTTCGACCTCGGGCGCTTCGAGCTCATGATGCGCTCCGGCGCCTGGGGCGTGATCCGGCGGAACAAGTGGACCCCGGTGGTCCAGGCCGAGACCATCACCTTCCGCAAGTCGATAGTGCTGAACCAGAAGTTCACCCAGGAAACCCGGCTCATCGGCATGGACGAGCGCTGCATCTACTTCGAGCAGCGCATGGTTGTCGACGGCGAGGTCTGCGTGCAGGCCACCATCGCGACCCGGATGGTCTCGCCGAAGGGCCCGGTCCCCAACGAGGAGATCATCCGCGAAGTGGGCGAGGAAGTGCCCGCCGACCTGGTGCTGCCGGAATGGATCGGACAGTGGCGCGCCGACACGGCACTGCCCGGCGCCCGCAGGCCGGCGCCGCACCGCTGGGTCTAGACAGCGCCGCTACCATGGAACGCATGGGTACGTTGTTTCTTTAGGACGGGACGCCGCGTCGAGCATGCTCCGCGGCGGGTCCCAGGCACGCCTGCCGACCAGGTGTCGAGCCGTGCGTGAGCCGTCCCCGTTTCCCCGCGTCCGTCCCCGAAGGTCGATGGCGCGCCGACGAAAGACAGCAACGTGTCCCCTGCAACCCACCGCAGCGCCCTGATCCGCGGGGCAACCGTCCGCTTCGCCGAACGGACGGTGCTGCGCGATGCCACACTTGCCATCGGCCCGCACGACGCCATCGCGGTGGTCGGCGACAACGGCGCGGGAAAATCCACACTGCTCGGTGCCCTGGCGGGAACCGTCCGGCTCGCCGCGGGCCTGCGGGAGTTCGAGCTGCCCGGAGGCTTGGCCCACGCGCAGCAGCACCCCGAGTTCCCGGCAGCGGCGTCGGTGGCCCGGGCCCTTGACCTGCTCCTGGCCGACCTGCGCAACCTGGGTGCACGGGTGCAGGCCGGCGCCGAGGCGGTGGCCGCGGCCGCGGAGGGCGAGCGCGCCGCCCTGCTGGAGCAGTGGGGCGCCCTGACCGAGCGGTTCGAGGCGCGCGGGGGCTACACCGTGGACCGGCGGGTCGATGCCGCGCTCGGCGAACTGGGGCTCGGGGGCCTGGACCGGACGCGGCCGGTGTCCTCGCTCTCCGGCGGCGAACGCGCGCGGCTCGGCCTTGCCGCGGCACTGTCGCTGAATGCGGAGCTGCTGCTGCTCGACGAACCGACGAACCACCTTGATGCGGCGGGGCTCGCCTGGCTCGAGGGCCGGCTGCGGGAGCACCGCGGGGCCATGGTGGTTGTCACCCACGACCGCAGCTTCCTCGACAGCTTTGCCAGGGACATCATCCAGGTCCGGGACGGCACCCTGCGCCGCTTCGGCAACGGCTATGCCGGATACCTGCAGGCCAGGACCGCCGAAAGGGCACGGCTGCTGGGGCTGCACGAGGCATGGCTCGCAGAGGTCGAACGCCAGCGGCGGCTCCTTGCGGCGAACACCTTCGCGCTGGGGAACATACCGCGCAAGATGGACAAGCCGGGATTCGGGCACGGGGCCTTCAGCCCCCGCGGCCGCGACCACGGTGCCGCGGGCAGGATCTCGATGGCCAGGCAGCGCCTCGAACGGCTGCTGGCCGACCCGGTCCCGCGCCCCGCCGAACCGCTGCGCTTCGTGCACGACTTCGGGCCGGTGGGCCCAAACCTGCCGCTGCTGGGCACCGGCGGCTTCGGGATAGGGCGCGCCGGCGGCCCCGCAGCGCTTCGGGCGGGGAAGCTGGAGATCCTCCCGGGGCAGCGCTGGCTGGTCGACGGCGTCAACGGTGCGGGGAAAACCACACTGCTGCGGGTGCTGGCCGGGGAGCTGGCCCCGGACACCGGGACACTCTGGCGGCGGGCTGGGCTCGGGGTTGCCTACCTGCGCCAGGAAGTCTCCCCGGGAACCGGCACCCGCGTGCTTGGCGAGTTCGCCAGGGCGACGGGCACCGGGCTCGACGAGGCCGCCGCGCGGCTGCTGGGATTCGGGCTCTTTCGCGCGGCCGACCTCTCCCGCCGGCTGTGCGAGCTCTCGGTCGGGCAGCGCCGTCGCCTCGACGTCGCGCTGGTGCTGGGGATCCCGAGCGACCTGCTGCTGCTCGACGAGCCGGCAAACCACCTGGCGCCGGAACTTGTGGAGGAACTCGAGGACGCGTTGGAGCACTATCCGGGGGCCGTTGTCACAGTCACCCACGAGCGGCGGTGGCTCGACCGTGCCGCACGTGCCGGGAAGGTGCATCGCCTCTCGGTTTCACCCGACGGGACGGTGGCCGCCTAGGGCAGCACCAGCGACTCGGCCAGAGCGACGACCTCGCGGGTGTGCAGCTGCGCGATGAACTCCACGGGCGTCGCCCCGCCCAGTTCCGGGTTCCCCTCCAGCAGCCAGGCGGCGGCGGCCTCCCGGTCGCCGAGGGCCTCCAGGGTCTTCCACACCCGGTAGCCCAGGCGGACCCGTTGCTCCTCGGCGGGCCCGGGGCCGGTTCCCTGCGGGTGCGCCCACCGGTGGGGCGCCGTGTTGTCGTGGCTGCCGGCCATGGCCTGGACGGTGGGCCCGCCGAGGTCGACAAGGAGCCGCCGGGTGAGCTCGCGGACGTCGGACTCCGTCGATTCCACGTACACGGCGCTGTGGTTTGTTGGTTTCATGACACCAGCATCGCGCCGCGGGGCGCGAAAATCCACAGGATCAGAGCAGCGTGGCGAACCGCTCCGCCGCGGCGGTGGCCCCGGCAACGATGATCTCGTCGTCGGGGTGCAGGACGGTCTGCGGCGTCGCGTAGTCCCACTCGCCGCTCTGCCGCTTGATGGCGACGACCGTGACCTGGTGCTTGGCCCTGACGCCGGCTTCGCCCAGCGGCCGGTGCTGTGCCTCGCGCGGCGGGCGGGTCTTGACCATCGCGAAGCCGTCCTCGAACTCCACGTAGTCGAGCATGGCGCCGCGGACCAGGTGGGCGACGCGGCGGCCCATGTCCTGCTCGGGGTGGATGACGTGCTTGACGCCGAGCTGCTCGAGGATCTGCCCGTGCGCGGTGCTCACGGCCTTGGCCCAGATCTCGGGGATCTTGAAGCGCAGCAGCGTGGAGGTGGTCAGGATGCTCGCCTCGAGGTCGCTGCCGATGCCCACCACGGCCCTGTCGAACTCGTGCACGGAGAGCTGGCGCAGCACCTCCTCCTTGGTGGTATCGGCGCGCACCACGTGGGTGAGCAGGCCGTTGAAGGACTGGACGACGTCGGCGTCGGCATCGATGCCCAGGACCTCGGTGCCCGCCGCCGCGAGCTCCAGGGCCAGTGAGCCGCCGAAGCGGCCCAGGCCAATCACGACCACCGAGTCGGCCTCGGAAATGCGCTCGAGCGACTTGGGGGAGAACAGCGGGTGCTTAGCCAATGAGTGGCCTCTCTTTCGGGAATTCGTACAGCATGGGGCGCGAGCGCAGGGCCAGCGCGGAGGCCAGGGTCACCGGGCCCAGGCGCCCGACGAACATGATGAACACCAGCAGGAGTTGTCCGGCCGGCGGCAGTGCCGGGGTGATGCCCGTGGAAAGGCCCACCGTCGCGAAGGCGGAGATCGTTTCGAAGAGCAGCCGGTCGAAGTCGATGTCGGTGATCAGCATCAGCGCCATGGTCGAGCCGATGACCAGGGCGACGGCCAGCAGCACGATCGTGATGGCCTGGCGGTGGATCGAGCGCGAAAGCCGCTTGCCGAACACGTTCACGGCCGTGCCGCCCTGGATCTCGGTGAGCAGGATGAAGAAGAGCACGGCGAACGTGGTGATCTTCAGGCCGCCCGCGGTGCCGGCGGGGCCGCCGCCGATGAACATCAGGATGTCCATGCCCAGCCACGTGGCGGGGTCCATCTGGCCCAGGTCCAGCGAGTTGAAGCCCGCGGTGCGGGTCATCACCGACTGGAAGAAGCCGGCCAGCAGCTTGTCGGCCGTGGAGAGCATGCCCAGGGTCTTGGGGTTGTTCCACTCCACCGCGCAGATGAAGGCGGTGCCCCCGGCCAGCAGCACCGCGGTTCCGCTGAGCACCAGCTTGGTGTTCATCGACCAGTGCAGCGGCCTGCGGTAGCGGCGGGCCAGCTCGAAGAGCACGGGGAAGCCCAGGCCGCCCACGATGATGGCCCCGGCGATCGGCAGGCAGATCCACGGATCCCCGACGAAGCCGATGAGGTTGTCGCTGAACAGCGCGAACCCGGCGTTGTTGAACGAGGAGACCGAGTGGAAGACGCCCATCCAGATCGCCTGCCCCGGCGACTGCCCGTAGCCGAGCCCGAAGCGCAGGGCCAGCATCGCCGCCACGACCACCTCGGTGGCGATGCTGACGCGCAGGATGCCCAGCAGCACGGACTTCACGTCGCCGAATCCGGTGCTCTTGGTCTCCGCCGCGGTCTGGATGCGGGACTTCAGGCCCAGCCGGCGGGCCATCAGCACGCCCAGCAGCGCGGCGAAGGACATGATGCCGAAGCCGCCGAGCTGGATCATGACGAGGATCGAGACCTGCCCGAACGTCGTCCAGTAGACGGCGGTGTCGACCACCGCCAGCCCCGTGACGCACACGGCGGAGGTCGCCGTGAACAGCGCCTCCAGGAAGGTTGCGCCGCCGGGACCCACCTTCGAGATCGGCAGCATGAGCACCGCGGTTCCGGCGAGGATGGCCAGGCCGAAACCCAGCGCGATGCCCTGGGCCGGGTGCCGCGGCAGCACCGCCCGGGCGGCGGCCCGGAGGCTTTGTGCACTAAGACGCATGAGGTACAGGATAGGCCTATTTTGCCGATCCGGAGTCATCGGCGGTCAAGGATGTCCCGGGTGATCTCCAGCTGCCCCAGGTGCTGGCATAGCTCCTCGAACACATGCAGCAGGACACCGTGCGTGCTCGCCGTCCAAAAGGCCGCCCGTCCCTCGGGCACGCTGGCCGGTGCCGCCGCCGGGTCCACGGCACGGACGTCGGCAACGAATTGCCCCCGCACCACGGCGGCCCGCTCCAGCAGCTCCCGCACCGTGCCGGTGTCGGTGAACTCGGCATCGCGGTCGCGCGGCACCTCGATCCCGCGGTTGACGCTGCTGCTCCAGCGCCGCATCATGCCCAGGCAGTGGTTGAGGATGCCGTAGGGGGTGTTGGCCCCCGGCAGCGCCGGGGGCCGCACGGCGCGCTCGTCGTCGAATGCCGCGACGATCCGGGTCATCTCGTCGAACTTCAACAGCGAGAATTCCAGGAGCAGGTGGTCTTTGGGAGGAGACTGCGGCATGGGCGGGTCCTTAGCTCGAAACTGGTGCATCCATTTCAAGCCCAGCGTAGTCCCCGCCCCGGGAAACGAATTCGCCGCGCGCCACGCGCAGCAGCACCTCGCCGAGCAGGTCGACGCCGGCGAGCATGTCCGCGTCGCTCGTCAGCTCGCGTTCGTTGTGGCTGATGCCCTCGACGCTCGGGACGAAGAGCATGATGGTCGGGACGATGTCCTTCATGTTCGTCGAGTCGTGGCCGGCGAGCGTGCGCACCACGCCGTGGCTCAGCCCCAGGCTCCGGGCGGCATCCGCGGCCAGCTCCAGGCCCGCCTTGTCGTAGGCCTTGGCGCCCCACACGTGCTCGGCGCCGCGCTCGATCCGCACGTTGGCCAGCGTCTCGATCGCCGCGACGCGTGCATGCAGGTCGGCGTCGGCGGCCGCCAGCACGTCCGGGTCCGTGGAGCGGACGTCGACCAGCAGGTTCACGCGGCTCGCCACGACGACCGGCGAGTTCGGGAACACGTTGAACTCGCCGCAGGAGGTGATGACCATGTGCTCCTCGGTGGAGTGCTCCAGCGCGATCTCGCGCGCGGCAACCACCAGCGCCGAGGCGCCCAGCAGCGCGTCCCGGCGGTCGGCGATGACCGTGGCGCCGGTGTGGGCCTGGTCGCCGTGCACCACGAACTCGTACTTGTTGGCGCCCCAGGTCGACTCGACGAGGCCGATGGCCAGGCCGCGGTCCTCGAGGGAGCGGCCCTGCTCGATGTGGATCTCCACGTAGGCGGACACCGGCAGCTCGAAGTCGCCGATGGTGCCGATCGATTCCAGGGCCTCGCGCACCGTGACGCCGGCGGGGTCCGTGGTGTCCAGGACCTGCGCGGCGGAGAGCTTGCCCGTGTACACGGAGCTGCCCATCATGGAGGGCTTGAAGCGGCAGCCCTCCTCGTTGAACCAGTTGATGACGACGATGTTGAATGCGGCGGCGGAGTCCCCGAGGGCCTCCCGCACGCGCAGGGCGGCGTGGGCTCCGGCGAGCACGCCGTAAGCCCCGTCGAAGCGCCCGCCCAGCGGCTGCGAATCCAGGTGCGAGCCGACGGCGATCCACGGGGCGCCGGGGGAAAGCTCGAGCAGCGCGTACTGGTTTCCGACGGCGTCGTACCGGACGGTGAAGCCGTGGCCCTCGACCAGGCCGCGGAACCAGTTGCGGTTCTGCCCGTCGGCGACGGTTGCGGCCTGGCGGTCGACGCCGCCGCCGGCGGTGGCGCCGTTGCAGCTCATCGAGGCGAAATCGGCGAGGAACGAAGCGTGCTGTGAAGTCATGGGGGATTCCTTGGGTTCGGTGGGTCAGGCGAGGGCCGGTGCGTCGGCAGTCAGCGGCGAGTAGCTCTGCCGGCCGCCGACGAAGGTGCCGAGGATGCGCAGGCCGGCGATGTCGTCGGTTTCCAGCGGGGAGTCGGAGAGCACCACGAAGTCGGCCAGCTTGCCGCGGCACAGGCTGCCGCGGTCCCCGAACTGGCCCGTGGCACGCGCGGCGTTGACGGTGTAGAGGCGCAGGGCCTCGAGCGGGGAGAGGCATTCGGAGGCCCCGCCGAGCACGTGGCCCTTCTCGGTGCGGCGGTCCACCGCCGAGGCCATGGCACGGCGCACGTTGTTGTCCGCCACGGGCAGGTCGGAGCTGCCCGCGGCCAGCACGCCGGCCTCCAGCAGCGAGGCGCCGCGGTAGAGCCAGCCCTCGCGTTCGGGGCCCACGAGCGCCGCGAACTGGTCGCCCAGCGGGCCGATGAAGGAGGCCTGCGGGGTCACCGCGATGCCGTGCCGGGCCACCGCCGCCACCTGGTCCGGGCGGGCGATGCCGAAGTGCTCGATCCGGTTGGGCAGCGCGTTGGGGCCGTGGCGCTCCTGCAGCCCGGAAATGATCTCGATGGCCAGGTCGATGGCGGCGTCGCCGATGGCGTGCAGGGCCACCGGCCAGCCGGAACGGTAGGCAGCGGACACCCGCTCGAGGTACTGCTCCGGGGTGTCGAGCAGGTAGCCGGTGTTGTGCTGGTGCCCGCAGTAGTCCTCCGTCACCGCGGCCGTGGCGCCCAGCAGCGAGCCGTCCATGAACACCTTCACGGGGCCCAGCGACAGGTGCTCATTGCCGAAGCCCGCCCGGATGCCCAGGGCCAGGCCGCGTCCGCCGCCGGTGCCGTGGGCGTCCGCTGCATGCGATTCCTGCTCCGCGAGGGCGTCGAGCGCCGGCATGAGCTGCGCGCGGGCGTGCAGGCGGCCGGACTCCAGGGCCTGCTGGTAGGCGGTGATTTCAACGGGGGAGTGCCCGATCCAGCCGCCGCCCACGCCGGCCTCGGTGAAGGAGGTGATGCCCTCCGCCGCGTAGCGGGCCGTGGCGGCGTCCAGCGCCCCGGCGACCTGCTCCACGGAGTAGGGCAGCAGCAGCTTCTGGACGAGCCCCTGCGCCGCCTCCTCGACAAGTCCCGTGGGCTCACCGTGGGCGTCGCGGACCACGGCGCCGCCCACGGGGTTGGCGAAGCCCGCCTCCAGGGCCCCGGCCAGCCGCAGCGTGGCGGTGTTGGTGATCGAGGCGTGCCCGGAGACGTGGCGCAGGTACAGCGGTCGCTCCCCGGTGATCGCATCCAGCCGCTTGATGTCCGGGAACAGGCCATCGTGGTGCTTGTTGTTGAACCCGGTGCCGTTGAGCCAGACGCCGGGCCTGTCCTCCAGGCGCAGCATCTCCGCCTCGAGCAGCGCGTAGAGCTCCTCGAGCCCGCGCGCCCCGGAGAGGTCGACGGCGCCCAGCCCCAGGCCCCACCAGGCGGTGTGGCAGTGGGCGTCGATGAAGCCGGGGGTGATTGCGGCGTCGCCGAAGTCCTCGGTGCGCTCGGCGGTGCAGCCGGCGAGTTCCTCGTCGAATCCGACGATCCTCCCGCCGATCACGCCCATCTCGCGGGCGGTCGGGCGGGAGTCGTCAAGGGTCAGGATGGTGCCGGCACGCACCAGCAGATCGAGTCTCATGCCGAGACCTCCGTGCGGTGTGCCACGGTGCCGGGCCCCATGGTGGCCGGGTCGGTCTTCAGGTGCAGCACCGCCGGCAGCCCGCTGGCCAGCGCGCGTTCGAGCGCCGGGGCAAAGCCCTCCGTGGTCTCGACGAACTCACCGTGCCCGCCGAAGGCGGCGATCCACTGCGCGAAGTCCGGGTTGCTCATGGAGGTGCCGGAGGGGCGCTGCGGGTAGTGCCGGCGCTGGTGGTCGACGATGGTGCCGTAGATGCCGTTGTCCACCACGATGACCAGCGGGGTCCCGCCGTGGGCGAAGGAGACGGCGAGTTCCTGGGCGTTCATGAAGAAGTCGCCGTCACCGCAGACCGCCACCACGTGGCGTCCCGGGTGCATGATGCTTGCCGCCACGGCGGCCGGGACCGCGAGCCCCATGGCGCCGTTGCGTGGGCCGACCAGGGAGTTCGGGCCGTGGTGGCTGAGGTAGCGGTGGCCCCACAGCGTGGCGTTCCCCGCGCCGTAGGAGATGATCCGGTCGGCATCCAGCGCCTCCTCGAGGGCGCCGAACACCAGCCCCAGGTCCACGCCGGTGCCGCCGTCGGCTCCGGGGACGGTGAACTCCAGCTGTTCGGTGCGCAGCCGCTGCATCCAGGTGGCATCGCGCCCGCCGCGCACCTCGTCGCCGGCGGGAAGTGCCGCGATCAGCTGCGCCGGGCCGATGCCCAGGTGCGCGTCGATGCGCCCGGCGTGGCCGGTGAGTCCGGAGTCGGCGGACACCACGACCGTCGGGGTGTCCAGCGCGGCCGTGTAGCCCTCGGAGAGCACGTCGCCGCGGGTGCAGCCGATGAAGACCAGCAGGTCGGCGTCGTGGAGTGCCTGCACCGTGCGTTCGGCCCGGCCGTAGCCCAGCCAGCCGGCGTAGGCGTCGGAAGCATGGTCGATCGCGTCGTAGGCGCGCCAGTCGGCGAGCACCGGCATGTGGGCGTCGGCGGCGAACCCGGCGAGCACCCTGGAGGTCTCCGCGTCCCAGCCGTCCCCGCCCACGATGATCGCCGGGCGTGCCGCCTCGCGCAGCATGCCGCACAGGGCTTCGAGGCCTGCGGCGCTCGGCGCGGCCTCGGGCAGCGGCAGCACGGAGGGGACGGGGGAAGCCGTCACGCGGACCAGCACGTCCTCGGGCAGCCCCACCACCACCGGACCCGGGCGCCCTGTGGCGGCCAAACGCAGGGCCCGGGCCACGAGGTCCCCGGCCTGGTGCTCGTCGTCGAGCACCAACACGGCCTTGGCGGTGGTGGAGAACCAGCCCTCGAGGCTGAACTCCTGGAAGGAATCGCGCCCGCGGTCGGCCAGCGGGATGAGCCCGACGAAGAGCACCATCGCTGTCGCGTCCTGCCAAGCGGTGTGGATCGAGATCATCGCGTTCGCCGCTCCGGGGCCGCGGGTGACCATGGCGATGCCGGGGGTCTTGCCCAGCCGGCCCTCGGCCAGGGCCATGAACCCCGCGCCGCCCTCGTGGCGGGTGACAACGGTGTGGATGGGGGAGTCATGCAGCCCGTCGAGGACGTCGAGGTAGCTTTCGCCCGGCACCGCGTAGATGCGCTGGACGCCGTGGGCTTCGAGGGTTTTGACGATGAGGTGGCCGGCTGACATGGACATGGGCTGTCGTGGTCCTTCGTGGTGGAGCGTGGAAAAGGAGGATCTGGATTCCCGGCGTGCGCCGCGGGATTTGGGGGGATCCCGCGGCGCACGCCGGACGGTGGCTAGTGCTTGAAGCCGGGAAGGTCGACGCTGAGCTTCGGGGCGATCACGCCGGCGACGGCGGTGAACAGCGAGAGGAAGACCAGCATCGCGGCGGCCGGCCACCAGTGGTTGGAGGCGGAGGCGACAAGAGCCGTGGCGGCCAGCGGGATGAACCCGGAGATCATGCCTGCGGTGTTCTGCGCGAAGCCGACGCCGGTGTAGCGGGTCTTGGCCGGGAACAGGCCGGTGAGCACCGTGCCGGAGGCCGCGTACGGCAGGGACAGCGCCGCGACGGCAAGGGTCATGCCGAAGATGACAAGGAAGTCGTTGCCGGACTCGATGAGCAGGAAGGAAGGCCAGGCGATGACCGCGGAGAAGATGCCGCCGTAGGTGATGACCTTCGAGGAACCGAAGCGCTCGCCGAGGCGGCCGCCGAGGATCAGCACGGGGATTTCAACGACGGCGGCAATGATGCCGCCCAGCAGCATCAGCGAGCGCTCGTACTCCAGCACGTTGACGCCGTACCAAACCACGAATGCCGTGACAAGGTAGAAGCCGCCGATGCCGAGCAGGCCCGCGGCCATGCCGATGATGATCTGCTTCCAGGATTCCTTCAGCGTGGCGCGGATCGGGGCCTTTTCGGTCTCGCCCTTCTCCATGAGCTCCTTGAACACCGGGGATTCGTCGAGGCGGCTGCGGATGTACAGGGCCACCAGCAGCATCGGGATGGCGGCGAGGAACGGGATGCGCCAGCCCCAGGCATCGAAGCTGTCCTTGGTGAAGAACACGGTCATGAGGAAGAACCCGCCGGAGGAGAGGATCGTGCCGATCGGCGAACCGATCTGCGGCAGGGCCGCGTAGCGGGCGCGGCGGTGCAGCGGGGCGTTCTCCACCACGATGGTCATGGCGCCGGACCACTCGCCGCCCACGAACAGGCCCTGGGCGATGCGCAGGAACACCAGCAGGATCGGTGCGGCGATGCCGATGGCGGCGTAGGTCGGCAGCAAGCCGATCAGGCCGGTGATGATGCCGATGCCGACGATGGTGACCATGAGCGTCTTGCGGCGCCCGATCTTGTCGCCCATCACGCCGAAGATCATTCCGCCGATCGGGCGGGCCACGAGCCCGACGCCGAACGTGGCGAAGGCGGCCATCGCGGCGGCCGTCGCATTCTGGCTGGCGAAGAATTGGACATTGAACACCAGTGCCGCGGCGGCGCTGAAGAGGAAGAAGTCGTACCATTCCATGGCGGTGCCGATGAGGGCCCCGACGGCGACCTTGGTGGCCTCCTTGTCGGAGATCTGCCTCGTGGCGCCTGCTTCGAATGTTGCAGTGTGGGTCATGGGAATTTTCTGCCTGATCTCAAGGGCGGGATTTGCTGCACGCATGGCCGCCGGTACTTGGGGACACCATTCATCTTGCCAAGGAAGCGGTGTGTCCGGGCGCACGATTCACAACGAGTTCCACGCCACAAACGGTGCAAAAGCACATAATATGGAACGATGTTAACTCCAGGTTTCCAAAAGAGCACGCAAAACGTGCAAACCGACGATGCCCGGCGGTGGGCGGACCTGCTGGCGAAGCTGGACGTCGGGGAGTTGACCGACGAGTTCATCGCCCGCGTGACAGGCATTCCCATCTACGCCGAGGCGCCGCTGCCGCTGAGCGAGATCAGGCGCACCGGGCGTGCGTCCTTCGAGGCGCTGATCAAGGCCATGAAGGATGCAGACGACGCGCCCGACTTCCTGCGCGCCCGCAAGGCCATCGCCATGGACGTGGGTGTGTCCCGGGCACGCGCCGGGGTGCCGATCGAGGCGCTCATGACGGCCATCAGGCTCGACTTCTCGATCATCTGGGCGGCCATCACTTCGATTGCCGGGCCGCAGGATGCCTTGCTGCTGGTGGGCCACACCGCACGCGTCTGGGAGGTCGTGGACGGTTACGCGGGCGAAACCCAGCAGGCCTACGTGGCGGAGCTGGCCCGCATCCAGGCCGAGGCCGCAAGCATGCGCCAGGGGTACCTGGCAACGCTGTTCAGTGAAAAGGACCTGGCGGAGGACACCCTCGAGCGGATCGCCGGGGAGCTGGGGCGGCCGCTGCAGGCAGAGTACGTGGTGGTTGCCGCCATGGGAGACCAGATCCCGGCCCTGCGGCTGGCACTTGCCACCGAACGCGCCACCACCGGGGTGTACACGCATTCGCTGTCCGACGCACTGATCGTCTTCTACCCCTTCGATGCCCGGGCCGGATCGGAATGCCAGCGGTTGGGGGCGCGCCTGGAAGGAACCAGCTGCGGCATGGTCGCCGAACCGCGCACACTTGCTGCGGTTCCCAGGGCCTCGCTGGTGGCCCGGTCGCTGGCGCAATTGCTGGAACCGGGGGAACGCGGGGCGATGACCTGGGCGCGGGGTTGGGCGCGGATGGCCAGGCTTGAACTTGCCGCCGCAGGGGCCCCGGGCCTCGAGGAGGTCGAGCGGGCACTGGCGGGTTGCGGTGTCACCGAACGCCGGCGGCTGGGCGAATCGGCGCGGGCCTACCTGCGGACTGGCAGCATCGCTGCGGCCGCGGAGGAGCTGTTCTGCCATCGAAACACGCTGATGAACAGGCTCAAGCGGTTCGCCCAGCTCACCGGCGTCGACCCCACGATTCCCGAGCAGGCCGCCCGCCTGGTTGTCGGGTGGTCGTAGTCGTCCCGCGGGGTCTACATTGTAGGAATGCCACAAGCTGAACCCATTACCGTTTCGATCACCCGAACGGTGCTCCCCGAACACCACCGTCGTTTCAATGCCTGGGTGCAGGCCGGCCAGGAACTGGCCCGCGAATGGAACGGCTACCTCGGATCCGGGTGGATCCGCACCGCACCCGATTCCAACGAATGGCACGTGCTCTACCGCTTTGCCGACGCCAAATCGCTGCGCGCCTGGGATGAATCCGACGAGCGCCGTTGGTGGGTGGAAAGCGCTGCGGAGCTCGTGGAGACCACCCGGGTCGAGCACCGGACAGGGATCGAGGGTTGGTTCGAGCCGCCGGGAGAACAGAACATCACCATTCCCGAGACGGTGGTTCCGCCGCGCTGGAAACAAGCCGTGAGCATCTTCCTGCCGTTCTTCCCACTGAGCCTGCTTTCCAACTTCCTGCTGGTGCCGTTGCTGAAGGATTGGCCACTGGTGTTCGCCGTGCTGCTGAACATCTGCATCCTGACCCCGTTGATGACCTACATCTTCTTGCCGGCCACCACTCGGTTGCTGCGTCCCTGGCTGCAGAAGCCGCGTCGCCGGAAACAGTAGCCCCACATTCCATGGGCTGGTCCGTTGTGGACGGCCGCCCCGATGGTCGTGGACGGTATCGAATATTTTTACTAGAAAATGTTCAGGATGTATTTCATGGGTAGAACTTAAGTTCTATAATTGCAGTATGGCAACGGCGGCATCGGATGGTCCCCTTTCTGCCGGCAACACCGAGGGTGTTGCCGGGGAGGACCTTGGCTATGAGGCTCTCGTTGCCCGCGGTGTGGACATGGATGAGCTCGTCGCCGAGCACCTGATTCAGTGCGGCGCTCCCGGGGTACGGGGCGTGACTGAAGCGGTGAATCGGTTGCCGGTACCGGCAGACCACCACAGCATGGTCGCCTCGGTAGCCGCCTTGGAAGGGTTGAAGAGCGCCCTCCATGCCAAGCAAGCCGACCTGGCTGTTGGATACGAGGATTCCTTGGCTGTTGAGCGCTTGGCCCACAAAGTCATGGTGGCGAATCCCGGGTGGGGAGCATCAAAGGACGTCGCCATCGCGATGCACCTTTCCCCGAAGCAAGGAACCATATTCACCAATCATTCCCGGATCCTCATTGAAGACCTGCCCCGGACGCTGCAGGGCTTGCGGGATGGCGTGCTCACCTGGGCTCAAGTGCGCGTCATTGCCAGTGGCAGCAGGCACCTTCAGGCGGTCAACAGGAAAATGATCGACAACCTCCTGTGGGAGGAAGCGCATACTTGCTTCGAGTCCGGGGACAAGAAGCTTGAGGAGGCGGTTGCCTACTGGGCCCTGATCCTTGAACCCAAGACAGAAGAAGATCTCGAAGCGAAGGCCGTTAAGGAGCGGTACTTGAGCGCCTATCAGATCGATGCACACCGGGTGAAGTTCTCGGGGATACTCCCGCTGGAATGTGGAATCCCCATCATGCAGGCCATGGCCCGAGAGACTGAGCACGCCCAAATGACCGCGGGGGATGACCGAAACCCCGGACAAGTTGGTGCTGATACGTTCTATGAATCGATGACGGGTCTGAAAGCGGGCGGGTCGATCCCTTTGGAACTTCTGCTCGTGGTGGACCCTGCCACATTGATCGGCAATGGAAATGAGCCGATGTTGATTCCTGGGTTCGGATTTGTGAGTGCCGGCAAAGGGCGGGACCTGATTGCGGGGGATCCCGATGATGAGCTCACGACCTGGTACCGGAACATCTATATGGCTCCCAAGACCGGACGACTCGTCGCGATGGACTCGAAGGCCCGGCGATTTACCGGGAACCTGAAAAAGCTCATCGCCGTACGCGACCAGTACTGCAGGACACCCTACTGCAATGGAAAGATCCAGGCCTCGGATCATGTGGTGCAAGTCCGCAAGAACGGCAAGACCACAGCCGAGAATGCGGCGGGTCGCTGCCATAGCTGCAACCAAACGAAGGAAGCGCCCGAATGGGACGAGCTTCCCGTGCCGGGGGACAGGCACAAGTTCATGATCACGACTCCGAGCGGCCATTCCTACATCTCCAAGGCCCCGCCGATATTGGGCCTAGGCGCAGCGTCGTCATCCCAGCTCCAACGGGATCTGGCCGACGAGAATCCGCCCCGCGAATAGAGCAAGATCCAAGCACCAGCGGCAGTTCATGGCCAGTGCCTGAAAAGGAATCCTGGCTGTGCACTGCCGCTGCACCGCGTGCGGGCGAACCCAGGGGCTTAGTCATCACGCCTGAAGCAACACCTAAGTTTCACCACTCCTATTCAATGTCTACGTTCCCGGTTCAAGGCATTCGAGAACCATGAAGTCCCACGGCTGATGGGCATAACGTGGCCCCCTTGCCTAGGATTGATGGGGTGTCTGTGAAAAAGAACCCGGCTGCCCGTGCACTGCCGGTCATCGTCCTGTGTGCCGTACTCGGCACCGCCTCGCTGTCAGCCCTCGCAGTTCTGTTGGGGGTTGCCATCGACCGGTCCCTGGGTGGTGGTCCGAGTGTTTCCACTTCCTGGGGTGCCGGTGTAGCTGCATCGCTGTTTGTCGCGGGAGTCACGGCCGTGGCGACCCCAAGGCTCGTCGCGCGTGCCACCGCGGAGCAGGAATCCGGTGACCGGCAGGCAGTGATGCTGAAGTACTTCGCTTTGGGCCGGGGATACACCGGTGCCAGGGCTGGCGGGGAGCTGGTTTCCCTTGCCACGGATGCGGTGGAAAAACGCGCTCGCTTCCGGGCTGGGTTCAGCGGCCCGGCACTGGCAGCAGTACTCGCCCCGATCCTGGTGGTGCTGGTCATCGGGGTCTTTATCGATCCGGTGGCGGCATTGCTGCTGGCCATCGCGTTGCCAGTGATCCCGCTGCTTGTGACGGGGTTTCAAAAGCTCTTCAGGAACTCGAGCGCCAACTACCGGCGCAGCCAGGGGATGCTTGCCGCTTCCTTCCTGGACGCCCTCAACGGGTTGGGGATGCTGCGGCTGAACAATGCCGAAGGTGCCGCCGGGGCCAGGATCGCCGCGGCCAGCGAGCGCGTTCGGCAGCAGGTCATGAAACTCCTTGCCGGCAACCAGCTGGTGCTGCTGGTCATCGACGCGACATTCGCGCTTGGGCTGATCACCGGCTCGGTGGTGCTGGCGGGCTGGCGGATGGGCGGCGGGCACATCAGCCCCGGCCATGCGGTGTCAATGGTCCTGTTGAGCACCCTGATGCTCCAACCCGTCGCATTCGTGGGCGGCTTCTTCTACATCGGCATGACCGGCCGGGCAGCCGAAAAGGAGATCACCGGGCTGCTGGACACGCCTTCGGCCACAGAGTCCGAAGCCGAAGGCGAGAAGGGAAAACAGCATGGCGTCGGCGGCCTTGCGGTCGGGAAGCTCAGTGCCGGGTACGACGGGCGGCCGGTGCTGCACGAGGTGACGCTGGAATTCCCGGAAGGGACCCACACCGCGGTGATAGGCCCCTCCGGATCGGGAAAGACAACATTGGGCAGGATCCTTCAGGGGCAACTGCTGCCTTCTGCCGGAACCATCAGCGACGGGGCAGGAAACACGCTCGCCCCGCAACGGCTGCGGGCGGATAGCGCGGTGCTTGAGCAAGGCACAGGCTTGCTGGGCGGCACCGTTGCCTACAACCTGCGTGTGGGGGCTCCGGGGGCAAGCGACGAGGAGCTGCACGAGGCCTTGGGACGCGTGGGGCTTGGAACCCTGGGGCTGGAGACCCCCGTGGGTGAAGCGGGACATGGGCTCTCGGGCGGCCAGGCCCAGCGGTTGGGGCTGGCCCGCGCGCTGCTGGCCGACCGGCCCGTGCTGATTTTCGACGAACCAACCTCGGACCTCGACCCGGACACCGAGGCACGGGTGCTGGAAACCCTTGCCTCGGTGGCGCGCGGGAAGACCGCCATCACCATCACGCACCGGTTGGGGCTGCTTTCGGGGTGCGACAGGGTCGCTGTGCTGGAGCACGGGCGGGTCATCGAGGCGGGCCCGTTGGAGGAGGTGCTGGCGGCAGGCGGATACCTGGCCGCCGCGCTGGCTGCCTCCCGGGAAGGAACCGGATCGAACGGCGAGGGGGAAGCATGAAACGGCGGACACTTGTGGCATGGCTCGTGCAGACCTGCCGCTCCGTGATGGGGCCGCTGGGGCTTGCCAGCCTGCTGGGCGTGGCCCACAAGCTGAGCAACCTCGGCCTCTACCTGGTGGCGGGCCTGGCCCTGGGCCGCGGTGCAGAGGCGCTGCTGTCCGGCGGGCAGCCGCCGTCGCTGTGGCCGGCGGCGGCCTGGCTGGCGGGCCTCTCGCTGGCGAAGGGCATGCTGCGCTACGGCGAGCAATATGTCGGCCACAAGGTCGCGTTCAAGGCGCTGGCGTTGTTGCGCGGGGAGCTCTATGCGGCCCTTGCCCCGCAGGCGCCGTTCAACGCCCGCACCCGGGACAGCGGCGACATGCTGACCCGTGCCACCCGCGACATCGACAGGGTGGAGGTCTTCTTCGCCCACACGATCCCGCCGCTGGTGGCCGCGCTGGTGGTCCCGGTGGCGGTTGTGGTGCCGGCATGGCTGCTGGCCGGCGGGGAACTTGCCGCGATCCTGGCAGCGGGGCTGGCGCTCGCCGGCCTGGCGGTGCCGTGGATGGGGCTGCGGGCCACTCGCACCGCGGCACGGGAGGCTACGGCAATCCGCGCACGCATCGCAAGGCATGTGGGCGAATCCGTGGGGTCCGCGGGGACCATCGTGGCGTTCGGCCACGAGGCGCGGCGGGCGATCGAGCTCGCTGAGCTGGATGACGCACTGGGTGCGGCGCTGGCACGGGGTGCCGCCGCGGCGTCATGGCGCGCGGGATTGAAGGCCGTGGTGCCGTGGGGCACCGCCGCGGTGCTGTGCCTGGCCGGGCTCGGGCAGGTGGCGGACGGGAGACTGGACCTGGCCGGGTTCCTGTGCCTGCTGCTGGTGGCGGTTCCGGCCTTCGGGCCGGTGCTTGAGGTCGATGGATTTGTCTCCGGGCTGCAGGATTCCTTCGCCTCCGCCGAACGGCTGCATGCCCTGATACACCGGGCCCCGCAGGTCCCCGACGCGGAACATCCGGTGGCGCTGCCCGAGGGGCCGCTGAGCCTGGAGGTGCGGGGTGCCGGCTTGGTGCTGGAGGGGGAGTCGGGGCCGGTGGCCGTGCTCGATTCCCTGGACCTGGAGGTCCCCGCCGGAAGATCGCTGGCCGTGGTGGGCGGTTCCGGCTCCGGGAAGTCGACGCTGGCGGCCCTGCTGGTGCGTGCCCTGGACCCAGACACCGGAACGGTATGGCTGGGGCGGCGCAATGTGCGCGATGCGGCGCTGAAGGACGTCCGCGGGGCGATCGCCATGGTCTCCCAGCGGGAGCACCTCATGCGCGGCACGCTGCGTTCGAACCTGTTGGTTGCCAACCCGCGGGCCGGGGAGGACGAGATGCTCGCCGCCTGCCGGCGGGCGGGGCTGGGGGAGTGGCTCGCGGCGGCGCCGAAAGGCCTGGATACCCCGCTGGGCGAACGCGGCGGCAGGATCTCCGGCGGGCAGGCCCAGCGCGTGGCCCTGGCCCGCGCCTTCGTGAAGGATGCCCGGGTGCTGGTGCTCGACGAGGCATCGAGCGCGCTTGACGTGCACACCGAGGCGCTCGTGATGGATTCCGTGCGGCAGCTGGCGGCCGAGGGCCGCACCGTGGTGGTCATCGCCCACCGCATGCGTACCGTCTTGTGGGTCGACGAGGTGGCGGTGCTTGAGGCGGGGCGGTTGGTGGAGAAGGACTCGCCGGCCCGGCTGGCGGGGCGCCGGCACGGTCGCTTTGCCGCGCTGCTGCGCCGCGAACGCGAGTCCCTCGGCGAATAGGCAGTGCCCCCGCCGGGGCGGGGGCACTGCGGGTTTGCTAGCCGCGCAGGTGGCGTCGGTTGCGGATCATGAGCACCGCGGGAACCAGCAGCAGCCCCAGCGGGATCAGCAGCAATGCGGCGCTGGGCCCCGTGCTGATGCTCGTCGCCGAAACCGCCTGGGTGCTGTTCTCCAGCTTGGTGGTGCCCGCGGCAAGCTGCGTCGAGCCGGTGGAGAGCGTTGCCAGGCCCTCGGCCAGCCGGCCGTTGCCGTCGGCCAGTTCCCCGGCCCCGGCGTCGAGCTTCCCCGCACCGTCTGACAGGTCGCTGGCACCGCGGGAGAGATTTTCCAGCCCCAGCCCGAGGGTGCCGCTGCCGGCGGCCAGCTTGGAGGCCCCTGCGTCGAGCTTTTCGGCGCCGCGGTTCAGCTTGGCGTTGCCCGCGGCGAGGTCCGCGGCCCCGTTCTTGAGCTTGGTGGCGCCCGCGGAGGCGGAGCCGGCACCCGCGGCAAGCGCCGGGGTCTTGGAAGCGAGGGTTCCGGTGCCGTCCTTGAGCGTTCCGGTTCCCTCCAGCAGGTCGCCGGTGCCTTCGGCAAGCTTCCTGCTGCCGGCAGCGAGAGTGCCCGCGCCCTCGTCCAGCGCCCGGGCACCGTCGGAGAGCGACGAGGTTCCGGCGGCGAGCTTCCCGCCGCCTTCGGCGAGCCGTGCCCCGCCGTCCTCGAGCTGCCGGGCGCCGTCCAGGAGGCTTCCGGTTCCGGCGGCGAGCTTGCCCGCGCCGTCGCTCAGGTCCGAGGATCCCGTGGCCAGCGCCTCGGTGCCGCGTGACAGGGCGCCCGCGCCGTCGCCGAGCGCGCCGAGTCCGGTGAGCAGGCCCTTGGACGGGTCGCTGAACCCGGCGTCGAGCCGGCCGAGGCCCTCGTTCAGGTTCCGGGCGCCGGCATCCAGCGCCGTCGCTCCGGCGGTCAGGGTGTCGATGCCGCCGGTCAGCCGCTTGCCGCTGTCGCCGAGCTGCGCCAGTCCGCCGTCGATCTTCTGCGCCCCGGTGTTCAGCGCCTTGGCGCCGTCGTCAAGGGCCGTGGCCTGGGCCGGGAGGGACTTCGTTTTGGTCTTCAGCTCGGCCAGGCCGTCATGGAGACCGGCGCTGCCGGTGCCCAGCCGGTCGGCGCCGGCAACCAGACGGCCGGTGCCGGTCTTGAGCTGCCCCAGGCCGGCCGTGATGCGCGTGGCCCCGGTTTGCAGACCCTCGACCTTGGCCTGCAGGTCCGCGGCGGTGAGGCCGGGGTTGGCCTTCATGAAGGCGACGAGGCCGTCGAGGTTTCCGGCAAGGTCTGTAGCGCCGTCCTTCAACGTGCCGACGCTGAGTTCGGCCTCCGCGAGCCCGGCGAGCAGGCCGCTTGCGCCGGTAGCCACGTCGGCTGCCCCGCCGGCGGCATCGGAGATGCCCTGCTTGAGCGCGGGGGCCGACGCAGCAAGTGCGGAGGTTCCTGCCTGCAGCCCTGCGGTGCCCCCGACCAGCTCCGCGGAGCCCTTCTTGAGTGCGTCGACGCCGGCGACGAGGGCCGGTGCCTTGGCGGCCAGGTCGCCCAGGCCGGCGGCCAACTTGCCGCTGCCGGAGGCAAGGTCGGAGGATCCTGCGGCGGCCGAGGATGTGCCGGCGGCCAGCTGTTTGGCACCCATCACGGCGGCCTGCGTGCCGGTGGACAGCTGGCGGGCTCCGTCGTTCGCGGCTGCTGCGCCGGCGGCTAGCCGCTGGGAGCCGCCGCTGAGGGTTTGTGCGCCGGCATCGAGGTTTTCGGTTCCGGCGCTGAATGTGGTGAGGCCCGCGGAGAGGTCGGCGGCTCCGTCCTTGAGCCCCTGTGCCCCGTCATCCAGTGCCGCTGCCCCTCCGGAGAGCGTCCGGGTTCCGTCGCGCAGCAAGGAGGCGCCGGAGCTGAGGGCGCCGGCACCGTCGTTGGCGGCTGATGCCCCGGCCTGCAGCCGGCCGGCTCCCGCATCGAGCTTTCCTGCGGCGGCATCGACCTTGTCCGTGCCGGCGACGAGCTTGCGCACGCCGGCGGAGAGGTCCGCCGCGCCGTTGCTGAGCTTGTTCGATCCCGAGGCCGCACTGTGCGTTCCGTCGACAAGCTTGCCGGTGCCTTCCTGCAGGGTGCCTGCGCCCTCGGCGAGTTTCCCGGCACCGGAGTTGGCCTTCCCGGCACCTTCGGCAAGCTTGGTTGCGCCGGCCGAGAGTTCACCGGTGCCATCCGCCAGGGCAGCTGCGCCGTCGGCCGCGCTCTTTGACCCGTCGACCAGCTTGGCGACACCGTCGTTGGCCTTGCCCATTCCCTCGTTCAGGTCCGAGGCGCCGGTGGCGACTTGGGAGGAGAACATGGCGTAGAACGCGACGAAGGCGATGAGGAACAGGCCAAGCAGGGCGGTGATGACGGCATGCATGAGGGTATGCCGTTTGGCTGCAGCATGTGCGTTCAACTGGACTCCTTGTGGTGTGGGGGCGGTGGGGATCCGCGGGTTTTTGGGCGCACCGAAGTACGCCGTGCCGCGCGGGCGGGTGGAGCAGGTGGATGTGATCGAGGTTACAAATTCGGGCTAGCTACATTGAACTTACTCGCGGGTAGGTTGGCAAGGGTTTTGGGACAAAAACTTACCCGTGGGTAAGTTTTTGTCGGGACGGGCCGGGTTCCCGTCGGCCGCCCGATGGTGCGAATTGCCCCGCAAATGCCCGTGGGAGGTGCTAAATGGCCCGTGTACTCCCCGGTGTTGTGACCATAGGCTGTTATCGAGAGGCGACCGAGACTTGGAGGAACGCATGCTTTTGGCCCTATTGCAGGCTCAGGCGCAGGTGCTGGACGCAGAGGCGAACCTGGCCGCCATCGAGAATGCCGCCGAACGCGCGGCCGAGGCGGGTGCTGCGGTGCTACTGACCCCGGAGCTGTTTGTGGTGGGTTACGCACCCCAGCGGCTGCGCGGTGAACTGGATCCGGCATCGCTGCCCGCACTTCACGACCGGTTGGCCCGGATCGCTGCGCGGCACTCGGTGGCCATCGTCTACTCGCTCCCGGAGGTCCGGGGGGAAGACTGGATGATCACCGCGACGTTCGTTGATGCCGCCGGCGCCGTGCGGGGCAGCTATGTCAAGGTCCACCTTTTTGGGGAAGGCGAAAGATCCGTCTTCAGTCCCGGAGACCGCCCCGCAACCGTAGTCGAGTACCAGGGTCTGAAGCTGGGCATGGTCATCTGCTTCGATGTGGAGTTCCCCGAGGCGGTTCGTGCCGCGGCGTTGCAGGGCGTGCAGCTGTTGCTGGTTCCCACGGCCCTGGGGCGCGGGTACGAATCGGTGAGTACCACGCTGGTGCCGGCGCGTGCACTGGAAAACCAGCTGTACGTCGCCTATGCCAACCACACGGGCGTCGAGGACGGGTTCGAACTCGGCGGCGTGAGCGTCGTCGCCGATCCCTTCGGCCGGCTGGTGGCCCGGGGTGGCCGCGACGAGCAGCTGCTCCTTGCCGACATCGAACCGCCGGAACTGGAGAAGGCCCGTGCGGAGATTCCCTACCTCACCGAGCGACGCACGGACCTCTACCGCAACTGGGGCCTGTAGGGCTTCTGCGCCTCAGGGAAGGAATCGAAGCGCCAGGAACAGTTCCTGGCGCACTTCGGCGCGGGACAGGTCCATGTCCAGGATCTCGGTGATCGAGGCGAGGTGCCGGCGCACCGAATTGCGGTGCAAGTCCAGGGCCGTGGCTGTTGCATCCCACGAGCCATTGGCGTCCAGCCACGCCTGCAGGACCTGCAGGTAGAGTTCCCGGCGCTTGGCCGGCAGCTCCAGGAGGTTCCCGAGGATTTGCTCCGCCAGCTGCCTGCCGGCCTCCCGCGGCAACAGTGCGGCGAACGACTGGGGAAGTTCCTCGGCGCCGAGGCTGTGTCCTTGGTCAAGCAGGCGGGGCACCAGGCCGCGGGCCTGCCGGGCGAGCTCGTGCAGGTTTGCCGCCAACGGGGCTCCCTGTGCCACAGGGTGGCTGAAGGCGGCCAGGTAGCCGGCCGACTCGATGAGCTCGAACAACTCCTGGCGGGGGTCGCTGCGCGTGATGGCGGTGAACCGGCCCTCGGCGTGGGCAACCAGCTTGGTGTCCAGCAACGACCGAATGCGGGTGAGGCCGTGGCCGGGATCCTGGGACGGCGCCTGGGCTCGGGGGATGAGCACAACCACACGCGGGGCCTTGCGCCGCCCGCCGCCCAGTGAACTGTTGAACAGGTCCATGGCGTCGGCCTCCATCGCCTCGGTGCCCTCCAGCAGCAGCATCGTGGCCAACTGCGTCGGGGCGAACGACCCCAGGACACGCTGGCGGGCCACCACCTCCAGCAACCCCAGGGCCGTGGACATGAGGTTGTGTTCGGCCGCCCCGGGCCGGTGTTCGAAACTCAGCTGCAGGACGCCGAGCAGCGGCGGCACCCGGGTACCCGAGGTGGCCGCCGGCCTGATCGGGAACGCCAGGTGGTGCTGTCCTGCGGACTCGCCCACCACCAGTTTTGGTCCCTGTGCCGCAGAGGCTTCGGCCAACAGCGTCTCGAGTTCGTGGCCCTGGGCGGGCTGCAGGCCTGCGGGGGCGGCGTAGTGGCGCAAGCGCCCGCCCTGGTCCAGCAGCTGGACCGCGGCCTTGGCGCGGTGCGCCAGAACCGAGACGATCTCCGCTTCGGGGTGTTCGCTTGCCACGCAACGCATCAGGTGCCGGTTGGCCTCGGCGTTCTCGCGCAGCAGCCTGGCATTGTCGGCCTCCATGAGCTTGGCGAAGGCCAGGCCGATGGCCGCGAATGGGATGGGTGCCGGAATCTGCCACAGCGGCAGGTCCAGCTCGCGGCAGGCGTCGATGACGGTTTGCGGGACGGCGGAAAAGTAGGGGTCAAGGCCGAATCCCAGGGCCGAAACGCGGGCATCGACCAGCCGAGCGATGAACCCGCGAACCGTCGCGGCGTTGTCTGCGTGGTCCACCAACGGAAAGCCGCTGGTGAGGATCAGTTCATGGTCGACGAGGTAGGGTGTGGGGTCGTCGATGTCGCTGGGTTCGACCCACCGCAGGGGCCGGTCGCCGGCGTCGTGCAGGACCTCGATCCCCTCGGGGAGCTGGCGCAGGAAACGGGCCAGGGTGATTGAATCCCAGGACCGCGTGAACTCTTGGCCTGTCGACGGCGCGGATTCGTTTTCCGGTGCAATTTGTCCCATGATGGTTAATTTTAGTTCAAATCGGCACGGCATGAGAGCGATGTCACAAGCTTAGGCTTGGTACCGGCAAACTCCGAGAGACCGTTCAAACGAGGATTCGCAAATGCACACCACCACCACGACAGGGCACCGGGCACCGGTCCGTCTGGGCCAGCAGCTCAAGCGGCGCAAGTCGATCAATTCCATGCTTCGCGAAGCCGAGGACAACGCCGGCGGCGGCAAGATGCGCCGCAACCTGGGGCTCCTGCAGCTGACCATGATCAGCGTGGGTGCCACGATGGGCACCGGCATCCTGGTGGTCTTGGGTGCCACGGTCCCCGTGGCCGGCCCGGCGATCTGGATCTCCTTCGTCCTGGCCGGCATCACCGCGCTCTTCTCCGCCATTTCCTACGCCGAAATGGCGGGCATGGTGCCGGTCTCCGGGTCCAGCTACTCCTACTCCTACGCGACAATGGGCGAGGGCATCGCCTGGGTCTGCGGCTGGTGCCTGGTCCTGGAATACGCGGTGTCCGTGGCCGCAGTGGCCGTGGGCGCCGGTGAGTACGTCAACGAGGCGCTGCGCACCTTCGGGATGGACCTGCCCACCGCACTGGCCGGAGGTCCCAGCGAGGGCGGCGTCGTGAACCTCCCGGCGCTCGTGGTCGTCGTGCTGGCAACGTTGCTGCTGGCCCGCGGCTCGCGCGAATCGGCGGTCGTGAACACCGTCGTCGTCGTCATCAAGGCCGGCATCCTGGTCTTCTTCTCGATCGTTGCCTTCACCGCCTTCGACGCGGGGAACTTCGAACCGCTGCTGCCGATGGGCGCCGCGGGCGTCACGGGCGCCGCCTCGATAGTGTTCTTCTCCTACATCGGCTTCGACGCCGCATCGACGGCGGGCGAGGAAGCCATCAACCCCAAGCGGGACATGCCGCGCGCGATCATGCTCTCGATGGCGATCGTGACGGCGACCTACGTGCTCGTGGCGGTTTCCGCCATCGGCGCCCGGGACTGGACGTGGTTCGTGGGCACCGAGGCGGCCCTGGTGCAGATCATCGGGGAACTCACCGGGCAGGCCTGGATCGTGCTGCTCTTCGCCGTCGCCTCCGTCCTGGCCATCGCCTCCGTGGTGCTCACCGTCCTCTACGGCCAGACCCGCATCCTGCTGACCATGTCCCGCGACGGACTGGTGCCACCGGTCTTCTCCCGCGTCTCGAACCGCACCGGAACCCCGGTGGCCGGCACCTTCATCACCGGCGGCCTCGTGGCCGTGACGGCCGGGTTCATTCCGCTCGGTGCGCTGGCCGAGGCGACGAGCATCGGCACGCTGTTCGCCTTCGCGCTGGTCGGCGTCTCGGTGATCTACCTGCGCCGCAAGCAGCCGCTGGCCGAACGCACGTTCAAAGCGCCGCTGTACCCGCTCACCCCGCTGCTGGGCATCGCGGCCTGCCTCTTCCTGATGGCCAACCTCTCCTGGCACACCTGGCTGGTCTTCGGCATCTGGATGCTGGTCGGCGTGGCCCTGTACCTGGGCTATGGACGACGCCGCTCCCGGCTCGGGGCATTGAGCAAGCAGCAGTACATCGACAGCCACCTCGGCAAGCACTAACCCACCGCCAGAGAACACCGAAGGACCACAAACATGACCCAGCTTCCGCAGGCCGATGGCACGATCAACATGCTCAACCCCGACTTCCCGTTCAACTACGACCTGTACCTGCAACACCCCGCGGGCCTCGGGCAGGTCCCCGAGGAGCTGCACGGCACCGAGGTCGCCGTGATCGGTGCCGGCCTCTCCGGCCTGGTGACCGCGTACGAGCTGATGAAGCTGGGCCTCAAGCCGGTCATCTACGAGGCGGACCAGATCGGCGGGCGCCTGCGCACCGCCAGCTTCCCCTCCGCCCCCGAGGTCACCTGCGACCTGGGCGGCATGCGCTTCCCGGTGTCCAGCAAGGCGCTCTACCACTACATCGACCTGCTGGGGCTTCAGACCTTCGACTTCCCGAACCCGCTGGCCGCGCCGACCGACTCCACGGTCATCGAGCTCAAGGGCGAGAAGGTCTACGTCGAGCACGAGGGCGACCTGCCGCAGTTCTTCCACGAGGTGGCCGACGCCTGGAAGCAGGCGCTGCGCGAGGACGCACACTTCGAGCAGATGCAGCAGGCCATCAAGTCCCGCGACGCGCACGAGGTGAAGCGGATCTGGAACTCCCTGCTGGAGGAGTTCGACGAGGAGAGCTTCTACGGCTTCATCGCCAACTCGCGCGCCTTCAAGGAAGCGGGCTTCGAGCACCGCGAGGCGTTCGGGCAGGTGGGCTTCGGCTCCGGCGGCTGGGACACGGACTTCTCCAACTCCATCCTGGAGATCCTGCGCGTGGTGTACACCGACGCCGACGACAACCACCGCGGCATCGCCGGCGGCGCGGCGCGGCTGCCCCACGCCCTGTGGAACCACGCGCCCGAGGGGGCCGCGCACTGGCCGGCGGGCACCAGCCTGGCTTCGCTGCACTCCGGCGCCCCGCGTGGCGCCGTGGCGGCGATCCGCCGCTCGGCGGCCCCGGGCTTCGGCGGCGCCGGCGCCATCGACATCACCGACAGGTTCGGGCGCACCGAGACCTACGCGGCGGTTGTCTCCTCGGTGCAGTCGTGGCTGCTCTCCACGGGCATCGATACCCAGGAGTCGCTCTTCCCGGCGGACCTGTGGACGGCCATCGAACGCTCGCACTACATGCAGTCCTCGAAGACCTTCGTGATGGTGGACCGGCCGTTCTGGAAGGACCGCGACCCGGTGACCGGCGAGTACCTGATGTCGATGACGCTGACCGACAGGCTCAACCGCGCCACCTACCTGCTGGAGAACGGCGAGGACCAGCCGGCCGTGATCCTGCTGTCCTACACGTGGAACGACGACGCGCTAAAGTGGCTGGCGCTCTCCGCCGAGAGGCGCATGGAGCTGATGCTGCACTCGCTGGAGAAGATCTACCCGGGGCTGGACATCCGCAGCCACATCGTCGGCTCGCCGATCACCGTGTCCTGGGAGGCCGAGCCGCACTTCATGGGCGCGTTCAAGGCCAACCTGCCGGGCCACTACCGCTACCAGGAACGCCTGTACACGCACTTCGACCAGGAAAAGTTCGACGCCGGGCACCGCGGGATCTTCCTGACGGGCGACGACGTGTCCTGGACCGCGGGCTGGGCCGAGGGCGCGGTGACCACCGGCCTGAACGCCGTGTGGGGCGTGGTGAAGCACCTGGGCGGCGGCGACGCGGCGGGGAACCCGGGCCCGGGGCAGTTCCTGGCGGAGCTGGGCCCGCTCAAGCTCGAGGATTCCGTTCCGTCGCTGTAGGCTCGCCCCATGGTGAGATTCCTGATCCTGGCAGTGCTCTCGCTGGCCGGGTTCGCCACGGTGGTTGCAGCCTCCCTCGGCTCGACGGGGTGGTGGGTCCTCGCCGCCCTGGCGCTGGCGCTGCTGGGCCTTGGCATCCACGACGTGCTGCAGACCAGGCATGCGATCCTGCGCAACTACCCGGTGCTGGGGCGCATGCGTTTCCTGCTCGAGTCGATCCGCCCGGAGATCCAGCAGTACTTCATCGAGCGCAACACCGACGGACGCCCCTTCGACAGGGACACCCGGTCGCTCGTGTACGCGCGGGCCAAGGGCGCCGACAGCCACAAGGCGTTCGGCACCGAGCGCGACGTGAACGAGCCCGGCTACGAGTACCTGCTGCATTCCACGATGCCCGTCAACGCCCCGGCGGAGCAGCACCGGGTGCGGATCGGCGGGCCCGACTGCCTGCAGCCCTACGACATCTCGCTGATGAACGTGTCCTCGATGAGCTTCGGGGCGCTGTCGAGGAACGCGGTGCTCGCCATGAACAAGGGCGCGGCCATGGGCGGGTTCGTCCAGGAGACGGGCGAGGGCGGGCTGACGAAGCACCACCTGGAATACGGGGCGGACCTGTTCTGGGAGATCGGGTCCGGGTACTTCGGCTGCCGCGACGCGGAGGGCAACTTCGATGCGGGGCGCTTCGCCGCGACGGCAGCGCACGAGCGCGTCAAGGGCATCACGCTCAAGCTCTCGCAGGGCGCCAAGCCGGGTCTCGGCGGGGTGCTGCCCGCGGCAAAGATCACCCCGGAGATCGCCGAGGCCCGCGGGGTACCGCTGGGTGTCGACTGCATCTCGCCGGCATCGCACTCCGCCTTCTCCACGCCGCTGGAGCTCATGGGGTTCATCGGGCACCTGCGCGGGCTCTCCGGCGGCAAGCCCGTGGGCCTCAAGTTCTGCGTGGGGTCGCGCACCGACGTGCTGGCGATGTGCAAGGCCATGCTCGAGACGGGCATCGCCCCCGACTTCATCACCGTCGACGGGGCCGAGGGCGGTACCGGCGCGGCGCCGCTGGAGTACGAGGACCACATGGGCACGCCGCTGACCGAGGGGCTCATGCTGGTGCACAACGCGCTCGTCGGCTGCGGGCTGCGCGAGAGGATCCGGCTGGGCGCCGCGGGCAAGGTCGCCACCGGATCCGACATCGTCAAGCGACTCATCCAGGGCGCCGACTTCACCTTCAGCGCCCGCGCGATGATGATGGCCACCGGCTGCATCCAGGCGCAGAAATGCCACACCAACGAATGCCCCGTGGGGGTGGCCACCCAGAACCCGCACCTGGTGCGCGCGCTCGACGTGCAGGACAAGGGCAACCGCGTCTACAACTACCACCGGCTCACGGTCCGGGAGGCGGCACAGCTGATGGCCTCCATGGGCGTGGGCCACCCCTCGCAGCTGAACCCGCGCATGCTGCGCCGCCGCGTGGAACACCTGAGCACGCGCAGCTACGCGTCGCTGCACCACTGGGTGGCACCCGGGGAGCTGCTCACGGCGCCCCCGCGCGGCTGGCTGGCCGACTGGGAGGAGGCAGACTCCGGGACCTTCGGAGAGCACGCGCCGCTTCCGTGGCCGACGCCGCGCGAACCGGCCCCGGAGGGCACCGTGGCGCCCCGGCGCGTGGAACCCAAGGACTCGACGCACCAGGCGGTGGCCCCGGTCAACCCGCACGCCAAGCGCCCCGAGGGCCTGCTGGCCCCGAAGCACCCCTCGCCCGGGCGCTGAACCGGCCGTCATCAACTCCGGGCCGGGGGTCCCCGCACGGAATAATGGCGAGCATGCCAGCCTCCGCCCCGGCCCGCTCCCTCGGGTTCCCCTCGATCCTCGCGCATGCCTTCTTCCTGCAGGCCTCGGTCTACCTGGTGCGCCCGGCGACTTCCTACCGCGCCCTGGAGCTCGGCGTGGACCCCGGGCTGCTGGGCCTGGTGGTGGCGAGCTTCTCCATTCTGCCGGTGTTCCTGGCCGTGGCCATCGGGCGCGCCACGGACCGCGGGCGCGAACGCGGGGTGCTGGTGGCCGGCGCCGGGCTGATGATCGCCTCCGGGCTGGGGCTGTTGTTTGCCGCCGGTTCGCTGCCGGCGCTGCTGGGCTGGAACCTGCTGCTGGGCGTCGGGCACCTGATGAGCCTGCTCGGCGAGCAGAGCCGGCTGGCCTCGGCGAAGAACCGCAACATGGACAAGGTCTTCGGGCTCTACACCACCGTCACCGCCGTTGCCCAGGCGGCGGCCCCGCTGCTGCTGGGTGTGTTGGGCGGGGCGAGCGTCCACCCGGACACCGCCCTGCTGCTGCTGGCCTACCTGGGCTGCGCGCTGGCGATGGCCGTCGCGACACTGTTCATGGTGCGCCACGGGGCCGGGCAGCGCGAGGCGAAGGCCCGGGAACAGCCGCGGCTCTCGAGCGCATTGAACGTCGAACCGGCCACCCGCAACACGCTGCTGGCCTCGATCGGGCTGAGCATGATGGTGCTGTGCACCATCGACCTGCTGCAGGTCTACCTCCCGGCGCTCGCCGTGGAGCGAGGGATCCCCGTGCAGACCGTCGGCATCCTGCTGGCCCTGCGTGCCGGGGCGACGGTGCTTTCGCGGCTGGGTCTCGGGAAGCTGGTGCGCGCCGTCGGCCGGGCCCGCCTGCTGCTGGCCTCCACCGGGGTGTCCGCGGTGCTCGTCGCGCTGCTGGTGCTTGACACGGGTGTTTTGTGGACCGGCGTGCTGCTGGTGCTGGCCGGGCTGGGCCTGGGTATCGGGCAGCCGCTGAGCATGAGCGTGGTCTCCGCCGCGGCCGCCGATGGTACCCGCGGAACCTGGATGTCCATCCGGCTGCTGGGCAACCGGCTGGGCCAGGCCGTGATCCCGGTGGGCGTCGGGATCTTCGCCACGGGTCTCGGCGCCGGCGGCGTGTTTGCTGTGCTGGGTGCGACGATGGCCGCTGCGACGCTCGGCTCGGTCATCCCGCTGCGCTCGCTGGAGGACTAGCTCGGTTCGGCCACCACCGCGGCCACCGCTGCGACGTCGACCTCTCCGATGCTTGCCGGTTCCCAGGCCGGGCTGCGGTCCTTGTCGATGACCTGCGCGCGGATGCCCTCGGCCAGGTCGCCGCGGTGCATGAGGTACTTGGCCAGGCGGAGCTCGCGGTCCAGCGCCGAACGCAGGTGTTCCTCGGCGCGTGCCGCACGGACGGACTGCAGGGCGCACTCCAGGGAAGTCGGGCAGTTGGCGCGCATCCGCTCGGCTGCCTCGGCGGCCGCGGAGTGGGACATGGCATCGAGCCGCTCCAGGATCCCGGCGAGCGTCGGGGCGCCGAAGGCCTCGTCGATCCACGGCTGCGCGGCGGCCAGCGGGGAGGGGGCGAAGGACCCGAAGAGCACCTCCAGCGCGGCGGCGATGTCCGCGGCGTCCATGCCCTCGAAGTCCGGCAACGCGTCGAGCACGTCGTCGAACCTTTCCTCCTCCACCAGCATGTCCGCGAAGCCGAGTTCCACCGCGTCCGCGCCGGAGAAGGTGGAGGCTGTCAGCGCCAGGTACTCGCCGAGGAAGCCGGGTGCCAGCGCCATCAGGTGCGTGCCGCCGACGTCCGGGGTGTAGCCGATGCGCGCCTCCGGCATGGCGAAGCTGGAACCGGGGGTCGCGATCCGGATGGCAGCGTGCGAGGCCAGGCCGATGCCCCCGCCCATGCACAGCCCGTGCGCCAGGGTGATGACGGGCTTGGGGTAGCCGGCGATCATGGCGTCGAGGTCGAACTCCAAGGCCAGTAGGTCCGCGAAGTCCCCGTGCGCGTCGTTGGTGACGGCCCTGTGGAAGTCCTTGATGTCCCCGCCGGCGCAGAAACCGCGTTCCCCCGCACCGCGCAGCACCACCAGGGAGACCGACGGATCATCCTTCCAGAGCGCCAGCGTGTCGGTGAGGGACCGGAGCATGCCGCGGGTCAGCGCGTTGATCTTCGACGGGCGGTCGAGCGTGAGGATTCCCAGCGGTCCGGTGACGGTGGCGCGGATGTGCGAAGTGATGGTCGGGGTCCTTTCCGGGACGAATCAGGTGCTGCCTGAAACGCTACAGGCAGTCATGCCCAAGTGCAGATTCCGCCGCCCGCGCGCGGCCGCGGTAGGCTTCAAGTGAATTTCGGGCCGGGCGACGCCCCGGCCGCACGGTGTCTGGGAGGGGTGCTGTCCGATGGGCGGATACGACGGGGACGACGACCGCGGGGCCCTGGCCCGGCGCATGCTGCCCGGGGGGCAGGAGCCCGACCCGCGTTTCACCCTGGCCAACGAGCGGACTTTCCTCGCCTGGATCCGCACCTCGCTCGCGTTGCTGGCCGGCGGCATAGCCCTCGAGGCCTTCGCCGTCCAGGAGTTCCCTGCACCGCTGCGCACCGGCATCGCCGTGTTCCTCATCCTGGCGGGCATGCTGGTCAGCGGCGGCGCCGTGCTGCGCTGGCGGCGGGTCGAGATGTCGATGCGCCACGGCAGGCCGCTGCCGCTGCCGCTGCTCGTTCCCCTGCTGGGCCTGGGCGGGGCGATCGCGGCGGCAGTCGTCGCGGTCCTGATCGCCACAAACCTGTGAACAAGCTGCCCTCCCACGAGGACCCGGGGCTGCAGCCGGAACGGACGGTGATGTCCTGGGGCCGGACCACGATGTCGCTGTGCGTGGCGGGACTCGTGTTCCTGAAGTGGTACCCGCACTACGGCACCGGGATCCTGGTGATGGTTGTGCTGAGCCTGCTGGCGGCCGCCGGCATCTATGCCACGCAGCGCAGGCGCTACGCGTTGGCCTCCCGCGGGATTGCGAGCGAGCGCATCCACGCCGATGCCGTGGCCGTGCTGGCGATGGGCGTCGCAGTGCTGGGCCTCGGGGCGCTGGGCCTGCTCCTCGTGCTGACCGACTGAGCGCGGGCCTCCGTAACTTAACGGCAATTCGGCGGTTGACGTGAGCCCTCCGGGCATCCGGGTGGGTCCTGTGCGTATGATCGGGGATCATCGCCCCGCTCGCAGCATCGCCCAAGGATGTCCATGAGAAGAACAGCAATTGCCTTGTCCGTGGCCCTCGTGGCCGCCCTGCTGGTGCCGGCCGCGGCCGCGACTGCCGCGCAGGACAACACCGCCTACCTGGCCCGGGCTGCCAAGACCCTGGGCGGCACCGACGCGGCCACCGGAAGGCTCGAGGACGGAAGCTCCTGGCGTTCCTACCGCGACGGAATCGTCGTCTACTCGGACAAGCGCCGGGCCCTGACGGTGCGCAACGCCCTGGCGAAGGCCTGGGCCGACACCGGGTGGGAAAACGGCAGGTTCGGCTACCCCACGGGGGAGCAGTACACCTCCGGGAGCGACATCCGGCAGAACTTCAGCGGCGGCGTCCTCGGGGTGCGCAGCAACGGAACCTCCTACTGGCTGCCCGGAGTCCCGAAGCTGCCGGACTTCACCGTCACGGGCGCCGGGTGGGGCCACGGGGTGGGCATGAGCCAGTACGGGGCCCGGGCGATGGCCAGCGAGGGCAAGAAGAATGCCACGCAAATCCTTGAGTACTACTACAACCCGGCCAAGGTCACCTCCACGGCCAAGGCGGCGGCCCAGGACATCCGCGTGCAGGTGCTCAAATCAGGGACCTCCTCGGTGGGCGTCGCCGGCGGCGCGATGCGGATCAAGGACCCCACCGCCAAGAAGACCCACACGGCCCCGGCCGGATCCACCTTGGTCCTGGGCCGCTCGGGCACCCAGCTGTCGTACACGCTGAAGAACGGTGCAGGCCAAGGCATCGCCTCGGGCAAGGTCACGGGCAAGCTGCGCGTCGAATGGGAGGGCACCAGGGCCTGGCCCTCGGCCAAGCGGGCCACGCTGTCCATCCCGAAGGCCAACGCCGAATCGACCGTCGCCGGCAGCTACAGGCACGGCATCCTCAAGGCCGGGATCCTGGACAACCAGGTCAACCTGGTGACCTCGCTGCGGCTGAACGACGAATACCTCTACGGCCTGGCCGAGGTGCCGTCCTCCTGGCCCGGCGCGGTGCTTCAGGCCCAGGCGATCGCCGGGCGCACCTACGCCATGCGCAAGATCGACAAGGTCAGGGCCTCCTGCGACTGCAACGTGACGGACGAGGTGCAGGACCAGAAGTTCACCGGGTGGCGCAAGGAGAACGAACAGCCGGGGTACGGCGCCAAGTGGAAGGCCGCGGTGGACGCGACGCTGTCGCGCTCAGGCGGCACTCCGGCCTCGGGCAAGGTCGTCACTTACGCGGGGCGGCTGGCCGAAACGCTCTACTCCTCCTCCACCGGCGGGGCAACCCGCAACAGCGAGGACGTGTGGGGCGGTGCGGCGCTTCCGTACCTGCGCTCCCGGGAAGACCCCTGGTCGCTGATGGCCAGCGCACACAACCCCTACGACTCGTGGACCCAGGGCGTCAGCCAGTCCAGGATGGCCAGGGTCTTCGGGCTGTCCGACGTTGTCTCGGTGAGGACCACCCGGGCCAAGGACCTGACGATCGCTTCGGCGATCGCCACGTCCTCGGCGGGGGTCTCCAAGACCCTTTCGGGTCCCGCCTTCAGGGGCTCGGCGCAGGGCATTGGCGCCCGGGCGGCGTGGATCTCCGGCGTGAAGGCCTCGGCGGCGGCCGCACCGGCCACGACCATCGACCCGAACAATTTCTGTTCCGTGAGCGTGGGGACGGGGTCGAGCATTCCGAAGGCGATCGCAGCCCAGCCGGAGGGGGCCGTCATCTGCCTGAAGGCCGGAACGCACAAGCCGGCGAACCTGGTGCTCAAGGCACGCCAGACACTGGTGGGGCAGGGAACCAGCACGACGCGTCTCGATGGAACCATCGCGGTGAAAACCAAGAAGTCGGGCAAGCTCCACAAGATCTCATCGAACAGGATTCCGTCCAAGGCGCCCGGCACGCTCAAATGTGCCGTCGGATACCAGTGCAACAGCGCCCAAGTGCTCTTTGCCAACGGTACCCAGCTCAAGCGTGTGGCCTCCAAATCGAAGGTCAAGGCCGGCACCTACTGGATCGACCACAAGCAGCGCGCCATTTACACGGGGAAAGCCGGAAGCAGCAAATACGGGTACGCGCTGGCGGTGCAGCCGCGTGCCGCAACCCTGGGTACCTGGTCGCGGCTGGGCAAGGTGAATATCGTCGGGTTCGCCAACCCGGGCAACACGGGCGCCGTGCGTCTCGCCGGAGCCCATTCGGGACTGTTTTCCTCACGGGTGGCTGTGAACCACGGCCTCGGCGTGCAGGTCAACGGGGCATCCGCGGAGATCCTGAACTCGACGATCCGGCTCAACGGGCAGGCGGGCATCAGCCTCTCCGGGGGCAGGAACGTGGTGGTTCGCGGAACCGAGATCAGCGGCAACGGCTGGGCCGGCTACAAGCCGGCTGCCTTCACCGGAGGCGTTGCCGCGGCCAACAAGGCCACGGCCAAGGTCACCGGATCAAAGATCCTGGACAACAGCGGGGCGGGGAAGTCCGGGGTCCGCAGGAGCTCGGGCGCCGCCGTCTCGGTGTCGTCGACCACGGTGCGCGGGAACCGGTAGGTTCCTAGCGCCGTTTGGGCGCGATGCTCAGTTCGCCGAGCACCGTGGTGAGCCGGTCCATGAAGACCCGCACCTTCGGGTTGTGGTTGTCGGGGGACTGCAGGGCGAAGATGCTGCGCGCCAACCTGATTTCCGGCGCGTCGATGACACGGATTCCTTCCGGCGCCTGCAGCATGGCAAGCTCGGGAACCAGCGCGGCGCCGAGGCCCGCGGCGGCCATGTGCAGCGAGGCGTTGAAGTCGTCGCTGTATGCCACGATCCGGGGGTGGATGTTGAACGCGGAGAAGAGCCGGGAAATGACTGTCGCATCGCTGGTGCCCGGGTGGTGCATGATCCACGGCATGTTGGCGAGCTGTTCGGCGCTCACCGTCGAGGAGCTGGAGAGCTTCCACGAGGCCGGGACCACGACCCTGAACGGGTCGTCTCCCAGCCACTGGCGTTCCAGTTGGGCCGGCCAGGCGAGGCCGGCCTGCCCGACCTGGAAGATCAAGGCCAGGTCGAGTTCGCCGTCCTGGCGCAGTCCGGAAACCGTCTGGTGCGGTTCCCCGACATGCACGCGCAGGGCAATGCCGAGCTGGTCCCAATCGGGGGATCCCAGGAGACGGGGCAGGGCATAGGTGGCCAGCGACGGGAAAATGCCGAGCCGCAATTCCTGGAGCGGCTTGCCGCTGGGGTCGAGGTCGGGGGTCGATGTCGCGGCAAGCAGGGCGTCGATGTCCGTCAGCACCCGTTGCGCGTGGCGGACCATGGTCATCGCCGCCGGGGTGGGTTCTATGCTCTTCGCGCCCCGTGCGAAGAGTGTGGTGCCCGTGGTGCGTTCAAGTGCGGTCATTTGCTGGGATACTGCCGAGGGCGTGTACCCGAGCCGGGTTGCCGCCACCGCAAACGACTTGTGGTTGACGACTTCGATCAGAGTGCGCAGGTGCACCGGATTGACCACTGATTCTCCCGAGCCTCAAGATGATGGGGTTGGCAAGAAGTTGCCAACCCCAATCCTATGGTGCGGAGGCGAAGCCCTCGGACTCTTCCTCGGAAATCTCTTCAACCCATTCCGCTTCGACGGTGTCCTCGTCTTCGATTGCGTCCTCGGCCGTCAGGTCGTCGTCAAGCAGGTAGAGGTGCCTGCGCAGCGGATCAAGCGCCCTCATGGTTTCAGGGCTGTCCGATGAACCCTCGTAGGGCTGCCCGTCGCGTCCGTCTCCGGGCTCGTACATGTCGTCGTCGATCGGCTCGTCAAAGACCGTGTCGTCAAAGATGTCGCTCATCGTGTCCCTCCATTCACCAAACGCGGTGTTCGTGGCTGATCCGCGATTGAGTACAGCCTATGTCCCATCCATGGTTATGGGAATGGCCTCCTGCGGGCACGGGAAAGCCGGGCCCCGGCACCCCCGGGGGCGGCAAAGCCCCACGTGGATCGGTGCCCGGCATCCGGGTCTGCGGAACCCTCAGGCGGTGAGGTTCATGGCCTGCGCGGTGATTTCCACCGAGGCCAGCCGCTGGGCAGCACTGCTGGAATTATGCACGGTGATCAGCTCGTCCGCCTGCGCGGTGCGCGCGAATTCCTCGAGGTACGCCGCGACGGTGGCACCGTCACCCACAGCGGTGTACTTGAGCATGTTCATGATCGAATCCCCGTGCGGAGAATCCAGGAGCATGTCGATCTCGTCCTCAGTGAACGGTGCAGGACGGTTCCGGCCCAGGAAGAGCTGGATGCGGTCGCGGCGCACCTGTTCCATGATCTTGTGGGCCTCCGCGTTGCTGTCCGCGGCAACGACCCCCACGCCGGCAATGACGTGCGGTTCGGCAAGGTGCTCCGAGGGGCGGAATTCGTTCCGGTAGGCGGTGACGGCCTGCACCAGGGCATCGGGGGCGAAATGCGAGGCGAACGAGTATGGAAGCCCCAACTGGGCCGCCAGCCGTGCGCCGAAGAGGCTTGACCCCAGGATGTACAGCGGCACGTGGGTGTTGTGTCCCGGGTAGGCGTTCACGCCCTCGATGCGGGAGGTCCCGCCGAGATAGGCCTGCAGTTCGAGCACGTCATGGGGGAAGGCGTCGGATGCCGCGGGGTCGCGTCGCAGGGCCTGGAAGGTGAGCCCGTCGGTGCCCGGGGCGCGGCCGAGGCCAAGGTCGATGCGTCCGGGGAACAAGGTCTCGAGGGTGCCGAACTGCTCGGCAATCACCAAGGGGGAGTGGTTGGGCAGCATGATGCCGCCGGCACCCAGCCGAATGGTCTTGGTGTGGTGGGCCACGTGTCCGATCAGCACGGATGTCGCACTCGAGGCGATCGAGGCCATGTTGTGGTGTTCGGCGTACCAGACACGGGTGTAGCCGTTGGCTTCGGCGGTTTGCGCCAATCGGACGCTGTCGGCAAAGGTTTCGGCGGCGGAACCGCCGCTGCGGATGGGGGCAAGATCAAGGATCGACAAGGGAATGCTCACATGGAGTGGCAACCGACTCCGTTCCTGTTTCATTCCCCGGCCGGCGCCCACGGGTCGTTTTGTGTCGAAGGGAACGTATGATCTGGGCATGAGGCGGATGCTGCTCGTTCCGGTGTGCGGATTATTGCTGGGAATGCTCAGTGGGTGCATGATCCTGGTTCCCGACGAAACGGCGTCGCCTTCGGCATCGACCCGGGCACACGTGCGGCTGCAGGAACTTCCTGCCGGCTGCCCGCCCACGGACGGATTCGTGGTTCCCGACCGCCTGGAAGCGGGAGACCCTGAAACCGTCGCGGAAAAGCTGTTGGCTCGGCTGAGTGACTGGGCCAATGCGGGGACCGCCGTGGTTTCCCAAGACCCGGGCTGGGAGGTCGAACCCGCCACCGGGGGATGTTTCGAGGCCTTCGCCAATGCGATTGCCCATGTCTATGTCCAGGTGCTCTATTCCCGGGAGGGCGATGAGACGCTGGGGGAACTGCGCCGGGCCATGGTTGACGAGAACCTGGGAAACCTGCGCCGGGCCCGGGCCCAAGGACAGTCGTCAACTGCCGAGTATTGGCTTGCCGGCCTTGGCGGCACCTCTGCATCCGGCGATGGCCGGTTCCTGGAGCTGGGGGTGAACGTGCAACCGGGGGATTCCACGAAGCCACGGCGGGGAGAGGAATGGATAGTGCTCCTGAAGATGCAGGATTCCCGGCCCGCCCTTGCCCACGTCGGTGGCTTCCGGGGCAAGGGGCAGGGGTAGGCGGTTTTTGTTGTCGTTCGCCTGGTTAAAGCAATGCGGGTGTCACCTCCGTCAGGAGGTGACACCCACATTGAATCAGCTAGTTAGCCGAAGTCGATGATCCGAACTTAGACAGCGCGGATATCGGTGGCCTGCAGGCCCTTCTGGCCCTGGGTAACTTCGAACTCTACGCGCTGGCCTTCTTCGAGCGAACGGAAGCCGTTCGACTGGATGGCGGAGTAGTGTGCGAAGACGTCATCGGAGTTGTCGTCCGGAGCAATGAAGCCGAAGCCCTTTTCGGCGTTGAACCACTTTACGGTACCGGTTGCCATGATGGTGTGTCCTTTCGAGACTGTCCTGAAATGGGACGTAGGGGAGAAAAATCCACTGTGGACTTAACTTGCAGCTACGTGATTCACCGCGGGTCAGAAAGGTACACACCCCGGGAACGGGGCGATGGTACTGAAATTGCTGCGAGAAAAACTAGAACTACAACATCTACGGTACGCGACTATCGACGCAGTTACTACCTTTTGGCACACAAATATAGAAAGTTTGCCGATTATGGGCCCGCAATTCACCGCGATTTTACGATTGCGGGCCGCTGGATGGTTCGTGAAAGCGCAATGGAGCGGGGTACCGAGGGGCTGTGATTCCCCGGCGCCCCGCTCCATTGGCGGCCTCCGTCAGGCGGAGGGTTCCGCTTCGGGGGCGGAAGCGTGCTCCGGCATGCGCGCCCCCCGGATGGTTTTTGAAATTACAAGAATCGTAATTACCGTCAGGGCAACTGCAATTCCCGAAGTGATAACCACGCCAGCATCAAATGCGTGAGCTGCCGAATCCAGGAGCTGCTGGGCAAGCGTGGCCTGGGAGTCGGGGAGGCCTGCGGCAACTTCGTGGGCGCCGCCGAGTGTCTGCCGTGCGGCCTCGGCCTGTTCGGCGTCCAGTGCAGCCGGGACCTGCAGGTTCCGGGAATAGACGGCATTGAGGATCGAACCCAGTACTGCGGTGCCGAGCACCGAGCCGACCTCGTAGGATGTCTCGGAAATGGCGGAGGCTGCACCGGCCTTGGAAGCCGGTACCGCAGAGAGCGCCAGGTCGTTCGACAGCGTCTCGGCCATGCCGACGCCGGCGCCCAGGACGCCGAAGGCCAGCATCAGGGCCACAACGGAGCCGGACTGCCCGAAGGCCAGGACGATGCCGTAGGCGATGGCGCTCAGCGACAGGCCGGCAATCATCACGGTGGAGACCTTGAACCTGCGCACCAGCGGGACCGCCAGAAGGCCGAATGCCACGGTCAGGGCCAGGCCCGGCAGCATCAGGACGCCGGCCATCATCGGGGTGTTGCCTGCGACAAGCTGCAAGTGCTGGGAGAGGAAGTAGATGAACCCGACGAACCCGAAGATGCTGAGCAGGTTGACGGTCAGTGCCCCGGAGAACACCGGGTTGGTGAACAAACGGACATCGAGCATCGGGTTCGAGCGCTTGAGCTGGCGGAACACGAAGAGCGTGCCGCACGAGACGCCGACGGCAATGGACGCGATGCCGAGCCACGGTGAAGCGGAGTGGGTCAGGTCCTTGACGCCGAACACGATGGGCAGCAGCGTCATGATGACCAGGGCGATGGAGACGGGGTCGATGGCGCCGGGCTTGGGGTCGCGGGACTCGGGGATGAGGACCGGGCCCAGGAAGAGCAGCGGCAACAGCATCGGCACGGCCAGCAGGAACACCGAACCCCACCAGAAATGCTCGAGCAGGAAGCCGCCGACGATCGGGCCAAGTGCCGCGCCGCCGGAGAATGCCGCTGCCCAGATGGCGATTGCCTTGCGGCGTTCATGCGCATCCGTGAAGATGTTGCGGATCAGCGACAGCGTGGCCGGCATCAGCATGGCGCCGAAGACGCCGAGCAGGGCGCGGGCGGCGATGAGCTGCTCGGCGCTTGTGGCGAACGCCGCAGCCGCGGACACCGCGGCGAAACCTGTCGAACCGATGAGGAGCATGCGTCGTCGGCCGAAGCGGTCGCCGAGCGATCCCATGGGAACCAGGAGGCCTGCCAGCACCAGGGGGTAGATGTCGATGATCCACAGCAGCTGGTTGCCCGAGGGCGCCAGTGCGGCGGAGAGCGATGGCACGGCAAAGCTGAGCACGGTGTTGTCCACCGAGATCAGGAGGACGGGGAACATCAGCACGACAAGGGCGGCCCAGCGCTTGCGGTTCATCGGGCCGGTCTGCTCTTGCGGTGATCGGGTCGAGAGGTTCGGGGTGCTCATGATGAAGGTTTTCCTGGTGGAGTAGGTGCGTGAACAGGAATAACTGTACCGTCTGGACGGTATAGTTACAATGTGACGACGCCTACGAGAAAGGGATATGGTTCACTACATGTCTCGCCCGCCATTAGCCAAGGAAAAGATCATCGAAGCCTATGTCTCGATGCTCTGCGACGAAGGGGAGCGTGCGGCCACCATGGAAGCGACGGCCGCAAAGGCCGGGGTGTCCAAGGGCGGGCTGCTCTACCACTTCGCTTCCAAGGAAATGCTGGCCCAGGGGGCCATCGACGGACTGCTCAGGACCTTTGCCGAAGACCTGCGGCGCATGGAGGAAGCCCCGGAAGGGCCGTCCATCTACTTCGTGCGCACCAGCACGGTCATCGGCAGCGAGCTTGACCGGTACTTCCTGGCAGTGCTCCGGCTGGCCCAGGGAGGGCACGAGCCGTCGGTCAAGGCGCTCGACGACATCCAGGAGGGATGGCTGGACTTGATCCGGCGCGAGGTCAAGGACAGGCACGCAGCCGAAGCCATCATGCTCATCGGCGAGGGCCTGTACTACCAGACCTCCATGCCGGGGTCCTGGTCGACGGGAACGTTCGGCAAGGACCTCGAGCACCTGTTGAAACAGGTCGAGCGGCTCAAGGACGGCAACTAGCTCCCATGACCTTGACACCACCACGGCGGAAGCTGGCGGGCCGCCTGGGCGCGCTGGCCGGGATCATGCTCATGGCCTTGTCCCTGCGTGCCGCGGTGGTTTCGGTCCCGCCCCTGCTGGGAAGCATCGGCCCGGAACTCGGTTTCGACTCGTTCGGCACGGGGCTGCTGGCCATGCTGGCACCCATCGTCTTTGCCGCATCCGGACTGCTGACACCCCGGCTGATCCGCTGGTGGGGCCTTGAAAAGGTGTTGGTCGCCGCGGTCCTGCTCGCGGTTGCGGGCCAACTGCTCAGGGCGCTGGTGGGCGAGGCCGGAAGCTTCCTGCTGCTTTCGGCCATTGCACTCGCGGGCTACGGAATGGGCAACGTCGTGCTGCCCCCGCTGGTCAAGAAGTACTTCCCGGACCGGTTGGCCGTCGTCACCGCCGGCTATGTGACGATGCTGTCCGTGGGCACCTGGATGGCACCCCAATTCTCGGTTCCGATGGCGCACGCCACCGGGGACTGGCGCATCTCGATCGCCGCCTGGGCACTGCTCTCGGCCATCGTCCTGGTGCCGTGGGCCATCCAGCTCATCCGGGACCGCAAGCACCCGCGCCCCGATGCGGCAACCGCCAACGGCGTGCCTCCCGTTCCGCCGGCCAGGATCAATCCCTGGCGGTCGCCCGTCGCCTGGGGTTTGGCGATCTTCCTGGCGGGCAACTCCGCGCAGACCTACGTGTACTTCACGTGGCTGCCGCCGTACCTTGCCGCGCAGGGCCTTGATACCGCGACGGCAGGATCCATGCTGGCACTGTTCGCCATCCTGGGACTGCCGGTCAGCCTGCTGGTGCCGTTGTGGGTTCCGCGGCTGCGCCACCCGATCGTTGCCGTGCTGGTCTTCACCGCGTGCTGGATCACCGGCCACGTCGGCATGTACCTTTCACCGACGCAGGGCACGGCCCTCTGGGTGGTTTGTGCGGGGCTGGGGCAGGGGACGTTCGCCATCGCGTTGCTGATGATGAATCTGCGCTCGCGCACCACTTACGGCTCGGGAGTGCTTTCGGGCTTCAGCCAGGGCCTGGGCTACGCCGGGGCGGCGGTCGTGCCGCTGCTCTTCGGCATGGTCAAGGACGCCACCGGCGGGTGGGGCGCTTCCTTCGCGATGCTTGGCGCATGCATCGCCGTCATGCTCACCGGGGCCGTGATGATCAACGGCCCGCGCAAGATCGAGGACGCCCCCGGCGAGGCCGGTGTCCGGCGCCCCCTGGAGCGCGTGGGCTAGGAGCCGGCTACAGCTTCGCTTCCCGGTGCCAGGGTCCGACGGCGCGGGGCACGCGCCAGTGGAACGTCAGGGCCAACACGCGCAGCAGGAACACCGCCGCCGCCACGGCCAGCTGCCAGGCACCGCCGGTCAGCCCCATGCCCCAGAATCCGGCGATCAGGCCGGCACCCAGCATTGCCGGGACGGCATAGATGTCCCGCGGGTTGAAGAGCTCCGGGGTCTTGTTGGCCACGACGTCGCGCAGCAATCCGCCGCCGACCGCCGAGGTGACGCCCAGGAGTGTCGAGGCAAAGGGGTTCATGCCCGATTCCAGGGCCTTGATGGTGCCCGTGATGCAAAACAGGGCAAGGCCCGCGGCATCGAAGACCAGCAGCGGGCGCATCATCCGCTGGACCCCGGGTGCCAGGAAGAACACGAGCAACGCCGCCATCACCGGGGGAATGAAATAGAACGGGTTCGCGAAGGCCGTCGGTGTCTGCCCGAGGATGACGTCGCGGATGATGCCGCCACCGATTCCGGTCAGACCCGCCAGAAGCAGGGAACCGACGATGTCGAATCCACGCCGTGCGGCCAGCAGTGCCCCGGAAAGCCCGAAAAAGAAGACCCCGAAGAGGTCTAGCGCCAGTGGCATTGTCAACTCGGGCGGTCCTTGTCGTCTGCGGTGGATCGGTCAATCACGCAGGTTACAGCATCGGGTATTGGTGCAGTTAATCACGTTTCGTTGCTTACGCCCGGGACAGCGTCGTGAGTGCCGTGAGCATCTTGTGGATGGTGTTCATGTTCCTTGTCGTGACAAGGGTCTTCGAGGCCACCTTGGTGAAGTGCTTGGCCAGCGGGCTGTCCAGGCTCTGTCCGCGCGGAACCTCCCAGCAGATTCCGTGCCCGAGTTGGGCCACGCGTTCGTCCCCGGAAGGCTCGGGGGCAGTGCCGAGGATGAGCGCCGCATCGTCCGCGGACTCCGTCAGGACCAGGTACTCGTGGCGCTGTATTCCGTCGTCCGGCGCCGTGAAGGGGAAATTCGTTGCCAGGTGTTCGAGCTGGTCGATGTCCTGGACGATCACACGGATCCCGTAGCCGTAGGCGGCATCGATGGCGGCCTCGCAGGCTGCCTTCACCGCCGCTGGATCGGCCAGGTCGCTGGCGAGCACCACGTTGCCGCTGGCCAGCAGCGTGCGGATGCGGGAAAAGCCCGCCTGTTCCAGCAGGACCGTGAGGTCCTTCATGAGGATCTTGACACCGCCGACGTTGATGCCGCGCAGGAAAACCGCGTAGAAATTCATGGTGCCAAGTCTGCTCCCCGCGGTGCGGGATCGGCAAGCCGGCCCGCGGTGGCGCGTGAAAGCGCACGTCAGGCGGTCTAAGATCTCCTCATGACTACCCCCTCGCCCTATGGCTCCTGGCCCTCCCCGATCACCGCCGCACACGTCGCCGCCGGAACCACCCCGGTGGGTGGCGGCACCTTCGTGGGGGACGAGGTGTGGTGGCTCGAGGGCCGCCCCGCGGAGGGCGGGCGCCTGACGGTCGTGGCGCGCGGGGCGGACGCCGACGGCGAGCCGCGTGAACTCGTCGGGGCCCCCTTCAACGTGCGGAGCAGGGTCAACGAATACGGCGGCTCCGCCTGGGCGGCGATCCCCTTGGCCGGCACCCCGCGGCCGGTTTTCGTGAACTTCGCCGACCAGCGGCTCTACCTGGCCGGCGCGCCGGGCGAGGCCCCGGTGCCGCTGACCCCGGAAAGCGCGGGCGAGGACGGGGACCCGCGGCTGCGTTTCGCCGAGATCATCCCGGGCGCCGAGCCGGGCACCGTGCTGGCGGTCTGCGAGGACCACCGCAGGGACCTGCGCCGCTACATCGCCTCGGTCCCGCTTGACGGTTCGGCAGCGCACGATGCGGCGGCACTGCGCGAGGCAAGCCCGTCCTCCCGGTTCGTCGCGGCCCCGCGGCTGAGCCCCGACGGCACCAGGCTCAGCTGGATTTCCTGGGAGCACCCGCAGATGCCGTGGGACGGAACCGAGCTGCACGTCGCCGACCTGGTCGACGGCATCGCGGCAAACGACTCGGTGCTGGCCGGCTCCGCCGCCGAATCGGTGCTGCAGCCCGAATGGCTCTCCGACGGCGAGCTGGTTTTCGCCTCGGACCGCAGCGGCTGGTGGAACCTCTACTCACACGTGCTGGAAACCGGCGAACAGCGCGCGCTGTGCCCCCGCGAGGAGGAATTCGCCGGCCCGCTGTGGGCGCTGGGGCAGAACTGGTACAAGGTCGAAAACGGGCGCAGCCTGCTGGTGACCCACGGGACCCACGGCACAGCGCTGGCCCGGCTCGACCTGGACACCGGGGAACTTGCCGAACTGGAGCTCCCGTTCACCCGGATCTCACCCTCGGCCCTTGACGGGCACCGCCTGCTCGCCACCGCCACCTCGCTCGCGGAGGGCGACGGGCTGCGGCTGGTGGACCTCGAAACGCTCAAGGCGCGGAACATCGCCCTCTCGCTGGCCGGGCTGCCGGATGCCGAGGCGCTGCCGCACGCCCGCGCCATGGAATTCGCCACCGCCGACGGGTCGCCGGTCTACGCCCACGTGTACTCGCCGCGGCTGGGGGACCACACCGGGCCCGACGGGGAGAAACCCCCGTTCGTCGCGTTCGTCCACGGCGGGCCGACCTCGCAGGCCTTTGCCCAGCTCTCGCTGTCCATCGCCTACTACACCTCGCGCGGCATCGGGGTGGTCGACGTGAACTACGGCGGCTCGACGGGCTTCGGCCGCGCCTACCGGGAACGGCTGCGCGGGCAGTGGGGCATCGTCGACGTGCAGGACACCGTGGCCGTGATGGAGGGGCTCGTTGCGGCGGGGCTTGCCGACGGCAACCGGCTGGCCATCGAGGGCGGGTCCGCCGGCGGCTGGACGGTGCTCAACGCCCTGACCACCACCGAGGCCTTCGCCGCCGGGATCTCCCGCTACGGCGTCTCGGACCTCGTCGGCCTTGTCACCGACACGCACGACTTCGAGTCGCGCTACATGGAATCCCTCGTCGGGCCGTACCCCCAGGCCGCGGACCTCTACGCGGAGCGCGCCCCCATCAACCACGTCGATGACATCTCCTGCCCGGTGCTGCTGCTGCAGGGCGACGAGGACCGGGTCGTCCCGCCGGCCCAGTCGCAGGTCGTCGCCGACGCGCTCGTGGCCAACGGGGTGCCGCACGCCTACGTGCTTTACGCCGGGGAACAGCACGGCTTCCGCCGCATGGAAAACATCGTCAACGCGCTGGAGACCTCGCTCGGCTTCTATGCGACGGTGTTCGGGTTCGACGCCGACGTGCCGAAGCTGGAACTGCGTTAAGGACCCGAGGCGCCGGCCCCCTTGCGGGAACCGGCGCCTCGGGCATTTCTCCTCAGGATCGGCTAGTCGAGCACTGCCTCGCGCTCGACTGCGGGTGCCGCCGCCGCTGCAGGAGTGACGCGCGGCGGGATCATCGCCACGGCCAGTGCGGCAACCACGCCGACGATGGCGAAGAAAATGAAGTTGAACTGGAAGTTCATGCCGGTGGAGGCGATCCAGCCGCCGATGATCGGGCCGGAGATGGCGCCGAGCCGGGCGAAGGACAGGGCCCAGCCGGTGGCGGTGCCGCGCTGGGCTGCCGGGTAGTAGTCGGCGATGTAGCCGGTGAGCACCAGCGAGGTGGAGATCGAGCCGATGCCGGCAAAGGCCACGAAGCACAGGTTGATGAACATGGTGTTCGGGAACATCAGCAGCAGGATGCCGCCGGCGCCCAGCAGGTAGAAGACCACCAGGATGGTCTTTTGCCCGTACTTGTCGGCCAGCCAGCCCAGCACCAGGCCGCCCGCGGCGGAGGCCAGCGAGAACACCAGCAGGAAGGTGAGCGAGGTGCCGAGGTCGTACCCGGCCTTGCGCATGATCTGCGGCAGCCAGGTGTTCAGGCCGTAGACCAGGACCATGCCGCAGAAGAGCGAGATCCAGAAGAACACCGTCGAGCGCAGGTACGTGCGGGAGAACATGGAAGCCATGACCTCGCGCCACGGGACCTTGGCGCCCGGCTTGGCGGGGGCCACCGGCTCGTAGTCGCGCACGTTCAGCTTTGCGGCAAGCGCCTTGGCTTCGGCGATCTTGCCCTTGGAGACCAGGTACTCGAGCGATTCGGGGAGCAGCCAGGCGACCAGCGGCAGGATCAGCACCGGCAGCGCACCCACGGCAATGACCCAGCGCCAGCCCAGGGTGGGCAGCAGGGCCATGGCGACTAGCGCGGAGACCACGATACCCAGGGAGTAGCCGGAATACATGATGCCGTAGTTCAGCGAGCGCTTCCTGGGGGCGGAATACTCGATGGTCAGTGCCGCGGCAACGGGGATGATGCCGCCCATGCCCAGGCCGCCGAGGAAGCGGAAGAGGCCGAATAATTCGGGGGTCGGGGCCAGTGCGGCACCGGCCTGCGTGATGGTGAAGATGAGCATTGCCAGCAGCAGCATCTTGCGGCGGCCGATCACGTCGCTGAGGGTGCCGATGAACAGCGCGCCGAAGAGCATGCCGGCCAGTGCATAGGCGCCGAGGCCGCCAAGCTGCAGCGGGGTCAGCGACCATTCCTTGTACTCGGCCAGTGCCGGCAGCACCGCACCGAGCACTCCGACGTCGTAGCCTTCGGCCAGGATGGCCAGCCAGCAGGCGAAAAGCACCACGGCGGTGGTGCGCTTGGGGATGTTCCAGTCCGAAACCGTGGATGGGGGCGCCACGTGGTTCTCCTTATGTGGAAGGGAAGAAAATGGGTGGTGGTGCGGACGATCCCTAGTAGTATGTCGTTAAGGTGACGTACGTAACAATAGCTGGATGGAGTTTTGTTCACGATGGACACAAATGCGCCTGACGTCGTGCTGGATGCCGACGACTCGATCGACGGCCTGGTGTCGGGCTTTCTGGCTGGCGGGCTGGCGGGGAGCTCCCTGCGGCGCACCATCGAATGGGTGGACACCGACGCGGCCGGGCACCAGCACAACTCCGTGATACTGCGCTTCGTCGAGGCCGCCGAGGCAAGGCTCTTCCGCGACCTGGGACAGAACTCGTACTTCGGTATTGCGCCGCGTGTGCGCCATGAGACCGACTACCGGGCCAAGCTCTACTTCGGCCAGGCGGTCACCACGGCGGTGCGGATCGAGCGGATCGGGACCAGCTCGATGGACTTCGCCTTCCGGGTGTGGGGGCATCCCCACGAGGGGCGAGGTGCGGTGCTTGCCGCCGAGGGGCGCTTCGTGACGGTGTGCGTGCCGCTGGGAGCCGAATCCTCGGCGCCGTGGCCCGAAGCCATCCGCGCCGCCCTGGGCGCGTAGGGGATCACCGGGGCGAGGGGCTGCGCAGGGTCTGCGAGGGTGCAACCCCGAAGTGCCGCTTGTAGGCCTGCGCGAACCGGCCCAGATGCCCGAAGCCGCATCGTTCGGCAATGCCCGTCACGCTGTCGAGCCCCGGGTCCGCAGTGCTGAGCATGTCGTGGGCGCGGCGCAGTCGCGCCTCGTGCAGCATCCGGGACGGCGTCGAACCCAACTCCCGGGCCAGGGCGACCTGGAGTGTGCGGATCGAGACGCCGAGGGCCTCGGCCAGGTCGCCGACACTGAGGTCCTCTCCGCTGTGCACCTCCAAGAGCCTGGAGAACGCCGAAACCAGGGCCGAATTCCTCGCGCCCGCGGCAGGGGCTTCCCATTGGGCAAGGGATGCCGAAAAGTTGGACTTCACAGCCATGAGCCACCGGGCCAGGACCATTTCCTCGTGCAGCCGCCGGGCGTACGGCGTCGGCGCGGCACCGGGTGCATTGACAAGGTCGTGGTACTCGAAGACCGCGCGCATGAAGGACTGGCCCTCCGGGCCCGAGGTGTCCATGCTGCTCGCCATCCTCAGCGGTCCCTCGAGGCTGGCTCCGTAAAGCGCCGCTGCCGCATCGTTGAGCAGCCCGCGCGGGGCGGTGACGATCAGTTGCGGGGTCCCGGCCTGCCAGGTCATCGAGAAGTCGTGGTCGATCGGGGGGATCGTGGCCAGGTTGGGCGTCGACTCGATGGTCGAGCCCCCACTGCGCATCTGGGCGCTCCCCGAAAGCGGCACCTGGACCATGTAGAAGGTCTCAAGGGCACCTGGGTCGATTCGCACGGCCGTCCCGTAGTCCAGCAGGTGGACGCCGAAGCCCGCACCGGATGTGCGCAGGTTCAGCTTGACGTTTCCGCGCCCCGAAAGCGGCTTCAGCGTGTGTTCGCAAAAGAGCTCGCTGATGCGTTGTTGGGCTTCGTGCGGGTCGGGGGTTTGCAGCGTCGGCAAGGCATCGAGCACGCGGCCGGGGGATGGCATGGCGGACTGCTGCGTCAGCATCCAGAATGCTCCTTTGCTGTGCTCACCGCCTGCGCGCATCGGATGAAAGTTGCGCAAAGCGGATAGAGGCGGCTGCGCCCCGGGGAGTAGTTTCTTCTCAGGCCACCCATTATGACATGGGTCACAGGAAGCTTGAGGGAAAGGAAAACCATGAAGTTGCTTCAGGATCGCGTCGTACTGCTCACCGGAGGGGCCACCAAGGTGGGTGCCGGTGTGGTGGGTTCGCTCATCGAGGCCGGTGCACAGGTGGTCGTCGTCGACATCGACGTCGCCGGCGGCGCCGAATTGCAGGCGCAGCACCCGGGCGTCGAGTTCCATGCCGTGGACATCACCGACGATGCCGCCCTGGAAACCCTGGTCTCCGGCATCGAGGCACGGCACGGCCGCCTCGACGGCCTGGTCAACCTCGCCTGCAGCTACCTGGACGAGGGCATCGAATCGAACCGCAGCGACTGGCTCACCGCACTGGATGTCAATGTGGTTTCCGCGGTCATGCTCGCCAAGCTGGCCCGCCCGCTGCTGGCCGCCTCCGGGCACGGGGCCATCGTCAACTTCACCTCGATCTCCTCGGGTGTCTCGCAGACCGGCCGCTGGCTCTACCCGGCCAGCAAGGCGACGCTGGTTCAGGTCACCCGCTCCATGGCAGCGGACCTCGCGGCCGACGGCATCCGGGTGAACTCGGTCAGCCCGGGTTGGACCTGGTCCAAGATCATGGACACGCTCTCCGGAGGGGATCTCGCCAAGACCGACTCCGTGGCGGCTCCCTTCCACCTGCTGGGCCGTGTCGGCCGCCCCGGGGAGGTCGGCGACGTCGTGGCGTTCCTGCTCTCCGACCAGACCTCGTTCGTGACAGGCGCCGACTGGGCCGTCGACGGCGGCTACTCGGCCATGGGGCCCGAACGCAACGAACCGGCCATCCCGCTGCTGGCAGCGAACTAGTCTCTACCCACTCCCACACCACATCCAGCGAGAACAAGGAACCAGGACCATGACCCCACGCACCATCACCATCGTCGGCGCCGGACAGTCGGGCCTCCAGCTGGGCATCGGCCTGCTGGATGCCGGCTACGACGTCACGCTCATCTCCAACCGCACCCCCGAGCAGATCCGCACGGGCTCCATCGCCTCCAGCCAGTGCATGTTCGATGCGGCGCTCGGGCACGAACGCGACCTGGGCCTGGACCTGTGGCCCGACGCCCCGGTGGTCGAGGGGATCGCCTTCACCGTGGCCCCGCCCGAGGCGCCCGGGGTCAAGGCCATGAGCTGGGCCCACCGGCTCGACGCCCCGGCCCAGTCGATCGACCAGCGCGTCAAGTTCCCCGCATTCATGGAGGTCTTCGAGGCCCGCGGAGGGACCTTGGTCTTCGAGGAAGCCGGCGTCGAGGACCTCGAGCGCTACGCCGCGGCGAGCGACCTGGTCCTGGTGGCGGCGGGCAAGGGCGAGATCGCCGGCCTGTTCGAGCGCGACGCCGAGCGTAGCCAGTATGCGGCACCGCAACGGGCACTGGCCCTGACCTACGTGAACGGCATGAAGCCGCGCGAGGAATTCTCCGCCGTGAACTTCAACCTCATCCCGGGCGTCGGAGAGTACTTCGTCTTCCCGGCCCTGACCACCACAGGTCCCTGCGACATCATGGTGTTCGAGGGCCTCCCCGGCTCCGACATGGACTCCTGGAAGGGTCTGACCCCCGAGGAACACCTGGAGAACTCGCTGCGCATCCTGCGCACCTACCTGCCGTGGGAAGCCGAGCGCTGCACCGAGGTGACGCTCACCGACCCCAACGGCGTGCTTCAGGGACGTTTCCCGCCGACCGTGCGCCACCCGCTGGCCACGCTGCCCTCCGGAAAGACGGTGCTGGGCATGGCCGACGTGGTGGTGCTCAACGACCCGATCACCGGGCAGGGCTCCAACAACGCAGCAAAGTGCGCAGCCGCCTACCTGGAGGGAATCCTCGAGCACGGGGACGGCGAGTACGACGATGCGTTCAAGCAGGGCCTTTTCGAAAGCTACTGGGAATACGCGCAGCACGTCGCTGCCTGGACCAACACCATGCTGGCCCCGCCGGCCCCGCACGCGCTGCAGCTGCTGGGCACCGCCCAGGGCAACCCGGAGATCGCCAAGCGCTTCGCCAACGGCTTCGACTACCCGCCGGACTTCGCCGAATGGTTCATGAGCGAGGACGCCGCGAACGACTACCTGGGCTCCTTCGACCCGGTGCACTAAGCGCAGCCACAGACCCTTCCCACACCACTGGAGTATTCAATGCGTACCATCGCCATCGTCGGGGCCGGGGAATCCGGTGCCCAGCTAGCGCTCGCCCTGCAACGCGCCGGCCACGGCGTCACCCTCTTCTCCGACCGTTCGGCCCAGCAGATCCGCACCGGGTCGATCACCTCCAGCCAATGCGTCTTCTCCTCCTCCCTGAGGGTCCAGCAGCCGCTGGACATCCCCGGGGCGAACACCGCGGACATGGGCATCACCGGGGTGCACATGAACATTGCCGGCGGTGAGGGCCGGAAGGCGATCGATTGGCAGGGGTCGCTTGAACGCCCGGCGCTGTCGGTGGACCAGCGGGTCAAGTGCGCGCACTGGATCGAAACGTTCATCGGCCGCGGCGGGGACTTCCGCATCGAGAAGCTCTCGGTGCGCAGGCTCGAGGAGCTCGCCGGGCTCTTCGAGCTGGTGGTGGTGGGAACCGGGAAGGGCGAGCTGGGGCAGGTCTTTGCCACGGATCGGGCCAAGTCGCCGTTCGACCGCCCGCAGCGTGCCGTGGCCGTCACCTACGTGGTGCCCGCACAGGGCGGCGGGGAGGACGGGGACGAGTCAAGGATCAGGATGAACATCGTGCCCGGGGTCGGGGAGTTCTTCACCTTCCCGGGGCTCGGCACCGAGGGCCCGTGCCAGATGATGGTCTTCGAGGGCGTGCCCGGCGGCCCCATGGACTGCTGGGACGCCGTCAACACCGCCCAGGAGCACCTTGCCGTGTCGCTGGACATCCTGCGCGAGCATTTCCCGCACGAACACCGGCGCTTCGCCGGATCGGAACTGAGCGACCCCGGCGCCGTGCTGCGCGGCCGGATCACCCCGGTGGTCCGTTCAGCGGTGGGTGTGCTGCCCGGCGGCCGGGTGGTCATGGGCATGGGGGACGCCATCATGCTCAACGACCCGCTCACCGGGCAGGGCTCCAACAACGCGACGCTGGCCGCGGACCACTATGCCCGGGCCATCGATGCGCGCGGCGACGCGGACTTCGACTCCGAGTGGATGCTGCGCACCTTCGACGAGTTCTGGCGGGGCTGGGGGCAGTTCTCCACGGTGTGGACCAACTCCATGCTGCGCGAGCGCAAGTCCTGGCAACTGGAGGTACTCGCGGCCGCCGAAGAACACCAGTCCCTGGCCGGCGCCTTGGCCAACGGGTTCGACGACCCGCGTACGCTCTTCCCCTGGTGGTTCGAGGCGGACGAGGCAGCCGCCTTCATGGAGCGCGCGGTGGCCGAGGAGGCGGCGGCCTTCGACCTGCGCGACTTCCGCTCCACGCTGGGCCAGTTCGCCACGGGAGTCACCGTGGTGACAACCCGCACGCCGCAGGGTGCCAAGGTCGGCATGACGGCCAACTCCTTCACCTCGGTCTCCATGGATCCGCCGCTGGTGCTCTGGTGCCCCAGCAAGTTCGCCCCGTCGCTGGGCGACTTCGAGGCCTCCACGCACTTCGCCATCAACGTCCTCGAATCCTCCCAGCACGTGCTCTCGCGCCAATTCGCCACCCCCGCCGAGGACAAGTTCGCCGGGGTGGACTGCGCCGAGGGGATCGCCGGTGTCCCGCTGCTCGAGGGGGCCGTCGCCACCTTCCAGTGCCGGACCGTGGCCCGGCACGAGGCAGGCGACCACGTGATCTACGTGGGCGAGGTGGAAAAGTACTCACGGGTCGAGGGCGACCCGCTGGTCTTCCACGCCGGGGCCTACCACCGCACGGCCCTGCATCCCGACTTCAGCTAGGCGAGAGAGGAACACATGGAAACCGACTACGTCGTGATCGGCTCGGGCATCAACTCGCTGGTGGCCGCCGCTGAGCTGGCGCGCAGCGGGGCAGGGGTGGTGCTGCTGGAGGAACAGGGGAGGATCGGCGGGTTCATCGACTCCGGGGAGTTGACGGTCCCGGGGTTCACCCACGACACCTTCTCCTCCTGGCACCCGCTCTTCGTCTCCGGGGGCGCCTACGCCGAGCTGGGCCGCGAGCTGCACGCCCGGGGCCTGCGCTACCGCAACACCGAGGACGCGGGCACGCCCTGGGTCTGTGCGAGCATCGGCACCGACGCCCGCGGGCGGACCGCGGCTGTCTTCGCGCAGCGCGACCCCGCGGCCACTGCCGAGGCCTTCGCCCATGCCGCGGACCGCGAGGCCTATGCGCGCCTGCTTGAGGAATTCGGGGACCAGGCCCCGGTCGTCTTCGGGGCGCTGGGCAGCGAGATGTCCCTGTCCAATGCGGCGAAGCTCGGCTACAAGAGCGTCCGGATGGGAATCGGCAAGGCCCAGCGGCTCATCCGCCAGGGACTGATGAGCGGCCGCAACCTGACCCGCAGCACCTTCGCCGGGAACGAGGTGGACCAGTTGTGGGCGCCCTGGCTGCTGCATGCGGGGATCGGCCCGGAACAGGCCAGCGGCGGGGTCATGCTCCCGGTCATGGCCGCGAGCATGCACCAGTTCGGGCTGCCCGTGGTCCAGGGCGGGGCCGCGCGGTTCATAGCGGCCTTCGAGTCGCTGCTCACCGACCACGGGGTTCAGATCCGCACGGGGACCCGCGCCCAGGGCATCGTCGTCGCCGGAGGACGGGCGGCGGCAGTGAAAACCACAGCCGGGACCTTTACCGCGCGCCGGGGGATCCTCGCCTCCGTCTCGGTGCCGCAGCTCTACGAGGAGCTGCTCGAGCCCGCCGCGGTGCCGGAGCAAACCCGTGCCGAGGTCCGCGCCCACCGGCCGGGCCGCGCGGCAATGCAGGTCCACGTGGCGCTCGCCGGACCCGTGCCGTGGAGCGACGCGCGGCTGGCGAGCACCCCGCTGATCCACATCTCCACGGGCTCGGATTCGACGGCCATCGCGTGCGCCCAGGCCGAGGCCGGGCTGCTGCCGGCGGACCCGACCATCGTGGTGGGCCAGCAATGCGTGCTCGACCCCTCGCGCGCGCCGGAGGGCCGGGCGACACTGTGGCTGCAGCTGCAGGAACTGCCGTTCGAACCCGTCGGGGATGCCGCAGGGGAACTGGACACCAGCGCCGGCTGGGACGAGCAGCTCACCGACGAATACGTCCAACGGGTGCTGGGCAGGATCGAGCGGTACGCACCCGGCCTCGGGGACCTGGTGCTTGGCACCAAGGCCTTCAATCCCCGGCAGCTGGCCGGGGCCAACCGGAACGCCGTGGCGGGCGACCCGTACGGGGGAGCCGCCGAACTGCACCAGAACCTGATGTGGCGCCCGCTGCCGCGCCTGGGCAAGGGGCGCTCGCCGGTCAAGGACCTCTGGCACATCGGGGCGGCAACGCATCCGGGCCCGGGCCTGGGCGGCGGCTCCGGGCACCTGGTGGCCCAGCAGCTCATCCGGAGGAAGCGCAAGCCCACACGGAAGTGACCGGGATGCGGGACGGGTCTTTTGCCGGTGCCGCTGCACTGGTACATTGACACTGAATTCAACAAATCTGACGATCGTCACAATATTTCGATAACAAATTCCCCGGCGGACGCGAAGGCGCCCCCTAACCGAACACTGGAGATTCGATGAGTCCTGTACACAATGTCCTGGCGTCGCTGGCCACCGGTGCCGTTGAAGTCCTCGATCTGACGGCCCCGCTCTCGTCTGACACCCCGACGCTGGTGTTGCCGGAGCCCTTCTCCAACCTCATCGACTTCCGGCTCGACGAGGTCTCCGCCTACAACGAGCCAGGCCCGTTCTGGAAGCACCACAACATCCACACCGGCGAGCACATCGGCACGCACATCGACGCCCCGATCCACTGGATCTCCGGGCGCGAGGGCAAGGACGTCTCGCAGTTGGACCCCGCCCGCCTGGTGGGCCCGGCCGTGGTGCTCGACTTCAGCGCCGAGGCCGCGGCGGACCCGGACTTCCTCATCGACATCGAGCACCTGGTGGACTGGCAGGAGGAACACGGTGCCTTCCCCGCCAACTCGTGGCTGCTCTTCCGCACCGGGTGGGACAAGTACGGGCATGACAAGCAGGCCTTCCTGAACCTCGACGAAAACGGCTCCCACACCCCGGGCTTCACCGCCGAGTGCGCCAGGTGGATCGCCGAGGAACTCGAGATCTCCGGCATCGGCGTGGAAACCGTGGGCATCGACGCCGGCAACGCCGGCGCACTGAACCCGCCGTTCCCGATGCACTACTTCCTGCTGGGGGCCGACAAGTACGGGATCACCTCGCTGAAGAACCTGGACAAGCTGCCCACGCACGGGGCGATGGTCGTGGTGGCCCCGCTGCCGATCGTCGGCGGCACCGGGGCACCGACCCGCGTGCTGGCCATGGTCGGAAAGAGCTGAACGTGAACGTCGCGCAACTTGTGGGCAAGACACTTGCCGAACTCGGCGTCGGCCACTGCTTCGGCGTGGTGGGCTCCGGGAACTTCACCATCACCAACACCCTGATCGAACAGGGCGTCCCGTTCACCGCGGCCCGCCATGAGGGCGGCGCCGCGACAATGGCCGACGCCTTCGCACGCACCAGCGGCAAGGTCGCGCTGCTCTCGGTGCACCAGGGCTGCGGGCTGACCAACGCCGCGACCGGCATCGGCGAGGCGGCCAAGTCCCGCACCCCGATGATCGTACTGGCCGCCGAGGCAGCACCCTCGGCCGTGTACTCGAACTTCGCGATGGACCAGGACGGATTCGCCGCCTCCGTCTACGCGGTGCCCGAGCGCGTGCACTCCGCGGCCAGCGCCGTGGCCGACACCGTGAGGGCCTACCGCCGTGCCGTGAACGACCGCCGCACGGTGGTGTTGAACCTTCCGCTGAACGTCCAGGCGCAGGAGGTCACCGAGGCGCAGGCCCACCTGCCGGCGTCCATCGCCCTCGCCGAACCGATCCGCCCCTCGCGCGCCTCCGTGCAGCAGCTGGCCGGGCTGCTCGCCGCGGCGCAGCGCCCGGTGTTCGTCGCGGGCCGCGGCGGCCGCGGGGCCCGGGCGGAGATCCTGGCCCTCGCCGAGCACGCCGGCGCCCTGGTGGCGACCTCCGCGGTGGCCAAGGGACTTTTCAACGAGGACGAGTTCAACCTGGGCATTTCCGGCGGGTTCTCCTCCCCGCTGGCCGCGGAGCTGATCACCGGGGCGGACCTGGTCGTCGGGTTCGGCTGCGCATTGAACATGTGGACCATGCGCCACGGCCACCTGATCGGTGCCGGGGCCAAGGTAGTCCAGGTGGACCTCGAGGAACAGGCCCTGGGCGCCAACCGGCCCATCGACCTGGGCCTGGTGGGGGACTCGGCGCAGTGCGCCGCCGACGTCCTCGAGGCCCTGGTGTCCAGGGGCATCCAGACCCGCGAGGGCTACCGCAGCGCCGCCGTGGCCACCCGGATCAAGGAGTCCATCGACTGGAACCAGGTCGACTACGTGGATCTCTCCGGCGCGGGTTTCATCGACCCCCGCACGCTGACCAAGCGGCTGGACGAGCTGCTGCCGGCCGAGCGCATCGTCAGTGTCGACTCGGGCAACTTCATGGGCTACCCCAGCCAGTTCCTTTCGGTGCCCGACGAGTTCGGCTTCTGCTTCACGCAGGCCTTCCAGTCCATCGGCCTGGGCCTGTACACGGCCATCGGCGCCGGTTTGGCGCAGCCCGGGCGCATCCCGGTGCTGGGCACCGGGGACGGCGGCTTCCACATGGCGATCGCCGAGCTGGACACCGCGGTGCGGTTGGGCATGGCGCTGGTGTGCATCGTCTACAACGACGCCGCCTACGGGGCCGAGGTGCACCACTTCGGGATCGAGAACCCGGACGCGGACATGGCCTCGGTGAAGTTCCCCGACACCGATTTCGCGGCGATCGGCCGCGGCTTCGGCGCCGACGGCATCACGGTGCGCACGCTCGCGGACCTGGAGGCCGTGGGGGACTGGGTTGCTTCCAACCCGTCCCGGCCGCTGGTCATCGACGCGAAGATCGCCTCCGACTCGGGCTCCTGGTGGCTCGCGGAGGCCTTCAAGGGGCACTGAGCCGGGCTGCGGCGCCGGCCTCCGAAGCTCATGGGGGCCGGGTAGTACGGCATGCGATGCCGTGCTACCCGGACGTGGCTGCCCCCAGCAACGCCGTTCCCAACGGGCTTTGGAAGTAGAGCATGCTATGTCCGTACCTGGTCGAGGTGAGCAGACCGACCTTCCGGAGCGCGCGCAGGTGTTGGTTCACCGCAGATGCGCTCATCCCGAACCGGATCCCGAGTTCCGTTGACGACGCCGGGGTTGCCAAGGCCGTGAGCAGGCTTGCCCGTGTCCGGCCCAGAACCTCCGCAACCGCTGGGGGGTTGTCGACGCGCTCCGATTCCCACATGGCGCCCTGTCCTCGAGCCGGGTACAAGACCATGGGGGCCTCGTCCAGGCTGATGGGCGCCGAGGCCCGCCTCGTGAACATTGTGGGAACGAGCATGACGCCGCGGCCGTCGATGCCCACCGATCGCTCGGTGCGAATCGTCGCCAGGTGGATGCTCAACCTTGACTTGTCGAACGACATGGCCGCAGAGACGTCGTTCAGCATCGCTGCCAGGCCCGCCCGGGCAGCGACCCTGCCCCTGTGGGTGATGTCGGCTTCCAGGATGGTACGCATGCGAGGCCAGTGCGGGGCGAAGCATGCGTCCCAGTATTCGCGCAGGGCCGCCACCATGCGGCCGATCGCCGATTGCGGGGACCCGCGGAAAACACGGGGCACATGCCCATGGATGCTTTCCAGCTGTTCGATGAAGAGGTCCGGGGAGATCTTGGCCAACTCGCCGAGCTCATCCTCAATGCGCGTCAGCGGCGAGGTGGGGTGCGGGTTGAGGAAATCCGGTGTCCACAGCCGGTCGTTGACCAGTCCGAGCAGGAGGTCGAGGTTGAGATTCTCTCTCGCCTCCCGGGTGCGCGACAGCCAGGGAAGCTGGAGCGGGTAGCGGCTTGGGTCTTTCACCGCACGCAGCGAAAGACCCAACTCACAAAGCGGTGAGATCCCGAAACGGATGATACCGAGGCCGGCATCCCCAAGCTCGTAGTGCAACATGAAGCCATACGCTACATCAATTCCGGCGTGCGACGTGGTCGTGGGAAAAATGTTCCATGTCAACAACACGCACCCCAGGCCAGGAATCGGATTTCCTTCCACAGCGGAAACCCGGGAAAAAACCGCCCCGGGGATTCCTCCGACGCCTGGGCGACCCCATGTCCGACCCCGTGCTGCGGATCCTTGTGGTGACCACGCTGATCAGCCGTGTGGGGCGCGGGGTGTTCCTCGCGGTCACGGTTTTGTACATGACGTTCGTCATCGGTCTTTCGGCGGGTGAAGCTGCGACGGTTCTCGCTATCTCGAGTGGGGTGGGAGTGGGGACGTCGTATCTCGGGGGCCGTCTTGCGGACAGGCTCAGCGCCAGGCGCTTGTTGTTCACCCTCATGGGCGTCGAGGGCCTGGCCTTGCTTTGCTACCCGCTTGCGGCGGATTTCACCGGCATCCTGGTAGTTGCCTCGGTGGTATCGGCCGTGGGAAGTGCGTCGAACGCCACGCGCATGGCGATAGTTGCGCGTGCCTTCGAGGGGCCGGCGAGGGTTGACACCCGCGCCATCCTGCGGACTGTGACGAACGTGTCGATAGCACTCGGCGCCGCCATTGCCGGGGTGGCGCTTCTGGCCGACAGCGCGGCGGCCTACCGCATTGTGATGATTGGTGCGGGGGCCGTGCAGCTGGCGGGCATCGTTCCCGTGTGGAAGCTGCCGCGACGCGTTGATGCGCCGGCACCGGTGCTTGTGGCAGGGGTTTCCGTTGCGGGCGGGCCGCCGGAACGGGTTCGCTCACCGTTCAGGGACCGGCGATACCTGCTATTGACGGCGCTGTCCGCCGTCTTTGGAATGCAGTTCGGCCTCGCCGAGGTCGGCGTTCCGTTGTGGATTGCCCACCACACCCATGCCCCGACTGCTGTTGTTTCGGTCCTGCTGATTCTCAACACCGTGGTGGTGATTCTGTTCCAGGTACCGCTCTCCCGCGGTACCGATGATGTGCGAAAGGCAGGCAAAGTCGTGGCCCTGGCCGGGGTCTTGATAGCAGGGGCTTGCCTTGCCTACGGGCTGTCCGCCGGTGTTTCGGTGGGCCCGGCCGTCGTGCTGCTGCTGGTGGCTGCTACGGCCCACGCATTCGCCGAAGTCTGGTCGCAGGCCGGAACATGGGGGCTCTCCTTCGAATTCGCCAACCCGTTGAACCCCGGCGCCTACCAGGGCGTATTTGCCATGGGCGCCGGGCTGGGGTCGATGTGTGCCCCGCTTGTCATCGCCGGGACGGCGCTCAGGTTCGGGCTCGTCGGATGGGCTGCGCTTGCCGTGGTGCTCCTGGCTTCGGCCCTGGGCATCTCGGCCATGGCCCGGCGCGAATCGCGGAGCCGTGTCGCAGTGGAACCACAGGTGGAGGGCCCGAAGGGCACAGCCCTCCACGGCTGAGTGGCCACTGGCGCCGGATGGAGGGCGTGGATGCCCCGCCTGCCCGCGACGTTGCCCCGGCCGTCAACATCGGTTCCGGAAGGGGCGTCGGACGGGCACCGCGGCAATGCTCCCCGAGGCCACGTACCATCTAGTCATGGCGTTAATCGACGTTCCTGGGGGAGCAGGCCGATTCCGCCTGGTAGGCCCCGAACAGAGAGACCCGATGGTGACAGACGACGATTTCGACTTCAGCGAACTGGCCCTGGCCTTCACGGGGCGGGTGCCCGACGCCGTGGAGCGCGTCCGGCAGGCGCTGGCCCCGCTGCGGGTCCTGGGGCTCGTCGAAGCCCCGCAGTACATGGACCGCACGACGGTGGTGAACGTCATCCTGGCCGGCGACGAAGGCGACACCGTGGAGGTCGTCGACGCGCACGGGAATGTGGAAACGCGGCCGCTGGGACAGGTGGTCGACGGCCGATTGATCGCCGCGCTCCGCCCCGAAGTGGCCTTCCTGAACGACGAATGCGTGTACGGTACGCCCGCACCCGGGGGAGACCGCGAGGAGCCCGCTCCGTCGTGGGCGGTCTTTGCCGGGCCCGGCCTGCGTGCCGAACACCTGGTCATCGCCTCGGCCAAGGACAAGAGCGCCCGGTGGCGGTACTGGGAAGAGGGCGGCTGCGGGTTTGCGCACTACTCCGGTGAACGGCGCTACCACCTGTTCACCTTTCCCGCGGAGGCGGGAACGGTCGTGCAGCTGTTGCCCGACGGGCAAGACCTGGATGCGACGCTCTTCGCCGACGCCAGGCGGCTGGACATGGTCTTCAGCGAAGGCGCCGTCCCGATCACCGGGTTCCCCGAGGGCAGCGCCGCGGCGCAGCGGCTTGCGGCGTTGTGCGCCGAGTGGTCGGGCTTCACCCGGGAGACCTTCGACGAGCTCGCGGAGCTCACCGGCAACCCGCGGGCGGCAGCAGCCCTCGAACGCACGCTGCGCAACGGCACGGCCCGGCAGGCCCTGGGTGAGTTGCTCGGGAACGTGGGCATCGGCCGCGGCGCGCTTGACTACGGACTGCAGGGCAACGTCCCGGATGCGGCACGGAGCATCGACCCCCGGGGCATCCTGGAGCGGGTAAAGGTGGTGCGCGCGGAAATCGAGGCACGGACCGGGACCCGGCCCTCGTTCTTCACCGCCCTGAAACGGCTGCGCACCGGCACCTAGCGAAGGAACCGCAGCGGGGCCGGCATTGAGGAACGCAGGAAGGGAGTGTCCCGACCCGCCGACGGCGGACCGGGACACTCCCTTCCTCATGTGCCCGGAGCTAGACGCTCGGCACCAGGTCGCCGGCGGCGGAGTCCTTGGCCGGGATCCAGCGCAGGTGCACCTGCTCGTCGACCTGTTCCTCCTTCAGCAGCGAGAGGCGCGGGCGGACAGCGTCGGTGCGCGCGCTCGGCGGCTTGCGGCGCCCGGCCTTGAAGGGCAGCGGCCAGCTGGCGCCGGCCCCCGCGTAGTCCTGCTCGGCGGCGGCCTGCAGCGTCCACTGCGGGTTGTACAGGTGAGTGCGGCCCAGGGCCACCAGGTCCGCGCGGCCGGCCAGCAGGATCGAGTTCACGTCGTCGTGGGAGGAGATGGCTCCCACGGCGATGACGGCGACGCCGGCCGCGGCGGCCACCTGGTTGCGGATCTTGTCGGCGAACGGGGTCTGGTAGCTGCGGCCGAAGGCCGGGCGCTCGTCGCGCACGATCTGCCCGGAGGACACGTCGATCGATTCGATTCCGTGGTCGATGAACGCCTGGGCTATCGCCAGCGCGTCCTCCTCGGTGTTTCCGCCCTCGACCCAGTCGGTGGCGGAGATGCGGGCGCCGAGCGGCTTGTGCGCCGGCCAGGCGGCACGCACCGCGTCGAGCACCTCCAGCGGGTAGCGCAGTCGGTTCTGAAGCGATCCGCCGTACTCGTCGGTGCGCCGGTTCGAGAGCGGGGAGAGGAACGAGGAGAGCAGGTAGCCGTGGGCGGCGTGCAGCTCCAGCAGGTCGAAACCGGCCTCATCCGCGCGGCGGGCGGCGGCCACGAACTGCTCGCGGACCGTATCCATCTGCTCGCGGGTGATCTCCGCCGGGACGTGGCAGCCCTCGCCGTAGGGGATCGCGCTGGGGGCCAGCACTTCCCAGTTGCCGGTCTCCAGGGGTTCGTCGATGCCCTCCCACATGAGCTTCGTGGAGCCCTTGCGTCCCGAGTGGCCGATCTGCGCGCCGATCTTGGCGTTCGAGTTGGCGTGCACGTAGTCGGTGATGCGCTTCCAGGCGGATCCCTGCCCGTCGGTGTACAGGCCCGTGCAGCCGGGGGTGATGCGGCCGGTGTCCGAGACGCAGACCATTTCCGTCATGACCAGGCCGGCGCCGCCCATGGCCTTGGAGCCCAGGTGCACCAGGTGGAAGTCGCCGGGCACCCCGTCGACGGCCGAGTACATGTCCATGGGGGAGACCACCACGCGATTGGCAAGTTCCAGCTGCCCGATCCGGTACGGCTGGAACATTGCCGGGGCGATCTCCGCGGCGCCCGCGCGTCGGGCGAAGTCGGCGTCGACGGTGTCCGCGAAGGCGGTGTCGCGCAGCTTCAGGTTTTCGTGGGTGATGCGGCGGGAACGGGTGAGCAGGTTGAAGCAGAACTGCACCGGGTCCTGGTCCTTGTACTGGCCGATGTTCTCGAACCACTCCATGGACGCCTGGGCGGCGCGCTGGGTGGATTCGACCACCGGGCGGCGCTCGCTCTCGTAGGCCTCCAATGCGGCCTCGACGGAGGAGTGCTCGTGCAGGCAGGCGGCCAGGGCCAGCGAGTCCTCCATGGCCAGCTTGGTGCCGGAGCCGATGGAGAAGTGCGCGGTGTGCGCGGCGTCGCCCAGCAGCACGATGTTCTCGTGGCGCCAGTGCTTGTTGCGCACCGTGGTGAAGTTGATCCACTTGGAGTTGTTGGTCAGCACCCGGTGCCCGGCGAGTTCCTCGGAGAAGATCGCGGTGATCTTCTCGACGGCCTTCGTATCGCTGACGCCCGGGGCGAAGACCTCGTGCTCGGTCTCGTCGAAGCCGGCGGCGCGCCAGACATCCTCGTGCATCTCCACGATGAAGGTCGATCCCTCGTCGGAGTACGGGTAGCCGTGGATCTGCATGGTGCCGGCGTCGGTCTCCTTGACGAAGAACTTGAACGCCTCGAAGACCTGGTCGGTGCCCAGCCACATGTACTTCGACACGCGCGGGTCCAGCGAGGGCTTGAAGGAGTCGGCATAGCGGGCGCGGATGGCAGAGTTCAGCCCGTCCGCGGCGAGTACCAGGTCGTAGCCGGCGGAGAGTTCCTCCACGTCCGGGGCCATGGTGGAGAAGCGCACGTCCACGCCGAGCTCCAGGCAGCGGCGCTGGAGCAGTTCGAGCAGTTCCTTGCGGCTCATGGCCGCGAAGCCCTGGCCGCCGACGGTGTGCATTTCGCCGCGGAAGTGGATGTCGATGTCGCTCCAGCGGGCGAAGCGGCGGGACATGTACTCGGCGACCACGGGGTCCGCGTTGCCGATGCCGCCGAGGGTCTCGTCGGAGAAGACCACGCCGAAGCCGAAGGTGTCCGATGCCGCATTGCGTTCCCAGACGGTGACCTCGTGGGCCGGGTCGAGTTGCTTCATGAGGGCCGCGAAGTACAGGCCGCCGGGGCCGCCGCCAACAATTGCGATTTTCATGGTCAAGTCCTTTCGTTGGTCCCTCGCGGGGACCGGGGGGGAAATCAGGAGGCGTGGGTCTCGGTGAACGATTCACGCAGCTTGAAGTGCTGCAGCTTGCCGCTGGGGTTGCGGGGCAGCTCGTCGACGAAGCGGATGTCGCGCGGGTACTTGTACGGGGCGATGGTGGCCTTGACGAAGTCCTGGAGTTCCTTGACCTTGTCCGCGTCGCCCCGGGCGCCCTCGACGAGCACCACGAACGCGCAGACCACCGATCCGCGGCTTGCATCCGGGCGGGCAACCACGGCGTTTTCCAGCACGTCGGGGTGCTCGTTGAGCGCCGCCTCGACCTCCGGGCCGCCGATGTTGTAGCCGGAGGAGACGATCATGTTGTCGCTGCGGGCCTGGTAGACGAAGTAGCCTTCGTCGTCCCTGAGGAAGGTGTCCCCGGTGATGTTCCAGCCGTTGGCGACGTAGTTGAGCTGGCGCTCGTCGTCGAGGTAGCGGCAGCCGGTGGGGCCGATGACGGCCAGCCGGCCCACCTCGTTGGCGCCCAGTTCATTGCCCTCCGCGTCGAGGATCGTCGCGCGGTAGCCGGGGATCGCGGTGCCCGTGGCGCCGGGGCGGATGTCGTCTCCCGCCGCCGAGATGAACACGTGCAGCAGCTCGGTGGAGCCAATCCCGTTGACCAGGCGCAGCCCCGTTTCCTCGTGGACGTGCTGCCAGGTCTCGGCGGGCAGGTGCTCGCCGGCGGAGACCGCGACGCGCAGCCCGCGCAGCAGGTCGGCCTTGCCCTCCTTGAGGATGGCGCGGTACGCGGTGGGCGCCGTGAAGAGGATCGTGGCCCCGGCGTCCCGGGAGAGCTGGGCCAGCTCCACGGGGGTGGTGCGTTCGGTCAGCAGCGAGCTGGCGCCGAAGCGCAGGGGGAAGACCACCAGGCCGCCCAGGCCGAAGGTGAACGCCAGCGGCGGCGAGCCGGCGAAGACGTCGTCCGGGGACGGCTGCAGGATGTGCCGGGCAAACGTGTCGGCGTTGGCCAGGATGTCCCGGTGGAAGTGCATGGTGATCTTGGGGGTGCCGGTGGTTCCGGAGGTCGGCCCCAGCAGGGCGACGTCGTCCGCGGCGGTGTCCACGTTGGTGAACTCCCCGGACTTGGCGGCGGCCCGCGCCACCAGGTCGTCGGGAGCGCCGGAGCCGACGGGGATGACGGGGTAGGCGCCGGCGGCGGCGGTGGCCGCGTCGTCGGTGAAACGGTGGTCGCTGAGCATCAGCGAGGGCTTGGTGAGCGCCGCGAGCTTGGCGATCTCCTGGGCGCGCAGCGCCGGCATGGTGGTGACGACCACGGCGCCGGCCTTGATGACGCCGAGCCAGCAGGCCACCAGCCAGGCGTTGTTCGGGGCGCGCAGCATCACGCGGTTGCCCGGGACGATCCCGAGGTCCTCGGTGAGGACCTGCGCGACCTGGTTGGCCCGGGTGAGCAGCTCGCCGTAGCTCAGCGAGGATCCGTCCGGCGCCAGCAACGCCGGGCGGTCGGCGCCGAACGCCGCCACCGCGTCGTCGATCAGGACCGTTGCGGCATTGAGCCGTTCGGGGTACTGCAGTTCCGGAAGCGTGAACTCCAGCGTCGGCCAGAGCTCGTGCGGCGGCAGGTGGTCGCGGGTGAAGGTGTCCTGGTGCGCCGTAAGGGATAGTTCCATGTCGTCTCTTTCCAAGAGTCGGTTCTCAATGGTTCTGTGGAGCTGGTGGGGCTAGCCGCGCGGTCCGCGGATCATGCCCTCCTGGGCGACGGTGGCCAGCAGCCGGCCGTCGCGGGTGTAGAAGCGGCCCAGGGCCAGTCCGCGGTTGTTCTGGCTGGAGACGGCCTCCTGGACGTAGAGCACCCAGTCGTCGACGCGGCCCTCGCGGTGGAACCACATGGCGTGGTCGAGGCTGGCCGTGACAAGGCCCTCGGTGCTCCAGGACAGGTTCCGGGTCCGCAGCAGCGGTTCCAGGATGGTGTAGTCGCAGACGTAGGCCAGTGCCGCACGCTGGGTTATCGCATCGTCGGGAAGCTCGGTGAATGCCTTCACCCAGACCGCCTGGTGGGCGGTGTTCGCGCCGCCGACCTCGAGGTACATGGCACCCGGGACGTGGCGCATGTCGAAGCTGCGCCCGTGCGACCAGTACTCCGCCGCTGCGCCCTCGGCCCCGGTGAGGACCTCGGAGGCGCTGGCCAGGGTATCCGGGTCCAGATCCAGGTATTCGGCCGGTGCCGTGGAGGCCTGCTCCGGGCCGGACTCCGGCACGTGGAAGGAACCCAGCGCGGTGTAGACGGCCTTGCCGTTCTGGAAGCCGCGGACCTGGCGGGTCGAGTAGCCGCGGCCGTCGCGCATGAGCTCGACCTCGTAGCGGACCGGCACGTGCATGTCGACGGGGCGCAGGAAGTAGGAGTGCATCGAGTGCAGCTCACGGTCCTCGCCCACCGAGCGCATCATCGCCGCCGCGCCCTGGGCCACCATGTCCCCGCCGTAGGCCTTGGGCCAGGGGACGTATTGCGGGACGGCGGTGAACGCCTGGTCGAAGACCTCGGCGTCGCACGCCGTCAGGTCGATGGCGTCGAGGAAGATCTGCGAGCTCATGCCCGGCGGTATCCTTCCAGGGATTCGTCCGCGACGTCCTCGAGGTTCACGACGATGTTCTCCGGGGTGCGGGCCGTGAGCCAGACCAGGTCCTCGGTGATCGACATGTTTGCCTCGACGTGCGGCATGAACGGCGGGACGAAGACCCAGTCGCCGGCGGTCATGTCCAGGTACTGCTCGTAGTTCTCGCCGAAGTAGATGCGTCCGTGGCCGCGCAGCACGTAGCCGCCGGTCTCGGCCTCGCCGTGGTGGTGCGGCAGCGAGCGGTAGCCGGGGGTGTTCGAGACCTGGCCGAACCAGATCTTGGTGGCCGGGGTGTGTTGGATGCTGACGCCCGAGACGCGGATGCAGTCGCCGGACTGCGCGGTGTTGGTGTCCTCGGCGCCCGCCCGGGTCACCACGGGAACGACGATGCCGTCGGCTCCCGCGTAGATCGAGTTGTCGCCTTCGGTGCGGTAGATCACGGGGGTGCTGCTCATGGGATTCTCTCCTGCGGGTTGGTGCGGATGGGGGGTGGTTCAGACGGTGGATGCGACGCGCGCGCGGTAGGTGTTGGACAGCGTGCCGATGCCGGGGATCTCGGTGCGCAGCTGGTCCCCGTCGGCGAGGAAGCGCGGCGGGACCATGCCCATGCCGACCCCGCCGGGGGTGCCGGTGAGGACCACGTCGCCCGGGCGCAGCACGGTGAAGGTGGAGATGTAGGAGAGCAGCGCGGCCGGGGAGAAGACAAGGGTCCGGGTGTTTCCGCGCTGGACCTCCTCGCCGTTGAGCGTGCAGATGACCTCAAGCCCGGCGTCCGGGTCGAGTTCGTCGGGGGTCACGACGACTGGGCCCAGGGGGGTGGTGCCGTCGAAGGCCTTGCCCTGGAACCACTGCAGCGTGCGCCGCTGCCAGTCCCGCATGGAAATGTCGTTGGCGACGGTGTAGCCGGCGATGGCCGCGGCGGCTTCCTTCTCGTCGGCGTTGCTGAGCACCGAGCCGACGACGACGGCGAGTTCGGCCTCCCAGTCGACGTTCTCCGAGGGGCCGCCGGGGATCTCGGCGTCGGGGTCGGTGAGCGTGTCGGCGAACTTGGCGAAAAGGGTCGGGTACTGCGGCAGTTCGCGGCCCATCTCCAGGATGTGGTCGGAGTAGTTCAGGCCGCAGCAGATGACTTTGCGGGGATTCGGCACGGGGTTCAGGACGGTGGCTGCCTCGCGGGTGACCACGTCCTCGGCACGGTGGCCTTTCAGGGTGTCGCCGGCCTGCGTTTTCCAGTCGGTGCGGCCCAGCAGGGCGCTGAGGTCGTCCGCGGGGAGGGGCAGGTAGCCGCCTTCGACCTCGAGGGCCGCTGTGGTGCGGCCGCCGTGGCGAATTGTCGCGAGTTTCATCGATGTTCCTTCTCTGTCCGCCGATTTGCCTTGTGTCGACTTTTTGACTGCCGTCACGTATCGTCAATGTAACACGCGTCACTCGTGTGGCGCTAGGGCGGATTCGCCGCGAAAACCATCAGAGTTCACGAAGGAGCGAGAAATGACCGAGACAACGGTTCACGAAAACCTCACGATCAATCCCGGTTCGTTGCCAAAGCCCTCCGGATACGCGCACGGGATGCTGGCGGGGGACACGGTGTACCTCGGCGGCCAGACGGCGTTGGATGCGAACATGCAGATTGTCCCGGGCGGCATCGTCGAGCAGTTCAAGCAGGCGTTCTCGAACGTCCTGACCACACTGGGGGAGGCCGGTGGACGTCCCGAGGACCTCGTGTCGGTGACGATCTACCTCACCGACGTCGAGGACTACATGGCCAACGGCCGCGAGATCGGCCGCCTCTGGCGTGAAATGGCGGGGTCGAAGTACCCGGCGATGGCCGGCATCGGTGTCAGCCGTCTGTGGCAGAAGGAAGCGCTCATCGAGATCCAGGGCGTTGCCGTCATCCAGGACCGGGAAAGCTAGAGGGAAAATGAAGGTGCCGTGCGGCGGCCCAGTGAATCGGTGATTCGCCGGGTCGGTCGCACGGCACCTTTTTCGTGCCGGCGCAGAGTCGTCAGGCGCGGGCCAGGTCGTCGTCGATCACCCGGGTCGCGTGCCGCTCGGCACGGGCGGCCAGCAGGGTGTGCAGTTCCTGGAAGAGCTCCTCGGCGCGCAGGGCATTCCAGTTTTCCGGAAGGAACTCCGTGGGCAGTCCCGGGTCGAGGTAGGGCAGCTTGCGCCACTGGGTGATGAGCACCAGATAGTCGGCGAAGGCCCGTGCATCCGTCTCGCTGCCGGGAACCAGCTCGTCCTGGCGCTTCCAGGCCGCGAGGAGCCCCTCGTTGTTCTCCAGGAAGTCCGAATACAGTGCGTCGAGTGCGGGCAGGTCCCACCACAGGGCCACGTTCTCACGCAGGTCATCCCCGCCGACATGTTCGGCAACGAAGAACTCGAGGTAGTCGCCCAGTCCGCGGCGTTCGAAGTACGCGAGCACCTCGTTGCGCAGGTGCCCGGGCGCGATCCACAGCCCCGGGGTCACGGAGCCGAAGCCCATGCGGACCAGGGACGAGCGGATCTTGTGCCGGATGTTGCGCTGGGATTCCGGGACGGTGAAGGTTGCCAGCAGCCAGCGGTCCTGCGCGCCGGCCCGCCGGGGGTGGAAGATGCGTTCGTCGCCCTCGATGAACGTCTCGATGACAGAGGGGGCCAGGGCATAGCCGCTTCGGTTGTTCACCTGGACGCTGTCGATGATGCCGCGCTTCTTCAGCCGCGAAATGGAGGAGCGGGTCCCGGCGGATTCCACTCCGATGTCCCTCATCAGGGAGATGATTGCAGCGACCTGCAGGGCCCCGCCATGCCGGCGGGCATAGAGCCCGAAGAGCGAGACGATGAGTTGGTGGTGCCGGGGCACCGGTGCCTCGGCCGGTGCCTTCGGCTCTCCTGCGGGGGATGTCATGCGCCCACCTTATCCAACGGGCAACGGTATTCTTGGCGATGCAACTGCTTTTTGCACGTGTCGTACTTGTGACGACCGGCCGAAAAGCGAATTGAAGGCTCTGCTTCCTCAGGACGGCGGTGCCTCGCCGAGAAGGGGGAACATGCGCCCGCAACTGCTGATCTGTTCATACGTGCAGGAAGACTTGGTGGACAGGCTGGTCCGCGAGGTCCCCGAGGTCCAGGTCGTGTACCGCCCGGACCTGCTGCCGGTGCCGCACTTCGACTGCGACCACTGGGGCAGCGTCAGGGACCTTTCGCCCGAACAGGTCGATGAATGGCGGACACTGCTTTCAACGGCCCGCATCGCCTTGGACTTCGACTGGCTCGAACCTGAAAAATGGCGTGAGAACAGCCCCAACCTCCGGTGGGTCCAGGCGACGCAGGCCGGCGTCGGCGCACGGGCCGAGTCCTACGGGCACGGTTCCGGCGAGGTGGGGATCACCACGGCGGCCGGAGTCCATGCGAAGCCGTTGGCCGAATTCGCGTTGGCGGGACTGCTGTACCTCGTGCGCCGGCTTCCGGAACTTGAACAGCACAAGCAGCGGGGCGAATGGACAACAGGGGGATCAAGGACGCTTTCGGGGCAGAGGGCACTCGTGGTGGGTGCCGGAAGCATCGGCAGGGAGATTGCGGCTACCCTCGCATTCATGGGCGTCCGCTGCGACGGAACCACCCGCAGTGGAAAGCAGTTGGGCGAACCGTTCGGGCGTTCCGTGCCGCTCGAGGAGTGCGACCTGGGCGGCTACGACATCGTCGTGCTGGCCTGCCCGCTGACAAGCGAAACGCGCGGGCTCTTCACAAGGGAACGGGTATTCGCCATGAAGCCCGGCGCCTACTTGGTCAACGTGGCCCGCGGCCCGGTCATCGACCAGGATGCCCTGATCGAGGCACTGGAAACGGGGCATCTGGGCGGCGCCGTCCTGGACGTTGCGGACCCGGAACCGCTGCCGGCCGGACACCCCTTGTGGAAGGCGCCGAACCTGGTCCTGTCACCGCACACCGCGGCCAACGTCTCGGCCGAGAATTCCCGAATCATCGACCTGTTCATCGGAAACCTGCGTCGGCACCTGGCCGGCGAGCGACTCGTGAACCTGTACGACCCGGAGCGTGGATACTGATCGTTCGGACCGGGCCGTGAGACCTACTTCTTGGGCTTGAGTGGCGTCCGGCCGAAGACCAGGTAGGCGGCAGGCCCGACAAAGTTCACGAAGGAAGCCACCGCCCAGAAACCCTTGGAACCCCGGACATGGTCCGACGGGCGCTTCACCAGGTCCCGCAGGGCAACAAACTGGATGGCCAGCTGCGTCACGGCCAGGATGGCGATCCGCCAGCGCGCAACCACGGAGAGGTCGTTCCAACGTTTCTTCTGGGCCATTGCTTCTCCTCAAGTACGGATTGCCGGTGCACCCCCATGCATGGCGCGCGAAGGTTCCTGGTCACCATCGTAGCCTTTGGGGCTAGTGGAAATTCTCCCGGAGCCGGTCCATCTCGCGGCGGTCCTTTTTCGTGGGGCGGCCGGCTCCCCGGTCCCGAACCGGGACCTGGGGGATGAATTCCTTGGGTCTCACCGGAGTGTGGTCGATGTAGCAGCGGGCGGCGATATCCGCGCCGACCCTCTTGGCGATGACCGCCGTCACCTCGAGAATCCTGTCGAAACCAGACTGCCTGACCCGGACGGTGTCGCCCGGCACCACGATCTGGGCGGCCTTTGCCGGTTTGTCATTCAGGCGCACGTGACCGGCACGGCAGGCGGCTGTGGCAGCCGACCGGGTCTTGTAGACACGGATCGACCACAGCCACGCATCGATTCTTACGGCATTGGATTCCTGCTTCACACTGGCCAGTTTAGCGACAACACGCCGAGCGGACCCATGGCCTTCCGGGCGTTCGTGTTTTCCATGCCGCCTCGGCCGGGAGCCGGCGATTCAGGGGGTTCTGGATCCTTGAACACCTGATCAACACTCGTTTCTGATTCGAATGAAGTAATCTCGTGATAAGTACGCCCGATTGCCGAACCATTCCCTTGGGGGGAACTTCCCGGATTTTCGACAGGATCACGTGGTCGACCGCAGTCCGGTGCAGCACCTTCCGAGCGAAGCGGACTGCCCGGCGGGCCATGCGAAAACGGAAGGGATCTCGTGACCGAAAAACGCTCATTGCTGTCCACCGTGGCCGAAACGTTTGCCCGGGAGGTGCATCTGACGCCCGGGCCCGGCTTGCGCAGCCTCCAGGGCCAGTGGGTCGTCCACCCCGGTTCCCCGACCTTCAGTTCGAAATTGATGGTGTGGAAACACGAACACCTGGTCATTACCCGGGTGCTCGGGGACGCAGCACGACTTGAGCGAGACGAAGAACAGATCCGCGACGAGCTGAGCGGATTCGTCGACATCACGATCCTGGTGAGCGGAAGCCTGAAGTGTTTCCAACGCGATCGGGAAATCACTGTGACGGCGGGTCTTGTCCTCGCCCTGGCCTGCGACGAACCATACGTTGCCCATTCCACGGATGGGACGGAGAGCTTTACCTACTATGTCTCGCGTGCGTTCCTTGCCTCCCGGGGAGTGGATTCGAAGTCCTTGGCCGCTGTCTCATGGGATCTTCCCCCGGTTTCAAAGGCACTGCACTACGTGTCGCTGTGGGCGCTCAGCGCCAACGCCAGCGATATCCCGCACGACAAGGGAGCCATCGAACGGGCCATGTTGGAGCTGGTCTTGGACGTGGTCGCCGGCTTCAACAAGGGATTCGTTCTGGGAAACGCCACTGCCGCCCAGAGTCGCGAGCAGGCCTTGGCCGCCATCGAAGCCCGGTACAAGGAACCCGACTTCGACGTAGAGGTGCTCGCGGCCGAGATCAACCTGAGCAAGCGCCAGCTGTACAGGTTGTTCGAGGGCAGGGACATGACCATCGCCAAGTTCATTCGTTCCAAACGGCTGGATCACGCGGAATTGCTCATGGGAACGTCACCGCATTTAACGGTTCAGGAAATCGGCAAGCTCTCGGGGTTCGCGAGTACCGCCCAATTCTCGAGGGCATTCAAGGAACGGAACGGAGCCACGCCTTCGGAAACCCGGAAGGGCATTTCGGACTGACGCCGGAGCAGCCGGTACCCGGACCCGGGATATGGGGAATCCGCGCCGGTTCGAACGGCATGCTTCGGCGCATGTACCTCCCGCCCCGGCTCGCGATGGTCCCGTTGCCGACTGCCGGCAGAGTGCCGACGCCGACCAAGCGCCATCCCCGTTCCAGTGGCCCCGCATGTGCCGATTCGTGACGGGTTCACCTCGATGCAGTGCCATAGATGCGTTCGCCCGACGGCTCCGTCGCACGTCAACCCTAGGATGGTAATCAATTCACTCTGGGACCGATGGGCCCCGTTGTGTCCTCTTCGGGCAACGCAACGGAGCCATTCACAATGCACATTCATGAGGGGACGGATACGGGGAATGAAGCGCACGGGGTTTGGAAAGGTGGCCCACATACTTGTGGCAACCGCTCTAGTCATGACGGGGGCGGGAGTCCTGCCGGCATCCGCCCAGTCGATCGCGGACGAGTCTCCGGCCACCGCGGAGGCTTCGCCCTCAAGCGAACCGGCGGAGGAAACCCCGGCGGAAGAAACACCCGCGAGCGAAGCCCCTGCTTCGGGAACCGAAGAAGCCCCCGCGAGCGAAAGCCCGGCGCCGAGCACGGAAAAGGGTTCCCAGCCTTCCGCGGAACCAACGACAGAGGCCTCCGAAACCCCTCAGCCCTCCCCGAAAAAGCAGGCGAAAAGTGTCGCGCCGAACGCCGACGAATTGCCGCCATCGAAGATCCTTGTCACAAAGAACAACAACCTCAACGGCAACCCGGTCCAGCCCGGTGATACTTTCACCTACACGTTGACGATCACCTGCTCGTCGCTGACCACCGACTGCGTCGGAGCAACGCTCGTCGATGTGCTGCCCGAGGAATTCGACGTCACGATGCTCCCGAAGTCGACGAACGACTACGACGTGATCTACGACGAGGCCACCAGGGAACTGCGGGTGGTCTTCAAGAAGCCACTGCAAAACCCTGCGGGAACCACGGGCCTGACGGCCGGGTCCACGGTGACGATCGAGGTCGGCATGCGCCTGCCCGATGACACCGACGAAACGGACGGGACGATCGTCCCGAACCACGTGACCGGAACCTCGGACAACACCGAGGACTCCACCGACGATTCCAACGTCGAGATCGACATCCCCGCCGTGGTCAAGCCCGTGGCAACCAAGGACTGGCCAGGCAGCGCCGTGGCCGGCATGGACGAGAAGAGCACTATCACCCTCGGCGTCAGCAACGGGTCCTCGAACACCGCCGAGGTCGACGAACTCGTGCTGAGCGAAACCGACGAGGACGTGTTCAACTACTTCAACTTCGACGGAGCCACCGTCACTTCCTTCCCCGAAGGGGCCGACACCGCGGTGTTCCGGGTGCAGTTGGCCGACGGCACGTGGGTTGAGGCAAACACCCTCACCGGCCCGGGCGACCTGGTGCTTCCTCCCGGGGTCGACCCCGAGGACGTCGTCGGCGTCGAGACGACCTTCAGCGATTCCTCCGGTGCGGTCCTGCCGTCGTCCAAGACCGCCGGCACCGTGGAAATCGACGTTGTCGCTCGCAACTTCGAGCGCGAAGGCGGCGCGGAAATCCTTCCGGACAAGACCATCACCGTGAACAACTGCGTGCAGGTCGCTGCGGGGGACAAGACCCAGGGTGAAGTCGCCGGCAAGGATGCCTGCGACGACTACTCGATCTTCCCGAACACGCTGATCCTGGATGCGCAAAAGAAGTTCTACGCGGACTCCAACGGAAACTTCCAGACGGACAACGGCGAGCATGCAGTCATCGGCCAGGATTCCGGGGTGTCGATCGGCCTTTCGGTCACGAACGCCTCCGACTTCCCGGTCAAGGAGATTGTCATCTACGAGCCGGGCGACCCGGCGAGCGGTCCCAGCGAGTTCGACAAGTTCGACGCCTCGAAGTTCAAGGTCACCTACCCGGAGGGCGCCACGTCCGGAACCGTCGTGGCCACCATGTCCGACGGGACCACCCGGACCTTCGACGTTGTCGACGGCGAGGTCGTCGACCTTCCCTCCGATCCGCGGGTCGAGAGCCTGAAGCTGACGTTCACCGGCGTTGACGCCGACGGCAACCCGTCAATCGCACCCGGAGCCACGGCAGGGTTCGACATCCACGGAAACCTCAACGACAAGGCCAACGAGGATGACCTCAGCGGCGGCTCCAGCCCGCAGATCCAGAACTGCGCGCACTTCACCGGAGACGCCGGACGCACCAACGGCACCGGAACGGCCGCCAACGATGCCTGCCAGAGCCTCGAGCTGGAGGGCGTCGACGGGCAGGGCACCGGCTCCAAGGACGTAGGCCAGATCTCGGTTCCCGAAGGCCAGCCGATTCCGTTCAACCTGAACTTCACCAACAACGGCAACGTCCCGCTCAACGGCGTCACGATCACGGACCCGCGTTTCGAGGCCGACGGCACCCCGATGGACCCGAACCCGTTCGACCAGCTGCGCATCACCTCCGCCAGCGTCTCGGGCGTCACCGACGGTGCCGTCATTGAACTGTTCATCCCGGGGACACCGGTCCCCGGGACCTGGGTTCCCTACGAGGGTGCATCTGCAGGTGAGCTGGAAGCCGCCCGCGGCATCCGCGCCACCCTGCCCGGCGCCCTCCTGCCGACCCAGGGCTTCAATCTCCACCTCGTGACCGAGAGGCGCGAGGGCGTCGAGGACGGCGTGGAGATCCTCAACTGCTTCGACGCCGTGGGCACAGACCCGGACGCCGGACAGGTCCCCGTCAGCAACAAGTGCTCACCGGCCATCACCACCGGTCCGGTGGACGGCGGCGCGGGCATGGACAAGGTCATCGAACCGAAGCTCCTGCCCGAATTCATCCCGGGCATGGAAGACCCCACCGCCTCGGTCAAGCTGATGATCAGCAACGAGGGCAACCTCTCCGCCAAGCGCCTGGTCGTGGAGGACCACGACGAGGACTTCTTCAACGCCTTCGACTTCAACGGCTTCACCGGGCTGAAGTTCCCCGTGGGTGCCGACCGGGTGCAGATCGACGCCTACGCCGGCGGCGCCTGGGTCACCGGAAACCCGGCCACCGTGGCGGAACTGCCGGCGGGCGTGGCAAACGACCAGGTCCGCGGCATCCGCGCGACCTTCAGCTCGACGAACACGGCTAACAACGGCTTCGTCCTTACTCCGTGCGGTTCCCTGGAGGACGGCCAGACCGGGGGCAACTGCCACGGCGAGGTGGTCTTCTCCGTCAAGCTCCTGCCCGAGCTGCGGGTCCCCGATGCGGGGGGAAGCTCCACCGTGGGCGTCCATGAGAACACGCTCGAAGGCGGCTACCAGACGATCGTCCAGGGCCCCGACGGCATCGAGGAGATCCCGCCCACCACCGAAGACGTGGAAGTGGTTCCGGGTGAGTCGTCGCTGAACGTCCAGAAGACCCCGGACAGCACCGTTTCCCCGGGCCAGACGGCACCGTTCGTGCTGAAGGTGACGAACACCGGCGATACGAACCTCGAACATGTCGAGGTCGTGGACCGGCTCGACGAGCACATGCAGCTCAACGAGCAGTTCTCCGGTGACGGCATCGCGGGGCACCCCTACAAGCTGACCTTCGGCAACCTTCCCGACGGTGCCGCCGGGCCGCCGCAGCCGGAGTATTCCGTGCAGCGCGACGGCGACGGCAAGGTCACCGAAATCACCTGGGACTTCGGCGATGACTGGGTGCTGCCGCCCAACGCATGGGTGGCCCTGGAGATCGAGGTCAAGCTGGCCCCCGGCGTTGTGGCCGGCGAGGTCGTCCCCAACACCGTCGGCTCCACCGTCGACAACGAGGACTTCACCTGCACGGACCCGACAGGCCTGAACCCGGGCACCAGCGAGGAATGGGATGGCGAGCAGTACTGCACCGATTCCGCCGAGCTGAAGACCTCTGCCGGCGCCGCCTTCGATTCACGCAAGTGGGTCGCCGGCAACCCCGACCTGGGTTGGTACAACACCGTGACCGGGAAACCCGTCCCGGTGGGTGACGCGACGTGCCCGAGGACCACCGACGCGCAGGGCGTTGCGTACACCGAGTACCCCTGCATCGCCCTGGTGAATCCGGGCGACAACTACAAGTACATGTTGCGCGTCGTCAACGCCGGCACCGAGCCGGCCAAGCAGATGCGCCTCATCGACCAGTTGCCCGTCGAGGGTGACACCGGCGTGTACCTGGACGAGGACCGCGGCACCGAGTGGAACAACCGACCGGTCCTAGCCTCGGAGCCGCGACTGACCTACAAGTCGGTTGGCGGCACCTCCAGCGGCACGCTCACCAACCTCTACACCGACGAGCCAAGCTACGACACGGTGTGCACCAAGGACCTTGACATGGCCCCGGGTGCCGAGCAATGCGCCCCTGGCGATTGGGACGACTCGTTCTCCGCGCAGGTGACTGCCGCGCAGTTCAGGATCGCGTTCGAGGAGGCGATGCTTCCCGGCGACACGGTGCAGGTCAACTTCGAGATGAAGGCCCCGCTGACGGTGCGCGTCGTCAATTCGCCGACGATCGCCTGGAACTCCTTCGCGCACGCGGAAACCACCGAGCGGTCCGACGGCACCGAGCACGTGATGACCCCGAGCGAACCCATCAAGGTCGGTGTGGGCCTTTCCTACGGCAACCTCGAACTGAAGAAGTCAATCGGTGAGAACCCCGGGAACCTCCCGCTGGCGGAGAAGGACTTCCAGTTCCAGGTCACCTGCACCATCATGCCGGTGGGGGCAAGCGGACCCACCACGGTGCTCGACGAGGTCTTTGACGTCTCGGCTTCTTCCCCGGAGCACATCGAGGGCCTTCCGGCCGGCGCCAGCTGTGAGATCTACGAGGTCGATTCCGCCGGGGGCACCAGCTCCGCGACCCAGGACGACCCGGTGGTCGTGGTGATCGAATCCAGCCTCGGCGAGGATGGCGACGACGAGCCGGTCTACCAGACGGCAACCATCACCAACGACTTCCCGCTCTCCGGACTGGCCATCGGGAAGAAGGTCGACGGCGACGCCGCGGACTTCGCGCCGACCGACTTCGAAGTCTCGGTGACCTGCACCTTCGACGGCCAGCCGCTGCCGGACTTCACTGGCAAGACGGTGACCGTCACCGCCGGCGAGCGGACAAGCGTCACGGGCATCCCCGTGGGCGCCTCATGCGTGGTCAGTGAAACCGACTCGCACGGTGCCACCGGCATCACCTGGGACCCGGCGGGCGAGAGCGCGAACACCTCGGCACCGCTCGTCATCGGAAAGGACACGGAGGTCGACGTCTCTGTGACAAACACCTTCAACGGCGGAACCCTCTCAATCCGCAAGGGCACCGTCGGAAGCGGCGCCGACGAGGAATTCGCCACAGGGCCATTCGAGTTCCAGCTGGTCTGCACCTACGAAGGCAAGCAGCTGGACCTGGGCGACGACGCAACCATCTCCCTGGGAGGCGACGCCTCCGCCGAGGACCTGGGCTCCTACGTGGTCGGCCCGCTGCCTGCCGGGACCGAATGCACCGTGACCGAGACGGACAACGGCGGCGCCGACGGCACACCCGACCCCGTGACCGTGACAATCGTCGAGGGCGAGCACACGGTGGCCGGCTTCGTCGGCCAGGACGCCAACGTGTTCTCTTCCGGTACCGTGTCGCTGACCAAGGACCTTGCCGGTGCGGCAGCCGGGGAAGACTGGGCCACCGACGCGCGGTTCAAGGTGCGGGTGACCTGCCAGGTCCAGCTGCAGGACGGCGGATCCGACCCCGTGCTTGCGGATATCTACTCGAAGGTCGTGACCATCAAGGGAGGGGAGAGCATCACGCTCAGCGAACCCGACCTCGACGGCAACGAGGTACCTGTCGAGCTTCCCGTGGGGGCCCACTGCTTCGGCGAGGAAATCGTCACCGGCGGTGCCACGGGCCACAGCGTGGACTTCGACAGCTACGGGAACGCAGTGGTCGTCACGGCGCAGGAGGACCCGGATACCGTCCAGGAACTCACGATCAGCGCCACGAACACCTTCGAGTACGGTGCCCTGAACGTGTCGAAGGTCGTTGACGGCGCCGCCGCCGGATACATCGGGGACCGCGAGTTCACCGTGGAACTGACCTGCTCCCTGCCCAACGGCACGGATACACCCACCACGCTGGAACCGCGCACCCTGACGATCTCCGGCGGGGAAACCGTGACGGTGGACAAGCTCCCGGTCGGAGCCGAGTGTTTCGCCACGGAGACCGAAACCGGCGGGGCCGACGACGTCGAGGTTTCCCACGACGACGCCTCCGACCCGGCCATTGTCACCGCCGACGCGGAAACGCCGGTGGAGATCACGGCCGTCAACACCTTCGACGCCGGGCAGCTGACGGTCAAGAAGACCGTCGTGGACGGGGACGCCGGTCCGTACGAGTTCTCACTGACCTGCACCACGGACTTCGGCCCGGTGGAGCTCGACGGGGACGACGCCAACTTCAGCCTCCAGGATGGAGAGGAAAAGGTGGTGTCGGTTCCGGCCGGCGCGGAATGCGAGGTCGAGGAGTTGGACAGCAAGGGCGCGGAAGTCTCCTTCGTGGAGGCCGACGGCAGCGACGACGGCCAGGCCACGGTGGACGGCGACGTATGGATCGAGGTTGTGAACACCTTCGACAAGCCGGTGGAGCCGGGCGACGGCGACGAGGACGGCAACGGCAACGGCAACGGCAATGAGGACGGGAGCGGTGACGGGTTGGCCAGCACCGGTTTCCAAGCCCTCGGGTTGGCCGTCGCCGGGTTGCTGGCACTCGGTGCCGGCATCTTCCTGGTGCGCCGCCGCCGCACCAGCTAGGAGCGGCATCCCGCCGGGCAGAGGTCCGGCGTACGGCGGAGGCCGGGTCCATTTCCACGGAAACGGGCCCGGCCTCCGCCGTGCCGTGTTGAGACGGGGTCGCCGATTGCCCCCACGGGGTGGTCCTGTGCAGGCAGTGCATGGTTTCCACCACGTTGACAGGTGAGTTTAATCACCTTGAACTGCATTTCCCCAAGTGAAGTGCCATTTTTTGCTAGCCTGCTTGGAGTGCTGCAACGCGCGCGACCCCCGGGGGAGGGGGCTCGCAGGCGAGGTGTGCGGCGAAAATTTCAAACTATTGGGGATGGGGAAATCTTGCGAAAGCAATACAACTCCGGCGCGCCAAAGCGCTGGAGATCACCGCTGGCTGCCCTTCTGGCACTGACCTTGGGACTTGGCATGGCGGGCATGGCGCCCGCAGTGGCAGCGCCCGTGGCCGAGTCTTCACCCGCGGAAGCACCCGCCGGGACTCGAGCGTCGGACGGCACCGAAGCGGATGAAAGCAGCGTAAAAACCGGGCAGGCCACACCGGGGGCCGAGGCACCCGAAACCAAGGCTCCCGCTGCCAAACGCAGCAGTGACGTGGCTTCACGGGCCGACGGCGGAGGAATGAACCTCAGCAAGGTGCTCGTTGGCCCGGACACCGTGGCGCCGGGCGGATTCGTCACCTACGAGATGACGCTTGGCTGCTCTTCGAACACCGATCCGTGCACGAATGCCTTCCTGGAAGACACCCTTCCGGAACCGCTGGTGTTCAAGTCGCTTCAGTACAGCGGGTTCGCCAAGCCCGTTTCCGAGAAGATCTCGGGAAGAAACATCAGGCTGGACTTCAACGAGCCCACCGAAGGTCGCGACGGGGTGGGAATCAACGACGGTTCCACCTACACTGTGACACTCGTTGCACAGCTTCCTGCCGACGCATCGCCGGAATTCGGTGGCCAGTCGCTGGTGAACAGCGCAACGCTGACGTCCGACGCGGGAACCCTGACGGATTCCGCCAAGGCCGTCACTCCCGTCATCGACGCGGCACCCCGGGCGGCAATCACCAAGAACTGGGCCAAGGACAGCGTCCTGGAAAAGTCGGGGGCGGAGAACCTCCTGACCCTCGGCGGCATCAAGAACACCTCCAAGGTGGGCGCAACGTCGCTCACCATCAAGGAACCGTCGGGCAACTCGGAGCCCTTCGCCGCTGTGGAGTTCGCCGGTTTCGGCGAGATCGTCTTCCCCGAAGGCGCCGACACACTGGAGGTGACCTACCTCGTTGGTTCCGACAAGCACACGGCAACCCCGGGCAACGCGAATGCACCACCAAGCTTCCCGAAGGGTCTTGACCTTTCGACCATCACCGGCCTGGAATTCACCTTCAAGTCCTCGGCATCCACCACTGAACGCGGCGGCATCGTCGCCAACGGCAAGGCCGGTTCCCTTGAGCTGAAGACCACGTTGCGCGCCGGTGCGCCGGCCGGAACCGTGGCCAACGAAGTGAGCATCACCGCCGAGACGCCCAAGGGCAACTCGAAGCCCGTCACGGCGACGGACGCTTTCGTCGTAGACGCCACCTCCTACGCCGTTTCGGCCACCAAGTCCTTCTCACCGGCACAGGTCGTTGCCGGCGACGGGACCGTCATCGGTGAGGGCAAGAACCGCTCCACGGTGAGCATCGGGGCTGCGAACGCCTCGAACCAGCCGCTGACGACTCTGGGCATCAAGGAGCCCGGGGACGGAACCTCCCCGTTCGGCGAGGGCATCGACTTCGAGAAGTTCGTCTCGGGCACCTGGCCGACCGGCGCAACCTCCGGCGTCATCATCATCGACACCACCCCCTACAAGCTGGGCAACGCCAATGGCCAGCTGGTGTTCCCGGGAAACCTTCCCTCGGGCCGGGACATCAAGGCCTTCGAGATCACCTTTGCCGGCGAATTCGCGCCAGGTTCCGGCTTCACGCTGGACTTCGACGTGCTCGGAACCGCAACGGGCAACCACGCCAACACCATCGAGGCCAGCGGAACACCGAAGGCCGGTGGCAACAAGGTCACCGACGAGGCGACTTCGACGCTGACCGTCGTGGACCAGGAACGGTCGCTGACGGGGCTGAAGTACTTCACACCCAACCGCGTTGAAGGCATCCCCGGCGACAGGACCCAGGCGATCCTGAGAACCCACGTTGACAGTGCAAAAACAAACGTCGATGTGCGGAAAATCGTCCAAACCGACGATTTCGAGTCCATGACGCCGACGTGGAAGCCCTTGGCAGTATCGGTGAGGCAGCTCCAAGGTGCCACCCACGTGGTCGTCGAGACCAAGACCGCCGGAGGCGAATGGCGCAGCATCGTCGTTTCGACCGACGGCCAGGGGCTCGAAGGAATCGCGCTTCCCGCAGGCACCACCGGCGTCCGGATCACCTACGAACGCGAAACCGGCAGCTTCCCCGCCGGTGAGGATGTCGCGGCCATCGTCGACTTCGAACTTACCGAACTCATCGAACACGGGAAGTCGTTCTCCAACATCCTGACCTTGAACCACGGCAAGCCTGCCGAGGGCGCGGTAACCGCGGACAAGGAAATGAAGCTGGCCAGTGAGAAGTCCTGGACGCCAAGCACCATCGTGCAGAAGCCGAGCGACCTCAACCCCCGGAGCACGTTGCAGCTCAGCGCAGTGAACACCTCGGCGTTCGGCGTCGATTCGTTGACGATGGTCGACCCGAAGGCAGGCGAAACCAACCCGTTCGACTACGTGGACATCACCGGTTTCAAGGGCACCGTAGCCCCCGCCGAGGCTGCAAACCTGGCCCGGGCCACGTTCACTTTTGCCGACGGAACGACGTCGGAAACCTTCCAGGGGCAGGCTGCCTTGAACCCCGTCCTGCCCGAGGGCCGGACCTGGGCGGACGTCACGGGCTTCGCCTTCGGACTGGAGAAGCAGGGAACCACGTCGGTACCGCGCGATGCCAGGTTCGATCTGGCCGTGGGCACCGCGCTGCGCTCCACGCTGCGCACCGACGGAACCACGTCGATCGACGCGGCCCTTGCCGCACTGGAACCGAAGCACACCGGCAAGGGCTACATCCTGCCGAACACTGCGGAGGCGACCATCAAACGGGCCGGCGACCCCACCGTGGTCAGGCACCCGAGCGCAAACCTGGAGATCGTGACCAAGGAATCGGTCGACATCTCCTCGACGCTGACCAAGGAGTTCTCCCCGGCTGGACCGGCAACGTTCTTCACTCCGAACGGCGTCCCGGCACCGATCGATGTCACGTTGAAGGTCGACACGGGCCGGCATGAGGCCGACCGCGTGGTCTTCGAGGACAAGGACGCGACGTTCTGGAACGCCTTCGACTTCGCCGGATGGGCCCCGCTCCCGACCAGCAATGTCCAAGTCACGATCGAGTACCTGACCGGCGGCAGCTACGCCCGCGGCGAGGGAAACACGCTGGAGCACGTTGAGGGAACCTGGAGCACCACGGAGCCGTCCAACGGCGCGGTGCAGGGCATCCGCGTCACCATGCAGGGCCGGGACTACACCGAGCTGGACAAGACCGTCAACAAGGTCAAGTTCAAGGTCGTTCCGCGCTACACGTTGCGCAGCGGAGAACCGAACGCCATCGACGGCACCTCGTCCAACCCCGGGGAAACCACGGCCTCGACGGTCTCAAACACCGCCACCGCAACGGTTGACCGCCTGGGCAAGGCGCACAACCCCGCCGACGCAACGGACAACCACACGTTCGTACAGGGCAAGAACGTGCCTGGCGTGGCCAAGACCTCGGACGCAGCCAACGGACTTGTTGCCGCAGGTCGCGAGCTGAACTACACGATCACCGTGAAGAACACCGGCACCGAGGTCATCACCGACCCCGTGGTCACCGACAAGCTTCCGGTCGACGCCAAGGGCGCGCTGCTGGATCTTGAACCCGAATGGAAATCGCAGGTCAAGCTGTCCTTCGCGAAGAAGTTCGAGCAGGCGCCGGAAGGCACGTCCATGACGACGGACCGTGCGCAGGTGGGAATCGAGCGCACCGGCGACACGCTGTCCTTCACGTTCCCGGCCGGAACCAGGCTCTACCCGGGCGAGTCGTACACCATCGAGATCCCCACCACGGTCCGTCCCGGGGTTGCCGCGCGGACCAAGCTCCTGAACACCGCGGAGTTCACCGGCACGGATTCAAAGAAGACCGAGGCCACGCACGAGGTCGGCATCATCGAGGGACAGGCCTACGCCTCGCGCAAGCTGGTCCGTGAAGTCCCTTCGGCCGGCCAGACCGCACCGACCGGCGTGCACAACGCGCTGAGCGGCGTGCAGAACGACGCCTCGTGCTACAAGTTCGAGGGCGGCTTCTACCGCTACCCGTGCATCGTTGAAACCAAGCCCGGCGGCATCGCCGAGTGGAAGCTCAGCGTGACGAACACCGGCAACGTCCCGGCGCAGCACCTGGAGATCCTCGATGTCTTCCCGTTCGTCGGCGACACGGGTGTCACCTCGTCGCAGGCGGGCAAGTCCCGTGGCTCGATGTGGTCCCCAACCCTCCTGGACATCACGCTTCCCGCGGTGCCGGAGGGGGCGACCTCGGAAATCCACTACCTGACCGGCGACCCCGCACAGTGCAAGCCGACGGGCCAGGAAAAGACGAACCCGTGGGCCGGATGCAACAGCAAGGACATCTGGACCACGGTGCGGCCGGCCAACCCACGCGAAATCCACGGCCTGAAGCTGGTCGTCGATTTCCCGGAAGGGACGGACGGCATCCTGCCGGGCGAGGGAATCTCCCTGTCCTTCAAGACGCAGTCGGACACCGAACTGCCTTCGGGTGCCGGTGAGCTGGCCCCGGCCTGGAACTCCTTCGGCTACGCGGCCGAGGCCCAGGTCAACGGGAAGACCGACCACCGCGGCCAGGAACCCATCAAGACGGGCATCACCTTCCGCCCGCTCGAGAAGGAGAAGGTGTCGGTCGGCGACTACGTCTGGGTCGATACCAATCGTGACGGACGCCAGGACGAGGGCGAACCCGGCATCAAGGACGTCGTTCTGAAACTCGTGGGGCCGGACGGCACCAGCGGGGTCACCGACGTCTACGGCAACGAGGTGCTGCCGGCCATGACCGACGGCAGCGGAAAGTACTCCTTCGAGCACCTGCCGGTGCTCGAGGACGGCCAGAGCTACACGGTGGTTATCGACCAGGCGGCTTCCAGGAAACCGCTGGCACCCTTCGCACCGACCGAAGCGGGCCAGGGCAACCGCGAGGGCGATTCGTCCCTGTGGAGCGCCACGACGGACAACAAGTCCGTGGACCTGACCACGAACGGCGCCAACGACCCGACGCTTGACTTCGGCTTCGTGCCGGCAACTGTCTCCGTGGGCGACTTCGTGTGGGTCGATACGAACCGCGACGGCCGCCAGGACGCGGGCGAGCCGGGCATCGAGGGTGTAGTCCTCGAACTGCGCGGGCCCGACGGCACGGTGCTTGCCACCATGAGCACCGACAAAGACGGCCGGTACCTCTTCGAGAACCTGCCGGTCCTGCGCGACGGTGAAACCTACACCGTTGACATCGACCGCGAGGCCTCGGCCGAAGCGTTGAAGCCCTACGTCCCGGCCACGGCCGGCGTGGGCGAGCGTGAAGGCGACTCCTCGCTGTGGACCGCCTCCACCGACCCGTCTTCGGACGTGTTGACCAAGGACGCGGGCGTCGACCCCACGCTCGACTTCGGTTTTGTCCGCAAGTCGGTGTCCGTGGGCGACTTCGTCTGGCTGGACAGCGATCTTGATGGTCGCCAGGGCAAGGGAGAGCCGGGCATCCCCGGGGTTGTCCTTGACCTGTTCGGGCCTGACGGCAGCTTCATCCGTTCCACGACCACCGATGAGCACGGCAAGTACTCCTTCGATTTCCTGCCGGTCTTGCTTGACGGGCAGAAGTACACGGTGAGGATCGACAAGGACAAGGATGAGAACCGACTGGCGCTGAAGGCGTACGTTCCGACGACGCCGGGATCCGGCGACCGGGAGGGCGACTCTTCCTCGTGGGAGGCCTCGACCGATCCGGACGAGATCGCGTTGACCGAGAACGAGCAGCGTGACCCGACCCTGGACTTCGGTTTTGTCCCGGGCAAGGTTTCGGTTGGCGACAAGGTCTGGGTCGACACCAACAAGGACGGCATCCAGGACGAGGGCGAGCCGGGCGAGCTGGGCATCCCGGGCGTCGTGCTCGACCTCTACGGACCGGATGGCAAGAAGATCGGGTCGACGACCACCGATAAGGACGGCAACTACCTGTTCAAGGACCTGCCGGTCTTGGCCGAAGGGGAGTCCTACACGGTGAAGATCGTGAAGGACGAGTCGAAGGACGCGTTGTGGCCGTACATCCCGACCACTCCGGGAGCCACCGAACGTGAGAAGGACTCCTCGGACTGGGAGACCGCGTCAGAGGGCCTGAACACGGCCGGCGACCATGACGGATCCCTCGACTTCGGCTTCGTTGAGGCGAAGGTCTCGGTCGGCGACTACGTCTGGGTTGACGAGAACCGCGACGGACGCCAGGACGAGGGCGAACCGGGCATCGAGGGTGTAGTCCTCGAACTGCGCGGGCCCGATGGCACGGTGCTTGCCACCATGAGCACCGACAAGGACGGCTGGTACCTCTTCAAGAACCTGCCGGTCCTGCGCGATGGTGAAACCTACACCGTTGACATCGACCGCGAGGCCTCGGCCGAAGCGTTGAAGCCCTACGTCCCGGCCACGGCCGGCGTGGGCGAGCGTGACGGCGACTCCTCGCTGTGGACAGCCTCCACCGACCCGTCTTCGGACGTGTTGACCAAGGACGCGGGCGTCGACCCCACGCTCGACTTCGGTTTTGTCCGCAAGTCGGTGTCCGTGGGCGACTTCGTCTGGCTGGACAGCGATCTTGATGGTCGCCAGGGCAAGGGAGAGCCGGGCATCCCCGGGGTTGTCCTTGACCTGTTCGGACCGGACGGCAGCTTCATCCGTTCCACGACCACCGATGAGCACGGCAAGTACTCCTTCGACTTCCTGCCGGTCTTGCTTGACGGGCAGAAGTACACGGTGAAGGTCGACAAGGACAAGGACGAGAACCAACTGGCGCTGAAGGCGTACGTTCCGACGACGCCGGGATCCGGCGACCGGGAGGGCGACTCTTCCTCGTGGGAGGCTTCCTCAAAGGGCTTGACCGAGAACGGCGACCGTGACCCGACCCTGGACTTCGGTTTTGTCCCGGGCAAGGTTTCGGTCGGCGACAAGGTCTGGGTCGACACCAACAAGGACGGCATCCAAGACGAGGGCGAGCCGGGCATCCCGGGCGTCGTGCTCGACCTCTACGGACCGGATGGCAAGAAGATCGGGTCGACGACCACCGATAAGGACGGCAAGTACCTGTTCAAGGACCTGCCGGTCTTGACGGAAGGGGAGTCCTACGTCGTGAAAATCAACCGCGAGAAGTCAAAGGATGCCCTGGAACCCTATGTTCCGACGGTTGAAACCGGCGGCGACCGTGGGAATGATTCCTCGAGCTGGGAATCCGTTTCGGAGGGCCTGAACTCCGACGGCGAATCGGATCTGACCTTGGACTTCGGCTTTGTGCTGCAGGACGATGTGGAGCTCCCGACCACCGACGGAAACAACGGCAACAACGGCAACGGTGATGCCGGGCAGCAACGCCCTGGCAACGGTTCCGGAAACACCGAGAAGCCAGAGACGGGTGATGGCGATCTTGCCAAGACTGGGTTCACGGTGCTGGGGATCGCCCTCGGTGGCCTGCTGTTGATTCTCGGTGGACTGGCGCTCAAGCGCCGACGCGTTGGAGGCAATGAAAGCTAGAACGTAGCGAAGAATGGCGAGGGTGCCCGTGTACCGATCCAAGGATTGGTGGACGGGCATCCTTGTCGCTTTCCGGATCCGAACGAGGTGCCGCCGGGCAGAGCAGGGTTGGAGCGGGCTTCCAGTAATCGTGCGAAGGCTCAGCGCAAGGCCCGCTGCGGTGCGAATCCACCACTCGGCCAATCCGAAAAGATCGCATGGCCTAAACGCCTGACCAGGTCACCATGGATCGAGCTTTTCGTTTTGACCGCCGTATGTCTGCTTCCAACTCCCTGGCTAGCAAGCACCAAACCCTGTGTTCGCCAGAATAGAGGAAGCGGTTACCTCACCGGGTTGAAGTTTCCTGTGGGCTGCCACCCCGAGAATCAAACGACGGCTAGGCAGTTCCATTCACGTTCCCAGTCAACGGGAAAAGGGCTATGCCCGGGGTGTGGCATGTCTCATGAGGCCAGCGGTGAGTGGAAAGGAAGGGCGAGTCGACTCAAACAATCCTGCCCGCACGACTAAAACGGCTAGCTGGACCCGATTGCTCACATTAAGGGGCTCCATGATCTTGGCCAATTGGGCCTTGACTGTTCCTTCACTGACATGCAGAAGCGCTGCGATCTGTAGATTCGTATACCCCTGGGCGAGAGCGTTGAGCAAGCGCCGGTCGCGTGGACTGGTTTGTCGGAGGAACCGGGCTTGCAAGTCGTAGTCGCTCTCGGAATGCACGGGGAAACGTTCGGCATCTGCCGGCTTTGAGAAGATCATGTTTCCGGAGTGAATCATCAGAAGCGCAGCCCCAAGATCTGCCGATATCGAGTTCTTCGCCAGATAACTGCAGGCCCCGGCCGAGTGGGCACGGCTCATGGTTTCAAGGTCATGGGTCGCAGATAACATGACCACTTTTGTGGATGGGGAGTTTGCGACTATGCGTCTTGTTGCTTCCATACTGCAAACGTTGGTGATGCTGGACTCCATGAGGACAAGGTCAGGCTTCGTATCGAGAGCAGCCTTGATTGCCTCGTTGCCATTGCCCGAAACCGCTTCAAGCTCGACCTGGTGGCTCGAAGCCAGCAGGCTCTCTAAACCGATGCGGAGAAAATAGTCTCCATCGGCAAGGTGCACGCGAATACGACGTTCATTCATTTTTCACCTTCAAGAAGCCTGAATTCGATCACAGAATTTTTGGACTAGCGAATGTCTACACGTTGCGCAGAGTTCAAAATTATGGTCCCAGATGATAACGCTTCCCATACTAGCTAGATTGATTAGCTAGTTGGTGAAGTTTAACGCGGAAGCCACACGCAATAAGGATTGATGGCTATCATTCGTAGCCGAACGGCCAAAACCAGTTAGTCATGTGGGGCGCTCGCGATAGTCGAAAAGGGGAGAATCCATGACCTGGCAGCGTCGTGGTTATACCTAGAAGGTCGAAGGAAAACAGCCATTTGCTTTCCTAAGGTCGGTGTTGGGGCATCTGAAATGGGCCCCTGTCTAATGCCGGAATAGCCTTGGAGGACGCCTTGACACGTGAAAAACACCCGCCCGGGAACGGGAAGCAGCGCTTCTCGATTGCCCGCAAACTACTGGCTGGCGCAGTAGCGTCCAGCCTCCTTGTAGTGCCGACCACCTCGGCCTACGCTGCTCCGGCTGACTTGTCGACGGATCAGTCCGAAGCGCTGGGTCAAGTGATCTCATCCGAGCTCTTATCGCTTGACCTCTTGGAAACCGCCATTAGCCAGGCCGGTTACCCCACTTTGGTCGGTCCAAATTCCGACCCGATCAACCTTTCGCTGCTCGAATTGCTCGGCATCAACGTCGGAACGCTTGCGCTTCCCGTCATCGACAACGGGACAAACAACGGCCTCCTGAACCTCGGGTCATTGGGCACATTGAACAGCTTCGGCGCGTCCCCCAGCGGAACTCAAGCCAAATCCGCGGCTGGCGCGGTGACAAGCGACGGCGCCGTTGCTGTTGATCCGGATAACGAGGGAGGCGGCGCGAACAGCGCGACGATAGATCTCACCGCCCTTCTCGACCAACTGAATGTCTCGGGGCTGACCGACCAGATTGTCGACGAAGTGGCGTTGAAACTTGGCGCAGTTGCCTCGACAGCCGAGAAGACAAACGGAAACGTCACCTCCGAGTACGTTGTTGCCGACGCCAAGGCAGTTGTCAGCAGTCCGCTCGTTGGAAACATTGCAACGCAGCTAGGTGGCGTCGTAGATGGCGCAGATACGACAGTCAATGGTCTTGTCGGGAGCGGCGGCGTCATCGACACCATTGTGTCCGGCGTTCCCACGATTGATATTGGTCTTGGCGTCGTTGATGTCAACGTCGGGAACACGACGGCCACGATTGACAACCTGGACTTGGCTTCAATAAAGACCGGACTGTTGCAGTCAACGATCACGGCCAGCAATGGCGTCGTTTCGCTTGACCTTGGAACTGGCCTGGTAACGATTGACCTCGAACAGGCTGTCAATCCGGGCGCCACGAACGGGCTGAACGGGTTGGCCCCCAACACCGACGTGATTGATACGGCTACCTTGCAGCTCATCACGACCGGTCTTGAGAATGTCGTCTCACAACTCGTCGACCAGCTGACCCAAGCCATTACAGACGCCATTTATGCAGCAACCCTTAACATCGAAATTGATCTGTCGGTGAACGCTTTGGCTGGGGTTGTCAGCGCCGATGACGGCAGCATCACGATCTCTGGTTCACTCGGCGATTTCCTTGGAATCAACGGAGGCACCCCTGACATCACGGTAGATCTGGTTGTCGCGTTGCTGTCGATTCCCCTGATCAACGTCGGAGCGCTGACAACGTTCTTGGTAGATGCCCTGGTAACACCAATTCTCTCCGGAGTTGGAGGCACACTGAATTCCTTGATCTCGAATCTCGATGGAACCATCACCCCGATCACAGACCAGCTGCTGGATGATCTGTCCCCGGTCATTAATGGCGTGCTGAATGAGATTGTCCAGCTGACGATCAACGACCAACCGACGGTAGATACGCCCGCACGAGCTGGGGCACTGGGTGCCGGCTCGTTCAGCGTCAGTGCATTGACCTTGACCCTGCTGCCCCAAGCATCAGCGGCGAAGGTCAGCCTGGCCACATCCTCTGTACGCGCATTGGATGCTGTCGCTCCGGCGATTCTTGCCAACCCGGCTTCAGTCGTGTCGGGTCAGTCAACGACGATTACGGGTGAAGGTTACCCGGCGACGACCAGTGTTGCTGTCCAGTTGACGGATGCAAGCGATAATCCGGTAGGTTCCAGCGTGAACGTTACGACGGATGGCGATGGGAAGTTCTCGACTCCGTTGACGGTTCCGGCCGGTACACCTGCAGGAACGGACTACAAAGTTGTTGGTTCGGTAACTGCGGGTCCATCGGCATCGACTCCGCTGACAGTCACGGACCCAAGCGCTGCCGATAACACCGCGGACAACACTGCTGTGAACACTGCGGACAATGCGGCGGTGAATACCGCAGACAATTCGGCGGACAACACTGCGGACAACACTGCGGTGAACACGGCTGATAACGCGGCCGTGAATACTGCTGACAATGCTGCTGTGAACACTGCGGATAACACGGCGGTGAACACTGCTGTGAACACTGCGGATAACGCGGCGGTGAACACTGCGGATAACGCGGCCGTGAATACTGCTGACAACGCTGCTGTGAACACAGCGGACAACACGGCTGTAAATACGGCTGATAACGCTGCCGTGAACACTGCGGATAACGCGGCTGTGAACACTGCTGATAACGCGGCCGTGAATACTGCTGACAACGCTGCTGTGAACACAGCGGACAACACGGCTGTAAATACGGCTGATAACGCTGCCGTGAACACTGCTGATAACGCGGCTGTGAACACTGCTGACAATGCTGCTGTGAATACGGCTGATAACGCTGCCGTGAATACTGCGGACAACGCTGCCGTGAATACTGCGGACAACACGGCTGTGAACACTGCGGATAACACGGCTGACAACACCGAACATGCGAATCTCACCGTTATCCCGGGTGAAGTTGAGCAAGGTGACTCCGCAAAGGTCATTGGAGACCAGTTCACCGGCGGCAGCACTGTCACGATTGAAATCGAGAATGTTGACGGTTCCGGCGAGAAGGAAGTGCTGAGCAACGACGTGGTAGTCGGTGACAACGGAACGTTCGTCTTCGACCTCGATTCAAGCGACATCCCACCAGGGGTCTACGAAGTGACCGCCACTGACACTGACGGCAAGACTTCATCGTCGTTCCTTGTAGTCCGCGATAAGAACGCTTCCGTCAACGTCAGTGTTGATGTCACACCGAAACGTGTCGTCAAGGGCGAACCGACCCTACTGAACGGATGGGGCTTTACCGCGGATGGCACCGCCGAAGTCTCACTGATCGCGCTGACGGGCGATCGTCAAGAAGCCGGTGCCGAAGTTCTCGAATCCGATCTCGTCGTCGACGCAGACGGGAAGCTCTCTCTTCGGGTCGATACGGAAAGCCTTGAATTGGGGGACTACCTCCTGACAGCCAAGGACAACTCATCTGAGGACAAGGACTTCGCCGCCTTCACCGTTGTGGCCAAGGATGATTCAACCGCGGAAAACACTGCGGACAACACCGATGCCAATACGGATGACAACACGGACGAGAACACCGATGCCAATATGGATGACAATTCGGATGACAACACCGATGAAAATACCGATGAGAATTCCTCGACCAATGTCGACGACAACTCTTCTGTAAATTCCGGGGCCAATAACGGTGACAACACCGGGGCCTCCGGCCCAGTGCGGCCCAACAATTCCCTCGCAAAGACTGGTGCGGAAGAAACCATGATTGTCACCGGAATTGCTGTGCTGTTACTGCTGGGTGGTGTCGCAACGCTTATGGCTTCACGTAAGCGCCGCGCACTTTAGGCAGTCGGATTGTGAGGGATCGGGATATTCAGTGATGAATATCCCGATCCCTCACACCCTCGTTTCGACCACCTCAAATGGTCTCCACGTCTCACACGAAGAAGATCAATGGAAAAGACTCGACGCATCGGGCTTCCGGCAAGAATTGTGCTGGTGCTTGGCGGAATTTTCGTCATAATTCATATCGCAGCTACGCTCGCTTTTACGGGTCCCCAAACACCGCTAAAAGCATCCTTGCAGCCGGCATTGAATAAATACTTCCTGGGTCCGTTGGACCAAGGATGGAGCCTGTTTGCGCCGGGACCGTATTCCCAAGACGAATATTTCCTGGTGAGAGCATGCCTCAGCCCCATAGATGTGTGCGCCGGAGGTGTCGCAGCTGGTGCTGAATTCACGGAATGGCGCAACCTTACGGAAGAAGAACAGACGTCATCGGCCGGTCGCATCCTCTCAAACCGAAGCGCGAAACAATCCCGGGCCATCCATGGGCGCTATTGGACGGCAGCACATAAATTGAGCGACAAGCAACTTCAGGACGTTGAAGCAAACCATGTCCAGGGGCAGGCTGTATTCGGCGTCGCACTGAATTCAGCGGAAGCCCGGAACAAGTTCACGGTTTCGCAGCTCGAGAACCTACGGGCCTATGAACGGATGGAAGAAGTCGCCGTGGGATTTGCAACACTCAATGCCAAAAGCCTATGGGGTGATGGCGTTTCAATCGTCGAAGTCCAGATGCGTCGGGACGCCATTACGCCTTTCGCAGAGAGGCGCGAACCCTCGGGGACACCGTCACAGTCATTCACGAAGATCGGCTGGCGGGATGCAATTGCGTTTGACGAGGAGGTTCTCGCCGCATGGAACTAGATGCCGCAGCAACCCCCAGTGTCCGGGCTTGGCTTTCAAAGCACAAAGGCGCGCCCGCAGACCTCAGCGCAAGAATCGTTGAGTGGTTCGTGCTGAGCAGGAATGCGGACTACGGGTTGGCCGTGATGCGCATGGCCTCGGGCACGCTCATCCTCGGTTGGCTCCTGCTGAACATCCCGGTCGCCAACCGTATCTGGGGTCCAGGCTCGGCATACTGGGATCCCTACCGCGAGGTATTGGGCTACAAGTGGCCGTTGGACGTTTTGAGGGAAGCCGGCACCGGCTTCTTCTGGGGCTGGTACATCGTGGCCATCTTGTTGGCCGTTGCCTTCACCATCGGCTGGCGAACGCGAGTCATCACGCCGCTCTTCTTCGTTTTCTACACGGCAATCAACGCCCAAAACACCCCCATTGCCGATGGCGGAAACTACTTCATCCGGATCATGCTGATTTACATGATCTTCGCCGACATTTCAGGTCGCTGGTCGCTGGATGCCCTGCGCCGGTCCAGAACCGGACGGGACTCAACGACGCAGATCGGGACCGTACTGCACAACCTTGCCTTGTGCTTGATCGTCGCACAGTTGTGCCTCGTCTACTTTGAAGCGGGCATGTACAAGGTCCAAGGCAGCCTGTGGCAAAGCGGCGAAGCCATGTACTATCCCATCAGCTCCAAGGCGTACGGAACCTTCCCGTGGCTCTCGGAACTGCTGACGGCAAACACCTGGATGGTGGTGCTGCTGACGTACTTCACCGTGGTGGTCCAAATCGCGTTCCCGTTCCTGCTCTTCAACCGCATCACCAGGCGTTTGGCGCTGCTTGCCATCCTGGGCATGCACGTGGGGATCGCCGTTGTCATGGGGTTGCCGTTCTTCTCGGGAATCATGGCCTCGGCCGACGCGGTCCTGGTTTCGTCTGCAACCTGGCTGACGATTGCAGCCTGGCTGCGCGTCCAGGGCCGCAAGGTGTTCAGGCTGTTGCCCGCCGTGAATCGGAGGAAGGCGACACAGCCCGAACCGGCAGGCGCCCCGGCCCCGGTTCCCGCACCGGCGGTGAATGCCGAATCGCCGGAAAAGGACCCGTCATTGGTTTAGGCCTTTCACCTGGATCCGGAAACCGTGTTGGTCCGTCCGCACATTCCGCGGGCGGACCAACACCGTGTGGAGATCGGGTCGCGATCCCGGTGCAGAACGCACGACCGGGACGTGGCGGAGGTTCACCTGCGCGGCCACGTTGAAACGGCGACTCCTACCGGCAGCCGTTCGCCGGGTCGAACATGCCGGCGTTGGCGCGTTCGGCCTTCTTCTGCGCAGCACGCATCGCGCCGTAGAACTTGTCGTTGGGCTCGACCTTCATGGCCGTGGCGTGGCCGGAGGCCACGAGGGTCTCGTTGACGAACTCACCCTTGTAGGTGACTCCCGCGAGGGTGCGGTCGTAGCGGTCGAAACGCTCGACGTCGAACTCCAGCTCGACCTCGCTGCCTGCGGGGAGCTTCTGCGCAAGGTACGCCGCAGCTTCCTGGCCGTAGCATTCGCCGGGCTTGCCGGGGTGCGGGATCTCCGGGGCGTCGACGTTGAGCAGGCGGACCTTGGTGCGCTGTCCGTCCAGGAGCACGTAGACGGTATCGCCGTCGACCACATGCTGGATGGTGGCCCGCTCGCCCCCGGAAGCGGTGCCGGAGCGGTCCGGGGCGGAAAGGACAAGCCAAACGCCGGCCACTGCGGCGAGGCAGACCCCGGCGGCCACGATTCCCGGGCCGAGGCGCTTGGCTTGTCCCACGGATTCCGTCCGGGTTAGCTGTTCAGGGCGTTGTCGCAGGCCGTGACCAGGCGGGCCTGGGCATCGGCCGGGACGTTGTCGCCTGCCGCGGCGACGTCGTCGAGGGCATTGACGATTTCCTGGGGCAGGCCGCCCTCGCGGACCGCGTCGACCATGGAGTTGAGGACCTTCAGGTCGCCGGCGTTGATGGTGCCGTCCTTGATGGGGGCGCAGACCGACTTGACGAGTTCCTTCTTCGCGCCCTCCGCCACCTGGGATGCGGCGGAGGAAGCCGCCGACGATGCGGTGTCGGCCAGCTCCGCGCAACCGGTCAGGGAAACCAGTAGCACGGCGGCCGCGGCGAACATGGGTGTCTTGGGGTGCAAAATTCTCATGCGTTCCATCTTAGGCGTTGGCTTTGGATGGGAGCTGGGAGTGCGGCCGGAGGCGTGGACGCGCCTCGGGCCGCACTCCCGCCGTGGCGGGCGGGGCCTATGCCGTGGCGAAGTCCACGACGGCGCCGCCCTGGATGACGGTGCGTGGGCGCGATTCGTCGAAGAGCACGGCCGGGTCCTCGAACGGGTTCCCGTCCAGGATGAGCGCATCGGCGGCCATGCCCGGGGCCAGGCGGCCCAGCGTTGGTTCCTGCAGCAGCGCGGCATTCACGCTGGTGGCCGAGCGCAGTGTCTCGAAGACGCCCGCGGCGCGGACCTGCAGGGCCAGGCCGTTGAGCTGTTCGTCGGCGAGGTCGCCCATCAAGTCGGAACCGAAGCCCACCGGGATGCCGGCTGCCAGCGCCAGCTTGATGGCCTCGCCGCCGGCGTTGAGCACCTCGAGGTTCTTGGCCCGGGACACCTCCGGCAGGCCGACCTCGTCGCCGCGCCGGTCCATGGCGGCGTAGGCGGCAAGCGTGGGCACCAGGAAAGCGCCGTGCTCCGCCATGAGGGCGGCGGTGGGAGCGTCGAGCAGGTTGCCGTGCTCGATCGAGCGCACGCCGTTGCGCACCGCGTGGGAGATGGCCTCCGGGGAGTAGGCATGCGCCGCGACGTAGGAGCCGCGGCGGGTGGCCTCGGCCACGACGACGGCGATCTCCTCGTCCGAATACTGCGGAACGGCCAGCGGGTCGGTCAGCGAGACCACCCCGCCGCTGGCCATGATCTTGATGGCGTGGGCGCCGGTGCGCAGGCGTTCGCGCACCGCGACACGCAGCGGCTCGATGCCGTCGACGACCTCGCACATGTGGCCGTGGCCGAAGCAGACATCGACGTCCGCCTCGCGCGGGTCGCCGTGCCCGCCGGTCTGGCTCAGTGCCGGGCCGGTGTAGAAGTAGCGGGGGGAAGGCAGCAGGCCCGCCTTGATGGCGGAGGAGAGGCCGATGTCTCCGCCTGCCACGTCGCGCACCGTGGTGAAGCCGCGGGAGAGGGCCTCGCGCAGGCGCTTGGCCCCGGCCAGCGCGGCGAAGGACAGCGGGCCGCGTTCGTTGCGCATGCCCTCCAGCGAGATGGCATAGGCATGGAAATGGGCGTCGATGAGGCCCGGTACGACGACCCTGCCGCCGGCGTCGAGAAGTTCGCCCTCGCGCTGGTCGCCGACGGCGGAGACCAGCCCGTCCGTGAACGTCACGTTGCCGCGGAGCAGTTCCGGGTTCTCGCCGTCGAAGATGAGCGCGTTGGTGATGGTCAGGACGCTCATGCGTTCTTTCCCGCCTGCGCGGCCATCCAGGCCTCGATTCCCGCGGCATCGATCGGCAGCGGGTCCGAGAGGTTCTCGTAGCCGTCGGCGGTGATCAGCAGGTCGTCCTCGAGCCGCACGCCCATGCCGCGCAGTTCCGGCGGGACCATCTGGTCGTGCTTGTGGAAGTAGAGGCCCGGTTCCACGGTCAGGACCATGTTCTCCTGCAGCGTGGCGCCCTGGTATTCCTCGTATGAGGCGGAGGAGCAGTCGTGAACGTCGAGGCCCAGGTGGTGGCCGACGCCGCAGACCAGCCAGCGGCGGTGGTGCTGGCCGGCGGGGGAGAGGGCCTCGTCGACGGAGACCGGGAGCATTCCCCAGTCGCTCAGGCCGTTGGCGATGACCTCCATGATGGAGGTGTGGAAGGCGGTGAAGTCCTTGCCGGGGGCCAGCTCGGCCAGGCCGGCGCGGTGCGCCTTCTCGACAAGGTCGTGGACCTCGCGCTGGGCCGCGGTGAAGCGGCCGTTGGCCGGGAAGGTGCGGGTGACGTCCGCGGTGTAGAAGCTGCTTTCCTCCACGCCCATGTCCAGCAGGAGCAGTTCGGACTCCAGGACCGGCCCGTCGCAGCGCACCCAGTGCAGGGTGGGGGCGTGGTGGCCGGAGCCGATGATCGTGGCGTAGCCCGGGCCGTGGCCGTGGGTGCGGGCCACGCGGTCGAAGGTGCCCTGCAGCCAGCGTTCGCCGCCGCCGGCGATGGCCGCAGGGATCTCGTTGATGACCTGGGAGAAGCCCTCGACGGTGTGGATGACCGAGTTGCGCAGTTCGTTGATTTCCCAGGCGTCCTTGAGCAGGCGCAGCTCGCCCAGGGTGCGGCGCAGGGTGGCCGAGGGATTCAGCCCGTGCGTGGCGACCATCGAGGCATCCAGGTTGCCCGCGGCCTCGGCGCCGGAGAGGCGGGAGAGTGCGGCATCGAGCTCGCCCAGCGGGGACACCGGCAGGCCCAGGGCCTGTTCCCAGTGGGTGGGTCCGTGCGCGGCGCCGACCCACAGCTCGCCGTGGGCGGCGCTGGTGAAGAACTCGGGGTTCCCCGGCAGGGCCGGGGCCGGGACGAAGAGGCGGTAGTCGTGGCCGCCGGGGCGCGGGGTGCCGACCAGCACGGCGCCCTCGGCGGTGCAGTTGGTCAGCCAGAGGAAGTCCGAGTGCGGGCGGAAGTCGTAGAAGCAGTCGTTGCTGCGCACCGGGGCCCAGCCGGCGGCCACCACGACGGTCGATCCGGGAAGGGCGGCGGAGAGCTTGTTGCGGTGGGCGGCGGCGGCGGCCGCGGCGTCCGGGGTCGCGGCCGGGGTGCGCTCCGGGTCCGCCCAGCCTTGCGCCATCCACTGCGTGAATGCGGGGACCTCGGCCAGCCGGGGCAGCTTCGGGTCGGCCTGCTTGGGCGCCGGCATGGATGCGGTCTTTGGTTCGGAGGTGTTCACTGCTCGCGCTTCCTTCGCTGGGTTCTGGGACGGCCTGGGCGCGGCAACCGCGAGGCTCCCGGCACAGTCGAGATCAAGCATCGCATGTTTGGGGTGCGTCCCGCTGGGCCGGTGCTGTCGTATTTACGACAGCACCGGCCCAGCGGATGCGGCAGACTAGTACGGGTGAGCCAGAAGCGAATCATTGACACCCTTGCCGCCGAGCTGTCCGCCGGGACCGCCCCCGTTGCCGTCTGGCAGGTGAAGGCCGCCGTCGAACTGCTCGACGCCGGTTCCACCGTGCCGTTCATCGCCAGGTACCGCAAGGAAGCCACCGGCACCCTCGACGACGCCCAGCTGCGCCTGCTCGAGGAACGGCTGCGCTACCTGCGCGAGCTCGAGGAGCGCCGCGCCGCGATCCTGAAGTCGATCGACGAGGCCGGGAAGCTGGATCCGGCGCTTGCTGCGGCAATCGAGGCAGCGGCCACCAAGTCGGAGCTCGAGGACCTGTACCTGCCCTACAAGTCCAAGCGGCGTACCCGTGCACAGATCGCCCGGGAGGCCGGGCTGGAGCCGCTGGCCGATTCGCTCATTGCCGACCCCGGCCAGGACCCGGAGACGGTGGCCGCCGGCTTCCTGAACACCGAGCACGAGATCAACGCGGCTGCCGACGCCCTCTCCGGCGCCCGCGCGATCCTGACCGAGCGTGCTTCCCAGGACGCGGTGCTGGTCAGCGAACTGCGCGAGCGGCTGTGGGCCCGCGGCAAGATCGCCTCCCGGACGGCACCGGGTGTCGCCGCGGCGGACGCGGCGAAGTTCTCCGACTACGAGGACTTCGTCCAGCCGGTCGCCACCCAGCCCTCCCACCGGGTGCTGGCCCTGTTGCGCGGGGAGCGCGACGGCGCGCTGACCCTGGAGCTGGCCGAGGCCGACCCGCGCGACGACGCGGCGCTCGCCGAGGCACGCGCCGGCTACGAGGCGGCCGTCGCGAAATCACTGGGCATCACGGCGGGTGCCGACGCCCCTGCCGGCAAGTGGCTCGGCCAGACCGTGCGCCTGGCCTGGCGCGGGCGCCTGCTCACCCGGCTCGAGTCCGACCTGCGCACCCGCCTCTTCGAGGCGGCGGAGGAAGCCAGCGTGAAGGTGTTCGCCGCGAACCTGCGCGATGTGCTGCTTGCCGCACCCGCGGGCAACCGCGCGGTCCTCGGGCTCGATCCGGGCCTGCGCACCGGCGTGAAGGTCGCCGTCGTGGATGCCACAGGCAAGGTCGTCGACACCGCCACCATCTACCCGCACGCCCCGGCCAACAAGTGGGACCAATCCGTGGCAACGCTTGTCGCACTGGCGCAGAAGTACGGCACCGAACTCATTGCGGTGGGCAACGGCACCGCCAGCCGGGAAACGGACAAGCTCGCCGGCGAGGTCATCGCGAAGCTGACCAACAAGCCCGCTAAGGTCATCGTCTCCGAGGCCGGCGCCTCCGTGTACTCCGCCTCGGCCTTGGCCAGCGCAGAGCTGCCCGACCTGGACGTTTCGATCCGCGGGGCAGTGTCCATCGCCCGCCGACTGCAGGACCCACTGGCGGAGCTGGTGAAGATCGAACCCAAGTCGATCGGCGTGGGCCAGTACCAGCACGACCTGACCCCCGCGAAGCTGGACCGCTCGCTTGACGCCGTGGTGGAGGACTGCGTGAACGCCGTCGGCGTCGACGTGAACACCGCCTCCCCGGCGCTGCTCGCCCGGGTGGCCGGCGTCGGACCCCTGCTCAGCCGCAACATCGTGGAGCACCGCAACGCCAACGGTCCTTTCGCCACCCGCAAGGCGCTGCTGAAGGTGCCGCGCCTGGGTGCCAAGGCCTTCGAGCAGTGCGCCGGCTTCCTGCGTGTCACCGGCGGCAAGCAGCCGCTTGACGCCTCGGCCGTGCACCCGGAGGCCTACGGGCTCGCCGAGACGCTGCTGGGCGCCGCCAAGGCCTCGAACCAATCGGTCGCCGCGCTCAACGCCGCAGACTTCGTCACGGAGCAGTTCGGCTTGCCCACGGTCCGGGACGTCATCTCCGAACTGGTCCGCCCGGCACGCGACCCGCGCCCGGACTTCAAGACCGCCAACCTCAAGGAGGGCGTGGAGAAGATCGGCGACCTTCAGGTCGGCATGGTCCTGGAGGGCACCGTCTCCAACGTCGCCGCCTTCGGTGCCTTCGTCGACGTGGGCGTCCACCAGGACGGCCTGGTCCACGTCTCGGCGATGAGCAACAAGTTCATTTCCGACCCGCGCGAGGTCGTCACCTCCGGGCAGGTCGTCAAGGTCAAGGTGCTGGAGGTCGACCCGGCCCGCAAGCGCATCTCGCTCACGCTTCGCCTTGACGACGAGCCGGGTGCCCCGGCAGGGAAGCCGGAACGCGGCCCGCGCGGCCCGCGCCAGCACTCCAGCGGAACCCGGGGCACCAAGCCTGCGGGGAACCGGGACGCGAAGCCGGCCGGTGCCAACACCGCCATGGCCGAGGCCCTGCGCCGCGCGGGGCTCGGCGGCTAGCTTCCGGCCCGTCGGTGGCCGGTGGTGACGTAGGGTTGAAGGCATTGTCCGACGACTTCCCAGGAGACTCCACAGCACATGGACGGCGAAACACTTGCCCTATTTGTTGCCACAGTGCTGATGATTCTGCTGCTGGCAGGATTGTCATGGGCCATGAAGGCGGCAGCCACAGGGCAGATCAAACGCAACGCGTGGGTCGGGATCCGCACCCGCGCGCTGATGCACTGCGACGAGTGCTGGGTGCTCGGCCACCACGCCGCAGCCCACAAGGGCACCCTCGGTTGCTGGGCCGCGGCCTCGATCCTGGTGCTCGGGGGAGTTGTGGCGCTCCTGGTTCCGGCGCTGCAGGCCTACCTGCCCGGTGCGATGCTTGCCGCAGTCATCGTCATGCTTGGCGGGGTGCTGCTGGGTGTGCGCGACGCGAACACCATGCTTGCCAAAATGCACCCCGGTGATAGGTGAGCATCACCTACCACCGGGGTGCGGCAGTGGCAAAACGTGCCATATTTCCACTGTGGTAAGCATGGCCAAACTTCGGTGACAAGGCACGACGGAGTCGGTAGCGTAGGTGCCATGGAACTTACAGGAAAGCTTGCAGACGCATTCAACGACCAGATCACCCTCGAACTCCAGGCGGCCACGGTGTACCGACAGCTCGCCATCGAGATGGATGTGCTGAGCCTGCCCGGCATTGCCGGCTGGTTCCGTGCCCAGGCCTCCGAAGAGCTGGAACACGCCGAGAAGTTCACCACGCACATGGTTGACCGCGCGGCCCACCCGCGCATCGGCACGCTGACCGCACCGGAGGTTTCGGTTGCATCGGTGCAGGACGCATTCGTTGCGTCGCTGGCGCACGAGAAGAAGGTCTCCGAGTCCATCCGCGACCTGTACCGCCTTGCCCAGAACGAGGGCGACATCGACTCGGTGCCGCTGCTGAACTGGTTCATTGAAGAGCAGGTCGAAGAGGAAGCAACGGTCGGAGGCATCCTCGACCGCGTGCGGATGATCGGCAACGACGGCAACGGCCTGCTGCGGCTCGACGCCGAACTGGCGACCCGCGGGGAGTAGCACCCCGGAGCACGAACGATGCCGTGGGCCCGGAACGCGAAGAGCGTCCGGGCCCACGGTGTTCCGCGTGCAGGGGATCGGGGTCCGGATCATGCGTTCTTGGGGGATGCAGGAGCCGGTTGCGCCGGATCCCGCCAGGTAACACCGTCCGCCGACGGGCAAGGGCCCGGCCGGCGGCGCGGGGCCGCGCGAAGCCGGATCGCCGCGGCGGATTGAGTGATTCCCCTGGTGCGCGTCCGACTTGATGACATCGCCTCGGTGGGTGTGACAAAGGCCCCCGGTCTCTGACTGGGGGCCTTTGGCGTGTGTGCAATAACATGTAGGTACGTACACGCATTTTTCGGGCATTTTCGCGTGTCCCCGCCAGCACCGCGGTTCCAGGCGCCACCCAGGTTTTTCAATTCACTCAGTGAGGTCATCGGAACGTGTTTCACGTATGTGCAATCCTCACTGTCGGGATATGCTTCCCGGCGGCCGCCGGAACGGCGGAAAGCCCATGAAGAAGGCGGATTTCGCGCGCACCAACCCGATTCCCGTGACTGTTGCCGTTGCCGGGCCCACCCACCGGACAACAACGGAGCTCAAGCTCCGCAAGGGAGCCGGGCGACACTACGCCACCCAGAGCATCCTGGCCGAAGGGTCGGAAGTCTATTTGCTGCGGATCAGCGGGTTGTGGGCCAGCGTGCAACACCGGCAGAATTTCGGCTGGTTGCCGGCCCAGTGCCTCGAACGGCTTTCCGTGCCCCAGACAGTGGTGCCGACCGTTGCCCGCGCTCCACGAACCAGCCCCGCGATTGCCCGGGGCTTCACCCCGCGCACCGCGGCAAGCCCCGCCGAGCCTGCCGGTGAGGACTTCATTCCCACACACCGTAGTACGGCGGACCTGAACTTGCGCAAGGGGTCGGGAACCAATTACCCGGTGCAGAGGGTCCTCGCCGCGGACGTCCTCGTCCGCAAACTCGACGAGGCCGGCACCTGGACCAAGGTTGCCACGGGCCATGACACGGGTTGGGTTCCGGGCGCGTACCTCGAACAGGTCAGGATCCAGCGCCCCGCCACCGGTATCCAGTCGCTCGCCCCCGTGGAGTTCACGACGACCGTCAGGCTCAACGTGAGGACCGGTTCGGGGGACCAGCACCCCGTGTTGCGGATCCTCCAGGCCGGAACCACTGTCCGGGTCAACGGGGCGCTGGGTGCTTGGCGACGGATCGCCATCGACCAAACACAGGGCTGGGTACCGGCCAGCCAGCTGCAACCGAAGCACTTTTCCTCGACCACCCCGGTGACGACGGTTCGAACGACCCTTTATCAGGGCGCCTCCGCCAACTACCGCGCGCTGACGCACATCGAGGCGGGGGAAGAGCTGCTCGCCCTTGCCAATCGCGGGCCATGGACCAAGGTCCAGTACGGTCGTTTCAGCGGATGGGTGAATACGTCACACCTGCGTTAACCCCTATTCGCAGGGCCCTTCTCCTCGGAAGTCCATGCCGCGGGAGTGGAAAAGCCCGCTGACGACGAAGGGTGGTGGATCCACCCATGGATCCACCACCCTTTCACTTTCCGGACTCCCGGCGGCCGCCCAGCGGGCCTTGCCCTCCGGGAGACCGCCGGTTGCGGCTAGCCCGTTTGGGGCTGTTCCGAGGGGTTCAACGGTGTCGCTGCAGTATCGGATCCGGCCACGGCACCCCGGGCTGAAACGGCCTCCGGGGACTGCATGCCGGGTTCGTCTGCGTCGTCCCCGACGGAGGGTTCGCCAGTGTCTTCGGGAGAGTCTGTCGAGCCGTCTCGACCGGCCCAGATCTTGGTGATCGACCACGCCACCGCGGTCAGCGGAACGGCGAGCACTGCACCGACCAGCCCGCCAAGCACGGTTCCTGCGGCCAAGGCCAGCAAGATCACCAGTGCATGGAGGTTCAAGGCATGGGCCATGACCACCGGCTGCAGGAAGTTGCCTTCGAGCTGCTGGATCACGATCACTGCGCCGACCACCACGAGGGCGACAACCGGCCCGTTGGTCACCAGGGCGATCAAGGTGGCGAGGGCCCCCGCGAAGGTGGCACCGACCATGGGAATGAACGAAGCCATGAACGTGACAACACCAAGCGGGATCGCCAGCGGCACTCTCAGGAGCAGCAAGGCGATGGTGATGCAGATGGCATCCACTGCCGCGATGGTTGCGGTGCCGCGCATGTATCCGCCGAGGGTTTCAACGGTTCGCGCGCCGGAATCCTGCCACCTCTTCATCTGGTGGCGGGGCATCCAGGATATGAAGAACGACCAGATCTTGTCCCCGTCCTTGAGGAAGAAGAACAGGATCACCAGAAGCAGCACGAGGCCCGTAAAGAAGTTGCCGGCGGCAGAGAGGCCGTTGAGTGCCCCGGCGCCGAACTGGGAGCTGGTGAGGAAGCCGGCGACCTGCTTGATTGCCTGGTTGATCTGGTCCTGGGAGAAGGTCCAGGGCAGTTGGTTGAGCATGCCTTGGACCTTGTTGAATCCTTCGACGCCCTTGGCAACAAGGGTGGGCCATTCGGCGACCACCGAGTAGACCAGCGCGGTGCCGATTCCGCCCAGCACCAGCAGCGAGCCCAGGAAGACCACCCATGCGGCGAGGAGTGAGGACATGACCTTGCGCAGCATCCGAACCAGCGGCCACAGGGCGCTGGAAATGATCAAGGCGAGCAGCACCGGCAGCGCGATGAGGTTCAGTCGCAGCAGGACGTAGACGGCGGCTGCAACCAGGCACACGATGACGAGGATCTGGACGGCGCGTATGGCCGAACGTCCCAAGCCATCGGTCCACAGGCCGGAGATCGTGTACTGCGGAGGATGTACCTCCGCGATTGCTGCGGACGGCGTCTCGGATGTGTTTAGGCGGGGGCCCACCCTCCGATTGCGCTTCACTGACATAACCTGACTCCTTGCGATGGGCAATGCCACCACTCTATGCAGTAACCCGCGCCCGCGCGTAGTTCGCAATGCGCGCGGCGTTGTGAAATTGCGCCCACTAAAGCACTGTGTGATTCGGGTTTTACCAGTGAAGAAGGGATTGGTGAATGATCCAACGGGGTATTGCAGAATGGATACCGCGCGCCGAATCCAACCATTTCCAAATTGCAAGGCATGGATTCCCGGCAAACGGCACGCGAATCGCATCATCGCAGTTCAGATGCTGTAAATGGCGCTGGGTGCGTCGTAAGCTGGGCAGATGAAGAAGATCGCTTTGGCCGCTGCCATGGGTGCTGCAATGCTCTTGTCCGGCTGTGCCTCCGGAACAGCCGAGGCGCCGGACCCGGTCGGCACCTGGGGCACGGCGGAGGAAGGGAAGCCGCAGCTCGTCCTGGAAGAGGGCGGTACCCTGCACGGCACCGATGGCTGCAACCGCTTGGTCGGCACCTGGTCCGAGGCCGACGGGAAAGTTGTCTTCGGTCCGCTGGCCGGGACGCGGATGTTCTGTGAGGGCGTTGACACGTGGCTCTCGGACGCCAAGTCCGCAAAGGTCGTTTCGGATTCGCTGGAGATCTTTGATGTCAAGGAAGCGACCATCGGTACGCTCAAGCACGCCGGGTAGGCACCGGAACGTTTCCACCGTGCCTGGGACCCGGCGCCGTGGTTGAACGGCTCAGCTGAAATTCACAGCTGAAGACCACCGCTGAACCGGGCCGGTGTTGCCCTGCATCCTTCCTTCAGCGCGGCAGGAACCCGGGGGCCTTGCCCGGGCTTTAAAGATTCTTGGCCGGGTAGTCCCCATATGGGGTCCACCCGGCCAAGGCTCTTGCAGCTACGAGACTAGTCGGCTACGTAGAAGAGGCGCTTGTTGACGAACTCTTCCATGCCCAGCGGGCCGAGTTCGCGGCCGAAGCCCGAGCGCTTGACGCCACCGAAAGGCATGTCGGCGCCTTCGGCAGCCGGGGTGTTGACGTTGGCCATGCCGGTCACCAGACCCGAAGCAACCTTTGCCGCGCGATCCGCGTCGGTGGAGAAGACAGCGCCGCCCAGACCGTACTGGGAGTCGTTGGCCAGCTCGAGTGCTTCCTCGTCGGAGGTCACCTTGTAGACAACGGCAACCGGGCCGAAGAGCTCTTCGGAGTAGGCGCGCATTTCCTTGGTGATGCCCGAAAGGACGGTCGGGGCAAGGAATGCGCCCGGGCCTTCGTGCAGCACGCCGCCGGCGTGCAGGGTTGCGCCCTTGTCGACGGCGTCCTGGACCTGTGCGGCCAGGGCTTCTGCTGCACCGCGGGTGGACAGCGGGGCGAAGGTGCCCTCTGCCTCTTCCGCCGGATCGCCCGGGACGAGGCCGGTGGCGAGCTTGGTCAGTTCGCCCACGAAGTCATCGAAGATGTCTTCCATGACGATCATGCGCTTGTTGGAGTTGCAGGCCTGGCCGGTGTTCTCCATGCGGGTGCCCCACGCGGTTGCTGCATCCTGCGCGATGTCTGCCGAGTCGAGGATCACGTACGGGTCCGAGCCGCCCAGTTCGAGGACGGCCTTCTTCAGGTTGCGTCCGGCCTGTTCGCCGATGATCGCGCCGGCACGCTCGGAACCGGTCAGTGAGACACCCTGGATGCGGTCGTCGGCAATGATCGTGGAGATCTGCTCGTGGCTTGCGAAGACGTTGTTGTAAACGCCTGCCGGAACGCCTGCGTCATCCATGATCTTCTGGATGGCGAGGGCCGAACGCGGGCAGGTTTCGGCGTGCTTGAGAACGATGGTGTTGCCGAGCATCAGGTTCGGCGCCGCGAAGCGTGCAACCTGGTAGTACGGGTAGTTCCAGGGCATGATGCCCAGCAGCGGACCGACCGGGAGACGCTCGATAACGGCCTTGCCGCCGCCGATGGTCTTGATTTCCTGGTTCGCGGCAAGGGTCGGGCCCTCGGTGGCGAAGTACTCGAAGATGTCCTTGCAGAATTCTGCTTCACCCTTGGACTGCGAGAGCGGCTTGCCCATTTCCTCGGTGATGATGGCAGCAAGTTCGTCGGCTCGTTCTGCGAAGAGTTCACCCACGCGTGCGACGATCTTGGCGCGCTCGTTGATGTCGACGTTCTTCCAGGACTGGAAGCCGGACTCTGCCGCTGCGAGAGCGTCCTGGATCTCGGCATCGGTTGCGGTTGCGAATTCTTCAACCACGGCACCGGTGGCGGGGTTGAGAACTCGGTAGCCTGGGGCTGTCGTCGTCTGGGCGTTGGCGGTCACTGCCATGCTCCTTCTGTAGTCACTGGGCGGCGGAATTCCTGGTCGCTCGCCACGTACGGTTCTATCATGTCTTGAAAACCGCGATTTGTGAACCCCATCACGGGTCACATACGAGCATATCCGCAGTCACAGAATTCGCCTACTTCGGTATCCGTTGTTAAGGACTCAAAACCCTACGAAATACGCGATTCGTAGGGTTTTGAGTGGTCACGCAGGATTTAGCTGGTGGCTGCAGTTCGCCAGTGGTCGATCCCCGCCTCGCCCAGAGTGATCCTGTCGATCAGGTCCAGCTCCTCGGCGGTGAATGCCGTGTTCCCCAAGGCGCCCAGATTTTCGTCGAGTTGGGTGGTGGAGGAGGCTCCCATCAGGACGGAGGTCACGCCGCCGTCGCGCAGCAGCCAGGCGATGGCCATCTGGGCCAGGGACTGTCCGCGCTCGGAGGCAACGCGTGCCAGGTTGCGGATCTTTTCCAGGTTTTCCGGCGTGAGGTGTCCCTGGACCGAGTTGCGTCCGCCCGCCGGGACGGCGTTTTCATCGGTGAGGTACTTGTTCGTCAGCAGGCCCTGTGCCAGCGGGGTGAACGCGATCGAACCCATGCCGTGTTCCTCGAGAGTGCCGAGCAGCCCGTCCTCGACCCAGCGGTTGAGCATGGAGTAGGACGGCTGGTGGATGACCAGCGGGGTTCCCATGTCCTTGGCGACGCGGGCCGCTTCGGCGGTGCGTTCCGGGGAGTAGGAAGAGATGCCGACGTAGAGGGCCTTGCCCTGACGTACCAGCGTGTCGAGGGCCCCGATGGTTTCCTCGATCGGCGTTTCCGGGTCCGGGCGGTGCGAGTAGAAGATGTCCACGTAGTCCAGGCCCATGCGCGCCAGCGACTCGTCGGCCGAGGACAGGATGTACTTGCGCGATCCCAGGTTCCCGTAGGGTCCGGGCCACATGTCCCAGCCGGCCTTCGAGGAAATGACGAGTTCGTTGCGGTAGGCCTTGAAGTCCCCGCGCATCATGCGGCCGAAGTTCTCCTCGGCCGACCCGTACGGCGGACCGTAGTTGTTGGCCAGGTCGAAGTGGATGATGCCGTTGTCAAAGGCGTGGCGCAACACCTCGCGCTGGGTGTCGAAGGGGCGGTTGTCGCCGAAATTCCACCACAGGCCGAGGCTGATCGGCGGCAGGACGAGGCCGGAGTTTCCCGCCCGGCGGTAGCCGGTCGATGCGTAGCGGTCCGCCGCGGCAACGTACGGCTGGTGGGTTTCGGGAACGGGGGAGTAGCGGAGCTCTTCGGCCATGGTGGGGGTGTTCTCCTGCATCTAGCGATCATGAGGGGCATTTTGCCCTCGTCCATTCTTGTCGCCCCTGCTCGCGGCGTCCACATCAAAACGGCAGTTTGTGCTAAATCGTGTGTTAACTTGTTCGATCGTGACAGTTTGGCCTGGGTGCGTTCAGGCGGCGCACCCACGGTAAGCCGGGCGGTGCGGCGTTAAAAGTGAAGAACCGGCCGTGACGGCTAAGGAGGTAAAACTCCGCCGCGACCGGTTCTTCTGATCACTCGCACCTTGAGAAGGTAGCTTCAGCCTATTTTGCAAATCTGTGTGGTGGCTGAGTATTCCTTGGCAGAATGCAAAGAACTAATAGTTCGAGGGTGGGTCCGATGCCGGGAAGGATTCGTCTTCCCATTCCTCCACCAGGGCCTCGTCGTGCTCGCTGGCGTGGTGCTCAGGCTCTTCCTCGGCTTCGACGTCGTCGATTGGTTCTTCACTCATCACACGCGCTCCTTGGTCTGTAGTGCGAGGTGGCCTTCGATTCGGAAGGATCCGCCAGCTCCAGTCTGGTCCCACCGGGTGGCAATGTCGAGGGCGGGGCCCCGGGGCTTAAAAGGTTGAGCACCGGCCGGAAAGGTTTGGGGGAATAAACCTGAAATCCAACCGGTGCTCTCATCACTCGCACCTTCATGAGGTAGTTACAACTCTAGGAAACCAAGCTATGCATTCGCTGTATAAGCCCCGACAGCCGCGTGTGAAATCATGCGCGCAGGATCAAGGCGTCGCCTTGCCCACCGCCGCCGCAGAGTGCCACCACACCGACGCCCTCTCCGCGTCGGGCCAATTCCATGGCCTGGTGCAGCACCAGCCGGGCGCCGGATGCGCCGACAGGGTGACCCAGTGCGATGGCCCCGCCTTCGCGATTGATGGCTGCGGGGTCGAGTCCCAGGTCCCGGGCCGACTGCAGCACTACCGAGGCAAAGGCCTCGTTGACCTCGATAAGGTCCAGGTCCGCCGCGGTCAGCCCCTCCTTGGCCAGCGCCGCACGGATCGAATCGCTCGGCTGCGAGTGCAGGGAACCATCGGGCCCGGCAGTCTGCCCGTGGGCCCCGATCTCGCACAGCCACCCCAAGCCAGCCCGGCGGGCGGCACCTTTTGAGGCAACGACAAGTGCAGCCGCCCCGTCGGAGAGCGGCGAGGAGGAACCGGCCGTGATCGTCGCGGCGGGATCCTTGGAGAACGCCGGGCGCAGTGCGGCGAGCTGCTCCACCGTGGTGTCCGGCCTGATTCCCTCGTCGCGGGAGACCACCAGGTCGGCACCGCGGCGCTGCGGAACGGCGATCGGGGCGATCTCCGCAGCCAGCGTTTCGGAGGCAGCTGCAGCGCGCTGGTGGGATGCCGCGGCAAAGGCGTCCTGCTCGGCCCGCGGGATGCCACGCTCGATGTTGCCGCGGTCGGTGGCCGAACCCATGAGCTCGCCGGAGAACGGGTCGGCGAGCCCGTCGTGGTTCAGCGAGTCCTCCATGCCGCGGTCGCCGATGGCCAGGCCCGAGCGCATTCCGCGCACCAGGTGCGGGGCGTTGGACATGGATTCCTGGCCGGCTGCGACGATGAAGTCCGCCTCGCCGCATCGGATCATGCGGGCCGCGTCGATCACCGCGGTCAGGCCCGAGAGGCAGAGCTTGTTCACCGTCACCGTCGGGACGTTCCACCCGATGCCGGCCTTGATGGCTGCCTGGCGGGCCGGCCCCTGGCCGGCGCCGGCGAGGATGACCTGGCCGACGATCACGTGGCCGATGCCCGAGGCAGGCACGCCGCTGCGTTCGAGCGCCGCGGCGATGGCGTGGGCGCCCAGGTCGTTGACCGGCACCGAGGACAGCGCACCGCGGAACTTCCCGAAGGGGGTGCGCGCCCCGGCAATGATCACGGGGGTCAGGTCGTCATTCATCACAGCTGTCCTTGTCTCGGGGAGGAGCGTCGTTGCCATAAGCTCGAGGGCATGCCCCATGCAGTAAATCCGGTTGATGCCCACACTATCCATTTCGATGCGAGCGACGTGCAAGCCCCGCCGGTGCTGTTGCTGCACGGCTCGGCGCTCTCGCGATCGATCTGGCGGGGACTTGGCTACGTGAGGGCACTGGAACCGGAATTCTCCACCGTCCGCATGGACCTGCGCGGGCACGGACGCTCCGGCAAGCCGCACGAGGCGTCGGCCTACTCCATGGATGCGATGCTCGGCGACGTGGAGGCCGTCCTCGAGGCAACCGGCCACGGGTCCGTGCACATCGTGGGCTACTCGTTCGGGGCCCGTGTGGGTCTTGCCCTGGCGGCACGGTCCCCGCACCGAGTGCGATCCCTGGCGATGCTCGGGGGAACCCACGCGATCGAGGCCGGGCAGCTGGCAGCGCTCTTCTTCGACGGGTACCTGGAGGCGCTCAAGGCCGGGGACATGGACGGCTTCATCGCGGGCATGGAAGCCGGCGGGGGAAAGCTGGACCCGGCCACCCGGCTGGCCTTTGCCTCAAACGACCCCCTGGCGCTCGCGGCCTACTTCGAGGCCACCGAAGCCGGCCCGGGCATCAGCGAGATGCTGCTGCAGCAGATCCATACCCCCACGCTGCTGATGACTGGTACGCGGGACTCGCCGCGCATCGAACACTCGCGCACCATGGCGTCCCTGATGCCCGATACACGGCTCGTCGAGCTACCCGGGCGCACCCATGGCGGAACCCTGTTCCCGACCGAACCGATCCTGGACTGGCTGCTGCCCTTCCTGCGCCGGCACGAAGGGTCCTGAAACCCGTCCACCCGGGGCCGGCAACTGCCACTTGACCGGCGGTGACCCAGGGTCGAGACTCAACCCATGGATGCACAGGCAGCGGTGTCGATCACCGGTTTGAGCGTGACGCGCGGGAAAAGGCCCGTGCTGCGGGACCTCGACCTGGAGGTCCCGCGCGGGGAAGTGGTGGGGCTGCTGGGCCCGAGCGGCTGCGGGAAGTCCACGCTGCTGCGCTCGATCGTCGGCACCCAGGTCATCGACGGCGGCCGGGTCCGGGTGCTCGGGGACACAGCGGGGTCGGCGGGGCTGCGGCACCGGGTCGGGTACATGACCCAGGATGCGGCGGTGTACGACGACCTGCCGGTGGCGGCGAACCTGCGCTACTTTGCCCGGGTCGTCGGTGCCGGCAACGACATGGTGCAACGCGTCATCGAACGCACCGACCTGGGTTCCGTGGCCCGCTCGATGGCGGGGGAGCTTTCCGGCGGGCAGCGCAGCCGGCTGTCGCTGGCAATTGCGCTGCTCGGGGAGCCCGAGTTGCTGGTGCTTGACGAGCCGACCGTCGGCCTGGATCCGGTGCTGCGCGTGGAATTGTGGGGGCTCTTCGCCGAGCTGGCGGCATCCGGCGCGACGCTGCTGGTCTCCAGCCACGTGATGGACGAGGCGACGCGCTGCGATTCGCTGGTGCTGATGCGCGAAGGGCGGATCATCGCCCGGGACACTCCGGCGGGCCTGCTGGCACGCACCGGGACGGCCACCGCCGAGGACGCGTTCCTGGCGCTGATCAAGGCCGACGGCACGGCCGGAAGGGACGCAGCGGGACAGGGCAGGCACCGGGCGACGGGGGAGGGGCAGTGAAGCCGGCCCGGGTCCTGGCCACGGCCGGGCGGGTGCTGGCCCAGGTCCGCCACGACCACCGCACGCTGGCCCTGCTCCTGCTGGTGCCCGCGCTGCTGATCGGGCTGGTGGCCTGGATCTTCACCGACACCCCGGTGTTCGGGACGATCGGCCCGGCGATGATCGCGCTCTTCCCCTTCATCGTGATGTTCCTCGTGGCAAGCATCGCCACGCTGCGCGAGCGGCGCAGCGGCACCCTGGAGCGGCTGCTCTCGCTGCCGCTGGGCAAGGCCGAATTCATCCTGGGGTACGCGCTCGCCTTCGGGCTGCTGGCGCTGCTTCAAACGGGCATCGCCGTGGGGTTCGCGGTGTGGGTCTGCGGGCTGGAGGTCTCCGGCGCACCGTCGCTGCTCTTCGCCGTGGCCCTGGCCGACGCACTGCTGGGCACCTCGTTGGGGTTGCTGGCCAGCGCCTTCGCGCGCAGCGAGTTCCAGGTGGTGCAGTTCATGCCGGCGTTCGTCTTCCCGCAGATCCTGCTGGGCGGGATCTTCCTGCCGCGTGAGGAACTGCCCGCGGCGCTGGAAGCGATCGGCGACTGGCTTCCGCTGAGCCACGCGATCGACGCGCTGACCGCTGTGGCCCGCGGCGACCAGGACGCGGGGTACATCTGGCTGCGGCTCGGGTTCATTGCCGCCTGGATCGCCGTGGCCATCGCGCTGGGCTCGGTGACGCTGCGCCGCCGGACCCCCTGAAGGGGGCACCGGGGATAATGGTGCGGGTGAATGGGCAGCAGACGGCGGGCAACCGCGCAGGAACCGGCACCGGCATCGACTTCGACCTGGGGGCGATCGGCCGCGGCCTGGTCTTCGCGCACTCGCTGCCCGGGCTGGCCCGGGTGCTGGAGGACGGGGGGCCCGCGGGGACGGCCGTCATCCAGGCGCCGCCGGGCACCGGCAAGACCACGCTGGTGCCGCCGCTGGTGGCTAACCTGGTGCTGCGGCACGCCGCCGGCGAGGGCCGCGGCCGCGTGCTTGTCACCCAGCCACGCCGGGTCGCCGCACGCTCCGCGGCACGGCGGCTGGCCTCGCTGGACGGCACCCCGCTGGGAACCCGCGTCGGGTTCAGCGTGCGCGGGGAACGCCAGGCGGGGGAAGACACGCTCGTGGAATTCGTGACCCCCGGCATCCTGCTGCGGCGGCTGCTGGCCGATCCCGGGTTGGAGGGAATCGATGCCGTGGTCATCGACGAGGTGCACGAACGCGGCCTGGAAACCGACCTGCTGGTGGGAATGCTGCGCGAGGTCCACGAACTGCGCGGGGACCTGATGCTGCTGGCCATGTCCGCGACCCTCGACGCCCCGCGCTTCGCCGCGCTGATTGGCGACGCCGCCGGCGAGGGCCCGGCCGCGGTGGTCGACTGCCCCTCCGCGCTGCACCCGCTCACCGTGGACTGGGCTCCGGGCATCGGCCCACGGCTGACCGACCGCGGGGTCTCCCGCACCTTCCTCGCCCACGTCGCGGCCACCGCGGCGCGCGCCCACGCCGACGCACTGGACCGCGATGCCGGGATCGACGCCCTGGTCTTCCTGCCCGGCGCCTGGGAGGTCGCCGAGGTTGCCGCGCAACTGCGCACCCTGGCCCCGGGCACCGAGGTGCTGGAACTGCACGGGCAAATCCCGCCCGCCCTTCAGGACCGCGCGGTCTCCGGGCGCGAGGCCGGTGAGGCCCCGCGCATCGTGGTCTCCACCGCGCTGGCCGAATCCTCGCTGACGGTGCCCGGCGTCAGGCTGGTCGTGGACTCCGGGCTGGCCCGCGAACCGCGGCGGGACGCCGTCCGCGGCATGAGCGGGCTTGTCACCGTCTCCGCGTCGAGGGCCTCCTGCGTGCAGCGTGCCGGACGCGCCGCCCGCCAGGGGCCCGGAACCGTGGTGCGCTGCTTCGAGGAAAAGAGCTTCGCCGCCGCCCCGGCGCACCCGCGGGCAGAGATCACCGTCGCCGACCTGGCCAACGCGGCCCTGGTGCTTGCCTGCTGGGGAGCACCGGGCGGGGAGGGTCTCCAGCTGCCGGAGGCGCCGCCGGCCGCCAGCCTTGCCGACGCACTCACGGTGCTGGGCCAGCTGGGCGCCATCGACCAGGCAGGGCACGCCACGGCGCTGGGCCGCAGGCTTGCCTCCATCCCGGCGGACCCGCGGCTCGGGCGTGCGCTGCTGGACGGCGCCCCGCTGGCCGGTTCCGCCCGGGTCGCCGAGGTGGTTGCGATGCTCGCCGGCGACTACCGGGCGCAGGCCGCGGACCTCGGGGAACTGCTCACCGCCCTGAAACGCGGCACCCACCCGCAAGCCAAGGCCTGGAAGCAGGAAGCTGCACGGCTGCAGCGGCTGGCCGACCGCGCCGGGGGCACCGGGAGCACGGGTGCGCCGGTGGCGGGAGAGGACGCCACAGGGCTCGTGGTGGCACTCGCCCACCCCGCCCAGGTGGCCCGACGCGTGCCGGGCGCCTCGGGCACCACCTACCTGCTGGCGTCGGGAACCCGCGCCGGGTTGCCGGCTGGAAGCGCGCTGGCGCACCACGAATGGCTGGCCGTCGCGGAGGTCGCCCGGGCGGCAGGGCGCGACGCCGCGGGCACCGGCGCGCTCATCCGCGCCGCGGCGCCGCTGGACGCGGACACCGCAGCCCGGGCCGCCTCCCACCTGCTCGGGGAGGAAACCCGCACGCGCTTCGCCGCAGGGAAGCTTGGCGCCCGCCGGGTGCGCACCCTGGGCGCCATCGAACTGGAGAACACGCCCGTGACACCCACCCGCGAACAGGGCAGGGACGCGGTGCTGGCGGCCCTGCGCGAGAACGGGCTCGGCATGCTCACCTTCTCCTCCTCCGCCGACGCCCTGCGCCGACGGCTGGCACTGGTGCACCGCGAACTGGGCGACCCCTGGCCGGCCATGGACGACGAATCCCTGATCGCGAACGCCGCCGACTGGCTCGCGCCGGAGCTGGAAGCGCTCGCCGGCGGCAAGCCCGCCTCCGCACTGGACCTCACCGATGCGCTGCGCCGCCTGCTGCCCTGGCCCGAGGCCTCCAAGCTCGGCGAGCTGGCCCCCGAGCACCTCGCGGTGCCGAGCGGGTCGAACATCCGCATCGAGTACCCGCCGGTCGATGATCCCGCTTCCAGGCCCGTGGTGTCGGTGAAGCTGCAGGAGTGCTTCGGCCTGGCCGACACCCCGCGGCTGGTGAAAGGCCGCGTCCCCGTGCTCTTCCACCTGCTCTCCCCGGCACGGCGCCCGCTGGCCGTCACCGACGACCTGGCGTCGTTCTGGTCCGGCCCCTACTCCCAGGTGCGTGCCGAGAACCGCGGCCGCTACCCCAAGCACCCGTGGCCCGAGGACCCGTGGACAGCCCCGGCCACCCGGCACGTCAAGCGCCGCATGGGGGAGCCATAGCGCACTGACTGCGGCGGTCCCTCGGTTTTGTGGAAAACGCGTCCGGAAAATGGAACCTTTGCGGTTGAGCGGACATTAATGGGTATGAGCTGGGAAATTGACGCTTCCGACGAGGAGCTTTGGCGCATGGTGGCCACCGGCGACGGCGACGCCTTCGGCGTTCTTTTTGACAGGCACCGGAAGCGGGTTCTTGGACACGCTTTGCGCATCGTCGCTTCGGCGCACGTTGCCGAGGACGTTGTAGCCATGGTCTTCTACGAGGCTTGGCGACGCCGCGCGGATGTCCGCGTTGTCAATGGTTCGATGGCTCCGTGGCTGTTGGTTGTCGCCAACAATACGATCCGAAACCAGACACGTCAGCAGCGCAGGTACCGTGCCCTACTCAGCCGGCTACCGCCGCCGGACGATTCAACTGACATCGCCGAGGACTTCCTGGAGGCGGCCCAGCGCGACATCGAGTCGACCTCGTTGCGCAACGCCTTCACGCAACTCAAACCACTGGACCGGGACGTCCTGACGCTCTGCGTCGTGGAAGAGTTCAGCACCAGAGACGCTGCGGCGGCTCTGGGCATTGCTGAAGGCACCGTGAAATCGAGGCTGCACCGAGCCAAAACCAGGCTCGGAAACCTATACCAACAGACCAGCAACACTTGCGAGCCTATGGCCGCGCTGCCAGGAAGGAACGCACGATGAATACGAACGAGTTCCAAACGGACAGGACCAAGGCTCTTCGCCGCCAACTGGTCGAGATGCCAGTGGCCCACGAAGCCGCAAGGTTCTTGCGCAAGAAGAACCACGGAGAAGTCGGCAGCGGTAAACCGAAGCGTCCTCACCGAAGGGGCAAGGTGGTCTTCGCCCTGGCTGCCGTAGGTGTAGGGCTCATGGTGCTTGGCCAAATCAACGTCACCGCGCAAAGCGCGCAGGCAGCGGGACTGCTGCGCGCCACGGCGGAACAAGCCAAGAAGTTCATAGACCCTGTTCCGGGCCCCAGCCAATACTTGCTGGTGAGCACGCACGCGAATTGGATGGTTTCGGGGGAAGGCTTCGACTCATACATGGAACAACAAATGATCGATGTCTATGTTCCGGCCGAGGCGAAGAAGGATTGGGTGCTGGACCGCGACTGGGGAGGCCAGCAAGCGCGGGAAATCATCCATGCCGCGGACGGAAGATTCTATGGGTCCGCATGGGTTTCCCAAGAGTTCCCGGATCTGGATACCCTGCCACGAGACGGAGAGGCGCTCTACAAACTCATCGACGACAGCTATACCGGTGGCTCGGCGTCCCGCGCAGAGGACAATTTCGTCCGCATCACCGACCTCTTGCGGTCGGGGTTGGTCCCGGCCGACCTTCGCGCTGGCCTCTACGAGGCACTGGCATTGGTTCCGGGCGTGACCAGCCAAGAGAACCAGAAGAACTTTGACGGAAAGTCAGGAACGGCCATCGGCCGAACGGAGCTGTTGCGCGGGGGTGAGCGCGCGGAAATCATTATCGACCCTAACACCGGGCTTGTAATCGGTGAACGGAGCATCGCGACGATCGCGGCCTTCGGATTCGGCCTCAACGAGGTCACCGGCCACACGGCAATCGACTACAAGATCGTCGACTCGGCGCCTGCGGCAACTTCCAAGTAGACTTCGCCTCGTCCCGCCCGGGTACCGCAATGGCCTGGCGCTTCTTGCCTGTTGGGAACTGGGTCGTACCGGCCACCCCGAACAACAATCGAAGCGCGGACGACGCATAGCAGGCGCCGGGGCATGTCACAGCCGCGCCATAGACACCGTCAGTAGCGTGGGGATCCGACGAGAACCTGCTCCGCCGGAGCAACGAAGAAACGAGGACCCCACCATGGAACCGATCCAAGGCCACGACCCCTCGGGTGCCGCGCACCCGCGTTTCGAGGGACGGGTGCTGCCGCGGCCGAAGGAGGACCTGGAAGACCAGGGGCTCGGCTTCGACGTCCAGACGTTGCTGGGGCGCCGGAGCGCGCTCAAGGCCTTCGGTGCCGGGGCGCTCGCCCTCGGGCTGGCGGCATGCTCGGCGACAGGCAAGACCGCGGCGTCCTCGGGCACCGCGGGCACCTCCGCCGGGGAGATCCCCGACGAGACCGCCGGACCCTACCCGGGCGACGGGTCCAACGGGCCGGACGTGCTGGAACAGAGCGGGATCGTGCGCAGCGACATCCGCTCCAGCTTCGGAGACTCGACAACCACGGCGCAGGGCGTGCCCATGACCCTCGAGCTGAACATCAAGGACCTGGCCAACGGCGGGGCCGCGTTCGCCGGGGTGGCTGTGTACGTGTGGCATTGCGACCGCGAGGGCAACTACTCCATGTACTCCCCGGCCGTGGAGCAGGAGAACTACCTGCGCGGCGTGCAGATCGCCGACGCCGCGGGAACCGTGCGCTACACCAGCATCTTCCCCGCCTGCTACACGGGCCGATGGCCGCACATCCATTTCGAGGTGTACCCGGACGAGGCCTCGATCACCGACGTCTCCAAGGCGATCGCCACCTCGCAGGTGGCCCTGCCACAGGACGTTTCCGAGGCGGTCTTCGCCACCGACGGCTATTCGGCGTCTGTCGCGAACATGGCCCGGCTGTCGCTGGCCACCGACAACGTCTTCGGCGACGACGCCGGCGCCAGCCAGCTCGCCACAGTCACCGGGAGCGTCTCGCAGGGATACAAGGTGGTGCTCGACGTCGGGGTGGACACCCGCACCACGCCGAGCGGCGGGTCGATGCCCGGCGGAGGCGGACCTGGCGGCGGGAACGGCGGTGGCCCCGGTGGCACCCCGCCATCGGCTCCTCCGGGAGCCAACAGCTAGTCGGGGTGCCCCGGGGCGGGAGCGCCGTCCCGTGTCCCGGATGCGCGCCGGCACCCGGGAGGACCGGTGCTATTCCTTGAGCGGAACGCCGCGGGCGTCGGTGCGGAACGTGGAAGACCCCGCGATGATCATGATGCCTTCGATCAGGCCCCAGAGTCCGCCGATGCCGCCGGTCAACACAGTGACAACGATCTGCAGGATGCCGATGGCGGTGTAGCCAAGGTAGAAGCGGTGGACGCCCAACCCGCCGAGCAGGATCCCGAACAGCCCGGCGGCCACCCGCGACTTCGGCACGGCTCCCGGGTATCCGTACGGCTGCTGCCCGTATTGCTGCGGGTAGCCCGGCTGGCCATGCTGTTGCGTGTAGGGCTGTTGCTGCATCGGGGGCTGCTGGGCCTGCGGCCAACCCTGCTGTCCGGGCTGCTGCTGGTACGGGTTGCCGGCCGGCTGCTGGTACGCCGGGTAGGGCTGCTGCTGCATGTGGGGCTGCTGGCCCGGCTGCTGTTGGGGTGGGTTCACCGGCTTCTGCAAGTACGGGTTGGCTGGTTGCTGCGGATTCGAATCCGGCTGCTCGGGGACGGTATCACTCATGGGGGGCTCCTGGGTTGTGCGGTGTCACAGCCATTGTATGTACTGGCTGCGCCGGCGCGGCGCAGGGCACGCACGGGGAACGGGCACGTCAAACGGACGCCGCCCGTGCCCCGGGGTGGGGCGCACGGGCGGTGCCGGACGGGAAGCGGATCCGCGGCCTAGGCGAAGGCGGAGATCCCGGTGATGGAGCGGCCGATGATCAGCGCCTGCACCGTCTCGGTGCCCTCGTAGGTGTGGATCGCCTCGATGTCGGCGATGTGCCGGGCCACGCGGTTCTTGAGCAGGATGCCGTTGCCGCCGAGCAGGTCGCGGGCGTTGGAGGCGATGGCGCGGGCGATGCGCGTGCAGGTGAACTTCGCCAGCGAGGCCTGCACCGGGCTCAGCGTCCCGGCCTCCTCGCGGCGGGTGGCCTGCATGACCGTCAACTGCATGGTGGCCAACTCCGAGTGCATGCGGGTCAGGCGTTCCTGGACGATCTGGCTGGCGGCCAGCGGGCGCCCGAACTGGATGCGCTGGGCGGCGTACTGCACGGCGGTCTCGTAGCAGGCGGTGGCGTGGCCGACGGCGGACCAGGCGACGCCCAGCCGCGTCGCGAAGAGCACCCCGGCGGTGTCCTTGAAGCTGTTGGCGCCGGGCAGCACGTGGGAGTCGGGGACAAACACGTTCTCCAGGCGGATGTGCGCCTGCCAGATGGCGCGCAGGGACAGCTTGCCCTCGATGGTGGTGCCGGTGTAGCCCTCCCATTCCTGCTGGACGATGAAGCCGCGCACGCTTCCCTGCTCGTCGCGGGCCCACACGACCGTGATGCCGCCGACCGAGCCGTTGCCGATCCACTTCTTCTCCCCGTTGAGCACGTAGCCGCCGGAAACGCGCACCGCGCTGGTTTCCAGCGAGACTGAATCCGAGCCGTGCGTCGGCTCGGTCAGCGCGAACGCGCCGAGCACCTCGGCCGTGGCAAGCTTCGGCGCCCAGTCGGCGATCTGCCCGGGGGAGCCGCAGTCAATGATCGAGCGCAGAGCCAGGCCGGACTGCACGGCGGCAATGGTGCCCACCGAGCCGTCGGCGCGGGAGAGTTCCATGTTCACCAGCCCGGCGGCGAGCACGCTCATCTCCGGGTAGCCCTCGACGGCCAGGCCGTCGCGCAGCAGGTCCAGTTCGCCCATCCGGGTGGCAAGACCCAGCGGGTATTCGGCCCTGTCCCAGTGGCCGTCGATGACCGGGCGGACCTCCTGGAGGCCGAACGCCCGGGCGCGGTCCCAGTAGGCGCGGTCGGCGTCCGGCACGTCCTCGAAGACGCCCGCGGGGTCGACGTCGACCTCGCCCCAGAGCTCGTAGTCCGGTTCGACGACGCCGGTGGGGAACTCCGCGGTGGGGGTGGTTTCGATGCTCATGAGCCGGGTCCGGCCTTCCTGGTGCGTTGGTCAAGTCGTTTCGCACCAGCATACTGGAACTGAGTGTCAGGTCAAGGCACTGCGGTTCAGTGCCTCGCGGACCTGCTCGACGACGGCCTCGGTGTCAGGGGCGCCGCCGGCGACAGTGATGACCACCGTTGTCTGCTGGCTGGGCTCCGGCTCGCCGGTGGATTCGAGCGCCGGGGTGAACAGTGCGGCCAGGGCCACCAGCTCGCGCTCCAGCTCGGGGCGGCGGGTGGCTTCGGGGTGCTTGAGCCAGCGCCGCAGGTGGTCGTTGTGCACCGAGACCACGCCGGAGGCGAAGGCGATGCACAGGGCGCGCCCGTGCTGCAGGTCGTACAGGCCGCGGTCGCGCAGGTGGTTGCGGAAGGCGCGCTCGTAGCGGTGCGTGGAGACCAGTTCGCGGTCGCGCAGCGAGGGCACGTCCTGCAGCAGCCGGTGGCGCAGGCTTGCCGCCTCGGGCCGGGCGGTGTGTTGGTCGAAGACCACCAGGCCGGCGTTCACCAGGGTCTGCACCGGCCCCAGCGAGGAGGTGGCGAGCATGGTCTCCAGGTGGTGGATGATCATTTCCTGGTCCGCGAAGACCATCTCCTCCTTGGACCCGAACCGCCTGAAGAAGGTGGAGCGCGAGATCCCCGCGGCGGCGGCCAGGGCGTCGACGCTTGTGGCGTCGAATCCGTTTTCAACAAGGAGGCGCAACGCCGCGTCGGGCACGGCGGAAGAGGTGATCATGCACGCGAATGTAGCACGATGCGCCGGCCGCACCCCTGTTCCGCCGCTTCAAGTCCCGGCGATGTGGGCAACCCGATAGGCCCGGCGGCGAATCGCCGAGCGACGCACAAACCTAGCCGTGCCCCGCCGGGAAACCATAGGGTGGGAACGGAACCATCAGGCACCCCAACGACCAGGAGAATTCCCCATGGGCTTGAACATCGCCAATGCCGCGCTGCGGCTGACCGCCGGCGCCTACATCCTCAACAGCGGCGTCGGGAAGCTGCGCCTGCCCGCGGAGGCCGCGCAGGGCCTGCAGTCGATGACCGCGAACGCGATCCCGCAGGCGGGGAAGGTGGAGCCCGCTGTCTTCGGCAAGGCCGTGGCCGCCGGCGAGATCACCCTGGGCGCGATCCTGCTGACCCCGTTCATCCCCTCGCGGCTGGCAGGGCTGGGCCTTGGCGCCTTTGCCGGGACGCTGCTCGCGGTCTACCTGAAGACCCCGGGCATGACCGAGTCCGACGGCGTGCGCCCCTCGCCCGCCGGCGGGGCCATGGCCAAGGACTTCTGGCTGGCCGGCATGGCAGTGGCCCTGGTCTGCGGCCGCGGCAAGGCCAAGACGAAGGTCAAGGAAGTCGCAAAGCCGGCGAAGCCCGCCAAGGCGTAGCGCAACAAAAGCGCCGGCGGGGTGCGCAGCCACATGGCTGCGGACCCCGCCGGCGCTTTCGCGTTTCGGGTCGCCGGTTTAGTTGGCCCGGGGCTTGGAGCCCTTGCGGAACATCAGCGCCACCACGGAGGCGGCGATCGCCACCAGGCCCGGCAGCAGCAGCGACTGGCCCAGCGCCATCGAGAACGCGTGGTGCAGGAATTCGGGGACGGCGTCGCCCATCCCCGGTTCGCCGCCGGCGCCCAGTGCGATCGAGGAAGCACCGTCGGAGCCGGCCTTGGCGACTGCCGCCACGGCCTTCTGCGACTCGGCGGAGATGCGCGATTCCATCACCAGGGCGATCAGCGCCGATCCGAGCACCGCACCGACCTGGCGGGTGGTGTTGTAGATGCCCGAGCCGGCACCGGCGTCGGCCTGGCCCAGGTCGCGCGTGGCGGTCAGCGAGACCGAGGGCCAGATCATTGCCGAGCCCAGGCCCATGAACACCGGAGGGAGCAGCAGCAGCCAGAACGGGGTGTCCTCACGCAGGATCAGGCCGTAGGCGGTGATCGAGGCGCCGAAGAGGAAGAAACCCGGGACGGCGAAGTACTTGGCCTCCACGCGGGAGACGCGCTTGCCGATGACCGGGGCCAGCACACCGGCCACCACGGCCATGGGCGCGAGCATCAGGGCCGAGAGCGTCGGGGTGAGCCCGCGCACCGACTGCAGGTAGAGGATCATCGGGAAGCTCATCGCGGTGATCGAGAGCCCCATGAACGCGATGGCGACATTGGCCAGCGAGAAGTTGCGGTCCGTGAACAGGCCCAGCGGCACCAGCGGCTCGGCCTTCGTCTTGGCCTGCCACCAGATGAACAGCCCCAGCAGGGCGACGCCGGCGATGATCAGGTGCCAGGAACCGATGGGTCCCAGGAACGGGCCCCACTGGTGCCCGTTGCCCTCCTGGATGCCGAAGACCAGCAGGAACATCGCCGCAGCGCTCAGCCCCACGCCCAGCCAGTCGAAGGAGTGCGAGTGGCGCTCCAGTTCCGGAACCTTCAGCAGCACGCGCCAGATGGCGAACACGCCCACCGGGACGTTGACGAAGAAGATCCATTCCCAGCCCAGGGTGTCAACGAACACGCCGCCGAGGATCGGGCCGACAAGCGTCGCGATGCCGGCGACGGCGCCCCACAGGCCCATCGCCGCGCCGCGGCGGGCGTAGGGGAACATGCGGGTAATGAACGTCATGGTCTGCGGGCTCATCAGGGAGGCGCCCAGCCCCTGGACCACGCGTGCGGCGATCAGCGTCTCGATGTTGGGGGAGAGCCCGCACCACAGCGAGGACAACGTGAAGACCGCGAGGCCGATCAGGAAGATGTTGCGCGGGCCGAACCTGTCGCCCAGGCGCCCGGTGATCAGCAGCGGCACCGCAAAGGCCAACAGGTAGGCGCTGTTGACCCAGATCACCCCGTTGATGTCGGTGTCCAGGCCGTTCATGATCGCCGGCATGGCGGTGGAGACGATGGTGGAGTCCACCAGGATCATGAAGAACCCGATGACCAGGGCCCACAGGGCACCCCACGCCACCTTGTCTTCGGCGGCCTGTGCCGCTGCTTCTGCTTCGGTCTTGTTCTCGTTCACCGCACGAGCCTACGCCTCCGGGCGGTGCCGCGACAGGGTGTTGAGCCGCAGCTCACACCGCGCCGGGGCCACGCCCATAGGGACGCGGGGCGGCCCTGCGACTAGGGAAGATGGACGACACCCTCGATGCAGGTCACGGCGTTCCCGGAAATCCAGACGCCCGCGGAGGTGCGGTCCACGTGCAGGATCGCCGAGCGCCCCAGGCGGGTGCCCTGGCGCACCGTGTAGTTCTCCGGGGCCAGCCCGGTGCCGGTGAGCCAGATGCCGAAACCGGCGTTCAGCGAACCCGTGGCCGGGTCCTCCGGCAGGCCCTCGCCGGGGATGAAGGCGCGGACCTCGTAGTCGGCGGGCGCCCCCGTGACAACGTTGCGGAAGCGCTGGCGGGAGCGGCGTTCGTCGGCCTCGGAGACCGGGCGCAGTTCCTCGCGGGTGCCGGCCGGACGCTCGTCGGTGGCCTGCGGGTCGTAGGAGGCCGTGGGGATCCCGGCGTTGGTGTAGGGGCCGATGACCCCGACCTCCAGCCCGTTCAGGGTCTGGTAGTCGGGTTCGAGGCCCAGCACCAGGTCGGCGTCGCGCAGCAGCAGCCCGGCGAAGTTCGGGCCGTTGACCAGCCACTGGTGGGCCAGCACGTCCTCGCGGCGCAGGCCCAGCCCGGTCAGCGCCCATTCGAGCACATCGTCCTCGAGTTCCCCCGAGCGCACCAGCGGAGGTGCCTTGAAGGCCAGCCGCTCCGGGTCCGTCGGCTCCTCGCCCGGCACCCGGCGGACCTCGATCAGCCCGGCCCCGCACTGCTGGATGACGGCCGCGGGGTCCTTGGGAATCCCGCCGGCCTCGAGCCAGGCGTGCGCGGCACCCAGGGTGGGGTGGCCGGCGAAGGGCAGCTCGGTCGTGGTGGTGAAGATCCGCACGCGGTAGTCGGCGGTGGGCTCCGTGGCCGGGAGCAGGAACGCGGTTTCGGCGAGGTTTGTCCAGTTTGCGAAGTTCAGCATTTGCTCGTCGGTGAGGTCTTCACCGTTCAGGACAATTGCCAATCCGTTGCCCCTGTAGGGTGCGGAGGAAAATACGTCGACTTGCTTGTAGGGTCGGGCGATACTCATAAGAGAATCGTGGCACATGGGAGCCGGGGGCGCGCGGGCATGACGCGCGGGCGTCATGTCCTACCAGCGGTGGGTCACGTCGATCACCAGCATGGAGGTGTTGCCGGGACCGGCGAGCACGAAGGTGCGGAACGGCAGCCGTGCCCGGACGCCCAGGCCGAACGAGGTCTGGCCCTCGAAGCTGCCCAGGAACGCCACCTGCCGGAACGTGGTGTAGCCGGAGACGTTCTTCGCATGTGTCCGGTTCGACGGGTTGTAGGTCGGGGTGCCCGAGGAGTTGTAGGCCGGTGCCCGGACGATGATCCGCAGGTCGGCGGCCCCGGCGAGCGGAACCCGCCGTCCCTGGCCCTCGGTGTGGACGGCGGAGACATAACGGACGTCGTAACCGACGGCCTTGCCCCTGAAGTCGACCACCAGCCTGTCGAAACAGGCATGCCTGCCGGTGCGGAGGTTGGTGATGTGGCCGGTGCTGTGGCGGGCCGCCGATTCCGCCGAGGAACCCCAAGCGATTCCGCAATACGGGGCGGTCGATGCTGTGGCCGGTGGTGCCGCGGGTGAGATGCCGAGGCCTGCTGCGACGAGGACGGCGGCGAGCCCGGCAGCGAATTTCTTGTTCATTTCTTGCACGCTTTGAAGGGTGGAACGGATGGTGCACGCACAGGATGCGCGCATGTCCGATGCCACGCAAGGGGGTATGCCGAATTCGCGCGGCACTGCAACCTGCACGAGATATTCGCTACGCGGACGCCGGATTTTCAGGATTCACCCACGGGCATGTGACAACCTAGTGCATATGCTGCCTTTTGCCACAGGTTCCCAGGACAACACCCTCGAGGGCACTGTCGACGGCGTCCTCGACAACACCGCCGCCCTGCCCGAGCCCATCCGTCCCTGGATCGTCATCGGGATAGGCCTGGTGGCCGCCGCTGTGATCGCGATAGTGGTGTCCTACGTGGTGGCACGGGCCCTGCGGAGCAAGCCCGAGCTGGCCAAGGACGCGGCCCGCGGCCGCCAGCCCCTGTGGTGGGCACTGAACTTCGCCTTCACCAAGGTCGCCCTCGCCGTCACCGTCAGGGACAGCGAGTGGATCAGGCTCTGGCACTTCCTGCTGCTGCTGGGGCTCGTGTTGAGTCTGGCGTGGCTTGTCGTGGTGCTGCTGGGCCTGCTCGAGGACGTGGTGCTGGCCAAGTACCGGATGGACCTGGGCAACCCGCGCCGGCTGGCCAAGATGGAAACGCAGGTCGGGCTGCTGCGGCGCGTGGCCACAGCCCTGATCATGTTGCTGGCGGTCGCCGGCACGCTGCTGACCATCCCCGAGGTCCGGGCACTCGGCGCCGGCCTGCTGGCCTCGGCCGGCCTGGTCTCGGTCATCGCGGCCCTCGCCGTGCAGTCCTCGCTGGCCAACGTATTCGCCGGCCTGCAGATCGCGTTCACCGACGCCATCCGAGTCAACGACACCGTAGTGGTGGAAACCCAGCGCGGCAACATCGAGGAAATCACCCTCACCTACGTGGTGGTAGTGCTGCTGGACGGGCGGCGCATGATCATCCCCTCCACCTACTTCACGACGACGCCGTTCGAGAACTGGTCGCGCCGCAGCACCGAGATCAACGGGACGGTGCTGCTGGACCTGGGCTGGAACGCCCCCATCGAACACCTGCGCACCCGCACCGAGCAGCTGCTTGCAGCAACCGACCTGTGGGACGGCCGCGTGGGGACGCTGAACGTGACGGATGCCATCGGCGGCATCCTGAAGGTCACGATCGCCGTCAGCGCCCGCAACCCCGGGGACCTGTTCGACCTGAAGAACTACGTGCGCGAGCACCTGATCGCCGAGCTGCACCGGGACTACCCGGATGTGCTGCCCAACCCGATGGTCCCGGGCACCCCCGCGGTCTAGCACCGCACGCGTGCCCCTGCCCGGGCTGCGGCAGCATTCCGTGTCTGGTTCGTGATCTGAAGGATGCCGGACCGTGTCTTTGGACTGGAACGATTGAAGCTCCAGTCTTCCCAAGGAGTTGATATGGGTTCTAGCCCTTCCCCGAAGTCCGGCCGATGGCGGGCCATCACCGCCGGATCGCTTGTGACGGTTGCCGCGGTGTGTTTCGCCGGCTGGCAACTTTCAAGCATCGCCGTTGCCGATTCCGCGCCGCAGGCTGCCCGGCCCGCAGGCGATGCCGCGTACCTCCTGGATTGCAGCCTGAACGCGGTCAGCCAGCCCAGCACGTATTCCCTCCTGTGCGGCAACGGCACCTACGCCCTGGATGACCTTCGGTGGGAATCCTGGGGTTCGGAGGGGGCCCGGGCCACCGGGACCTACTTCGAGAAGGAGTGCGACCCCAACTGTGCCCAGGGCATGCTGAAGGGCTACCCGGTGCGGGTCGAGGCCGACGAGGCCCGGAACGCGGGAACCGCGGTGGTCTACGGGCGGCTGACCGTCCGTTTCGAGGGTGCCCGCCCGGAATGGCTGGAGGGCGGCGACAGCATCAGCTACGACGTCAGCAGCGCCGAGCGTCCGGAGACCCTGGGGTCCCCGGCCACGTGAGCAAGGCATTCATCGACCGCACGTCCCCGTCGGCCCCCGGCTCCGGGGCGCGTGTGCTGCTCGTCGAGGACGACGCGGACGTGCGCGAATCCACCCGGATGATTCTCGAACGGCACGGTTTCTCGGTGCGCACTGCCGACGACGGCCGCACCGGTTTTGCGGCGTTGAAGGCCGAAACCCCCGATGTCGCCGTCATCGACATCGGCATGCCGGAGGTGGACGGCCTCACCTTGACCCGCATGGTCCGCAGCTCGGATGCGTCGTTGCCGATCATCCTCCTGACAGCCAGGGACCTGACCTCCGACATGGTGCGGGGCCTGTCGATGGGAGCGGACGACTACATCACCAAGCCATTCGACGGTGCGGCACTCGTGGCGCGCATCCATGCCCTGCTTCGCCGCACCAGGCCGGAGGTGCGCGAGATCGAGCGGATCGGACGGATCCAGGTCGACCGCGCGGCCATGGTGGTTCGCAACGGCACCGAGGAGATCGCCCTGACCGCGACGGAATTCCGGATCCTGGAACTTTTTCTCGACCACCGGGGCCGGGTCCTGAGCCGTCGGCAGATTCTCGAGCATGTGTGGGGTGGCCAGGGGTGGACGGAGGAGAGGGTTGTCAACGTGCATATCCAACGACTGCGCGCCAAGCTTTCCGAGGACGTGATCCTCACCGTGCGCGGCACCGGATACCGGGCGATCGGCACATGAGGGACCACCAGTGGCGCACGCCCGTGCCGGCCAACAGGGGAGCGGAGCCGGTGAGATGGTGGGCCTCCCTGCGGTTCCGCACCGGGATCCTGATGAGCGTGACGTCGCTCCTGATCGTGCTGGTCTTCGGTTCGTTTGCCGTCCATTCCACGGGGGCCGGCGCCCTAGAACGCCTGCGTTCGGAGGCCGTGGCCGTGCTTACCGCCTCGGCCGCCACCTATTCCTCCACCGGCACCGTCCCGACCTCCATGTCGCTGGACAGCAAGTCCCTGCCGGCCGGCCTGGCCGAGGCCGCGCGGCCGGATACGGTAGTGACCTACTACGACGGCCACGATGTCTGGGCCGTCCAGAGCCATAACGGGCACCTGCTGTCACTGTCGATTTCCGACGAGGGCATGCGGCAGGAACTGGGAAACCTCTTCAAGGTCCTGCTCTGGGGCGCCCTGGCGGTGACCGCCCTGGCCACCATCACCGGGTGGGTGGCCGCCAGCCAGCTGACCCGCCGCATACGAACCGCGGCCCGTGCTGCCGGGCGCATCGGCCAGGGGGAACTTGGAACGCCGATCGGGGTCGACGGACGGGACGAGGTGGCGACCATGAGCCTTGCCATGGAGCAGATGGCGTCCTCGCTGGCCGCGATGATCGAGCGGGAACGGGCCCAGACGGCCGACGCCGCACATGAGCTGCGCACGCCGCTGACGGCCCTTGTCTGCTCCGCCGAACTGCTCGAGGAGAGCCGCGCGGCAACCCTGGTGCGCTCCCAGGTCACGCGCCTGCGCACCCTCATCGAGGAATTGCTTGAACTGGCCCGCCTGACGTCCGCCGACGAAGCCGCGACCCTGGTCCCGGCGGACCTGGGGTTGGTTGTCACCCGGATTGTCGCAGGCCTGCCGGAGGACAAGCCCTGCGAACTGAAGCTTGTGGAGCCGGTCTGCGTCCTGGTCGAGGAACGCCGGTTGGAGCGGGTGTTGTCCAACCTCGTCCTGAATTCCCACCGCCACGGAAGCGGGACCGTGAGCGTCACGGTGGAGGGAGCATCAGTCAGCGTCGCAGACCAAGGACCCGGCTACCCCGAGGGACTCCTGCGCGAGGGCCCGCGGCGATTCAGCAGCAGCGGCAGGTACGCGGGGTCGGGGCTCGGCCTGGTGATCGCCAGCCACTACGCCCAGTCGATGTCGGCGATCCTGACCCTGGGGAACCTGGCGCCGCGGGGTGCGCTCTCCAGCGTGGCGCTGCAGCCGTCCCCGCCGCACGGCGCGGACCCGCGTCCTCCGGTTGGATTCCGCGCGTACTGACGGGGCTACAGGCGCAGTGCGGCCGGCCCGTAGTCCTCGCGGCGGCGGGCCGCCGCGGTGCGTTGCTGCAGCAGGGCCACCAGCTGGTCGACCTTGCCGATCAGGTCCCCGATCTCCGCATCGTCGCGGTCGACCCAGCGGGTGAGCGGCTCCTCGTGCGTCGGGACGAAGTCCACGTGCGGTTCCCAGACGAAGAGCGTGCGTTCGGCACCCAGCACGTACTGCTGCCAGAAGATCTGGCGCAGGTAGCTGCGCGGGATCGACTTGAAGGGCTTGTTGGTGGTCTTGATTTCCGAGAGTTCGACGGCGCCGCCGTCCCGGATGCCCAACCCGTCGGGGGTGGCAAGGTGGATGCGGTTCTCCGCCGCGTGGAAGAGCTGCGTGGAGGGTGCGATCCCGAAGTTTTCCTGCACCCAGGCGGCGATCACCGGTTCGCGGTTCCGCCCGTGCTCGGTGTAAGGGTTCCCGCCGAAGCTCGACCCGTTGAGTTTGTCCCAGGCCGCGGACTGGATGCTGCGCGGGGTCGAGAGCTTCGCAGCGTCGGTGGCGGTGATGCCCTGGGAACGGGCCCTCAGCCAACCGATCCGGTCGGCGGAGTCCGCGACGATCCGGCCCAGGCAGGGCGCGGCGGGGGCATCAATCGGCAGGGAAGTCACCCGCCCATTCTTCCCAACAATGGCGCAATCGACCAACCGGGGCCGTGGCGCGGGGTGTTGCCGCAGCTGGCGGGCACTCTCCCGCGGGAAAGGCGCGGGGCGAACGCCGCCGGGAATGCTGCCCGGGCGTAGTGTGAAACCACAAGCGGGAGGCCGTTCCGGGTCTTGCGCGACCGCCAGGCCACAGGAGGGGAGCCACTCGCCATGGAACGCCTGATCGGTGTCAACACCTGGATGTGGACGGCCCGGTTGGGGAACGCCTCCCTACGGGAAACCGCTGCGCATGTCGCGGACCTGGGGTTCGACGCCATCGAGCTGCCGCTGGCGCAGCTCGGCGACTGGAACCCGGCGGCGGCCCGCCGGATCCTCGAGGAGTACGCGCTGACCCCCGTCCTCGTCGGCACGATGTCACCGGGGCGCAGCCTTGCCGACGCCCCGCCCGGGGAAATATCCCTCACGCAGGACTACCTGCGCGGGGCCATCGACGCGGCCGTGGAACTCGGTGCGGCCACCGTGGCCGGCCCGTTCCACGTCGAAACGGGCCGCACCCGGGCCACGGGCTACCCGGATCGGGAAACCACCTACCTGCAGCTGCGCTCCAGCCTGGCACCGCTGGTCGACCATGCAGCAGCACGCGGTGTCACGCTGGCCGTCGGGCCGCTGAACCGCTACATGACCTCGTTGCTGAACACCGTCGAGCAGGCCTTCGACGCGCTCGAGCCGCTGCTGGGCCCGGGACTCGGCCTGGCCCTGGACACCTTCCACCTGAACATCGAGGAGCGCGACATCGCCGCGGCCGTCGCCCGGGCAGTGGGGCACATCGCCCACGTGCAGGTCAGCGGCACCGACCGCGGTGCCGTCGGTGCCGACCACTTCGACTGGCCCGCGTTCCTGCACGCCCTGGACGTGGCACGGTATGCCGGACCGCTGTGCGTGAAGAGTTTCACCGGCGAGAACGCATCCTTGGCCGCGGCCGCAGCCATCTGGCGCCCGCTGGCCAGCACCCAGGACGCGCTGGCGGCCGACTCGCTGGGCTTCCTCCGGAACCTGCAGGCCGGGGGATCGCGCTGAGTGCCCTGCGGCGGGCCTGCTTCTCCACCCTAGGTAGGAGGGACGCCCCCGCACATCTCATCATCCGCTCCGATGCCCGGCGGCACGGATCCTGAAATGCTTGTGGCATGATCGACGCAAACCTCGCACCCGAAAACCCGCCGAACCCGGCAGCGACCGCTTCAACGACCCCGTCCCCGCATCCCGTGCTGATTGCCCGGGCCCTGCGCCGCGCCTACGGATCGACCTTGGCGCTGGACGGCGTGGACCTGCAGATCCAGGCCGGGGAATCGGTGGCCATCATGGGCCCGTCGGGCTCGGGCAAGTCCACTCTGCTGCACACCCTGGCCGGCATCGAGCGCCCCGATGCGGGCTCCGTGCTGCTGGCCGGCTCCGGCGGTGCCCCGCAGGACATCACCACGCTGGGGGAGGGGGAGCGTTCCCGGCTGCGCCGCGAGTCCTTCGGCTTCGTCTTCCAGTCCGGGCTGCTGATCCCGGAACTCACCGCCGTGGAGAACGTCGCGATGGCGCTCATGATCAACGGCGTGCCCCGGGCCGCAGCCCTGCCGCGCGCCACGCAATGGCTGGCGGCCCTGGGCCTGGCGGGGATGGAGGAACGGCGCATCGGCCAGCTCTCCGGCGGCCAGGCGCAGCGCGTGGCGATCGCCCGCGCCCAGGTCACCGGTGCGCGGGTGACCTTCGCCGACGAACCCACCGGCGCGCTGGACTCGGCCACCGGTGCCGAGGTGCTGGGTGTGCTCATGGACTCCACCGTGGGCCGCGGCAACACGTTGGTCATGGTGACCCACGATGCCGACGTCGCGGCCCGCTGCGACAGGATCGTGCGCCTGCGCGACGGGCGCATCATCGCCGAGCACAGCGCCGCGGGTGGTGCGAAGTGATGCGCGCCCTGTCCCTGGCCTGGCTGCTGGGCAAGCCGAGCCGCGAACGCCGCGCGCCGATGCTGCTCACCATGGGCGCCTACGCGCTGGTCTCCGCCCTGGTGCTCACCGTCACCGCCGGTGCGCTCTCCTTCACCCGCGTGCAGAACGAGACGACCGGAATGTACCTGATGCTCGCCGGGCTGGCCGTGGTCCTGCTGGTCGTGCCGCTGGCGGTACTGGGCGCCGCAGCCGCGCGACTCTCGGCCCGCAGCCAGGACCGCCGGCTCTCCACGGTGCGCCTGCTCGGCGGCACCCCCGGGCTGGTCGTGGCCATCACCGTGGTCGAGTCCGCTGCCGTTGCCCTGGCCGGGGCACTGGCGGGCACCGTGCTCTATGCGGGCGCCGCGCCGTTCGTCGGGCTTGTCCACTTCCAGGGGTCGGCGATCGGCACGGCCATGTGGCTGGCGCCGGGCGCGATGGCGCTGGTCATCGCCGGCGTCGTGCTCACCGCGGCGCTTGCCGCGGGCTTCGGGCTGCGCAGGATCATCGTCTCCCCGCTGGGCGTGCGCAACCGCACGCAGGTGCCGGCGCCACGCTGGATCCGCGCGCTGGTCGTCGGGGTGCTGGTTCTTGCCATCTACCAGGCGTTCTCGATGATGGCGGCGTTCCAGTCCCTGGCGATCATGGTGGCGGTGCTGCTGGGCGGCTTCGCGCTCGGTCTCGGCGCACTGAACCTGGTGGGCCCGTGGGCGGTGGGGCTGATCGGCAAGGCCAAGCTCAAGCGTGCCGAAAGGCCGGAGCAGTTGCTGGCCGCCCGCATGGTCCTGGAGAACCCGGCGCAGGCCTGGCGCCAGGTCTCCGGCGTCGCGATGACCTGCTTCGTCGCAGTGGTCGGCGGCAGCGGGGCGGCGCTGATGCATGCCGCAGCGGGCGAGTCCGACCCCGGCAGCCCCGACGCGCTCATCGGCGCGGACGTGATGACCGGAGTGCTGATCACCATCGCCGTCTCCTTCCTGTCGGTGGCCTGCTCCACGGCGATCACCCAGGCCGCGGCAACCCTTGACCGGGCCGACCTCTACGCCGGCCTGCACATGCTCGGCGTCGAACGCGCCACCATGGAGAAGGCCCGCACGGGCTCGGTCATGGCGCCGGTCATCGGCGTCGGGGTCGGCTCGATGGTTGTCAGCGGCGTGTTGGTGATGCCGCTGGCGGGCCTGGCGATGATCATGGCACCGCTCTCCGTGGCCGTCATCCTGGGCACGCTGGTGGCGGGCACCCTGGCCGTGCGCGGCGCCGTCGCGCTGACCTCGGCCGGCGGCATGCTCAAGGTCGGACGCGCCGGCTAGCCGCGGGGTCGTGCGGATTCAGGCCCGTTGACTTGGTCGGATGCGACGGCCGCGAGCGCGGCGCCGGGAACCGTCGGCCGGGCGGTGTGAGCCGAATAACATCACCGCCGCTGCTCGGAATCAAGTGAGGCTAGGCTAAGCTGAAACGCGAACCAGTTCAGTTGAGCGGCTGCCCCGCGGCCGCAGGATCGTGAAGGAAGTTATGTCCTCCCTGAAATTGCGCCTCGGCGCCCTCCTTGGTGTCGCCGCCCTGGCACTGACCGCCTGCGCCCCCTCGACCGAGGCCCCGGCCGCCGGCGCCACCGGCTCGGGCAGCACCGTCACCATCGAGGACAACAACGGCTCGCAGACCATCAAGCTGCCGCTGAAGTCGGTCGTGGCGACGGACAACCGCACCTTCGAGACCCTGGATTCCTGGGGCGTGAAGCTCACCGCCGGCGCCGTGTCGCTGATGCCGGGCACCATCGGCTACAAGACCGACTCCTCGATCGTGGACCTGGGCAACCACCGCGAACCGAACCTCGAGGCCGTCGTCGCCGTGGAACCGGACCTGATCGTCAACGGCCAGCGCTTCGCCGACCACGCCGAGAAGCTCGGCACCCTGGCACCGAACGCCACCATCCTGAACCTGGATCCGCGCGAGGGCCAGCCACTGGATGCCGAGCTCAAGCGCCAGACCACCGCGCTGGGCGAGGTCTTCGGCAAGCAGGCCGAGGCCAAGAAGCTCAACGAGGACCTCGATGCGGCCATCGCCCGCGCCAAGGCAGCCTACAAGCCGGGCGAAAAGGTCATGGCAGTGATCACCTCCGGCGGCGAGATCGGCTACGCGGCACCGGGCAACGGCCGCACGCTCGGCCCCGTCTTCGACATCCTGGGCCTGACCCCGGCACTCGAGGTCAAGGACTCCAGCACCGACCACCAGGGCGACGACATCTCGGTCGAGGCCATCGCGGCCTCCAACCCGGACTGGATCCTGGCCATGGACCGCGACGCAGCCGTCGCCGCCGACGACCCGGCCTACAAGCCGGCCAGCGAAATCCTGGACAGCTCCGAGGCGCTGAAGAACGTCTCGGCCTCCAAGGACGGCCACATCGTCTACATGCCGGCCGACACCTACACCAACGAGGGCATCCAGACCTACACCGAGTACTTCAACTCGCTGGCCGACGCCTTCGAAGGCAAGTAACAATTACATCCCCCAAGGCACCTGGATGGTGGCGGCCCGGCCGTGAGGCCCGGCCCGCCGCTGTCCGGGTGTTTGGCGTAAGGACCGGAACGGCTGCAGCCTGATGACATCCACAACAACCCGCGCCGGCTCCAAGGGGCGGCTCTTTGAACCCAAGCTCCTGATCGGCATCGCCGTGGTGGGCCTGCTGCTGGTGTTCTCCCTCTTCACCGGGGTCTACGACATTTTCGGGGCCGACGACGGCGGGGAGATGTTCGCCATCACCCGCATCCCGCGCACCATCGCCCTGGTGCTGGCCGGGGCGGCCATGGCCATGTGCGGCCTGGTCATGCAGCTGCTGACGCAGAACCGCTTCGTCGAACCCACCACCACCGGGACCACCGAATGGGCGGGCCTCGGCCTGCTGCTGATCATGATCGTGAACCCCGAGGCCAGCATCATGGCCAAGATGGTGGCCGCAGTGGTGGCCGCGTTCATCGGCACCATGATCTTCTTCCTCTTCCTGCGCAGGGTCTCGCTCAAGGCATCGCTCACGGTACCGATCGTGGGCATCATGCTCGGCGCGGTGGTCGGCGCGATCTCCACCTTCATCGCCCTGCAGACCAACATGCTCCAGTCCCTGGGCATCTGGTTCGCCGGCTCCTTCACCTCGGTGCTGCGCGGGCAGTACGAGGTCCTCTGGATCGTCGCCCTGGTGGGTGTCGCCGTCTTCGTGGTGGCCGACAGGTTCACAGTGGCCGGCCTGGGGGAGGAGATCGCCACCAACGTCGGGCTGAACTACCGCCAGGTGATGCTGCTGGGCACCGGGCTGATCGCCATCGCCACCGGCATTGTCACGGTGGTGGTGGGCAACCTGCCGTTCCTGGGGTTGATCGTCCCCAACGTCGTCTCCATGTTCCGGGGCGACGACCTGCGCGGCAACCTGCCCTGGGTGTGCCTGCTGGGCATCGGGATCGTGACGGTCTGCGACCTGGTGGGCCGCACCATCATCATGCCCTTCGAGATCCCGGTCTCGCTGATCCTCGGCGTCGTGGGCTCCGTCGTCTTCATCGCACTACTTCTGAGGCAGCGGAAAAATGCCTGAAACAACACTTACCGAAGCAACCCACGCCGCACCGCGCAGCACGCCCCCCGTGACGGGGTCCGTACGGCGCAGCTCCGGCCCGCTGCCCACCCGGGCCGTGGGACGGCGCTACTGGATCGTGCTGGGCATCCTGGTTCTCCTCTCCCTGGGCTTCGGCTACGGGTTGCTGGCCTGGGAGAACCCCATGCCGCCGGGGTCCCGCGGGTTCTGGCTGATCGCAGAAATGCGCGGCACCAGCATCCTGGTGATGCTGGTCGTCGCGTTCTGCCAGGCCATCGCCACCGTCAGCTTCCAGACTGTGACAAACAACCGCATCATCACCCCCTCGATCATGGGCTTCGAGTCCCTCTACGTGGCCGTGCAGACCACCGCCGTGTTCCTGCTGGGCGCGGCCGGGGTCACCGCGGTGCGGGGGCTTCCGCAGTTCGTGCTGCAGGTGGCAGTGATGGTGGGCCTGTCGGTGGCGCTCTACGGCTGGCTGCTCTCGGGCAAGTACGGGAACCTGCAGATCATGCTGCTGGTCGGCATCGTGATCGGCGGCGGGCTGGGCTCCATCTCGGCCTTCATGCAGCGCCTGCTGACCCCCAGCGAGTTCGACATCCTCACGGCCCGCCTGTTCGGCTCGGTGACAAATGCCGACCCCGCCTACTTCCCCGTGGCGATCCCGCTGTGCGTGGTCGCGGGAACGCTGCTCATCCTGGGATCCAAGCGGCTGAACGTCGTCTCCCTGGGCCGCGAGGCCAGCATCAACCTGGGCCTGAACCACAAGGCGGAGGTCATGCGCGCGCTGCTGCTGGTCTCCATCCTGATGGCCGTCTCCACGGCGCTCGTCGGCCCGATGACCTTCCTCGGCTTCCTGGTGGCGACGCTGGCCTACCAGCTGGCCGACACCTACGACCACCGCTACATCTTCCCCGTGGCCGTGCTGACCGGCTTCGTCGTGCTCTCCGGCGCCTACTTCATCATGAAGAACGTGTTCTACGCCCAGGGCGTTGTCTCGATCATCATCGAGGTCGTGGGCGGATCGGTCTTCCTCTTCTTCATCCTCCGAAAGGGCCGCTTGTGATCTCCCTCGCCGACGTCACCAAGAACTACAGCACCGAGGTGGCCATCGGCCCCGTCGATATCCGGATCCCGGCCGGCGGCATCACCGCGCTGGTGGGCCCCAACGGCGCGGGGAAGTCCACGCTGCTGACCATGGTCGGGCGCCTGATGGGCATCGACGAGGGCTCCATCGAGATCGGCGGGTTCGACGTGGCCTCCACCTCCTCGAAGGACCTCGCCAAGATCGTCTCGATCCTGCGCCAGGAGAACCACTTCGTGACCCGGTTGACAGTGCGCCAGCTGGTGGGCTTCGGCCGCTTCCCGCACTCCAAAGGCAGGCTGACGGCGGCCGACGAGGAGATCATCTCCCGCTCGATCGACTTCCTGAACCTGGGCGAGCTGGAGAACCGCTACCTGGACCAGCTCTCCGGCGGCCAGCGCCAGCGCGCCTACGTGGCGATGGTGCTGGCCCAGGACACCGACTACGTGCTGCTGGACGAGCCGCTGAACAACCTGGACATGCAGCACTCGGTGCAAATGATGCAGCACCTGCGCCGCGCGGCCGAGGAGTTGGGGCGCACCATCGTGATAGTCCTGCACGACATCAACTTCGCGGGCCACTACGCCGACCGCATCTGCGCGGTGAAGAAGGGCAAGGTCGTGGAGTTCGGGACCCCCGAGGAGATCATGACCGACGAGATCCTCACCCGCGTCTTCGAGACCCCGGTGAGCGTTGTCGAGGGCCCTCGCGGCCCGCTGGCCGTCTACTACTAGGCCCTCGCGGCCCGCTGGCCGTCTACTACTAGGCCCTCGCGGCCCGCTGGCCGTCTACTACTAGGCCCTCGCGGCCCGCTGGCCGTCTACTACTAGGCCCTGCAGGCCCGTCCGGGTCCGGGTACCCAAGCCCCGGCACCCAAATGCCGGGCATCGTGCGTAGGCGGGACGCTCAGGCCCGGGCCGGGTCCCACGTGGCGGCAAGCTTCGACTTGTGGCGGCCGTAGCCCAGGTAGATGGCAGCGCCGACGGCCATCCAGATGGCGAACACCACCCAGGTGGTCACGCCGAGGTTCAGCATCAGGTAGCCGCAGAAGGCGATGGCAAGGATCGGGGTCAGCGGGTAGAGCGGGACCTTGAAGGTGCGCGGCAACTCCGGCTGCGTGCGGCGCAGCACGATGACGGCAAGGGAGACCAGCGAGAACGCGAAAAGCGTGCCGATGCTCGTCGCGTCGGCCAGCTGCCCCAGCGGCACCAGGCCCGCCACCAGCGCCACCGAGCCGCCGGTGATCCAGGTGCCGGCCACCGGTGCGCCGTTGCGCTTGGAAATGCGCCCGAATACCGCCGGAACCATGCCGTCGCGGCTCATCGCCACCAGGATGCGCGTCTGCCCGTAGAGCACGGTGATGACGATGGAGACGATGGACAGCACGGCACCCGCGGCGAAGAGCAGCGACACCCAGCCCTGGCCGGTGACCTCCTCAAGCAGCTGCGCCAGCGCTGCCTCCTTGCCCTCGAACCAGTTCCACTGACGCGCGCCGATCGCGGAAACCGCCACCAGGATGTAGAGCGCGGTGATGATCGCCATCGAGAGCACTATCGCCCGCGGCAGGTCTCGCTGCGGGTTCTTCGCCTCCTCGCCGGCCGTGGAGGCGGCGTCGAAGCCGATGTAGGAGAAGAACAGGCGCGCCGCCGCGGCGGAGACGCCCGCGGTGCCCATCGGCAGCAGCGGATCGAAGTTCCCGGAGGTGAATGCGCTGAAGGCGATGACGATGAAGAAGAGCAACACGGCGATCTTGATGAACACCAGCACCGTGTTGACCACAGCGGATTCGCGGGTTCCGCGCACCAGCAGCACCGTGGCGAACAGGACGATCGCCAGCGCGGGGATGTTGAACACGCCGCCGTCGGTGCCCGGGGGATTGGTCAGCGCCGCGGGCAGGTCGATGCCCATGGTGCGGGCCATCTCGTTGAGGTACTCGCCGGCCCCCACGGCGATGGCGGCGACCGACACCGCGTATTCGAGCACCAGGCACCATCCGCAGATCCAGGCCAGGCCCTCGCCCATGGTCGCGTAGGTATAGGTGTAGCTCGACCCGGACACCGGCACGGCACCGGCCATTTCCGCATAGGAAAGCGCGGCGAACAGCGCCGCCAGCCCGGCGATTGCAAAGGAGATCCACACCGCGGGGCCCGCCATCGGCACCGAGGAAGAAAGCACCACGAAGATGCCGGTGCCCAGCGTGGCGCCGACGCTGATCATGGTCAGGTGCAGCAATCCGAGCGTGCGGCGCAGCTTGGGCCCCTCGCCGGTTCCGTTACCGGCCTCGGCGATAAAGGCCTCGATCGGCTTGCGCGCGCCGAGTTGTTGGCGCAGCGTGGGCCTGCTCGTGCCCTGTGCAGTGTTTCGCGTGGTCATGCAGAGAATCTTCGCATCCCCCGGAGCCGGCGGTTTCGGGGTTGGACCAACCCGAAACCACGAAAAGACCCGCAATATGCAGGTCAATGAATAGTTATTAGCAGTGGACCGAGGTTCAAGATGTGGGCAAACTTACCCTCAATTCACGGATAAGTATGAGTTTTGGTGTGGAACGGGTGCCGTGGATTGAAAATTCGGAAATCATGTCATACAAATTCATTCACTCCGGTGATGATCTTTATGCAACCTTTCCAAGGCCGTGATGCCCGCCAGGGCGGCACCGACCCGGTGGGGTCGAGGCGGTGCGAATCGGCAGATCCGGAGCCGTGTCATGAAAGGAATGGTTCTTGGTTCACCGGAGTGAATCCCTTGTGCCGGTTCGGGCGCCGTGAACGTCTAGGTTTCCTGCGGAAGTCCGCCGGATCGTATTCGAAGAATCCTTGCAGGTATCCGCTGGAAAGGCCCATGATTTCTACTTCGACACGTACTCTTCCGGCACTTTGGCCGTTGAGCTTCCGTAGCTGAAGGAGCGCCTTGTCGGCCGCGTCCCGCGTGGTGAACACGCCATGGAGCAGGTCGGCATGCCCTGCGCGTTCGTTGCGTTCGTTCTGCCATCGATAGATCCCCCAAAGGGGGCGGCTCGCCGGTTCGCCCATCTAGATCGTCACGGGTTCGTCAAGCAAAACATCCAGGGGCAGTTCGCGAATGTCCCAGCCGTCGGGGTAGTCCGTAAAGCCTTCGGCATCGCGATGGAGGGCTATGGCTTCGCGCGCCGCTTCTTCTGAGTCGAAGAGCCCGATCGTAATGATGCTCTGCGTGTCCTTGCGGACGTTGGGCAAATTGCTGATCCTGCAGTGGCGCAAAAGCCACACGGTCCCTGCCATAGGTTCCCCCCTGGTTCTGATCGTGGTCGCCTGTTGATCGGATCCTAGCCGATGTGGATCCGGCTCGGAACAACGTAGAAGAGCCTGTGCACAGGGAGAACGCGCATGTGTGTCGTTCCGAATTGATTCCTGGGCGACAAGCGTGGTGCCGGTGCTGCCCCGTCGGCGGTAAGGTTTTCGGGCAGTTCCCCGGGAATGCCATGGCCGTGTGGCATTTGGGTGGCATCGAGGAAGCCGTTTCACCGGCCGTTCACGGGAGCGCTCCGAGGTGACGGTCATGGCCGGCGCGGCTGGCGTCGTGGTTTGACTGGATCTGGGGCGGAGGCGGAACTGTGCGGGACTCGTTTCGTCAACCGATTCATTCGGCACCGTCCGAGCGCAGTGATTGATATGAGCTTCGTCACTATTGGCTTGCGCGAATGCGCCACTTCTCGCGGATTCCCCTCCGAGACCCCATCCCGGGCCTCGATTACGCCAATCTTGCTTTGCGTAATTGGATTTAGCAAGGTTAGCCTTACTTGTCACCTGCTTGCGTAACGTTGCGTTCCCCATGGCTTGCGCGGGCATCTTGTATGAGTCACCGAAGGATCTATTTCATGGAGTTCTCCCGACGCACCGGCCTCTTCGCCGCAGCCGCTGCCGCCATTGCCCTGAGCCTGACCGCATGCGGTAGCGCCGCCCCGGAAGCCTCGAGCACCTCGCCTGCCGCAACGGAGTCAGCGTTCCCCGTCACCGTCGAGCACATCTACGGCACCACCGAGATCCCCAAGAAGCCCGAGCGCGTGGCAACGGTTTCCTGGGTGAACGCCGATGCCGTGTTGGCCTTGGGCGTCGTGCCCGTCGGCATGGCCACAGATGTCTGGGGCAACAACGACAAGAACTCCACCGACTGGAAGGACGCCAAGCTCGAAGAGCTCGGCGCGCCGATCGGCAGCGAGAAGGCGCCGGTCCAGTACGCGGAAGCGGACGGCGTGAACTTCACCGCCATCGCCGAGACCCAGCCGGACCTGATCGTCGCCGGATACTCGGGCCTCACGAAGGACGAGTACGACAAGCTCTCCAAGATCGCTCCGGTCATCGGCCCGGTGGCACCGAACTACACAGCAAAGTGGCAGGACGTCACCACCGCGGTCGGCAAGGCACTCGGCAAGGATGCCGAAGCCAAGGCACTGGTGACGGAGCTCGAAGGCAACATCGCTGCAGCAGGCGCAGCCCACCCGGTCTTCAAGGACACCACGTTCATCGCGGGCAACCTCGAACCAGCAGACGGCGGCATCAACCTCTACGCCTCGGGCGACAACCGTCCGCGATTCCTCTCCGCGCTGGGCATGACCCAGGCGCCGATCGTTGACGAGAACGTCAAGGAAGGCGAGTTCTACCTGCCGTGGTCGGCGGAGCGCGGAAACGAGCTTGAATCCGACATCTTCTTCACCTGGATCCCGGCCGGCTCGAACATCGAGGACGTCACCAAGAACAAGCTCTTCGCCCAGATCCCGGCCGTCGCCAAGGGCGGACTGGTTGCCGTGGACAACGACATGGACGTGCTTGCCGTATCGGCAACCTCGCCGCTCTCCATCCAGTGGGCCATCGACAAGGTGGTTCCGAAGCTGGCGGCCGGCGCCGAGGCGGTCGCAGGAAAGTAGCAGCCAACCGGCGATGCCTTGCCCCGGGTCACCATCCCGGGGCAAGGCGGACCCTGGGAAGCACGGGCATGCTCCACAACCACCGACGCCGCGAGCCGCTAGAGCTCGCCACGATCTCCGAGGTAGCGCAGTTGCGCAGCCACGGAGATTTCTGCTGCCCGGCGCACCGAGGGATCCACATCCGCGTAGACCGCATCCGTGACCTGGGCGATGCCGGGTTGGACGGTGCCGGAGGCACGCAGCCCCGCGACGGCCGCGCGGATCTGGTCCAGACGCTGCAGGCGATGTGCACGGTACTGGCCAACGACACGGTGCAGCGAGGCCAGCACGGGACCGTGTGCCGGCAGCACCAGGGCATCGGGCGCCGAGGCCAGGCGCTCCAGGGTTGCGAGGTAGTCGCCCAGCGTGCCGTCGGGTGCATCGAGGACGGTGGTGCCGCGGCCCAGGATGGTGTCGCCGGTGAGCATGGACCCGTGGCGCCCGCCGTCGGGTGGGAAATCGGGCAGGAAGCCGGGCCGGAAATCGTCGGGCAGGTGGAAGCACAGCGAGTCCGAGGTGTGGCCCGGGGTGGCGAGTACCTGGAGGCGCAGTCCGGCGGCCTCGATCCATTCGCCGTCGCGCAGCGGATCCGCCCCGCGGCAATGCTCCGGCAGCAACGCACGCACGGGCGCGCCGGTGAGCCGGTGCAGGGTGTCGATTCCCTCGGTGTGGTCGTGGTGCCGGTGGGTGACAAGGACCAGCTCCACCGACTCGGCGGCCAACGCCGCCAGGTGGCCGGCATGCTCCGGGCCCGGGTCCACGACCACCGAGGCCCGGCTGCCGGCACCGCGCAGGATATAGGAATTGGTTCCCTCCAGCGACATCGGACCCGGGTTGGGGGCCAGGCGGACCGCGGCCAGGGAAGAGACCTGCGCGGCGGGGACGGAATCCGGGTGGGGCTGCATGCTCATGGGGCCAGTCTAGGGCGCGACCCCGGGGCCGCCTCCGGGAAGCACGGCACCACGCGGCGGGCGCCTGCGGCGGCACACAGACAGAACACAGGGACAAACACGGGGACAGAGGGATGAGACAGAATCTACCCACCGCGGTGGCCGCAGCGACGGTTTCCGCCGAGGCGCGACCCGCGCGGCGGCGGGGCCCGCACCCGGCCGCGATCGTCCTGGTGCTGCTCGGAGCGCTGCTTGCCGCAGTGTTCCTCTCGCTGCTTGTCGGAGCCCGCGGCATCGCCCCGCACACCGTGTGGGAGGCGCTGACGGCCTTCGACCCGGCCAACGGCGACCACGCGGTGGTCCAGTCCCGCGTCCCGCGCACCGTCGCTGGACTGCTCATCGGTGCGGCACTGGGCCTGGCCGGTGCCGGCATGCAGGGCATCGCCCGCAATCCGCTTGCCGACCCGGGCATCCTGGGCGTGAATGCCGGGGCCGCGCTGGCCGTGGTGCTGGGCATCCACTTCTTCGCGGTAAGCACCCTGCAGGGCTACATCCTGTGGGCGTTCGCCGGGGCCGCAGCCGCCGCGGTGCTTGTCTACCTCGTCGCGAGCCTCGGCCGCGAGGGTGCCACGCCGATGAAGCTGGCGCTCGCCGGCGCCGCGATGGCGGCGGGCATGGGCTCGCTCACCAGCGCCGTGCTGATGGTGGGCCAGGAGGCGCTGGAGCGCTTCAGGTTCTGGCAGGTCGGCACGCTGGGCGCCCGGGAGGTCCCGGAAATGCTCTCGGTGCTGCCCTTCCTGGCGCTGGGCGCGCTGCTGGTGCTCTCCGGTGCCCGGCTCTTCAACGCGCTCTCGCTCGGCGACGATTCCGCGCGCGGGCTCGGCTTCCGGGTGGGGCGCGGGAGGGCCATCTCCGCCCTGGGCGTGGTGCTGCTCTGCGGTGCCGCCACGGCGCTGGCCGGGCCCATCGGGTTCGTCGGGTTGATTGTGCCCCACGCGGTGCGCGCGCTCGTCGGCTCCGACTACCGGTGGCTGCTGCCGCTGTCCATGCTGGCCGGGCCGGTGCTGCTGTTGGCGGCCGACGTGCTGGGCCGCGTCATCGCCCCGCCCGCCGAGGTGCAGGTCGGCGTCATGACCGCCGTGATCGGCGCCCCGGTCTTCCTGCTGTTGCTGCGCCGCGGACGGAAGGTGTCCCTGTGAGTGTCCGACCCGACGTGGAGCGCGCCGCAGCCCCCGAAAACCGCACACCTGTGGAACCCCCCGGTTCCCGAACCGGTGGCCCGCGCGGGTCCAAGCGCCGGAACAAGCCCGGGGCCAAGCGCGTCCGGCGTGGTTCCGTGGCCGTGTTCAACGTGCTGGCCGCGGCCGGCATCCTGGCCGCCATCGCCCTGGACCTGCTGGCCGGACGCAGCCCCATCGAGCTGCCGGACCTCCTGGCGGCCCTGGGCGGGGAGCGCGTGCCGGGTGTCTCCTTCATGCTGTGGGAGGACAGGCTGCCGCAGGCGGCGGTCGGCGTGCTGGCCGGAGCCGCATTCGGCGCCTCCGGGGCGATCTTCCAGCGCATGCTGCGCAACCCGCTGGCCAGCCCCGACGTGATAGGCGTCGGCTACGGGGCGTCCGCCGCGGCGGTGACAGGCATGCTGCTCTTCGGAGCGCAGGGGATCGGGCTCTCGCTCATCGCCTGCGCCGGGGCGCTGGCCGTGGCGTTGTTCATCTACGCGATGGCCGACGCCGGCAAGCACACCGGGCCGCGGCTGGTCCTCGCGGGCATTGCGGTGGCGGCGCTGCTGCAGGCGCTGATCCAGTACCTGCTCACGCGCACCGATGTGCGCACGGCGTCGGACGCCCTGCGCTGGCTCACCGGGTCCCTCTCGGCGAGCACCTGGGAACGCGCCGGCCTGCTGGCCGCGGCGCTGGCCGTCCTGCTGCCGTTGCTGGTCCCGGCCGCCGGCAAGCTGCGCATCCTGGAACTGGGCGACGACTCCGCCGCGGGGCTCGGCCTGGCCGTGCGCCCGGCCCGGCTCTCACTGATCCTGCTGGGCGTCGGGCTGACCGCCGTGGCCACCGCGGTGACCGGGCCGCTGGCGTTCGTCTCCTTCCTGGCCGGGCCGCTGGCGATCCGCCTGTGCGCCGGTCGCAGCAACCTGGGATCGGCTGCGCTGATGGGCGCGCTGCTGGTGGTGGGCGCGAACTTCATCGCCTCCAACATCGTTCCCGACATAGAATTGCCAGTCGGCGTCGTCACCGGCGCGCTGGGAGCACCGTTCCTGATCTGGGTCCTGGTGCGCACCAACAAGGAAGGAACCTGAGGCCACACATGGCACTTCTTGAAGCACAGGACCTGACGCTCGCCTACGACGCGGTGAGCATTGTCGACGAGCTGTCGCTGCAGCTGCCCAAAGGTGAGGTGACGATCATCGTGGGCGCCAACGGCTGCGGCAAGTCGACGCTGCTGCGCGGGCTGGCCCGGCTGCTCAAGCCCGCCGGCGGCAAGGTGCTGCTGGACGGGCAGGACATCCACACTCGCCCGGCGCGCGAGGTCGCCAAGCTGCTGGGCCTGCTGCCGCAGACCCCCACCGCCCCCGACGGCATCACCGTGCGCGAGCTGGTGGGCCGCGGACGCTACCCGCACCAGGGCTGGTTCAAGCGCTGGAACGCGGAGGACGAGGCCGCCGTGGAGCGCGCCATGAATCTCACCGGCACCGCCGATTTGGCCGAGCGCCCCATCGACGAGCTCTCCGGTGGCCAGCGCCAGCGCGTCTGGATCGCGATGGCACTGGCGCAGGAAACCGAGCTGCTGCTGCTCGACGAACCGACCACCTACCTGGACGTGGCCCACCAGCTGGAGGTGCTCGATGTCATCTCCGAGCTCAACCGCACCCGCGGCACCACCGTGGTGATAGTGCTGCACGACCTGAACCTCGCCGCCCGCTACGCCGACCACCTGGTGGCGCTGAAGCACGGCAAGATCGTCGCTGCCGGGCACCCGGCCGCGGTGGTCACCGAGGACCTTGTCAAGAGCGTGTTCGGCATGCCCTGCCGGGTCATCCCGGACCCCGTCGCCGGAACCCCGCTGGTGCTGCCGATCGGCAGGCACCGCGTGCTGCGCGCCGAGTCCGTGCTGGCCGCCAGCGGCATCTACCGCACGCGGCCCCCGGAGGTGGAGCCGGAAACCGGCATCGGAGCACCCTCGCCGGCGCCCGCCGAAGCCCAGGAGCCGGACGACGCCGGGGCGCCGGATGAACCCCTTGTTGAAGCCACGGTCGAAGCGGCAGCCGAAGCCGGTGTGCCGGAGGCCGCGCCGTTGCGCCGGGCCGAGGAGGTCAGCGAGATGCTGGCCTTCGCCACCCGCGTCGTCGCTGTGGAAAACGTCGGGAAGAACTTCCGACGCGTCACCTTCGCCGGTGCGGACCTGGCCCACTTCGGTGCCGGGGACGCGCCGCTGGACCTGCGCATCAAGCTGATGATCCCGCCGGTGCCCGTGGACGACGCCGGGGCGCCCGGGAACACCCGGGGCCTCGGGCTGCCCGGGGAATTCTCCTCGCTGCGCCCCGGTGCCCTGCTGGCAGAGGACGAGGCCGCGGGGTGGTACCGGCGCTGGCTGGCGCTGCCGGAGGCGGAACGCGGATCCATGCGCACCTACACGGCGCGGGCGTTGCGCCCGGCCGGGCACCGCGACAACCGCGGCGCCGAGCCGGAGCTGGACATCGACTTCGTGCTGCACCTGCGCACGGAGGGAGGCAAGCTCACCGGCGGGCCGGCCACGGTCTGGGCCGCGCAGGCCCAGCCGGGCGACGAGCTGCTGGTCCTGGGCCCGAACGCCGCGCTCTGCGACGCCGGCTACGGCGGCATCGAGTTCCGCCCCGGGACCGCCACCCGCATCCTGCTGGCCGGCGACGAGACGGCGGCCCCGGCGATCTGCTCGATCCTCGAGTCGCTGCCGGCGGGCATCACCGGGCACGCGCTGATCGAGGTCCCGACCACCGAGGACATCCAGGGCTCGTCCACCCGCTCGGGCGTTTCGGTGCAGTGGCTGCCGCGCGGGTCCCACCCGCACGGCGAGCTGCTCGCCTCGGCGGTGCGCGCCGCCGTGGCGATCCCCGCCGCCGGTGCCGTGGTCACCGGCGCGGAACCCGAGGACGTCGACGTCGACGAAACGATCCTGTGGGAAACCGCGACCGCCTCCACCCAGCCGTTCTACGCCTGGCTGGCCGGGGAGGCCGGCATGATCAAGGAGTTGCGCCGCTACCTGGTGCGCGATGCCGGAATGGACCGCAAGCAGGTCGCGTTCATGGGGTACTGGCGCCGCGGCAAGTCCGAGGGCTAGCAGCGGGTCGACGGCGCTGGATCGACGGCGCTGGGTCAACGACACCAAGGGCATGACACCAGGGCGCGCTGCCCGTTCCGCACGATGCGGAACGGGTGGCGCGCCCTGTGGCGTGTCAAGGGGTCCCCGATCTCGCCGCGGGACCGGGGCTGCCCTGTGCCATGCCGGGGCAGCGCAGGGCGGAGTGGAGGCTACATCGGGCCGAGCTGGGTCAGGATGCGGGCCAGCTCGGCGCGGTCCCGGGCGTTGAGTCGGCCGAAGTACTGCTCGGTGTGCCCGCGCCGCGCGGCACGCACCCTCTCGGAGAGCCGCTGCCCCGAGTCGGTGAGCCTGACCAGCGTGGCGCGCCGGTCCACGGGATCCGCCGTGCGACGCACCAGCTCCTTGGCCTCGAGCTGGTCGATGACCTCGGTGGCCGAGCGCGGTGCGATGTGCAGGCGTTCGGCAACGTCCTTGAGCCGCAGCCCCTCGCCGGCGGTGGAATCCGCGGCGCTGCGGGCCAGCGCCTGCATGGCGCGGAACTGGTGCGGGGTCAGTTCGAAGGGCGCCAGCTGCTCCACCCACGAGTGCCGCAGGGACCGGAACGCGCGGTGGAAGAGTTCGGAGAGGTCGCCCTGGGCGGGGGAGTCGGCGCTGGTTGGCATGCCATCAACTCTACTTCACGTTTGACCGGCAGCCACATAGTGAGGTAACCTCAACAATGACGCGGTGCGACTCCCGCACCCACGACCACCACGAAAGGTGGTGCCCATGGTGGAACCGACTTCCGTTTCCGGTGCGGCCCGTCCGGGTGGCACGGCGCCCGGCGCCCACGGGGTGCGCGGCGGAGGCCCGGGCGGCCCCGTCGCCCGCCTGAACCCCGCCGACAGCAGGCAGCTCAAGCTCCACCCGGTGAAACCCTCGCGGATCGCCGCCCTGTTCAAGTCCCACCGGCTCACCATCGCCGTGGTGGTGCTGCTCATATCCGCCGCCTCGGTGATCGGGCTGGCCCAGCCGTTCCTGATCCGCGCCATCATCGACGACGCGCTGCCGCACGGCAACACCGCCCTGCTGGCCTGGCTCGCCGGCGGGCTCGTCGCCGTGGCGGCGGCCACCGCGGCGATCGGCGTCGTGCAAACCTGGATGGCCACGAAGATGGGCCAGCAGGTCATGCACGACCTGCGGACCAGGCTGTTCACGCACCTGCAGGCCCAGTCGCTGGGGTTCTTCACGCGCACCCGCGGCGGAGAGGTGCAGTCGCGGCTGACCAACGACATCGCCGGGATGCAGAACGTGGTGACCTCCACCGCCACCTCCATCGCCTCCAACCTGACGACGGCCGTGGCCACCGCCATCGCGATGGCCGCGCTGTCCTGGCGGATGAGCCTGCTCTCGCTGGTGGTGCTGCCGCCTGCCATCTGGCTATCGCGCAAGGTCGCGCTCATGCGCCGTGACGTGACAACCGCCCGGCAGCGGGAACTGGCCGCCATGTACACGCAGATCGAGGAGGGGCTCTCCGTCTCCGGCATCCGCCTGGCCAAGACCCTGGGCACCACGGGCCGCGACGTGCAGCGTTTCTCCGCCTCCTCGCACCGGCTCATCGACCTGGAAATGCGCAGCCAGCTGGCCGGGCGCTGGCGCATGGCCACCATGGGCATCGTGTTCGCCGCGATCCCCGCGGCCATCTACCTCGCGGCCGGCTTCCCGGCGACCTCCGGGGGCATGAGCATCGGAACGCTCGTGGCGTTCACCGCGCTGCAGGGCGCGATCTTCCGGCCCGTCATGGGCTTGCTAAACGTGGGCGTCCAGTGGGTCACGGCGATGGCGCTCTTCAGCCGCATCTTCGAGTACCTGGACCTGTAGCCGGAGATCAAGGCGCCGGCGAACCCGGCGGAGCTGGACCCGGCGCGCGTGCAGGGACGCGTGCGCTTCGAGGGCGTCGGCTTCTCCTACTGCGACGGCGACGGCGGCACGCAGGTGCTGCACGGGGTGGACCTGGAACTGGAACCGGGCACCGCCACGGCGGTGGTGGGGCCCACCGGATCGGGCAAGTCCACGCTGGGCTCCCTGCTGCCGCGCCTGCACGATCCGAGCTCCGGGCGCATCACCATCGACGGCGTTGACGTGCGGGACATCGCCCCCCAGGTGCTGGGCCGGATCGTCGGAGTGGTCTCCCAGGAGACCTACCTGCTGCACGCCTCGATCCGCGAGAACCTGCTGCTGGCGGACCCCGACGCCGACGACGCGACGCTGTGGAAGGCGCTGGCCTCCGCACAGATCGCCGACCTGGTCGCCGGGTTGCCCGACGGGCTGGACACCCTGGTGGGTGCCCGCGGCCACCGCTTCTCCGGCGGCGAGCAGCAGCGTCTGGCCATCGCCAGGACCATCCTGCGCAACCCGCGGGTGCTGGTGCTTGACGAGGCGACAAGCGCGCTGGACAACGCCACCGAGGCGCTGGTGCAACAGGCGCTCGACCGCCTGGCGGTCGGCCGCACCACGCTGATGATCGCCCATCGGCTCTCCACGGTGGAGAACGCCGACCAGCTGGTGGTGCTTTCCGGCGGCAGGATCCTGGAGCGCGGGACCCCGGGGCGGCTGCGGGTCGCCGGCGGCGCGTATGCGCGCTTGGTTGCGGCCGGCGCTGAAGGTGCCGAGGACGTCGACGGCGTGGACGGCGGCGCGGACCCCGGGGACGGGGTGGGCCATCCGGCAGGCAGTTCCGACGGCTGGGCCGCGCTGCAGCGCACCGGATGAGCGGCTAGAAAAGCGTGGGCTTGGCCGGCTGCCAGTGGGTGTTGCGGCGGGGCACCTGCTCCGGGTCCAGGTAGCGGGGCAGCACCACGTGCGGCAGTCCGTCGTGGATCACGACCCGCAACTCGCCGTTGTCGATCATGTGGTGGTGGGCGGTGCACGCCGGATGGCAGTTGGCCACGCTCGTCGCCCCGCCGTCCTGCCACTGCACGATGTGGTTGAACTCGCACAGTTCCGGCGGGACGGTGCACCCGGGGTAGAGGCAGCCGCCGTCGCGGGCCAGCACGGCGTGCTTCAGGGGTCCGGGCAACAACCGTTTTTCCCGTCCGACGTCCAGGACCTCGCCCCGGCCGCCGAGCACCACGGGGATCACCCCGTCGTTGGCGAGCATCCGCCGCACCCGGCCGACGGGGATCTCCAGCCCGTGGGCAGAGTATCCCGCGCCGCGGGCCAGTCCCATGAGGACATCGAGCTGGATGAGGACCACCAGGCGGGCGGCGGGCGGGGCGCCGGTGGGGCCCGCGCCTTGGCCCCGGGTGCCTTGGCCGCGGGAATCGGTGCCTCCGGCCGGCTGGCCGGGCCACCGCATCGCGTTGACCAGACCCTGCAGGTGCCGCTGCGGGGCGCTCAGCCCGTCGGCGCCGGGGATCGTGGAGTTGAAGCGGTTCTTGAAGGCGTCGGAAAAGTCGAAGTCCGGCAGCTGCGGCAGGGTTTCGCCGGTGCCGGTGCCCGTCCGGGTGCGCGGATTGTCGGACCGGGCGAAGAACGACAGGAGGATCTCGGCGTCGTCGTTGGCCAGGCATACGTTCAGGTAGGTGAAGTGGCGGGTGCGGCGGGTGATGAAGACGCCGGTCTTCGTGCGGACCTCCTCCGGCGTCGGCTGCTCGGCGGCGGCGTCCAGCCCGTCGGCGATGGCGTCGAACAGCTTGCCGGTCTCCCGCGCGGTGCCCTCGGCCACGGAGCGTGCCACCTGTTCCTCGACGCGGCCGGCCAGCTCGCGGGCATCGGGCCGGGCCTCGATGCCGGGTCGCAGCCGGTCCAGCTTGCGGGCCGCGGCGGCAACATCCTTCACGCGGGCGGCGCCCGCGTCCAGCTGCCCGGCCAGGACCGGGAAGCGCGGTCCCTGCGGGATCCCGTTGACGTCGGTCCCCGGCAGCAGCAACCAGGCGGCGTGCAGCCGGTCGCGGGCCTCGAAGTAGGTGATGCCCAGCATGCGCTGCAGGGCCTCGGGGGTGTTCCTGAACTCGAGCCGCCCGGTCGGGACGGTGCGCGGGTCCTCCGGCAACGGGCAGCGCCCCAGCATGTAGTCGCCGGGGTCCTCGGCCACGGTGCGCAGCGCGGTCAGGGTTTCCGGCGGCAGCTCGTGGATGAGCGTGCGTTGTGCCGTCCCCGCGGCCCGGATCTGGGCGAGCTCCATGCGCTGGGTGTGCCGCTCGAGGACCGTGGCGTGGAATGCCGCGCGGGTGGGCGATCCGGTGTCCCGGGAGATTTCCTCGCAGAGTGCCTCGCACATCCGCATCGCGACAAGCAGGGCGCGCAGCGTGTCGTCCGGGGCCGCCCGGTGGCCCGGGCCGGCGGGGTGACCCGCGACGGATTCGACGAATTGCGCTGTTTCCATGCACCCAGCATGCGCACGGCGCGCCACGGCAGGTCCGGACGGTGCGCGGGTTGTGGAAAAGTGCCGGCGGCCGGCGGCCGGCGGGCAGCGGCCGGCGGGCTACCAGAGATCGCGTTCGACGACGGCGGCGCGGACCTTCGTGAGGATGGAACGCAGCTGCTCCTGCTCGCCGGCATCGAGCGGGTCGAAAAGGGACCGGCGCACGAACTCGACGTGGTCGGGGGCCGCCGCGCGGATGGTGTCCCACCCGGCGTCGGTCAGCTTGATCTCCTGGCCACGCCCGTCGGTGCTTGCCGCGCAGCGTTCAACGAGCCCCTTGGCCTCCATGCGGCGCAGCAGGTGCGAGAGCCGGGAACGTTCCCACTGCAGCGTGCTGGCCAGGTCCCCGGAGCGCAGCCGGCCCGGGGCGGCCTCGGAGACGGCGGCAAGCACCGAGTACTCGCCGGTTGACAGCCCGGCATCGCGGTTGAGCTGGCGGTCCATCGCGCTGGGGTAGCCCCAGAGGAACTCGCGGAACTCGAGCCAGAGTTCCTGCTCGTGGCTGCTGAGCCAGCGGGGCTCGTCCATGGTGCTCCTCACAATTCCTCACAGTTGTTGACACGTCAATTGTTTCGCATCATGATTGAAACATCAAGTTTTTGGTTGACGTGTCAGTCGGTTCGCCGGCGCGTCGCACAGTACAAGGAGATCACGCATGACCAAGATTGCCATCATCACCGGTTCGACCCGCCCCGGACGCAACAATGCAGGCGTTGCGCAGTGGGTCCTGGAGCAGGCGCAGCTGCGCGGCGACGCAGACTACGAACTGGTGGACATCGCGGACTTCAAGCTGCCGCTGCTGGACGAGGCCTACCCGGCCGCCTACCAGAACTACCAGAACGACGCCACCAAGGCCTGGGCAGCAAAGATCGCCGAGTTCGATGGTTTCGTGTTCGTGACCCCCGAGTACAACCACTCGGTCGCCCCGGCCCTGGCCAACGCGCTGTCCTACCTGAACGCCGAGTTCGCCAACAAGGCCGCCGGCATCGTCTCCTACGGCTCGGCCTACGGCGTGCGCGCCGTCGAGCACCTGCGCGGCATCCTCTCCGAGCTGCAGGTCGCGCACGTGCAGAAGACCGGCATGTTCTCCCTGTTCACCGACTTCGAGAACTTCTCCGTCTTCAAGCCGACCGAGCTGCAGGCCGCCTCGCTGGCACCGGTGCTTGACCAGCTGGTTCCGTGGACCGTGGCCATGAAGTCGGTGCGCGACGCCGCACTGGTTTCCGCCTAGCAGGCGGACCCCGGGCGGGGGGGGGGGGCCCCGGGGGGGGGGGGGCCCCCC